>CBFIJD010000005.1:0-125086 GCA_965662845.1 uncultured bacterium | reverse complement strand
AGACGAAGCCTGCATCCTCAGCGTGTGTCTTGTTCATCGGAACCATTTCAGTGTCTGGCGGCAACTTCAGCAGCTAAAGCCGCTGCGCATCCTGTTTTCGTTCTCATGGCGCGAGCTTCGTTGGTCAGCCCGCCGCAACTCATTCGGGGTCACCTCCTCACTCCGTCCGAGTGACACCGGTCGTGTCACAGAGAGCAGGCGAAGGGGGAAGCGAAGCACGCTCCCTGTTCGTTTACTTTGCTTTTCCAGACAAGAAAGCTTGCGACTCTGGGCTCAGCCACTCGCGGTGCCCGTCGCGCATTAGGTTCCACTCGTCAAGCAAAAAGCCCGCGCTGGGCTCTTCGGGGCGAGCGCGCCGCATGTAGGCGCAAAATTGTTGAAATTGCAGCAACTCGTGGTTCATTGCTGACTCCTACGATACATGTTCGTAATTACCGTCCACCTCCTGCGGAAGGAAATTCAAATAAGAACGCTCATCCTCCGAGCGTTGTTGAAGAGTTGTTCCCACATTCGCATTTTCCATGCCAGCCTCAAAAAGTTTCCCGAAATGCGCTCTGAGAGCGACATCGCTAGAAGAGTTGTGCTACAACAGCAGCAAACAAATTCTCCAGAAATTCAAAGTGTTAGAGAGGAGACATGAGCGAACGCAAGCGCATGACCCAGCTGAATCCGCTGATCAAGCCCAAGAGCCCCTTGGAGTATGATGAGAGCCTCTTGGCCCCACAGATGGAAGATCACCGGCCTAAGGAAGAGCTGCTACGGATGATGCGAGAGAATCCCGAACAGACCTTGAAGAAGCTGCGGAAGTGGTTAGACGAGCCCTGAGATGTTTCCAGGTCCTGCGTGGCAACTGTGGTTACTCGCTCTGCTCTGGATTGTGAGCAAGCCCTTGTTGGTCTGGTGGGGATGGTGAGTCGGCCTTGATGCGCGTCTTTGTTCTTGGAACGCAGCGGGGTGTTGCTGTGGGCGAGTCAATCCTTCCAACAGATACTGAACGATATGGAACCGGTATCTGTGTCGCGGTCAGCCGGTCATGCGTTGAGGCCGCGCTCTAGCGCCTCTAAAATCGGAGTGAGGTCTTCTTCGCAGCCAACTGCCAACCGCACCAGATAGCGGGAGATCCGCAGCTCTCGCAGCTCTGCTTCGCTGGCGTGATAATGCGCGAGCAACGCATACGGGCACAACATTGTCTCATCCGAGCCAAGGCCGGGCGCCTTGTGAATCGGCCTCAAATCTGCGTTGTAGAACCGCGCGAGTCCGTCTGCCGAGTCGTTGCGCAAAATGAAGCTAATCAGGCTACCCGAGCCCTGGAAGAGCCGCTGCGCGAGCCCGGAGTGTGGGTGCGATTTGAGCCCATTGAAGTGGACACGCTGCACTTTAGGATGAGCCGCCAAAAACTGCCCCACGACTTTTCCATTGCGATTGAAACGCTGCATCCTTTGCGGGAACGTGCGCAAACAATGCTCCAGCTCCACGACTTCCCAAGGAGACATCTCATTCTGCCACTCCTCTTGAAAGGCTTGGATTTCTTGTTCCCAATCCGCTTCACGCACAAGGAGCGCCCCGCCGGTTTGTCGATTGTTCCCACTGAGATACTTTGCGGTGCTGTGCACAACAAGGTCGGCTTTCCACACTAGCGGCTGTGCGTTGAGTGGCCCCGCGAGCGTGTTGTCCACAACGACTGGAACTCCTACGTCTTCTGCGGCTCGGTGGATAATCCGCAAATCGGGGACTTCACTGAGCGGGTTCGTGATGGTCTCCGTGACGATTGCGGCGATGGAGTCATCTTTGAGCAGACGCGGCAGGCGCTCGAGTTCGTCTGTGTTCAGAAAGATCGGTGCTCCTGAGCCTCCTCGCCAGCGCTCTTGCATCAGCAGCGCATAGGTGTCTGTGTAAAGCAGGCCGATTGCCAAAAAGCGTGGCGCTTTGTGACTGCGGCAGCGTCGACGACACAGCTCCAGCGCGGTCGTCATCGCGTTCATGCCGGAGGGGAACAAAAAACACGCGCGCGCTTGCTCCCAATGGCGCAGCTTCTCGCGCACCGCTTCACGAATCGCGAGCGCGTTTTCGGGTAGCTGTTGCTGTTGTCTCCAAGCCGCAAGGTTGCGGAGGGAGAGGATCGGTCCACGCTTCTTGCGCAGGGCGAACAGCTCGTCTAGCAGGGCGACGTGTTGTCCTAAAAGCGCTCCCCCGACCTGCTGGGAGAGGTCTAAATCGCTGACCCACCACTCATGACCGCCAATGGGCAACTCTTGCTCCGGCAAGGTGTTGCTGTGCCAAATCACCCAATCAATTGTCCGAACGCCGTGTTGGGCTCGCAGCTGTGGCAGCTGATCGACTGTTGGCGCTTCAACCAGGTGCAGGCAGGGCAAATGTGGGTCATCTTCTTCGCAGAGTTGCCACGCTTCAAGCCAGCGCGGCAACGGCGATTCAAGATGCCAGCACAGCCGAAAATCGGGGCGCCGCGTCAACAAAAAGTCGATGCCCTCACGCAAAGCGGTCGCCGCCGAGTTGAACAACAGCGTGCGTTGGACGCCAAACAAAGTCGAGAGCTGCTGTTGCAGTTGGTGAAGAGCTGGTCGATCCACCATCCGATAATACCCCCACGTCACGCGGCAGGCGTTCTCTTCGTAGTCTATAACGGTTTGCAGATCAGGCATGACCGCAGTGGTGCCGAAGTCTTTGCCACCCACAGGCTCTAGAATTCGGACGGGGCGCGTTTCAACCGGGAGCGCGACCTCTTGGAGACGCTCTTGTAAAGAAGCAGGCATAGAAGCGGAGGAAGGATGTTTCAGGGCAGTTGGCGACGAAGGTCTGCGAGAAATTGCTTGCGCGATGTGCGGAGCTGCCGGGCGCGTTTGACTTGCCGCAGCGTTAGCACCGAACCTCCCAACAAGAGGAGCCCTAAAGATGGCAGGCTGACCAGCGCAGGTAGCGCAACAAACCAATTGCTGAATTGCTCAAGTAAATTCATGCGTGCCAGCAGAGAGAGTGTGAAAGGTAAGTTGCGGCGGTTCCGTTTGCAGCTGCACAGGCGCGCCCAGCAACAGTGGCAGGTTGCGTTCGCCGTGTCCACAAGGCAGGCCGTAGGCGATCGGAATGCTCAGGTCTCCGAGCACGTCATGAATGACCTCCCACAACAGCGCTTCGGGCTCGCAACCGTGTAGATCACCAAAGACAATGCCGCGAACCCCTTGCAAAGCCCCAGACTGTTTGAGTTGTGTCAACATTCGGTCAATGCGGTAGGGAGCCTCACGGACCTCTTCCAGAAAGAGGATTCGCCCGCGTAAGTCCAACGCGAAAGGAGTGCCGACCGCGGCAGCGATCACTGAGAGGCAACCGCCCGCCAGCACCCCACTCGCAGTGCCGCCCTGCAAAAATTGGACTGCATAACGCGGCAACCTCTGGTGAAAGAGCAAGTTTCGTAGCGCGTCGCGATTTTCGGTAGCGGCTGTCGCGTGCAAAAATTGAGGGGAAACTAGGCAAGGGCTGTGGACCGTTTGCCACTCTGTATGGCGTTGAACGAACGCTAAGAGCAGCGTGCAATCGCTAAAACCGGTGACCCACTTCGGTTGGTGATGCCAGCGGGAAGGTTGAAGATGCGGCAGCATCCGCGCCACGCCATATCCTCCCCTGATGGCGAAGATTCCACGGATGCTTGCATCTTCGAGAGCTACTTGCAGAGCCTGCGCACGGGCCCTGTCAGAGCCGGCAAGGTAGAGGTGCTTTTGCGTGAGATCCACCGACTGGACAACGCGCAGTCCCCAGTCCTGCTCCAGAATCTCCACGACTTGGGGGAGCCACGCTTCTCGTTCAAATGGCAGATGCGCCGCCGGCGCAATCAGCGCCACCGCAGCGCCAGCTTCCAGCCGGGCTGGCAAGTCCATAGCTCAGGTTTTTTCGGTGCCGCGTGCCATGACCAGCTTGCCGGAGCGCACCATCTCTGAGAGCCCCATCGTCTGGAAAAGTTTCTCCATCGCGTCAATTTTTGAGGAGTTCCCGGTGGCTTCGACCACGACAGACTGATCTGTGATGTCGATAATCTTGCTGCGAAAGACGTCGACCACTTGCAGCACTTCTGGCCGTTGCGTGGAGTTGACCAGCAGCTTAAAAATCGCCATTTCACGCTCCACCGATTGATCAGGGTGGTGATGAATGGCGTGCACAACGTCCACCAGTTTGTCGAGTTGACGCAAAATTTGCTCAAAGCTCTCAGGGTCGCCCTGCACAACGGTCGTAATGCGCGAGAAGCTGGGATCGTGTGAAGCCGATACAACAAGGGAGTCTACGTTGTAGCCTCGGCGCGCGAAGGTTTGCAGCAGACGCATCAACACGCCCGGCTTGTTGTTGACGTAAATACTAATCGTGAATTTTTCCATGCAGTTCGTTTGGGCAGGATAGCGGTGCAAAGTTAGGTGGAGATCCGGTGAGTCGTGCGGAGCATCAAGTGCTGCCTGTGGGCTTTTCGAGTTTCTCTGCCGGCTTGTCAATCAGCATGTCTTTGACCGCAGCCCCGGCTGGAATCATCGGGAAGACGTTGTCTTCTTTGACGACCTCTGCGTGGATGATGCAGGGCCCGTCGTTGTAAGCGATGGCTTTTTCCAGAACTTTGGTCACATCTCCCGTTCTGCGGATGCGGAAGCCCTTCACGCCATAGGCTTCCCCGAGCTTCACAAAGTCAGGGTTTCCTTCCATGTCCACTCCACTCAGGCGCTCATCGAAGAACAGCTCCTGCCACTGACGCACCATCCCCAAGTACTTGTTATCAATGATCAAAATTTTGATGGGAACTTTCTGTAGCACCGCCGTGGATAGCTCAGCCATTGTCATTTGGAACCCGCCATCGCCCACAACGGCGACCACTAGGTCTTTAGGACAGCCAAGCTGAGCGCCAATCGCAGCGGGGAAGCCATACCCCATTGTTCCTGCGCCACCGCTGGAGAGCCACTGGCGTTCGCGGGATGACTTACAGAACTGCGCGGCCCACATCTGATGCTGTCCCACGTCGGTGCTGACGATCGCTTCTGAGTTGGTGAGCCGGTCAAACTCATCCAGCACATATTGCGCGCGCAGTCCGCCGCGCTTTGGGTATTTCAAGGGATACTTGCGCTTCCAACTCGCGATCTGCTTGAGCCATGGCTTGGTGTCGAGTTTGTGAACGTGAGGCAGCAGTTCCTGAAGCACCAAGCGCGCGTCTCCGTTGATAGAGACGTCGGGTTGAATGATCTTGCCAAACTCAGCAGGGTCGATGTCAATGTGCACTTTCTTCGCGTCGGGGCAAAACTCACTCACCTTGCCGGTGATGCGGTCATCCCAACGGGCTCCAATTGCCATGATGAGGTCGCAGTCGACCACGGTCTTGTTCGCGTAAGCCGTGCCATGCATGCCGAGCATCCCAACCGACAGCTCGTGGGTCTCAGGGAAGGCGCCCTTGCCGAGCAGCGTAGTGGTCACTGGGGCTTGGAGCTTCTCAGCGAGCTGCAGCACTTCCTTGCTGGCTTTCCCAATCACGGCTCCAGCTCCGACATAGAGCAGCGGCCGCTTGGCTTCCATAATGATGTCAGCGGCTCGGATCACATCTTCCGTCTTTCCTTTCTGGGGGACTTTATAGCCTGGCAAGTCCAGTTGCTCAGGGAACAGGACTTCGCATTCTGCCGAGACCACGTCTTTGGGCAAATCAACCAGCACAGGGCCGGGGCGCCCGCTGTTGGCAAGGTAGAAGGCTTCCTTGATAATCCGAGGCAAGTCCCTCACGTCCTTGACCAGATAGTTGTGCTTCACTACCGGCATCGTGACCCCAAAGATGTCGGCTTCCTGAAACGCATCTTTCCCCAAATTGGGGGTGATCGTTTGCCCGGTCAACACGACCATCGGAACAGAGTCCATTTGAGCGGTCAGCAAGCCGGTCACCGTGTTCGTGGCACCGGGGCCTGAGGTCACCAACACCACGCCTGTCTGTCCGGTTGCGCGCGCATAGCCGTCTGCCATGTGTGTCGCGCCTTGCTCGTGTCGCACCAGCACCAAGTCCAGCTCTGGAGCGTCTAGCAACGCGTCGAAAATGGGCATACAGGCGCCCCCCGGATAGCCAAAGATGTACTTCACACCTTCTCGCTTCAACCCTTCCACAATGATCTGTGCACCGTTCATACGTCTCATTCCTGTTCTAGGTATTGTAAAGAAGGGCGAGAATTTATAGCCTTCCGGAACTTCACGCAAGCGGAAAAGTTGTTTTTCGTTTTTTTTGAGGAGTTACGGGCGATCTGGCCAGAAGCAACCGGTTCCTTAGAACAAAAAACCATCCGTAGCTGAGAGCAGCGCCTCATAGCCTGAGTACTTTTTGCCTCAAACTTGGAGTTGGCGAACCAACGCCTGCCACTCTTGTTGCTGCAAGAAAGTTTTTTGTCGATCAGTGGCTACTTCGATCAGTGAGCTTGTGCCAGACATGCAGGCTTTAGCGTACATTTCGCGAAACTCCGACAGCGTCTTGGGAGAAAAATAAGCAAGTGAGAACATTTCCGCACACTTCTCAAACTGACATCCGTGCGGAGTCGCGAAATATCCTTCAAACACATCGTTTTGTTGTGAGATCGGCAGCCACTGAAAAATGCCTCCCCCGTCATTATTGAAGACAACCAGCACAATGGGCACCGCGCTATTGCGCATCAGCAATAACGAGTTGAGATCATGCAACGTAGAGACGTCGCCCAACACGGCGGTCACAGCAGCCTGGCGTCCCTCAGCCCAACCACAAGCGGTAGCGAGGAGCCCATCAATGCCGCTGGCGCCGCGATTGGCCGCCACGTCGAGTCTGCTGTCCCTCGCTGGGGCGAGCATGTCGATTTCGCGCACAGGCAGGCTATTTCCCACAAAGAGGCCTCTGCCCTCGGGAGTTTGTTCAACCAAAGCACGAACAACGCTGGTCTCGCGTAGCTCATCGGTCTGATCCCACCATGCTTGGGCGTGCTGTTCCAGTTGCTGCGAGGCGCCTTGCCACTGCTCCAGCCATGCCCTGCGGTCCGCGCTGGGGGCTCGTGTTTCGATCGTCTCTGCCCATGCTTCATAGTGCGCTTGGACTCGCCATTGGGGGCGATGGACTGGGTCTTGTCGCTCTGTATGCGGGGTCAGCACCACTTTGCAGGCTTGTTCACAGGTTTCCCACCACTGCAAATAACGCTTCGACACCAACGAGTTCCCGATGTGAAGCCACACGGTGGGGTGCCACTTTTGCCTGATTTCTGCGTGTAGCAATGCCTGATCGGCCAGCGTGATCCGACAAGATAGCTCGCCAAAACGTAGCCCCGAGGCAATGTCCGCGAACACGGGCCAGCCTATTCGTGACAGGGCTCGACGCAGCGGCTCAACGGCCTTGGCGGGAATGCCACCGACTGTGATCACCCCACAGGGGCTCTGTAGCAGCTCCTCGAGCTTGCGCCGCGTCTGCTCATCCATTTGCAACACAGGACGAGACAGCTGAACATGCGGCGCCCCAAGCACCGGAGGCAAAGAGGCGCTGCTGGAAAGAAACGGCTCACGGAAAGGCAAATTGAGATGAACCGGCCCAGCATCCGGCGCCAGTGTGCGGTGAACCGCCTGTGCGGCCCAAGATTTGACCTCGGCGGCTTGGGCGTCTTCACGGGGGCAGCCAGGGTCGTGAAACCAGCGCACATGCGCTCCAAACAGCTGCGTCTGTTCAATCGTTTGATTCGCACCGGAGTGCTGTAGCTCAGGAGGTCGGTCTGCAGAGAGGACTAAGAGCGGCAGGTGTTCGACGTTGGCCTCAATCACAGCGGGGAAGTAGTTGGCCGCCGCAGTTCCCGAGGTGCAGATGAGAGCCGCAGGCGCCCCTGTTGCCCGCGCAAATCCCAGCGCAAAGTAGGCGGCGGCTCGTTCATCATGAAAAATTTTCGCCAGCGCGGTGGGGTGTCTCGCGGCGCTGACGGTGAGCGGTGTGGAGCGCGACCCAGGAGAGATGCAAAAGAGTGCCACTCCCTGCGCGACCAGCTCTTCTATCAGCCAAGCGCTCCAGCGTTCGTTCGCGTTCACGGTTGCAGGTGCAGGAGGGTGTTCCAGTTGCGCAGCTTATGTTCGAGTTCTTGCCACTCCCGCTCGGGCTCGGAACCTTCAACAATGCCAGCGCCCGCATAGATCGTCAGCTTGTCTCCATGGAGCAAGCCCGAACGAATGCCGACGGCGAATTCGGTGTATTGAGGGCTCACGCAGCCAATGGGGCCCGCATACCAGCCACGGTCAAAGCCCTCTAACTCGCGAATGTGCATGCGCGCGCGCGCTTGAGGAAGACCACAAACTGCCGGCGTCGGGTGTAAGGCTGCCAGAATCGCAGCGTCGCTGACATCTTCCCGTAAGATGCCGCGGATGCGACTTTGCAGGTGTTGGACGTGGGAGAGCTGGAGCGCTTCGAGTCGGGAGAGCCGCTCAACGTGGGTGCAGTGTGCCGCAAAGCGTTCTTCTAAAAAACGGAGCACCATCAGATGCTCGCGCACTTCTTTGGTGTCATGCGAGAGGTCGTGCCAGAGCTGTTCGTCTTCCGCTTGGTCGCTCCCTCGCGGCCGCGTTCCGGCGATGGCTTCACTCTCGAGGTGTTGTCCTTGACGACGAAAGAGGCGCTCTGGAGTGATGCTGACAAAGGCAGTGTCTGAATCCCACTGCCAGCCAAAATGAAAGGCACGCGCAGACTGATGACGAAGCTCATCCAGCAAAAAGAACGGGTCGGGCTGCTGATTGAGTTGCAGGCGCGTCTCCCGCGCAAGCACGACTTTTTGGCAGTCACGACTCCGAATCAACTCTAGTGCGCGTGTGACCGCATGTTTCCATTCGGTTTCGTTCGGAAAATCACAGCGCTCTTGAACGGAGAGAGCCGCAGGAGGCGCCGCATTCTCCAGAAACTGAACGTGATCTAGCAGCTCTAACAGCGGCAAATTCGGGGGGACTCCTCGCAATCCACACACGCGATGTGCAACCAGAAAAGTCCCTTCGGGCGTGCGCTGTAGCATGAGTTGAGGGAGCACAAAACCTGCTCGCAAGCGTGACGAAGCGTCATCTGTCTCATCAAAGCAGCTGCCTCCTAAGAACCAGATGTGCGGTGGCGCCGCGGCTTTCCACTCTTCTAAATGCACGGCGACTTCCGAGAAAGAGCCTTGCGCATAGAGCGCTTGTCCCATGCCAGCTAGCTGCTGCGCTTGATCTCGGTCTGCCCAATATACTCGCTGAGGCACCTTTTGTTGCTGGAGCCAGCTCAGCGGATCTGTGTCTGTGATGCGATAGCGAAGCTGCTGGATGCCCTGCACAACCGTGCTGCGTTGGCAGAGTTGTTGGCGCAAAAGCGCGAGAGCTTCTGGAAGCGAAAGCGGGGGTTGATCGAAGGCGCGGCGCACAGAGACAGTCATAAGAGTGTGCAGAGATAAGTAGCAAAAACAATGATTTGAACACGCATTGTCTCATCCACTCTTGCACACAACAAGCCGCAAAATGGAGCGAGACCGCATTAGTGCGACTTGCGCCAAGCGTTGGGGAACACAAGCGGTTCTGGATAAGAGCCCAGTTGGTATTGTTCGCGCTGACTACGGTGAAAGCGAACGACGTAAGGCAGCTCTCTGGCTGGGACGTCGCGCAGCTCAGGAACCCAGCGAATCACAAACTCCCCTTTGGGGTCATAGCGAGACGCCTGGGACACCATGTTGAAGTAGCGGTCTTCGCGTGGGTCGTTGCCGATGCCAGCGACGTAATTCCAGTTGCCCCAGTTGCTGTGGACGTCGTAGTCGATGAGCTGGCTCTCGAAATATTCTGCCCCCACTCGCCAATCTTGCTCCAGATCTTTCACCAAAAAGGAGGCCACGTTCTGCCGGCCACGGTTCGACATGAAGCCGGTCGCGTTCAACTCGCGCATGTGCGCGTCCACAAATGGAACTCCAGTCTCGCCAGCACACCAAGCGTCTACCCAAGCGGCGTTCGGCCTCGTCTTTGGGGCCACTCCGCGGATGCCTCCACTCTGAAAGAGCCGGTCACCGAAGCGCGCCGCGACCCATCGAAAGAACTCTCGCCACAACAGCTCAAAGATCAGCCAATAGGTAGACTGATTCGCGAGCACCTCTTCTTCGTAACGTCGAACTTCGTAATAAATGCGACGAGGAGAGAGACATCCTAGGGAAAGCCACGCGGAAAATTTGGAAGATTCGTCTGTGTGCAACATGCCGTTGCGCGTTTCTTTATAGGTTTGGATGGCATCTGAATGCCAAAGGTAGTGTTGCAGCCGCGCCAGCCCAGGGGTCTCTCCACCGGTGTGCCGAATGACGGCGCGCAAGTCTTCTAGTGGCTTCTCTAAACCCAGCTCTGTGAACGATGGCAGCTTGCCCGGCTCGCAACCATCTGGAGCCTTGGGCAGTTTGTCGGGAATGTTGAGCGCGCGGCTGACCGTGCTGCGCTTCTCGACCAGCTTGCGGAAGGTCGTGAAGGTGTCGGGCAAGTCAATCAGAGAGAAGGGCAAATCGCTCTCATGAAAGAGACTGTTGCCCTCACACAAGCGCAAAGGGACTGAGATCGCAGAACGCACGGCCTCTTCTTCCGCCACCTCTTCACTCGCAACTTCGCGGTGCGCATAGACCTCCTTCACTTCGTAGCAGTCCACCAGTTTCGTGAGTACTTCGGCGGGCTCTCCTTGGCGAAAGATCAACTCACACTGTCGCTCGCGCAGGTGTTTGCGCAGGTCTTCTAAGCTTTGTAGCAAAAACTGCATACGGAACGCGCCAACTTTCGGGAAACCGTGGAGAGTCGATTCTAGCCAGCGGGGAGGAAGACAAAACACGGCGAGAAGTTGAGAGGACTCTTGCTTCGCTTTGTGAAGCGGGAGGTGATCGTGCAGACGCAGATCGTTGCGGAACCAGACCAGCGTTGTTCTCATACAGGATAGCTCGATGCGGGATTGAGAAGTACGCCAGTGTCACTTTGAATTGAGATGGATTTCTGAATTACAACGTACTGCGCCGCGAGTGTCACGGGAAAAAAAGAGTTCGATGACTTTGCCTCGACTTTTTTTCGGATGCTGAAATGGTGCCTTCTTTTGCAGAAGGAGTTTCTCCTGAAAAGAGACTCAAATTGTGATTTTTCCTCTCCCATTCGCTCTAAGGAGAACGATGAAGATTTGTCATGAGTTCAAAGATCAGTGTCTGGTGGTTAGCGTGACAGGCACTTTAGCCATCGATGGAATTATAGCGGTGCGCACTTATTTGGAGCCGTTGACAAAAACGGAGGGGCTTCAGGTGGTGCTGCTTGAGCTATCCGGTTTAGAGTTTATTGACTCTGGCGGCGTGGGCTTGGTGACGTCGCTGCATGTCACCTTGCAGAAGTCGAAGATTGCGCTGGGCTTGGTGGGTTTAAACGAGGTCGTGGGGAATATCTTTGAGATGTGTGGCTTGGGCAGCGTCTTGGGAATCTTTCCAGACGAAGAGGCTGCCCGCGCGAAATTCCTCAGCTAACTTTACTTCTTGGTTCGTTTGGCTGCGATCGCTCGCTCCGATTGATTGAGAATCGCTTTGCGGAGGCGGATGTTTTTTGGCGTCACCTCCACCACTTCGTCCTCAGCCAAGAACTCAATCGCCTGCTCCAGTGTGAGCGGTAACACCGGAGTCAGCGTCGTGCTCTCGTCTTTCCCTGAAGCGCGCACGTTGGTGAGCTTCTTCTCCTTGCAGGGATTCACGTTCAAATCGCCCTCTCGGTTGTGCTCTCCAATCAGCATGCCTTCATACACTTCATCCCCTGGGACCACAAAGAGTCGCCCTCTCGGCTCCAAATTGAAGAGCGCGTATGTGATCGCTTTGCCAGAGCGGTCTGCCACTAAGGAGCCGGTCAAGCGAGTGGGCAGGGGACCTCGATGCGGTTCAAATCCGTGCAGAATGGA
Source organism: uncultured bacterium (assembly GCA_965662845.1). GTDB lineage: Bacteria > SAR324 > SAR324 > SAR324 > NAC60-12 > JCVI-SCAAA005. The sequence continues at coordinate 113,175 of CBFIJD010000005.1, read as the reverse complement.
GTTCAGAATGCCTGTGCCGCGCGTGTCGGTGAGAAACTCGCTGCGATATCCGATTAAGCCACGGGAAGGCACCTGAAACTGAGCGCGCACACGACCGGTTCCGTGATTGACCAAGTTGACCATGCGTCCTTTGCGCTGCGAGAGCTTCTCAGAGACAACGCCAAGGAAGGTCTCTTCACAGTCCACATACACATCTTCGATAGGTTCTAGCGTTTTGCCATCCTCTTCACGGAAGATCACTTCTGGGCGCCCGACCGTTACCTCAAAGCCTTCTCGTCTCATCATTTCAATCAACACGGCCATCTGTAGCTCTCCACGGCCTTTGACCAAGAAACACTCTGCATCCGCGGTGTCTTCGACTTGTAGAGAGACGTTTCTCAGGGTCTCTAAGACCAAGCGCTCGCGAATCTTCGTAGACTGCACCAGCTTGCCTTCGCGGCCAGAGAGCGGGGAGGTGTTGGTGAAGAAGCGCATCGCGACGGTGGGTTCGTCAATTTGCAGGCGGGGCAAGGCTTTGGGGCTCTCCGTATGACAGATCGTATCTCCGATGTGTACTTCTTCTACGCCTGCCAGGATCAAGATGTCGCCGGCTTGCACGACCTCTTCTTCGGCCATGTCTGTTCCGTTGTAGACTTGAATCTTGGTCGCGCGCAGGTTCTTGACCTCATTCTCGCCGATACAAACCAATCCTTCGTTGCGCCGCACTTCGCCGTTGACCACACGCCCAATCGCTAGTCGCCCCAAAAAGTCAGAGTATCCCAAATCGGCCACGAGCATCTGGAAGGGGGCGTCGGCGTCATAAGTGGGCGAGGGCACTTGCTCCACGACCATATCCAAGAGGGGCTCCAGTGTTTTGGACTCATCTTCGAGCGACTTCTTTGCCACGCCGTCTCGGCCGATTGCATAGAGCACGGGGAAGTCAATCTGTTCATCGCTGGCGTCCAAATCAATGAAGAGGTCATAGATTTCGTTGAGCACCTCTTCCGGGCGAGCATCTTGGCGGTCGATTTTATTAATCACGACCATGATCTTGAGATTGTTCTCCAGCGCCTTTTTCAAGACGAATCGAGTTTGGGGAAGCGGGCCTTCGGAAGCGTCACAGAGCAAGATGGCGCCATCGACCATTGTGAGCGCGCGTTCGACTTCTCCGCCGAAGTCGGCGTGGCCTGGAGTGTCGAGGATGTTGATTTTGATGTTTTTCCAGCTGATCGAGCAGTTTTTTGCGGCGATGGTGATGCCGCGTTCCCGCTCTAAGTCCATGTTGTCCATCATGCGGTCGTCGACAGCCTGATTGTCACGGAACATCCCGCTTTGGCGGAACATTTGGTCAACAAGGGTGGTTTTGCCGTGGTCAACGTGGGCGATGATGGCGAGGTTACGGACGTTTGGATTTTGCGCTTGGTTCATATCGACTTGTAATAAGAAATAAAAAGAAAGCGAGGAGCAGAGAGCGTTCCTCTCTCTCGACACTTGGAGCGCCGCGCACTTGCGGTTCCGTGGGTTTTCTGCGAAAGAAACGGGCCCGTCGCGTCAGAGTGCATGCGCACGGAGTTGATCACACGATGACCATTGCGGAGAGACACATGCAACAGTGGAGCGTTTGGCGTGGACGCGCCCTTAGCGGATTGCGTACGGGTGTGCTGGCGCTGTTGGTCTTCTGGGGCGTTTCGGTGTGGCAGGCACGGGACTTATTGCCGGAGCGGGAAGCGGCACCACAATTTCGGCTTTACGCCATGGACGGGCAAACTTATAGTCTGTCCCAAGCAAAAGGAAAGCCCCTTTTGCTCTACTTTTTCGCTCCATGGTGTACCGTCTGTCACTTGAGCATCGGCAATCTGGAAGACCTGCGCCAAAGCCGCGCGGCAGACGAGTTGAACATTTGGATTGTCGCCTTGAGTTGGGAGAGCCCACAGCAAGTGCAAGAGTTCGTCAATGAGCACGAATTGACGCTGCCTGTCCTCTACGGTGATGCGCAGATGGCGCGTGATTATCGCATTGGCGCTTTTCCGACTTACTACCTGCTTGACGCTGAAGGACAGGTCGCTTCCCGTGTAGTGGGATACACTACCGAGTTTGGCATGCGTTGGCATACGCGTTAACTTTCCCCTTATCATCGACCCCTCGGAGAACCCCCATGCTTGATTCGCACAAAACCATTGATGTGGTCGCTCAGATCTTAGGCCAGTCCACCGTTGAAGTGATGCAGCGCAGCAGCGGCTCCAGCGCCCAATTCGCGAACTACTTGCAAAAGATCCCTTCGGTGAATCTGAAACCAGATGTGAGCTGCTTCATTCAGTTTGAAGGCGACTATCGCGGCTTGCTCGTTATGAACTTTCCTCAAGAAACCGCCTTGGAATACTATCGCGCCTCGATGATTCACATGGGGATGCCGCCAGAAGAGGTCTCAGAAAATTATATCTCTGACCAAGTGCTCGACAGCGTGGGCGAAATGGTCAACCAACTCATCGGCAAGTTCCGGCAGAAGATGCAAACAAAGTATGGGTTTTTTGCGACCAATCGCCGCCCCAAACCCTTAGAGATTGTTGACTCTATCCTGCTTTCGATTCAAGGCGTGCCCAACGATGACATGGAGCGCTGCCGTCGGCTCTCCTTCCGTTTCATGGATAAATTCCCGTTTACCATCGAGTTTTTTCTGGAAAAGACCGAGTTTATCCCGGTCCCGCCGGCTCCCTAAGCGCAGCGTCCTCACTCCCACCTGCCTCCTTCTCTGCGAGGCAAGCCCCCTCTCTTTTCTTCCCTGACAAAGCACTGAAAAAATTCCGTTTCTTCAGTTGTATTTTTTGTTTTGCTCGCTCAAACTGTCACGACTTTGCAACAAAGGAGGACGAATGGAACAGGTAGAGCAAGAGCAGCTGCGCCGAGAACTGGAAGAATTGCGGACAGAGAAAAAGAAGCTGGAACAGAAATACGAGACGCTCAAGCAGTGGAACAACTCGCTGCTACAACAGCAGTGGCCTCGCACCCAAAAGGAGGGAGAGCTTTCGCCCGCCAACGTTGCGGTAGATGAAAACAATCCGACGGGCCGCGACGTCATGGAGCTGCTCCAAGAGCTCCGCATCCACCAGGAAGAACTGCGCGTGCAAAATGAAGAACTCCGCGAAATCCGCCGCTCCTTGGAGCTGTCTCAAGCGCGCTATCAAGACCTCTTCCGCTACTCGCCGCTTCCCTGCCTGGTGTTAGACGAAGCCTGTCGCATCCGAGAGCTGAACCACCAAGCCGCGCTGCTGCTGGGGCAAGCCAACCCAGACCTCTACCCCGAACGCATGCCCATTTCGCTGTTTCTGCATCGCTACTCGCAAGACAACTTCCGCAAACATTTTCAGCGAGTGCTCAGCGAACACGGGCCCCAGCGAGATGAATGGAAACTGCGCGACGAACAAATCGTGGTCGCTCACAGCTTCGCTTTGCCCACTCAAGATGAAAGCGAGATGGGAGGCTGCCAGATTGTCTTAGAGAACGTGACGCTGCAGCGCCAAGAAGAATTACAAAAGCTGCAAGAGCGGGAAGACCGCCTGCTTCAGGCGCAGCAGCTCGCCCGCTTGGGCGATTGGCAATGGGAATCGGGGCGTGTGATCTGCTCACCTCACTTGTATACGCTCTTGCAGATTCACCCATCTACGGCCTCTACCGCCTTCTTCTCCGCATATTTAGAGCGCATCCCCGAAGCAGAGCGTGCCACCGTGCAACAGATCTGGGAGAGCGCCCTACAGCGAAGCCAATCCTTCTCGCTGGCGCATTACTTCTCCTTGGCTCCAGGGCAAACCGTCCGCCTACGGGTGCAGGGAAGCCCTGCTTCTCGCGACCATTCGCAGGAACGCTTCCTCGGAGTGATGCAAGTGCTGCCTACCGACGAGCAAGAAGGCATCCCGCTGCGACGCAGCACGTTGCAGTTAGATCAGCTGCTACAAGCCGCCTTCCCTGAGAGCAAAGTGAGGGTCCGCAGTGAATCTACGCGCGTTTTAGGAGACGCGAGACTCCTGCAATCCGCGTTTGAAGAATTGCGCCAGACCCTGTTCCATGATAAAGTTGTGGCCTTTTTTCAACTGGAGGATGCTCTGTCAGAGACGCACCACAGCGTCCGTTTGAGCTTCCATACATCCGCTAGTGATCTTCCGCTGACCGTTGCGGAGAGCCAGCTGAAATCGACCGCCTCCGATGTGATCCCGTTCTGGCAACACCTGCTGGAACTGCATCAGGCGCGTCTGATCTTTCTCGCTGGCGACACCCCCGGTTTTTACATCGACTTTCCCCTCGCTCCGTAAATGGGGTCACTGGCGACCACGATGGTTTCAAATCTTTCTGTACGCCATGACCTCTACTCCCGAAAATGCTCTGACGCAGCTGCAACGCGAGAACGCCGAGCTGCAAGCGCAACTGCACTCCCAACGTCAACAACTTGAAGTTCTGCACGAACAGCTGCTCGGGCGCCGTCCGCAGTTTTCCTCTTCCGACACGACGGAACACACCGCTGAGCTGCTCGAAGAACTGCAGGTCTATCAGGAAGAGCTGCGCTTGCAAAACATCGAGCTGCGCGAGGCTCGCAACGCCATGGAGCTGTCACACTCACGCTATCGCAGCTTGTTTCAGTTTTCGCCGCTGCCGTGCTTAGTGGTCGATCGCCAACAGCGCGTGATTGAACTCAATGATCAAGCACGGCAGCTGCTCACCAACGCCGCCCCGCATTTTTCGCCTGCCCGTATGCAGCTGACGCTGTTTTTGAACCAACGCAGTCACCCTGCAAGCAACCGGCACTATGACGAAGTTTTCACGAACGCCGTTCCAGTTCAGGCAAATTGGACCCTGCGCAACGGCAAACAAGTCCTTGTGCACAGCTTCCTCCTGCCACACTACGAAGAACCGCAAGAGTGCCAGACCATCTTCTTGGAACCACAAAATCAAGAGACCGAACTCCGTGAACTCCAACAAGAGCTGCGGCAGCTGCGACAGCTCCAACAGATGACACGTGTCGCGGATTGGAGTTGGGATGCGGCAGGGTGGCAAGGCTCCCTCGGCTTTTATGAACTCTTAGGGATGCCCATGCTGGAAGCGGAAGCCTTATTCTCCGCCTATTTGGAGCGCATCCCCACGACCGAAAGAGACGACGTCAGCTCTCGCTGGCAGACCATCTTACGAGAGCGCCGACCATTCGCGTTGCAGCATCACTTTCAAAACTCAGCCGGAGCGTCTCAACCGCTCAACGTCCTCGGTATGCCTGACCCATTTGACGCTAGCTCTCCACGGCGCCTGATTGGAACCGTGCAGTTCGTGGCATAGCCTGCAGAGCTCGCGGAGAGTGGAACCATTTCTGCAATGTGTCCACCCAAATTTTCCTGAAAATGGTCTCCCGATTCGCCAACGGAACACTCACGACTCGCTTCCACAGTGTCAACTTCCCCCACAAAAGGACTTTATGCGCGTTCCCCTGCTTGACATCCGCCCCCAACACGAAGGTCTGCGCGATCAAATCGTGGCCGCCGTCACCGAAGTGATTGACTCCACCCGCTACATCATGGGGCCAGAGATCGACAAACTCGAAGCCGCCATCGCAAACTATTGTGGGACTCCGCATGCGCTCGGCGTTTCGTCGGGAACCGACGCTCTGTTGCTCGCGCTGATGGCCTTAAACATTGGCCCTAACGACAAAGTTCTGGTGCCTGATTTCTCGTTTTTTGCGACGGCTGGTGTGGTTTCGCGCTTGAACGCAGAGCCCGTATTTTTGGACATCGACCCTGTCACCTACAACCTCAGCCCCCAAGCGCTGGAGGCCTGTCTTGACGGCATGAACGAGAGCGATCGCGCGCAAGTCAAAGCGATCATCGCAGTGCATCTTTTTGGGCAATGTGCCGACATGAACGAGATCATGCGCATCGCCAACCGCTATCAGATTCCGGTTGTGGAAGACGCCGCACAAGCCATTGGCGCAGAATATCGATTTCAAGGAGAAGCCAAACGAGCCGGCGCGATAGGACACGTCGGTTGTTTCTCGTTTTTTCCTTCTAAAAACTTGGGGGGCGTTGGGGACGGGGGCGTTGTTACTACAAATGACGACGCGTTGCACCAGATGATGCACATTCAACGCGTGCACGGCGCAGCGCCTAAGTATTACCACAAAGTCATCGGGGGCAACTTCCGCTTGGATCCAATCCAAGCTTGCGTGCTCTCCATCAAGCTCACTCGCTTAGAGTCATGGCACGAACAACGACGCCAGAACGCAGCGCGCTACGATCAGCTGTTCGCCGCTGCTCAGTTGGAAGAGGTGATCTTGCCTCAGGCCATTTATGCGCAAGACGAGCTGAAGAATCATCACATCTACAACCAGTACACATTACGGGTCGAGCGACGCGAAGAGCTACGCCAGTTCTTGCAAGAAAAGGAAGTCGCTACCGAGATCTACTATCCGGTGCCTTTCCACGCGCAAGAATGTTTTCATGAGTTGGGATATCGGGCAGAAGACTTGCCCGAGTCTGCCCAAGCGGCACGTAGCGTGGTGGCGGTGCCTATCTATCCTGGGCTGACTGCTGAGATGCAGGAGTATGTTGTGGAGTGTATCACCGAGTTTTATCGCGGCTAGTTAGTCTGGCAAGCGCTCTCGATACTCGCGGCAAGCGTTGGCCGCCGCTTGTATGCGCTTCTGACGATTTTGCAGAAATTGTCGCTGCTGACTCAGCTCGCTGCTCATCGCGCGGATGTGCTGTTGGACTTGTGCTGGCGCGGGCCCTCCCACGTGCTTGCGCTGACTCACCAGCAAGAGCGGGGCTTGCAGTCGGCGGAAGACCTCTGCCGAGAGCACGAGCGACAGCTCCTCTTCGTCAAGCGCTTTTTGCAGAGCATCTTGTGTGATCAACGTAGCTGGCGCTGCATGTTTTACCGCTCTCGCGACGATGTGATAGCCCTGCCGAAAAGGGATCTGGTGCTCGCGCGCGAGCATGTCTGCCACATCGACTGCGTTCATGAAGCCTTCGCTGCAGCGCGCCCGCATTTTGTCTGTGAACACCTCGAGCGAAGAAAACACCCCTGACAAAATCTCAGGAGCCCCCTCGCACTCACGAATCACATCCATCACCAAATATTTGCTCACCTGACTGTCTCGATTGTATCCGCTGATCATTCCCTTGGGCACGCTCAGTAACGCTTGCAACGCCCCATGGACGACTGCGGTTTTGCCTTTGATGACTTCCGCAAAATCGGGGTTTTTCTTTTGGGGCATGATGGACGATCCCGTCACAAAAGCGTCGTTGATGCCCAGCATGGCCACATAGGGATGGCTCAGAAAGATCAGATCCTGCGCAATCAGGCTGCAGTGGTTCATCAACGCGGAGTACACTTGCGCGACCTGCGCTTCCAGCTCGCTGCGTGCCGTAATGCAATCCAACGAGTTGCGCTCCAGCGCATCAAACCCCAGCAGTTTGGTGGTGCGTTCGCGGTTCGGGCTCCATGAGGTTCCAAACGCGGCGGCGGCTCCTAGCGGATTGCGGTCCACCAACCCCAGCGCAAAGACCACTCGCTCTAAATCCCGTAGCAGCGCCTGCGCATACGAGCAGAGCCAGTGCCCCCACGTGGTGATCATCCCTGGCTGATAGTGTGTGAACCCAGGCATCACAGACTCGGTGTGCAGCTCTGCATGGGAGAGAATTTTGGCGGCAAGCTGCTGAATGTTTGTCCCCAGCCGCAGCAACGCGTCGCGCAAGTAGAGGCGGGTGTCGCAAGCAGCTTGATCGTTGCGGCTGCGCCCGATGTGCATCCAACCACCGACCTCGGCGCCTTGTCGTTCGGTCACAAATGCTTCGACGTTGATGTGTACATCTTCTCTCTGTGGATCGAGCACAAATTGGCCCGCCTCTACCGCTTCTTCCAGCTGCTGCAACCCTTCCAGAATGCGCCGGAGCGTCTCTTTGGGCAGAACTTCCGCTTCGTACCACATGATCGCGTGCGCGCGATTGGTCCAGATGTCATACGGCAACAAGGCAACATCCGCCATTGGCACGGTCTGTACGTCGCGTCCGGCACAAAACAAAACATTGGCCTCGGCAGGCTGCTGGCTGAGGTGACCGCCCCAAACCTGAGATTTGGAAGATTGCATACAAGTCCCGCGATAAAAGTGGAAATTTGTGGAGATGGGAAGAAAGCTGAACGCAGGGATGGGCTTCTGAAGAGAAGTGAATCCAGTGACACAAAGATGTCAAAATTTGGCGACTCGCCTTGGAAAGTACAAGCGGATTTGTGAAGAACCTAACCCCAATGAGTTCGAGATATGCCCCTTTATGAATATGAATGCGGCTCTTGCGGCACCCACAGCGAACAGCTCCACAGCAGACACGAAGCGGCCACTGAACCTTGCGCCCAGTGTGGTCAAGTCCAGTGGCGGCGCCTCGTCTCTGGTTTTGCCACGTCTTTGGTAGGCGGCAGCGAGCTGGGAGCACTCGCGGCAACGCAGGCCACCTCTCTCGCTCACGGTCTCAACGCTAGCAGCACAAAGCACGCGCATGGCAGCTCCGGATGCGCGCATCACAGCGGTGGGTTTGCCGAGCGCCTGAAGAAGTACGACAAACAGCTCTAAGTGCCTCAGGCCACCACGAGCGTCGCGTCTGGGAAGTGACTCTCGATGAAACGCTGCAACCGCTTCGGGGAAATCGGCATTGAGGTCTTCAGCTCCGGCGCGAACAACGAGACGCGGAGCTCTTCGAGCATCCAATACAGCTCTTCGAGCTTTTGTTGCTGCGTCCAATCTAGTTCAAAGGTCGCGATCTGCTGATAGGTATGCAGCCACGGCTCAAGTTGAGCGCGCTTCTCCTCATCCTTCTGCGGATTGTTCTCTAGGCGCTCTGCGCGGACACGCAAGGCTTTCAGATAGCGCTGCAAATGGGGCCAACGCGCATAGGGAACCGTCTTCACAAAGTCTTGGGGCACCAAGACGCGCAGGTGTTGCTGCAGTTCTTTGATGCGCTCTTGCGCAAGAGCGCGGCTCGCTTGCTGGATGACACGCTGGGTTTTCAAGTCGGCCTGCAACAAGGCGCGCAGCTGTTCGAGATAGCGAGGGAGCGCTTTTGGCAGGCGATGTCGTGCCAGCTCGATGTGCTTCTGAAACGCCTCGCGATTTTCGATCCACTCAAACTCAAACAAAAACGCATAGAGCGCGGTGCGTGAATCACGCTTCAGCTCGCTCATCGTGCCAAAGCGACGATACTCCTCGCGCAGTTCTTCCAGCTGATACAAATCTTCTTCCAGCCACACCACATCGGGACCTGCCGCTAAGGCCATCAGCTTCTGCATTGCGGGCTGGGTTTTGCGCAGCGCCTCATCTCGCGTATGAAACAACGTCCGTCGGATGCTGCCATCCTCACGCAACAGCAGCCCAGGATAGGCATACAGCGGAATGCCATGGTTGACTTCAATCTCCACGCGGGGAGGCAGCGTCTCAAAGGTCCAATCTTGCAGATTGTCAATTTCCCAATAGCGCAACGCCTCGCGCCACGAACTCAAATCCTCCCGAAACTCCTTGTCGCTTTGCTGGCTCTTCAGTGCTTGTTTGCGTTGGTTCACGACCTCTTCCACGTTGCGGCCTTTGGCCACGAGCTGGCGCTTGTGATCTCGCACTTCCACCCGCATTTGCAGGTGCTCAGGAATCGCCTCGGTCCTCCACTCGCGCGGTGCGATGCGCACATGAAATCGTTGCTCGATCAAACGACTGAGCGCCGTCAAGAAGTCGTCGTCACAGGCACGCAGCTCCGCGGCGAGTTGTTGAGACGTCTCGGGAAGCGGCACGAACTGCTTGCGCAGAGACTTGGGCAGCGCGCGCAACAAACACTGAATCTTCTCGGCCCACAAGCCCGGCACCAGCCAGTCCAGAGCGTGCGCGTGCAAGTGCGGAATCGAAGCGTCCTGTAACTGTAAGGTGACACCGTCATTCTCTTTGGTCGGCGCAAACACATAGCGCAGCGGCATCTTCAAATCACCAATCTCCCAATAGTCGGGATACAGCGCGGAAGGCGGCACTTCTAGGTCTGTGGGCGTCACATCCTCCTCTGTGAGGAAGAGGAAATCCGGCTCATGATGCGCGCGTTTGTGCTTGAGCAAGCGGTTCAGGTCGTGGTGTGAAGCTACGTTGTATAGCCGCTCTTGATAGTAAGCTTCGAGCATGGCTTCGACTTCTTCTGAGAAGTCTTTGCGCAGCTTGGCGCCCTTGCTGACGACCTCGCGCCGCAGCCGCTTGTTGTGTTGGTAGAAGGGATAGTGCTGGCGCAGCTGCTCTTCCACCAGCGCTTCGCGAATAAAGATCGCCGTCGCTTCGGCAGGGTTGACGTTGCCATAGCTGACGCGACGCTTCGGGACAATCGTCATGCCATACAGCGTCACCCGCTCCTGCGCTTGCACAATGCCACTCTCTGGATCAAAGCGAGCTTCTGAGTAATGCCGCTTGCACAGCGCGCCCCCGATTTTTTCCAGCCACTCCGGTTGAATATTCGCCACTTTGCGAGCGTACAATTTTGAGGTCTCGACTTGCTCACCGGCCAGAATCCATTTGCCAGAGCGTTTCGCCAGACCCGATCCAGGGAAGATCGTCACCTCTTTTCCACCTGCTGCCTTGTAGACCTTCTTCTCTTTTTGTTCAGCGATGCAGTTCAGGTAGCCGCTCAGCAGAGCGCGGTGAATCGCTCCGTAGTCCAGAGAAGATTCATAGGCTGAGGTCGATTGCTCTTTTTCGGCTTGGGGACGGTTCAAGCGAAAGGCGGGTTCTGCGGCGACCTCTGGAGCTTCCACCGTTTGTGTCGTGCGCAGAATGGTCTCGCGATCCACGTCATACTTGCCTGAATCTCGCAGAATCGACGTGAGCTGCTGGTGGATGTCGCGCCACTCACGCATCCGTACAAACGAGAGGAAGTGCTGCTTGCAGAACTTCCGCATCTTGTTCTCGGTGCGCAGCTCATCCCAGCGCGTGTGGTAGGCGTTCCAGATGTTCAACAGCGTCACATAGTCCGACTCCCGACTGATGAACGCGCTGTGCATCTGCCGCGCTTTCTCTTTCTCTTCGCTGGGGATCTCCCGAGGGTCTTGGATCGAGAGCCCCGACGCAATGACCAGCATCTCTGGCAGCACCCTCTCTCGATGCGCCTGAAGGAGCATGCGCGCGGTTTGTGGCTCGATCGGCAGGGTCGCCATCTCCTTGCCTAGCCGCGTGAGGTTAAGGTTGTCATCCACCGCGCCGAGTTCTCGCAGCAGCTTCTCTCCTTCCCGAATGGCCTGCGCCCCCGGTGGATCAATGAAGGGAAACTCGCGGATGTTTCCCAACCGCAGCGCTAGCATTTGCAGGATGACGCCCGCGAGGTTTGAACGCAGCAGCTCGGGTTCGGCATAGGCTCGCCGCGCGGCAAACGACTCTTCTGAATAGAGCCGGATACAGACGCCATGCTCTAAACGCCCAGCGCGTCCGGCGCGTTGTAGCGCTGAACTTTGCGCGATGGGCTCCACAGGCAGACGCTGCACTCGGTTCTTGGCGCTGTAGCGGCTAACGCGCGCCAGCCCGGAGTCAATGACATAACGAATGCCGGGGATCGTCAGCGAGGTCTCCGCAAGATTGGTCGCCACGATCACTTTGCGCCGGCCACTTGGCTGAAAGATGCGCTGTTGCTCACTCTGCGTGAGCCGCCCGAACAGCGGCAGCACCTCCGGCTGTGTCGCCTCGTCGCTGAGGCGTTGCACGACCTCGCGAATTTCGCCTTCTCCTGGCAGGAACGCCAAGAGGTCTCCGTCCCGCGAGCTTTGCAGCAGCTCCCGAATCGTCGCGACCATCGCGTCTTCCACAGTGAAGTCTCCCGTCTCTTCTTGTTCATCATCTAGTGGGCGATATTCAATCTCCACAGGGAACGTACGCCCCGAGACCTCGATGATGGGGGCGTTGTCGAAAGCTTCTGAGAAGCGCTGTGTGTCAATACTCGCCGAGGTAATCAGGAGCTTCAGGTCGGGGCGCTTCGGCTGTAACTTACGAATGGTGCCGAGCAAAAAGTCGATGTTCAGCGAGCGCTCGTGGGCCTCGTCAATGATGAGGACTTCGTAGTTTTCGAGGAACCGATCCGACTGCGTCTCGGCGAGCAGCGTTCCGTCGGTCATGAACTGAATCAGCGTTTTGGAGGAGGTCTTGTCTGCGAAGCGAATTTTGTAACCCACCTCATCGCCAAGGTGACACTGCAACTCTTTGGCGAGCTGACGCGCAATGGAGGTTGCAGCGACGCGGCGGGGTTGGGTGCAGCCAATTTTGCCTGCGCTGCCAAAGCCCGCCTCGAGGCACATTTTCGGCAGCTGCGTTGTTTTGCCCGAACCGGTTTCTCCGGCGATGACTAATACGGGGTGATCCTGGATGGCCTGCACAATCTCGGCTCGTCGCTCCACAATCGGGAGGCCCTGTGGATAGTCAGGGATGCGGTGTAGCGCGGCTCGCTCTGTGCGGAGCTGACATGAGCGCTCGATCTTTTCAGCTAAACGGAGCACCTCCTCATCGGAGAGCTGGTTCGCACGCTGTAGTCGGTGGAGTCGCTGCCACTGCTTCCGCAGGCGAAAGCGATCGCGCAGCATCATCTCAGAGAGGCGAGGTTCAAGTTCGGCGAGCATGATGACGGGATGGTTGGCTGGTGTGAAAGTGTGACAACAGCGTCACGCATACCAGCGGTGGTGTCAAGCGCTCCTCAAGAGCAAGACCGATGCACAGGTAGCACGGAGGGACATGCAAATTTCAGTATTTATCGCGGAGAGTTTGGACCGTTTTCTTGCGCGGGAAATGGAAACCTTGCCGAGCTAGAGAGCGCTTCAGAAGTGACAGATGACCGGGAAGATTACGGTTACAGTGACTTTCTGAAGACCATAGACAGCTTGGTCATGGAGCGAGTGGCTTTTGAGACGGGGGGTCACTCTGCTGCTTTTGCCTCTAGCACCTCCCAACGAGCGTACAGCTCCGCGACCTTTGCCTCAGCGGTTTCTAGCTTTGGTGTGAGTTCTCGAAGTTTCTGGTGGTCATTAACCAAGGCAGGATCGTGCAGCTGCGCTTGAATTTTTTCGACCTCGGCTTCGGCTTTCTCAATGCGTCCTTCGATGCGCTGCCACTCTTTTCGTTCTTCATACGAAAGTTTTTTGCTCGCGGGCTTGGTCTCGGCCTTGTCGGCTTTGGGAGGTGTCTCGTCGGTGCGCTTGGTTTTCTGTTGGTGTGCCTGTCGCCACTGAGCATAGTCGGCAAAGAAGCCCACGGTTCCATCACCGTTCAGGCACAAGAGCCAATCGCTGAGCCGATCCATCAAGTAGCGATCGTGGGTAATCAACAACACGGCGCCCGGGAACTCTGCGAGGCTCTCTTCCAACACTTCGAGCGTCGCGATGTCGAGGTCGTTTGTGGGTTCGTCGAGCAGCAGGACATCGGCTGGCTGCAGCATCAAGTTAGCGATCAACACGCGCGCTCGTTCACCTCCTGAGAGTTGTGAGAGCGGTAGCGTGAGCTTGTTTTTTGGAAACAAAAATCGCTGTGCCCACGAGGCGATGTGCATCGAGCGACCTTGAAAAATAACCGTTTCGCCTGCTGGTGAGAGCGCTTGTTTGAGGGTGATGTTCAGCGGCAGCTGTTCGCGGTGCTGGTCAAAATGCACGACCTTCAGCGCGTCAGCCGTCACGACCTCTCCCGTAGTGGGACGGAGCTCATGCTTGAGCAGCTTGAGCAGCGTGCTCTTGCCAGCTCCGTTTCGCCCCAAGACTCCCACGCACGTCCCTTTGCTGAGCTGTAGGCTCAGGTTCTGAAAAATCGGTGGGTTGTCACTGTAACCAAACGAGATGTCGCGCACGTCAATGAGTTTCTTGGTCTTGCGGTCGGTGGCATCGAAGTCAATCGCTGTCGCCTGCGCTTGTGAGTTGAGGTTGCGGAGTAACTGTAACTTTTGCTGTAACGCGGCCGCATTTTCAATCCGGTAGCGGGCCTTGCTGGTGCGGGCCTTTGGGCCTCTGCGGAGCCACTCTTCTTCGCGGCGGACTTTATTGGCGAGCGTCACTTCTTGTTGTTGCTGGTTCAGTAGAAACGCTTCTTTCTTCTCTAAGAACTGGTCGTACGGCTCTGCGATTTTCAAGAATCCGCTGGGATAGCTTTTGTTGATCTCAAGGGTTTGGCGCGTGGTGTTCTGCAAAAACGTTCGATCGTGGCTGACCAGCACAAAGGAGAACTCGGCTTGCTGCAGCAAGTTCTCAAGCCAGAGCACGCCTTCTAGGTCAAGATGGTTGGTCGGCTCATCCAGCAGCAACAGATTGGGACGCTGCACGAGCACGCGCCCGATCGCGAGGCGCTTCTTCCAACCGCCGGAGAGCTGCTTGACCTGAGCGCTGGGGTCTGCAAACTCCAGCTCGCGGAGTACGTCTCGGACACGCTGTTGCTGTTCGCCTTCGGGCAAGTGAGCCGGCAAGCTCTGCGCGAGACACTCTTCGGCGCTGCTCTCAGGAGCGAGGTCATCTTCTTGCGCGAGGTACGCTGTCTCTACCATTCGGTTTCGCGAGACCGTTCCTTCATCTGGTTCTTCAAGCCCTGCCAAAATCTTGAGGAGTGTGGATTTTCCCGAGCCGTTAGGACCAATCAGCCCAACCCGCTCGCCTTCCGCAAAGCCAACCGACAAACCCGAGAACAGCGCGTGGACGCCGTAGGACTTGTGAAGTCCCTGACAACTTATGAGCATGTGTGTGAATGAAAAAAGGGGAGGCGCACGACCCCGTGCAGCGTCGTGCGCAATCTTCAGAAGTGGTGCGAGAAGAGCCCGCTGCCCTTGAGCGTGAGGCGCTTTTTGCGGCGCTTGCCCAGCAGCGGAATGTTGACCTTACCGAATCCAAGATCGACGGTGTAGCTCACATTGAGCCCACTTTTAGAGGCGCTCACGTTTAAGCCGCTCTTGCGAGCCTGTTTCATTCGATATGACAATCCCATTGGTTTACTCGTCTTCGTCGTCTTCGTCTTTGCCGTAGGTCTCAATCTTCGAAGCGATCGCGACGGTGATCTCAAAGACATCATCCGCGAGTTCGGCGACTTCTACCAACTCTTGGTCAATTTTGGCGAGAAGTTCGGCGGTGTCTTCTTCAGAGATTTCTTTTTCTAGCACGACCATCCCGTTGACTAAACCAACGGGAGAGTAGTGGATGTCAATGCGTCCAATCGGGCTGTCTTCTTCGCCTTCAGTGCTGAAGACGCCGTAGATTTCGGAGTGTGGGGTGCGCAGGTAGCGCTGAAACTGAAATGCCATGAGGAGTTCCTGCTGAGGTTTAGAGAGAGAAGAGCGTGAGAGCGTCGGAGTGCTATCGTAGTTCACGAACCAAACGCAAGCCGAAGCGATCGCGAGAGCTGCGCACTTGTTGTCGCGCTGTGCATCGTGCCTGACGCGGCTCCGCGTTGGGGAGTAACATCGCGATGCCCCCACCGCGCACAATGCCGCTCCGCCCTTGGGTAACCACAGGGTTTTGAGAGCCAAGCCCCTGATAGCTGGCTTGATAGCGATCTTGCACCCACTCTGCGACGTTGCCGCTCATATCAAACAAGCCCAGCGCGTTCGCCGCGAAGCTGCCTACGCGTTGGACCTGCGTCTGAGCCACCGCGGCTTCAGACCAAGGGAGCTGGTTTTTCCCCGTACCATACTTGACTTGCTTTCCCCCCTCTCGGCAAGTGAACTCCCACTCCGCTTCGGTGGGCAAGCGAAACACGTGCGCTTGTTGCTGTGCTTGATTCAGTCGCTGCAAAAACGACTCGACCTCGCGCGCGGTCACTTCCACAGGGAGTTTGGCGGCGGCGCCTCGCTTCGCTGGTTTGCCCATAATGCGCTCCCAAGCTTGCTGGGTCACTTCCGTCTCGCTGATCCAGAACTCGTCCAGTGTCACCTCACGAACCCACTGCTCGTCGGCTTCTCCATCGCCGAACGAGTCTCCCATTTCAAAAGAACCGGCTGGCACACGACGAAAGTCCATGCCCGTCAGAGGGTCGCGCCAAGTGTCCCCGGCTGCTTGAGGAGCCAACGGTTCACTCCTCAGCGACGCGGCTGCGGTAGGTTGCGTGGCGTCAGAGTTCTCGACGCGGCTGTTGGCGACGCTTGTCACGGTTTGAGGCGGTTGAACTTGCAGGTGCCCATAAACAGCGGGAGCGAGCCGAAGGCTTCGAGACTCCAGTGTCTCTCCTTTCCAATTCTGCAACCGATAGATCAGCTCCAGGCCTTGTGCGGTGATCATGTACTCACCGCGCAGCAGGAACTCCGACTGTGCCGGGAGCGTGACTTCCTGCAGGTGGCTCGCGACCTGTGTGCGGAAGAGCGTCGCGAACTCGGTCGGTTCTGGCGAGGAGCTGGTGGTGGGCGGATACACATAAATCTTGCCGCGTGACTTCCACGGCGCTGCGAGGACTTGTGCCGCAAAGGCGAGGGTCGTCGGGTTGGCTTCGAGGGCTTGCAAGCGTTGGCGAACCGTTGGCGTCGAGACCTCAAGCTCAGAGAGGTCGCGCTCCCCCAGACGCTGCGCGACTAGGCGATGCTTTTGCCACTGTTCTATGTCCGTGAGCAGCGCCTGAAGCCGTTCATAGGCGGCCTCCGGTGGTAAGTTCTGCGCAGTGTTCCAATTTTGCTGAATATTGCGGGAGAGCTCTGTCAGACGTGAGCGGTAGAGCGGCAGAGCGGCTTCAGAGCGGAGCGTGATCGTGGCGAGGAACTGTCCGTCTTGTGGCTGAACTTGCGTCTCCGCGCCGAGGATTGGCAATTGCGAACGCAGCACCACTTGCTGTCTCGCCGACTGGGTGAACTGGTCGTTCGCGAGCTGTTGGTTGCTCTCTGTGACGCTCTCAACTTGGACAGCGATGGAGTACGAGAGCGCGGCTTGCGCTTCTTGTCGAGCTGCGGCGGATGTCGCTCCCCAAGCGGACTCAGTGAGCACGACTTGCGCCCAGACCGCTGAGGCGCTCCAGAGCATTTGCACGCTGATCAGCAGCGCAAAGCGTCTCATAGCTCGGCAGCTGTTTCTTGGGCAGAGTCAACCAGCTTTCCAGCGCCAGCCTTGGTTCGCTCCCAGAAGTTCTTGACGGCTTCAGGCACTTCCATTTCAGCGCTAGTCTCGGACTCGCGAGCGCCATTGTCTGATTGATATTCTTTCCACCAGTCTTTGGCTTTTGCCGAGCCTTCTCCCGCGTTCTCTTGCAGCACGTCGTAAGTGTCGCCCGTCCACTCTTTCGTTTTCTCCCAACCGACGGCGGCTTTCTCTGAGAGCTTTTCCCGCATTGGCGCAGAATCTTTCCAAACTTCGGCAGCTTGCGTACTGACTTCTCCTACGGTGTCGCGAGAGGTCTCCCAAACTTGAAGCGAGGTGTCTTTGATTTTTTCGGTGTCGATGTCGACGGCGAGAGCAGGAGACGCGCAAAGCGCGCCGAAGCAGAGGAAGGAGATAAACTTATTGGGCGTCGTCCGGTGCCGTCTGTTGGTCTGCGGTTCCATGATAGTCCTTGCGTAACTCTTCAAATTTGCGGCCTCCCGTCTCGCCGACTTGCTGCCACAGAGCCTGTAGCACCGTATCCATTTCGGCGTCCGTTTGTTTGGCGGTCAGATAGGCCAAATTGTGCAAGATCGCTTCGAGGTAGGCGCGATTTTCTAGGGAGAGTTGCAGTAAGAGTTGATTAGCCTCTTCTTGCGAGGCGAAGTTCCAGTTAGGACGAATTTTGACACTCATGCGGAATTTTGCAAAGGGGTTGATCAGTCGAGGCAGCGAATTTCGGGAACCTCGCGGTAGCGTTCGGCATAGTCTAGGCCGTAGCCAATCACAAAGCGATTGGGGATCTCAAAGCCGACATACTTGGGGACGATGTCGACCTCACGAGGCACGTCTTTGCGCAGCAGCGTGCAAACTTCGAGCGAGGCGGGTTGCAAACTTTGTAGATGCTTGAGGATTTCGTGCAGCGTTAGGCCCGTGTCGAGAATATCTTCCACAATGATGACGTGCTGGCCACGGAGTTCGGGTAGATCCGAGAGGTGAACGATGCCGGCGCTCGTTTTTTGGTTTTTGTAGCTGGAAGCCTGCACGAACTCAATGCAGCAAGGGATCTCTAGCGCGCGCGCTAGATCAGAACAAAACATGAATGCTCCCTTGAGCACCCCCAAGAGCACAATCGGTATCTCGCTGTGCTCGTAGTCTTGGCTGATCGTGCGTCCTAATTCTTGAGTTCGTCGCTGAATTTGGGACATGGAGAGAAGAGTCGGGAGCGTGCTTGCGTCAGGAAACTCGGACGGATTGCTCATTACTTACGGTACTCCACGCGCTGCTGTAGGCGAATGTAATCTTCTAAAATCGCCATACTTTCCTGAAGATAGGTGTCTTTGGTGATCGCTTCAGGATCGTTGGAGGATGCGGTCTCTTCTACATCTTCCGATGAAGAAGCACCGCTTTCTACAGCGTTAGCCAATTCGCTGTCGCGCTTCGCTCTGCGCTCTTCTGCATCTTCTTGCATCTTGAGGATGCTAGTATATTCCAGCGGCTTGACGTTCGCCAAAAACTCTTTGACGTTTCCTTGAATCTCTTGAAAGTCCGCGGCGGCGGCGAGTCGATTTTGAGAGCGTTGCTGCAGCTCGGTGAGGTGACGTCGAACATTACCGACCGGTTCATACGTGATGGGTGAGATCGCCTTCCAAGGCAAGGCGTGCTCCAGCGTTGATTCGCCGACTTCACGAACATTGTTGATTGACGGCAGGATGATATCGGTCTCCACACCTCGGT
Source organism: uncultured bacterium (assembly GCA_965662845.1). GTDB lineage: Bacteria > SAR324 > SAR324 > SAR324 > NAC60-12 > JCVI-SCAAA005. The sequence goes on along the minus strand of CBFIJD010000005.1, from coordinate 94,410 downwards.
TTTGGGTAGACCAGCCTGAGACGCGGTAGAACTGCGCGATGGTCACCTTGAGCGCGCCGTATCCTTCCGGCAATTGAACAATATTTTGGACGGTGCCTTTGCCGAAGCTGGTGCGGTCGCCCACTAAAATGGCGCGTTGGTAGTCGTGCATCGCACCCGCGAGAATTTCCGAGGCGGAGGCGCTAAAGCGGTTTGTCAAAATCAGTAGCGGCCCTTCATAGACGGCTTCTTCTCGGCTGCGATGCACAGTGAGTCGTGCCCCACTGGCTTGTCGGACTACGACGATCGGCTTTCGGCCTACGAACAAGCCCGCCATGGTGATCGCTTCGTCCAGCCCACCCCCGCCGTTGTTGCGCAGGTCAAGAATCACTCCGTCCACCCCCTTCTCTTTGAAATCCTCTAGGTGACGCTTCACATCACGGGAAGAGCTCTTGTAGTTGCGTGGATTTTGTCGCCGATCGTTGAAGTCAACGTAAAAGGAGGGCAGCTGAATCACCCCAATGCGATAAGCTGAGGGGAAGGTCTCATCTTCGGCGTTGGCCTGTGGCTGGAAGATATTGGCTTTGGCCTCTCCGTCTTTGAGCACAATCTTGTCGCGCACAATCGCGAAGCGCAGGGTGTCAAAGCCCTTCTCGTTTTTGCGCATCACTTGCAGACGGACGGTGGTTCCGCGCTCTCCTCGGATCAGGTTCACGACATCATTCAGGCGCATGTCGACGACGCTTTCGAAAGGTTCGTTTTCTTGCGCCACCGCGATGATTCGGTCGTCTACAGCGAGTTTGCCGTGGCGGGCCGCTGCGCCTCCAGGGATCACCGAGTTCACGACTGTGTAGCCGTCTTCCCAGCGCAGCACAGCGCCGATGCCTTCCAACGAAAGTTTGATCGAAATATCAAAATTCTTGAGGTCTTCTGCGCCCATGTAGGTGGAGTGTGGATCGTAGGCGCGGGTGAGGGCGTTCAGGTAGAGGCTGATGATATCGTCATCTGTGTATTGAGCATAATCTTTCCAGATCGAGCCGATACGCTTCAGCAGTCTCTCCTTGGCTTCTTCTTCGGTGTTGCCTGCTAATTTCAGGGTCAGGAGGTCAAATTTGGTTTTGGTACGCCAGATGTTCCGCGCTTCGTCTTGGGTGGTGGGGTAAGGCTCTTGTTCGCGATCGATGCGCCACTGTGCGTCTTTGGTGAAGTCAAACTCTTCCTGCATGAACTCTGTGGTCATGTCCCGGCGTTCGGCCAAGCGAGTCTGAAATCGCGTGAACACGTCCATCGCCCATGACACATCGCCGCGCCGTAACATATTGTCGATGCGTGTCTCCGAGCGAGAGAACTCTTGAATATCCGACTCCAAAAAATAGTAGTGCCCAGAGTCGAGCGAGTTCAGGTACAGCTTGAATATTTTGCGAGAAATCTCGTCGTCGAGTTCCTGCTGGGAGTAGTGTAGCGAGGTAAACCGCTCCACAATCCCGCGCACCACTGCCTGATTGAGTTTGTCTTCTGGCGCTGCGGCTACGGGACTGGTCAGTCCGCACACCAGCAGTACGAGCAACAGAAATTTCTTCATTGGGGAGACCTTCGTTGGAATTTTGGTAGACGCAAAAAGGTCGGTTGTTATTTCACGAATGTCGTAAAAGTTCAAACCTTGGCGCGCGAAAAGCTCAAAACAAAATAACATTGTTCAGATAAGCACACACGAGAGCAATCGTTAAATTTGTCTGCAACCTTGGCACAAGGCCTTCGTTTGAGTAGGTTAATGCAGAACGCTCTGCGCGATCGTTTCATCTAGGTTGGCACATCTTCTGCGCTCTTCATCCGCTTTTGCCTGCTTTCAACTCCCACAAATTTGCCTGCATGCCTACGACTCGTTTTCGTCTCGGTTTAGACCTTGGAACTAGCAACAGTGCGCTGTACTACCTTGATCGAGAGGACATGACGCATGAGCTGCACCTCTTTGAAGTCCCACAATGGATTGGTTTAGGCGAGCTGCAAGCGCGCCCTACGCTGCCGTCTCATCTTTATTTGCTGACCTCAGAAGAAGCCCAATCAGGGAGACTGCGTTTGCCGTGGCAACTCGAGAATCCCGCGTGGGCATTAGGAGAGTGGGCGCGACAACAACAGTCGCTGCGGCCAGGCAACAATGTCCACTCCGCGAAGTCATGGCTTTGCTATCACAGCTTGAATCCCCGCGCGAAGATTCTGCCACAGATCGATCAGCCCGATGTGCAGCGTTTTTCACCTGTGGAGGTGAGTGCGCTGTTGCTGCAACACTTTCGCGATGCGTGGAACCACGAAATGGCCCAAGCCACGCCAGAGTGGCGCTTTGAAGAGCAAGAGCTGGTGTTGACGGTGCCCGCTTCTTTTGACGAAGCCGCGCGAGAGCACACGCTGGCCGCCGTAGAAGCCGCAGGCCTGAAGCATGTTGTGCTGCTAGAGGAGCCGCAGGCCGCGTTCTACGCGTGGCTCGCCGAACACCCGCAACAAGGGACGTATGGCCCACTGCGAGAGCAATTCACTACCGACGAGAGCACCGTCATCGTGATTGATGTGGGAGGGGGGACTAGCGACTTTAGCCTCGTGAAAGTGCGCTTTCCCACAGATGCGACCAGCGCACCAGAGCTGGAGCGAGTCGCGGTCAGTGACCACATTTTGCTTGGGGGAGACAACGTTGACTTAGCCTTAGCTGCGTTCGTCGAGTTGGAGTTGACCGGCGAGCAACGCAAGCTGTCACCTCGTTTGTGGGAAGCCCTCGTTGGACAGTGCCGCCGCGCCAAGGAAGCGTTGTTGAGCGGAGAGAACACACAGTTCCCGGTGACCATTGCAGAGAGAGGAAGTCGTCTGATTGGGCGCACGCGCACTTTTGAGCTGACCCTCGCCCAACTTGAGAAGGTCGTCCTCGATGGTTTTTTCCCCGAATTGGGCTGGGAAGCCAACTCGCCCACACACGCCAAACAGGGGCTGCGCACCATCGGGCTGCCTTATGCACAAGACCCGGCGATCACCCGACATCTGCTGCATTTCTTGCGCACACATTGGAAGGAAGCCCAGCGACCAGAAGACTTTCCCAGTTGCATTTTGTTCAACGGGGGAACGCTGGAGCCCCCCCTGCTTCAACAGCGCCTCCAGACACAGCTAGCCGCGTGGCGAGAAAAAGTGCTTGGAGCCGCGCAGCGAGAAGTCCGCGTGCTTCAGAGCGGGAGCATGCACTTGGCCGTCGCTCGCGGTGCGGCGTCGTTTCACTTGGCGCGTGAAGGGAGCGCTTTGCGCATCGCCGGTGGCAGCGCGCGGAGCTATTACGTGTCGCTGTTGCTTGAGGGAGCCTCCAAGCGTTTGACAGAGCGGGCATGGCTGTGCGTGTTGCCACAACAAGCGGCCCTCGACCAAACTTATGACGTAGAAGATCGCCCACTCGAACTAACGATCAATCAACCAGTTCAGTTTGAACTATGCGCCTCTAGTGTGCGGGGTCACGATGCCACCGGCGCGCTGCTGCAACCCACAGAGGCAGAGTTTGAGGAGTCTTTTACTACCCTTCCCCCAATTCAGACGTTCATCTCTGTTGACAAAAATCGTCTCCCCAAAAAAGCAAAACAGCTCCAAATCCTCTTGCGGGCACGACTCAACGAGATTGGTACGCTCAGTCTCGTCTGTTTCAGTCCAGCCTTAGAGCAAGAGTGGAAGTTAGAGTTTCGCATCCGCGATCCCGCTGACGGATCCGCAGACAGCCAGCCGACGTTGCCGGATGATCTCCACAACTGGGAACCTCCGGCAGAGTGGGAGACTGCAGTCACTACGCTCAAAGTGTGGTATGGCAAGAAGAAGCACGAAGGCCGCCTGACGAGCCTCTACAAGCAACTGGAGGGCGACTTGCAGCAGCCTCGGGCGGAGTGGTCGTTGCCCCTGCTGCGGGCAATCGGTGACCAGATGCTGGCAGGGATGAGTACCCGCATTCGCTCGATGCCCCATGAACTCAACTGGCTCAAGGTCGCGGGCTTTTGTTTGCGCCCAGGGTTTGGTTTTCCTCAAGATGAATGGCGGATGCGGCAAGTGAGCGAATGGCTCGCGCAGGGGCCTCACTTCAAAGACGAACGCACGGTAGAGGTCGAGTGGTGGATTTTTTGCCGTCGCGTTGCGGCGGGCCTCCCTGCTCCGACTCAAGAAGCCATCTTAGATAAGCTGGAAGCACGGCTGCGAGAAGCAGCGAAAAAAACCCGTGGCGCGAAGCCTGCGAAGGGCAAAGGCGCCAAAAAGACAACAACGTCTCCTGCCGCTTTGAACGAGCTTTGGTTGCTGGCTGCGAGTCTGGAAGAAGTCTCCGCAGAGCGAAAAGTGAAGCTTGGCGAGCAGCTGTTCGAGCGTTTGCGACAAGGCAAAAGCACAGGCATCGAAGGCTGGTGTTTGGCGCGGCTGGGTGCGCGGAAGTTACTGCATGGCAGCCCCCTTCACGTCGTCAGCCCGACCGTCGCGACGGCATGGGTGGAGTGGCTCTTGCGGGCCGAGAGTTTGCTGTTTGCAGGCGAATTGCCATTAATTCTCAGCCAGATCGCGCAGTTCGTAGATGACCGACATCGGGATGTCTCTGGTGAACTTCGCCAGCGCCTGCTCGACTACGTGGCGCCTTTTGACGAAGACGGCCGGTTGGAGCGATTGCTCCGAGATGGCTTCGCTGATGATACAAACACGTCACAAAGCGGCTTGCAGAACTGGTTGTTTGGTGATGAACTACCTGTCGGATTAAAACTCGCAGCTAGCCCCTAGCAATTTCTCTGCGCTACTGAAACTGAAAGAGTCGCATGCAAACCGAACTTCGATTGCGCAAAGCGGTAGACTCCCTGCTTGATTCCTATCACGCTCACCCTGAGACTCAGGGGATCGGCTGCGTGCGGCTTCCGGCACGCGAGAGCATTGTTCGCTTAGCAGAAGACCTTCAAGTCCTGCTCTTCCCCGGTTTGATGCGTCAAGAAGAGCTGGACGCCATCAGCCTCCCATATTGGCTGGGGCAAAAGAGCGCCTCCATTTTCTATCGCCTGCGTGACTATCTCGGGCAGGTCCTGAGTTGGGAACGGAGCCAGAGCAGATTGCCTTGTCTGAGTCCAGAAGAAAGTCGAGAACGCGCCGAAGAAATTTCGCTTCTACTGCTGGAAGAGCTACCCAATCTACGGGAAGTGCTCGCGGACGATGTGGAAGCAACGTTCGATGGAGACCCTGCTGCGATGAACCGCAAAGAGATCGTGCTGGCATATCCTGGCATTCGAGCGCTGAGTGTTCACCGCATTGCACATTTTCTGCACCGGTACGAGATTCCTCTCTTGCCCCGCATCCTGAGTGAGCATGTTCACTCTGTCACCGGGATTGACATCAACCCCGCCGCGCGCATTGGCCGAGGGGTGATGGTGGACCACGGCACAGGGATCGTGATCGGCGGGACCGCTGTGATTGAAGATCATGTGCGCATTTACCAAGGAGTGACGCTCGGTGCGTTTAGCCCGATCCAGCACAAGAATGATCCTCACTCAAAGCGACATCCCACCATCGAAGCAGGAACCATCATCTATGCAGGAGCGACGATTTTGGGCGGGAACACGGTGATCGGCGCCGGCTCAATCATCGGCGGGAATGTCTGGCTAACGCACAGTGTCCCCCCCGGCAGCCGCGTTTATATTCAAGAACACGGGCAGCAGCGCACAGAAGTGCGACGAAGCTTAGAAGTTGTGCCCACCGGGACTTAGGTGCCGATAATTTTGTGGTCGGTCTGTGCGGAAATGTGCTACATAATTGCGTTTGATTTGTTACATCATCAAAGCGGTTGCCCTCCATTTTCCCGCCCAGTCCGATCGGTTCTAAGAGTGACTGAATGAGCCAGTTCAAAGTTGACGAGGATTTACTCACCCGACAGAAGCTCAAGCCTCCAGTCCAATACAAAGTACTCCTGCACAACGACGACTACACTACGATGGAGTTTGTTGTGCTGGTGCTGGAGGCCGTGTTCCACAAGGGTCCCGCCGAGGCCACGCAGATCATGCTGCAAGTCCACAAAAACGGCGTCGGCACGTGCGGAATTTATTCCTATGAAGTCGCGGAAACCAAAGTCGAGGCAGTCCACGAAATGGCCCGGCAACATGAGTTCCCGCTTAAAGCCAGCATGGAAGAAGTTTGACAGGAAAGCCCTATGTTCACGCGTGATTTAGAAATGTGTTTGATGGCGGCCCAAAGCGAAGCCAAGGGCAGACGCCACGAGTATTTGTGCGTAGAGCACATCCTGTATGCGCTGCTCCACAATGAAACCGGAGCACGCATCATTCGCAGCTGTGGCGGCAATGTAGATCGCATCAAAGAAGACTTAGAAGAATTCTTTGATCAGCAAGAGGTGATGCGAGATGACGAGTCGACACCGCAGCAAACACGGGCAGTCCAGCGCGTGCTGCATTTGGCGATTATGCACGTCAACAGCTCTGGGAAGGCCTCGGCGGATGTGGGCGACATTCTCGTGGCCATCCACCGCGAATCACAGTCGTATGCGTCGTACTTTCTGCAAAAAGAAGGGATCACGCGCCTTGACCTGCTGAACTACATCTCGCATGGCATCGCCAAGGTCCCTGTGGAAGACGAGGAAGAAAACGCTAATTACGACAATGGAGACGAAGACGAAGGGTCCTCGCAAGGGCGCTCAGAACAAGACGCGCTGAAGCACTACACCACCAATCTGACCAAGCAAGCCGAAGAAGACCGCATCGACCCGCTGATTGGACGCGAGGCCGAATTAGAGCGCACGATCCAGATTCTTTGTCGCCGTCGCAAGAACAATCCCATCTATGTCGGAGACCCTGGCGTCGGAAAAACAGCCATTGCCGAGGGGCTCGCTCTGCGTATCTTTCAAGCCGATGTGCCTGAGCTGCTGCAAGAGTCGGAGATTTACGCCCTAGATATCGGCGCCTTGTTGGCAGGAACCAAGTTCCGCGGAGACTTCGAGCAGCGCATCAAAGCCGTCTTGAAAGCGCTTCAGCAAAAACCAAAGTCCATCCTGTTCATTGATGAGATTCACACCATCATCGGAGCGGGGGCGACAAGCGGCGGTTCAATGGACGTCTCCAACTTACTCAAGCCTGCGCTCGCAAAAGGAGAGATTCGCTGCGTGGGTTCAACCACCTATGACGAGTACAAAAAGCTCTTTGAAAAAGACCGAGCGCTCTCGCGTCGCTTCCAAAAAATCGACGTAGACGAACCCTCGATCGAAGAGACCTTCCTCATTTTGAAAGGACTGAAAAGCCGCTACGAAGAGCATCACGAACTGCGCTACACGCAATCGTCTCTCAAAATGGCAGCCGAGCTCTCTGCGAAATATATCAACGACCGATTCCTGCCAGACAAGGCTATTGACGTGATTGACGAGACCGGAGCGGCAATTCGGCTCAAAGGGGGGGATCGCAAGACCGTAAATGCACAAGATATTGAAAAAGTCGTCGCTAGCATCGCTCGCGTCCCGATTGATCGTATGAACTCATCTGATAAAGAACGACTGCGCGATTTGGAGAAAGAGCTGAAGATGCAGGTTTTTGGTCAAAACGACGCGATTCACGCTCTGGTGCAAGCCATCAAACGCTCCCGAGCCGGGCTACGGCAAGCCGACCAACCTATCGGATCTTTCTTGTTTACCGGTCCCACCGGCGTGGGCAAAACCGAGCTAGCCAAGCAATTGGCGCATACCATGGGGATCCACTTTCAGCGCTTTGACATGAGTGAATACATGGAGAAGCACACAGTCTCACGCTTGATCGGAGCCCCTCCAGGCTATGTCGGGTATGACCAAGGCGGTCTGCTCACAGACGCAATTCGTAAGCATCCACACGCGGTGCTCTTGTTGGACGAAATTGAGAAAGCGCACCCCGACATCTTCAACATCTTGCTGCAGGTGATGGATCACGCGACTCTGACCGACAACAACGGGCGCGAAGCCGACTTCCGCAACGTCGTTTTGATTATGACATCGAATGTCGGAGCCAAAGAGATGACATCCAACGCCATTGGCTTTGGCAACGCCACCCCCAGCTCCCCTTCCAAGCAAGCTCTCGAGCGAACTTTCAGCCCCGAATTTCGCAATCGACTGGACGCAACGATCCCCTTCTCCCAGCTCCCTAAAGAGGTGGTGCAGATGATTGTGGACAAGTTAATTATTCAATTGGAAAACAAACTACAGCAGAAGAAAGTTACGATCACAATTACTCCGGAAGCTCGCGCCTGGTTGGCTGACAAAGGATACGATCCCATGTTTGGCGCCCGCCCGATGAAGCGAGTTATCCAGCAAGAGATTGAGACTGTGCTCGCCGATGAAGTTTTATTTGGCAAATTAGAGAGCGGCGGTGAAGTCACCATCACTCTTGAAGATCATAAGCTCGGTTTTGCCTACACCTGAGCCAGCTAGGCTAGCGGGTTCTCTCTGCTCACGCTGGGCGCCGTGCAGCTGTTTTTGACCAAAGTACCTGACAACGGTGCTTTGGTTTGCAATTTTCAAGAGTCTCTGCGACTATCCCCAAATTGACTCTTTATCGAGTTCCCCGCCTCTGCATCCGGCAGGAAGCCAGACCGCACTTACGCAAGGAGTTCCCATGTCTCTGCCTACCCGTTCTGTACTGATCGACATCGCTGAAACCGAAATGCAGCTTTTTGCACTCAAACAAGAGCTGCGGCGCCTAGAAGACCAACTACAGTCAGCACAACAAAAGCTAGCTCCCGACGAACAGGAGCTTCAGACGATGCGCAGTGAATCAGAAAAGCTTGCACAACAGCGAGCCGACTGCGAAAGGCAGCTCGCTGAACAAAAAGCGCTGATTGTTCGACTGGAGCAGCACGTCCCTCGCATCCGCAACGAGAAGGAGTTCGAGGCCAGCAAAAAACAGCTAGAAGACTCTCGCAAACACAAAGGGCAACTAGAGGACAAAATCCTCGAAATTGATATTCGTGTCGAAGAGCTCACCCCGAAATTGCAGGCTAAGCAAGAACAACTCGACGGGCTCCAGCAAGAGTTTGAACAAGAGATGAAAGACACTCTGCAGACTCAGCAGCAGACCCAGACAAACCTCGAGAGCTTACAAGAGCATTTCAAAGACGTGATTGATAATGCGCCGCGTCCCATCCAAAGATTCCATCAACGCTGCCAACAAAATGGCACGCGGCGCCCGATCTGTCCGGTCATCGACAAAACGTGTAGCGGCTGCAACATCCGGCTGCAACCGCAGTTTGTTAACGAATTCTTGGCCAATCCTGACTCTCACCGCAACTGCCCTCACTGCAACCGCATTCTTTACCTCCCTGTTGAAGAAGAGACCGAAGTCGAAAACGCCTAAGTTCTTTTAATATGCGCAAAAGCCAAATTTGGCTCGTCTGTCTGTTCGCTTGGCTTCTCGGTGCTTGCACCGAGACCGCTTACTACTGGCAGGCTGTCGAAGGCCACTTCGGCCTGTTGCAACGCAAGCAAAACATCGATTCGATCCTAGCCTCCCCCGATTCCTCCCCTCAATTACGCAAAAAACTGCAACTCTTGCGGAATGTCCGTCAATTTGCCGTCCAAGATCTACAGCTGCCGGCTGGCAATGGCTATTCTTCGTACGTCGAATTACCCCGCTCTTACGTGTCTGTTCTAGTCTCTGCGGCACCTCCACTCACATTGAGAGCACATCAGTGGTGCTATCTCATCATCGGTTGTCAAGGATATCGCGGATACTTTGCTGAAGAAGATGCAGAAGCCTTGGCAAGAGAACTAGAAGAAGAGGGTTTTGATGTATCCATTTCTTATGCGACCGCCTATTCAACCTTGGGCTACCTCAATCAGTCATGGATGCCCGACTACTTTTCAGATCCGGTGTTGAGTACGTTTCTCAATCGAGGCGACGTTGCCTTGGCGGCGACATTGATTCATGAAATGGCACATCAGGTTGTGTTTGTTGCCGGCGACACTGCGTTTAATGAATCTTATGCCAGCTTTGTTGAAGAGGAAGGCACCCGCCAATATCTGCGGAAAGTCGGTAGAGTCGACGATTTATTGACATTAGAACAAGCCTCCGCAGACCGCCTCCGATTTCGACAATATATTCAGGAAACAGCTCTTAAGCTCGAAAAGCTATATCAGTCGGAGAAAGAGAATCAGGAAAAGCTCGCAGAAAAAGAACGGATACTGCAAGCGTTACAGGAGAGATACGCTAACCATCGAGAATTATTTCAACAGCTCAAATATGACAACTGGTTCAACCGTGAACTGAACAATGCGCATATTTTAGGAGTGAGGCGTTATCAAAACTATGTCCCCGCATTTGCTGTATTGTTCGAGCGAGTTCATCGTGACTGGCCTCGCTTCTATCAAGAAGTTAAAAACCTCGCCAACATGAGCGCCGCAAATCGTCAAAAACAGCTCGATCAACTGCTGGCTGCTAGCTCCTTATGAAAAAAATCCTCATCTTCCTATTAAAGTTCTCGCTCGTTGGAGCCATTCTTTACTATCTGATTTCTAGTGAGCGCTTGAATTTAGAGAGGCTCATTTTGTTGCAGCAGTCCCCTTGGCTATTACTGCTTATGCTCGGCACCTTGATCTGTCTCGTGATCCCATTAACGACACTCCGTTGGTGGTTGCTGCTGAGAGCAATAGGCTTAGATGTTCCCCCCCGGCGTGCATTTCTCCTGACGTGGATTGGAAACTTCTTCAATAGCACGCTACCAGGGGCAGTCAGTGGGGATGTTGTGAAAGGATACTACATCATCAAAGCGCAAGAGGCGGAAGGGAGAACGCGCGCGTTTATGACTCTACTCATTGACCGATTTGTGGGCCTATTTGGTCTCATTGTGATCGCTTTTTTTGCCTTGATCACCAACCTTTCTTTCTTTCTGCAAAATCCTAAACTGCACTCTCTGATGTGGTTAATCTCTGGATTGTTTGCCGGTACAATTGCTTTCTATGGCATCGCCGTGTGGCCTTTTCCTCAAGGAAGAGATCCCTTTGTGCGTTTGTTCGAAAGACTACCCGCAACTCACTTCACTACTAAAATCTATTCAGCCTTCAAAAGCTACCAGCACTGTAAACCAACCCTTGCAGCGACCTTAGGCATTGCTGTCACCATTCATGCTCTTGTCGCTTTTCTATTCTTACAGGTAGCTCAACTGATTACGCAAAGTGAGATTGGCTTAGGGACGCAACTGTTTTTAATGCCAATTGGTTTGATTACAACGGCGATTCCACTTGCCCCTGGAGGGATCGGGATTGGGCATGTAGCGTTTGAGTCGCTTTATGAGTTGGTTGGGGTCGCAGGCGGGGCAGATATTTTCAATCTGTTTATCGTGGTGCAGCTGTCGGTTTATCTGCTCGGTGGAATTCCCTACTTTGTGTACAATCAAGATTACAAAGTGCCTCAGGAAGATCAAATCCCTTCCTGAGGAGCGCACTTACTGCCGCAGAATATAATTTTCTAAGCTGTCAATCGTACTTTGTTGCTCTGAGATCACTCCTCGAACCACATCGCTAATGCTTAAGACGCCAAGAACCTTCCCGTTTTCCAAGACAGGTAAATGGCGGAAGCGACGCTCATTCATCAACTGCATCACATCCTGAATCGTACGCGAAGGCTCAATGCAATAAACTTTCGAGGTCATCAACTCGCTCACTTTTGTTGTCTTTGAGGAGCGGCCTTGTAAGATCACCTTGCGGGCGTAATCGCGCTCGGAAAATATCCCTACCAGCTCCTCGCCTTCCATGACTAACACCGCCCCAATGTTCTTCTCATTCATCACTTGCAACGTTTCATAGACACTCATATCAGGAGAAACGGCAATCACATTAAAGCCTTTCTCTTCTAACATTTGTCGGACACTTAACATAAAACCTCCACAGCGTTGATGTTGTTCACAGTTCTGTAACTGATTCGAAGGTCACGCTTTTAGCTTCTTTGTGAGAGGAAAGCAAGGCGAGGGACGACCTCGGCAGGTCGTCAGAGGAAGTGCGTTTAAGAAGCGTCGGAGGCAGGCTTAATCGTGAAGCTTTGCACTTCAGAAATAACTTGTTGGCCGCTGGTGTTTCTGCCGATCACTCGCCAGAACAGCTTGTTCTTTTGACTGGTTTGCATCAGCCCCATCGCCATCCCCGGTAGCTCTCCAGAGAGCGGCACCAGCTCTTTGTCAGCGATCCAGCGGTCTCCTTGCGGCAGATCGAAAAATGCACGAGGGTCTTCAAAGTTTTCGTCAACGCCTACCTGCAGTTTGAATTCACCGTAAGCCAGACTATCCCACTGGAACAAGAACAGGCCATTTTCTTCAAACACAAAGTTTTCAGGCGGAAGCAGCAGCTTGATGTCGCTTAAACGCACCGGCTCTGATTCCATCACATTGTTCTCTTCATTTTGTTCTTCGATCACCCCCTGCGGGTCAACTTCCACCGCGATTTGATAGTCCCCCAGCAGCTGATCATCTGGCGGAATGTATTCTAAATCGAAGGTGACTGTTTCTCCTGGCGCCATCACAGGAGCAATCGGCGTGGCGATGATGGTACGTCGGCGTGGCTGGCGGAGATTGAAATATTCCACTTTGCACTGAACATCTCGAACGATATCGCCGCCTACGTTGACTAGGTTCAGCCGCATCCGCATTGTCTCGCCACGCAGCAAATTGCGTGGAATCACGTTCACGCTCTCCCAGCGCAAGTCGGGAGGGTCAAACTCTAAAGGGACTGGCGCTGGTGCGGCTCCGCTCTCCTGCTTAGCCACTAACTGACTCTGCGCCTCTTGCACATCTCTGGGCGTGGCGATGAAAAATTGACGATTGATCCCTGCAGAAGACTCTGACAGCAGCTGCGCAAAGTCCGTGTCCCAAATCTTGGCTGAGACTCGATAGCGTCCCCCTTCTTCCAGCACGAGATCATGTAAAATTTTTACATCGTCGCGCGATGGAATCGTAACAATCCTTTGCAGAGACTGATCCAGGCGGTTGCCATTGAGCGTGATCACAATCTCCACACCGACGCTCCGTGTCTCTTCCGTTGGATTAAGCGCGGTCACTTGCACCAGCTGGATGTCGTTCAACCTAGGGCAATAAGGGTTATCGACCGAATCAATCACGACTTCAGGCGCAGACTGGATGAGATCCGGGCCATCAGGAATCGGGCAATTTTTCGAGAGGACGATGGCGTCGATTTCAGGCTGAGCCTGCTGCGCACCGGCTGAGGAGAGAGAGAGCAGCAATCCGCCTCCGAGGAGGGCGAGAAGGCGAAGGAACAATTTCGATGACAATTGCATAAGCTTTGTGGCGTGCGCGGTCAGAAAAGAAGTCTTGCGATGAAACTGCGACTGCAGCATTCAAAAAACACACAAATCATGCATAGGCGGTGCAATTTGTGGTCTCAATGATAGTGCCGCAAAGCGCTAGGTTTGTCAGAGGGATGAGTGATCTCTGTAATCCGCACACCAAAGTGGTCGTTAATCACGACGACTTCGCCTCTGGCAATCACTTGCTCATCAATCAGCACCTCGACGGGTTCTCCGATCAACTTAGGGAACGTGATCACCGAGCGATTGCGCCAGCTAATGATGTCGCGCAGAGGAATGCGAGTGCGAGCGACCTCGACTACGAGGCGCTGGGGCACGTCGTTGAGGAAGTCAATCGTGTGGTGAGGCTCATCGGTTACGAGTTCGTCGGCAGGCATGTTGATTCGTACCATCCATGGGTTGTAAGAAGTTTGTCGCTTCAAAATGTACGATAAGGCTACCTTTGAGTCAATCTAGCACTTGTCACTTTACGGTCACAGGTCCCGTTTTCTAAGTTTTACCTTTCACGGTTTCGTGACATATTTGAGGCTTCCATGCCATTCGCGCCCCCTCACCCAACAGGCCTATCGTGAAGTCTGCGACCCAAGCGACAAAAACACCTCATCCCGAAGTCACGCTCGCCGAACAGCAGTTGCAAACGTTGATGCAACTGTTCGCGCAGGTCCCCATTAACCCCCCAGCCGCCCGCGAGAAATTAGCGCTTCAGCACACCGTACAACAGCTCCAAACCAGCTCGCTGTGTGAGGCTCTGCGGGAGACGTTTGACCCCAAAGACTTGGCTCGCCAGCGCGATTACGCCGCGAAAATGTTGCAGTCGATGGGGCGCATCAATCGAGATCGCTTCCAAAGCCTGATGGAACTCTCAGGTCCGGAAATGCACCATGCAATCTACGAGAGCCTGTTTTTGCTAGATATCAATCCGCACCATCAAGGACATCTCGAACTGCAACGCGCAGAGCATCGTCAAAGTGAACACAAGTCTTATTATTACGTCTTCCCTGAGAAAGCGCCCGCCGGCATCGAAGGTCCTGAACGTTACTTGCCTCGCCGAATGCGAGACGGCAACTCCAGCCTGCGTGTCTACTTGGGCATGCACTATCCGCGCTTAGTCTCGTTTTATGGCGGTGAACCTTCCAAGTCGATCCGAGCGCTGACCACCATTGGCAGCCTGGGTGGGCTGGGTCACAAGTCGAACTCTGACATCGACGCACAAATCGTCATTGAAGCCAGCGAAGACATCCACCGCCCTTGGAACGACCTAGATTTTTTCATCGCCCTGTTGGTGCAAGTGTTGGAAGCCTTCTACGAAAGCGCCTGCCAGCGGCTCCTCAGCAAAGCAGAGAAACAGCAGCTACATGAAGATGTCGTCCTGAAACTGCGAGAACGCTACGCCGAAGGAGTCTCTGCAGAAGAATTGCGCATCTTAGACTTGGTGTTCCCAAGTTCGTATGCCTTCGAACGTCGCGAGCAGTTGTCAGAACGTTTCCGACGAGATTCCAAAGCCCAAACCGAGCTAAAGAGCCTGCTGTCTCGGCACCTCATCAAGCAAATGCGCGAGCTGCCCGATTTGCTATTTTTTCTGCCTCATCTCCAGGTCTTCTTCCCATCGCTTCGTGAAAAAAATGAAGTTCAATTGCGACGTTCTTACTTCCCTTATGCGCAAGGAAGTGTCTTTAGAGCAACGCGACTTTGGAAGTGGCTCGCAGATTTTTACTTCGAAAAACTTTCTGAAGAGCAACAGAAAAAGCTCAATCGCCTTAACCTTACGCATGAGGAGAGGATTGAGCGCTTGTTATCTCATCTAGAGAAGAGCCCTCGCAAAGAGACGCGGCTGAACCAGTTTATCGACGACGTTTGCCAGAATTTGGCGTCGCAAGATCGTCATCACCTAACCGATATGCTGCACACGCTCGTGGAACGCTTCCCCTTACCACGCTTGAAAAAACGGCTCACAGCGCAGTTCGCGCAGCACCTAGAGCGCCGGGTTCAAAATAACTTCCAAGATAGAATGTCGCGCTTGGTTGAATTTCTACAACATTGGTATTCGCTGCGCAGTGAAGCTCGGCAAGAATATCCTATGTTGCGCAAAGCGCAGCAGGTTGAGCGATATCTCTCGCACAAACTACCTGACACAGAGATTCACTTTTTCGTCAACTTTCTGCGTCGCCAACGCAAAGGCGACCACACTCCCTTTTTAGTTTCTCCGGAGGGCAGCCAAGCTTATTCGCTGCTGTTAAATGACTTCTTGTTGAATCCGGCCATCTTTTTGGCAGGGCAGCCACCGATGCCGTTTGAGTTGCCTCAAAATCTGAAGACTCTGATCTCAGTGGGCACCTTCCCAGATGAAGACTGGACTTTCATACAAACAAAGCGCCCCGACGAAGTCGCGAAACGGCAAACGCCACCAGACCAAGAGACCGAGACGTTCTTGCTGCGGAATTTACCAAACTGGGGAGATCTCACGCTCTCTCGTGAACAGATGCTCAGCCACGCGATCCCCATCTTTTTGCGAGAGAGCGAAAAGGCTAGCCACGGGAATCTGCCCAAAGCCTTGTTAAACTGCCTGTGGGTCGAAATGCTGGTGTGTTTAGACGAAAAAATCGCTCGCCCCACCAGCTTGACGCGTTTGTTGTTCTACCCAGAAGAGAGAGCGCTGTTTCAAGAACGGTCGGCCCGGAAATGGTCCCCTTCGTTGCTGCGTCTCGAAGCCAGCTTTCCCCAGTTGATTCGCGACCCGTGGTGGCTCAAGTTCTCTGAGATGCTCACCCGATTTACAGATGAAGACATCCAGCGGCAGCTCATTTTTTGTTTTGCACAACATATCAAACTGAGCGATGCGATTGATTTTGCTTCTGGCAATGTTTTGGGACAAGACAACCGCGAGACGTGGCGCATTCAAGCGCTCGCAGGGTTTTATGAGGTGTTTTTTGCATCCTCAGCAGACCGCCTTCAGCTCATGCGATTTGTGCAAGGGCGGGATGACACAACTCACAAAATTGAAAAGAAGCTCAAACAGCTCTTCCGGGACTCGATGCGGCGCGTGGAGCGCAAACTCTGCCAAATCGGGCACCTGCGCGGCACCAAACACATGGCCGACCATTTGGCTCAACTAGGAGATCAGATTGATCGGCGCGCCGCAGAACGCTTTTTGTATCCCCTAGTCGCTCTCGTTAATCAGCGAGTTGTGATTGAAGACTCGCGGGTCATCCACAAGCTCAAGAAAAAACAGCCGCTAACAGCCGTCGAGAAGCTCCAAGCGCAGAATATTTATGAAGATCATCGCAAGATGAAGCTACTCATTGACAACATCTTGGAGTATTACAAGCAGTTTGAATTGCCAATCACCGCAGAAGAGATCCGTGAGATCATTGAAGGAGCAAAGATCAAAACGGCAGGAAATCCGCTGGAAAGCGTCATTTTCCGACACCACTTCGAGCGCAGCATTGAACTGAAGCCATATCAAGTGCCTTATCCGATCGCCAAGAGCCTGCGAACGCCGCGACTGCGCATTCGGATCGAGTTCAACAGCGAAAGCGGGAAATGGATCTTTTCTTCCATTCTCAGCAAAACAGAGCTACAGCCAGCTGTGGACGAACAAGAGGGCACAAACACCACGCCCATGTTTGAAGACAATATGGTAGAAGGGATGTGCCGGTGTGTGTTCAGCCACTACTTGAATTTCAAGGGACATCTGCGGACTGTCTTTGAAAAACCAGCCGCCAAAGCTGGCCATGAAGAAGCCCAAGTGCCGTTCAACTCACAAGACTTTGCGACTCTAGCCGAAGAGGTCGCGGCGTTTTTTCCGCCGATTTCGATGACGCCTCGCGAGTTACTCGAAAACGAACACTATATTCGCGAAGTGTTCATGATCGTAAATGTGAACAAGTACAACACGATCTCTTTGGTGGTGCGCGATAACTTGAACGAACAATTTGTCATCAACTACGAAATTGGCGATATTGATGTTCGCGTCCCTTCTAAATTGCGCATTAGCGCAGATGAAGAGCTCTCTCTGTTTCTCATGCGCTTGCACAGCCCAGAGTGTCGGCAAACCTTTATGAAGACTCTCACAGAATTGGGAATCCCCATTTCCTCAGAGTCCCCAGCGCAGTTCCGGATTTGGGTCAACATCGGACGTTTTGAACCACCCGTGCCTCGTAAATATTTTCATTTGTATATCAACGGGATCGCTCGCTCGCTCTGGCCAGCAGACTCCCTCGTCGATCAATACTTTTTGACCCCCGCGCCAATCTATCTGGCTTTTGATGATATGGGACGACGAGCTATTGAAGAGTCCCTCTACTAATCTTTTTCTATTTCTGACAAAGGAAATATGTCTAAGGACAAAATTAAAGAAAATCCGCAAACTCCCAACGTTAACCTGATGGAGATGCAAGAAGAGATTGACCAAGTTGCAAAGGACGTCTTGGCGTCCAAGCAACAGGGTCTTTTTCAAAAGCTTGGTTTTGGCGGCAAAACAAAAGAGGTCAGCCCCGTAAATGGCACGGATATCCTCGCGATGGCATTTTTCCGACAAGACCGCACGATCAACAAGTTGGTCTCCCAACTCGGCACAGATCCTCTGAGTCAGGCCGTCCGAATGCAGATTGTACAGCGAGCGCTAGAAATGGAAGCGCGCCCCACCATTGAGATTGCGCGCGTCCTTCTAGTCCATGCTTGTTTGCCATTGCACTGGGGAGAGGTCACCGGCCCTTCCATTGGTCTCGTATTGCGGACTCTCAAGATTTATCTGGAGCGTGTGCTACAGGTCCACAAAGAACAAATGATGTCGATTCAGTCCAGCGTGCTCAAAAACGTGAACTTGAGCGGTATCGACGTGAACGAAGAGGACATGGAAGACTCTAATGTACGCAACCGCGAAGCGATGATGATGGAAGTGCGGATGTGTGAGGCGATGATTGAGCGGATCGGCGAAGCCCAGATGAACCTGCAAAAGCGCATGAACGTCTCGCTGAGCAAAAACGATCTGGATCAGGCATTGGACAACATCCCTGGAGGCCTCGGTGGACTCTTCGGTGGTGATGCTCCACCGGAGGGCAACAAGGAGCAAATCCGCAATGCCGTGATTGGAAAGATCATGCAGTGTATCGAAGCGATCAAAACCATCCCCATCCTCTACACCGCAGGCATCGGACTCGCGGAGAAGATGCAGATGATTGACGACAAAATTCCCTTCCCGTTTGTCATGAATGGACGCCTCAACATGCAGCTGGTGCGTTACTGGATGCTGCGCATCGAATCGGGCGATGACACCGCTCGACCTCACGTCGCTCCGGCGTTCAATCAATCGGTTGTGGCCTACCGCAAGTCCCTGAAAACCGTCTCGATGTCGATGCCCAAAAAAGCCGATTTGCCTGCACTCGCCGAGTTCGCGAACTTGGCTCACTATGGCTATGTGCATCGTGATCTAATGCGCCTGAACAAAGAGGGGCTCGCCAAATTGATCGAGCTTGGCAAAGAAGCTGCCGACGCGGCCATGACCGTCGACGAGGCCTACTCGCCGCTGCAGAAGCGATTGCTGCGTACGCTCAATCAGATGCAAGGCGTGCCTAGTGGAGAGGAAGAATAATTTGCGGAGAAGGCCGAACTTCCGTCCGGCTATGGGGAATCAGTATTTTAGCGGCTCGTAACTTAGCTCATCGAGCTTGGAGAGCGAGCGCGCAAACTGCAAAGCCGCTTCCACAGTCGTAAAATAGGGGAGGTTATATGCCAACACCAATCTTCGGATATGACGAGCGTCGACCGCCCGCTTTTTCTTGCGCGTTGTGTTGATCAACATCGCAACTTCTTTGCGCTGAATGTATTCCATCACATTCCCCTCGTCCTCTGGCTCCATCGACGTCCAGCGCACACGCTGAATCCCTCCATCTTGCAACACTCTCAACGTCCCACTCGTCGCTAAAATCTCATATCCCAAATCTTCCAGAATTTTAGCGATGGGGATCATTTTCTCTTTGTCCGCGTCCATCACGCCAATGAAGACATACGGGCGACCTAGACTCTCATCAAACACCGCAATCTGGGCTTTCAGGAAGGCTTCTTCAAAGCTGCGTCCTCGCCCCATCACCTCGCCAGTGGATTGCATCTCAGGGCCAAGAGTCGTGTCGGTCCCTGCGAAACGCATGAACGGAAAGACGGTCTCTTTGACAGCAAAATGTTGTGGCGACTGGTAACGAAAGCCCAGCTGGGGGAGCTTTTCGCCCAGCATCAAACGAGTCGCCAATTTCGCGAGCGGTTGTCCAATCGCTTTGCTTACAAAGGGAACCGTCCGTGATGCGCGAGGGTTCACTTCAATCACAAAGATTTCTTCATTTTGCACAGCGAATTGTACGTTCATGAGGCCACACACTTTGAGTTCTTGTGCCATCGCCACCGCCTGCTCCTGCAACTTCTGGAGCGCGCGCGCTGTGAGGTTGTAAGGTGGCAAGGAACAAGCGCTGTCTCCAGAGTGAATGCCTGCGCGCTCAATGTGCTCCATGATGCCCGCGACTTCAGCGGTTGTCCCGTCTCCCAACAAGTCCACGTCTACTTCGACCGCGTCCGCCAAAAACTTGTCGATGAGGACAGGATGTTCTGGCGAGACACGCACGGCTTCTTCAAAAAATTCTTCCAGCCGCTCTTCTCCCTCAACAATCATCATCGCGCGTCCGCCCAGCACGTAGGACGGGCGGACTAACACGGGATAGCCAATTTTGGTAGCCACATCGCGTGCTTCTGGCAGAGAACGGACGGTCCCGTTAGCGGGCTGTCGCAAACCGAGTTTGCGGAGCATCTCTGCGAACAGCTCTCGATTTTCTGCGCGGTCGATGCTCTCGAAGGAAGTTCCCAAGAGCGGGACACCAGCCTCGTGAAGCTGCTTCGCAAGTTTGAGCGGCGTTTGTCCGCCCAGCTGCACAATCACGCCAATGGGTTGTTCCAGCTCGATGACGCTCATCACATCTTCAAACGTGATCGGTTCAAAATAGAGGCGGTCAGAGGTGTCATAATCGGTGCTCACCGTTTCAGGATTGCAGTTGTACATGATCGCTTCATACCCAGCGTCTTTGGCCGCAAAAGCCGCGTGCACACAGCAATAGTCAAACTCGATACCTTGGCCAATGCGATTGGGGCCGCTACCCAAAATCAGTACCTTTTTTTGATCTGTGGGGATCGATTCGTTTTCTTGTGCGTAAGTAGAGTAAAAGTAGGGAGTCGCGGACGGAAACTCTGCGGCGCAAGTGTCGACCATTTTGAATACAGAGCGAATATTCCAGTCGCGTCGTTTCTCTGTGATGTCCCTCTCCTCCAACTGCATCTGCCGCGCGATAAACGCGTCTGCAAAGCCGAGGCTTTTCCAGCTCCGCAGCTGAGCGGAGGTCAACGCTGCCTGTTGGGTCTCGGCCATTTTCTGCTCTTCCCGCACTAGGCTCTCCACTTGAGTGAGGAACCACAGGTCAATGTGCGTCTTGTCGTTCAGACGCTGCGCGTCCCATCCTCGTCGCATGGCGTCAGCCACATACCAAAGCCGCTGGCTGGTCACATAGGTGAGTTCTTCTTCTAAAAAAACCTCTGGGTCTGTGTCGGCGGGATACGGCGGGATCTCAAACCCCATGCTCCCTGTTTCCATGGAACGCAGCGCTTTCTGGAGTGATTCGCGAAATGTCCCTCCCATCGACATCACCTCACCCACAGATTTCATCTGCGTGCCCAAACGAGGATCCGAGAGGGGGAATTTTTCAAAAGTGAACCGTGGGATTTTGGTGACGACATAGTCGATCGAAGGCTCAAACGAGGCTGGAGTTTGCCGTGTGATGTCGTTGGGAATTTCATCCAGCGTGTAGCCCACCGCTAATTTTGCGGCGATCTTCGCAATCGGGAAGCCGGTCGCCTTAGACGCGAGGGCTGAGCTGCGCGAGACACGTGGGTTCATTTCAATGACAACGGGTTGGCCATTTTGGGGATTGACCGCAAATTGGACATTCGACCCGCCGGTGTCAACGCCGATTTCGCGCATAATCTGGAAAGAGAGGTCGCGCAAATTTTGATATTCCACATCCGTCAGGGTCTGTGCAGGAGCGACCGTGATGCTGTCCCCAGTGTGCACGCCCATCGGGTCGAGGTTCTCAATCGAGCAGATGATGACGCAGTTGTCACGATGATCGCGCATCACCTCCATCTCAAATTCTTTCCATCCCAGCACAGACTGATCGAGTTGCACTTCGCGGGTAGGAGAGGCCGCTAAGCCGCTGGTGACGATCTGCACGAGTTCCCGTTGGTGATAGGCGACGCCGCCGCCTTCTCCGCCCAGAGTGAATGAAGGCCGCACGATGATCGGGTAGCTGATTTGGTCAGCGACTTCGAGGGCCTCGTCTACCGAGTGAATGATGTGGCTCGCAGGCATCTCAATCTTGAGTTTGTGCATCGCAGCTCGGAACCGCTCCCGATTTTCGGCCTTTTCAATCGCGTCAATATTGGCCCCGATCAACTCGACGTTGTACTTTTCTAAGACGCCTTTTTCGTGCAGTTGAATCGCCATGTTGAGGGCGGTTTGTCCGCCCATCGTGGGCAACAGCGCGTCAGGGCGCTCTTTTGCAATGATGCGTTCGAGCGTCGGCACTTTGATGGGCTCAATGTAGGTCGCGTCCACTAGCCCAGGATCGGTCATGATGGTCGCAGGGTTGCTGTTGACCAAAATCACTCGATAGCCTTCTTCTTTGAGCGCTTTGCAGGCCTGTGTGCCGCTGTAGTCAAATTCGCAGGCTTGTCCAATAACAATCGGGCCAGACCCAATTAAGAGAATGGAAGAGATGTCAGTGCGTTTGGGCATAGTGTGGCGTTTGGCGTGAGGAGTCTCAGAGTTATGGAGATGGAACGCAGGGTGTGATTCTGGGAAGGACGGGGACGGTGTGTTTTGTCACATCGTTGAGTGGGCAGTCCTCGGGCAAGAATCGGGTGAATTCTTGTCAAACCCAGAGGACTTGCAAGTTCTTTTCACTGAACGCGGCGCAGCGCGTTTCGATACAACTTATTGCTTTTGTCACGACGGCCAGCAGATTCGAAGAACGAGCGTGCTTGAAGACGCTGTCCAGAGGCTTCATAAGCTAGCCCGAGGTTGTAATCATCGGCGGCGCTCCGATTATTTTTGCCCTGCAAATACGCGATCGCTTCTTCGTATGCATTTGCTTGCAGCAGCGTCACCCCGACAGGGTCGCCATCTTCGATGCGTAGATCAGCCTTGCGCACCGTTGGTACGACCTTGCGCACGAAATCCGTGGCCACCTTTTGCGTAAGGCGTGACTGCAACGCGACAGACGTGAGCGGCACGTTGGTGTCGCGCTTCAGATTCAGTCCCTGTGCGAGATACTCGTTATAATTATTAGCCAACAGCGCGGTGCGGTCTTTTTCGCTGAGCAAACGCTCCAGCGTCCCTTCGTCTTGTTGGAAGCGCTCATTGATCCACTCGCGCACATTGGCAGCGACATGCGACGTGTCACTCAGCCCACCCCACTTGCGGACATAAAACGCCTGCATGGTCTGCGGCGGTAGCAGCTCTGATCCATCACTTTGGCGTGTGAGCGAGATGCGGGCTTCGATTGCACCAATCAACTCCACGTATGGCGTCTGCTCCGGTAGCCCGCCACCGAGCTCTTCCGTGCCCATCGAGAGGCCCTTTCCCAAGAGCTGCTGCTCCAACGGCAGGGCTTCGTTACTAACTGTCACAAAGTAGGGGACTTCTTCACGTTGCGCAAAACGGAACTCCGAGTAGCGAACCTCAGCGCGTAGCACTGCGACTCTCGTCGTGTCGGGTTGTACGCCGTTGATGACTTGCGCAGCCGCCGTGGTGTTGAGCATCCGAAAGGGGGCGTTGCGTGAGAATTCCCGCAACAGCTGGGCGCGCAAGAGATCGCTCGCGGCTGAGGCTTTTTCGGCATTTGGCGCAAAACTGGACAGCTCTGGCGAGAGTTGAGGCTTTTCTTTCGCGGCAGTCGGAAACACAATCTCTTGATTTTGCACACGAAATTCGCCTACTACGAGCGCGTCAATCTCGGAGAGTTCAAACTCAGGAGCGCGCGCTACACGGAATTCAATTTCGGGCTGAGGTGTGAGCAAGGAACAGCTGCTGACGAAGAACATCACAGCTCCCAGCAACCAAAAATATTTCATGGGGATCATCCGGCAGAGGTTAGGAGTTTCGACTTTGAAGCTGGGTTCGCAGTTGCGGTGACTGGCGCTGTAGCGTCTCGATGCGACCGATGCCCTGCGCATAAGTGAGGTTGGTCTGATCGCGCTGATGCGCTTCGCGGTAGTTGGTCAAGGCGAGTCCATAGTCGCCCAAGGCTTCAAAGCAGAGTCCCAAATTGTAAAGGTCAGCAGGATTGGGATTGTTGGCGGTGCGCTGTTGCAGGCGCTCTAACGCCGTTTCGTAAGCGCCATTTTGGATCAACAGGCGCGCGCGCTCATCTCCTCCCGCAGCGATCGGGTGCGAGACGTTCATTTCAGTGATCGAGACGCGCTTCACAAAATCTGCGGAAGTGGACGAGGCCATCTCCGCAATCATCGCTGTGAAGGGAGGCAAGACTTCATCCATGTTTTCTACTTCTTGGCTTGAGTCATCTTCTTGCTGAGAAGCGAGCAAGCCTTGGAGGGTGCGGATGCCTGACTGCACTTGCTCTAGGGCTCCCGCGGGGCTGCCTCCGATTTTGTGCGCATAGCGCCGCGTGATGAGGTCTGTCGCAACGACACCGGTTGGGCTGAGGCGTGTGAGCTTGAGTTCTAAGACCAATGTGCCACTGAGCATTTTGTAAGGCCACCACGCTAGCTGCTGCACGGTGAGCTTCTCGCCCGGGCCTTTTTGTCCTCTTGCTGGGGGCTGATAGTATTCCAGCGAGGCTTTGCCGAGTTCAACGCCGTCCGTCCGGTCAGCATCAATCCAGATTTTTCCGCTGAGTACGGCGTCGACATCCTGCGTGGCGTACCCTTCAGAGACAATCAATTGCTGTAGCGCTGCGTCGTTTTCTAACGTCGCAAATTCATCGGTGAACGCGACTTCAAAATAA
The DNA here is from genome assembly GCA_965662845.1 of uncultured bacterium. Taxonomy (GTDB): domain Bacteria; phylum SAR324; class SAR324; order SAR324; family NAC60-12; genus JCVI-SCAAA005. The sequence continues at coordinate 70,061 of CBFIJD010000005.1, read as the reverse complement.
GGGACTGTGGTCAGCTGGTTGACGACACGAGCACGCACAGCGCGCGCAATCGATTGCTGTTCCGCAGGGGAGAGCTGTGTCGACCGCTCTTCCCAGACGCCGTCGCGTTCAGAGACGTAGCGTTCGTTGAGGGTTCCAACCTCGAAGACACCGATCGCGACGCGGCGAATGTCCGTGGTGTCAATTTCAGCAGGGCGCAACACGCGGAGTTCGGGAGCTTTTTGAGCACAAGCTCCAAGCGACATCAGGAGCAGACCGAAGCTCCACCAGCGCAGAGTAGCAAATAGAGGCATAGTGATTTCACAGAGAGGGTCAAGCAAAGGGCGAAAGACCAAGAAGCTAGCAAGGGACTGCGAAAAGTGCAATCAACTGCAACAAGAAAGTTGGGAGCTAGTTCAGCATTGGTTCCAGCACATGAAGGACTTCTTGCGGTGAGATCGAGGTGAGGCAATGCTGCTTTTGCTCAATTTTGCACACGCCTTTACCAGTGCGCGAACAGGGCCGACATGGCAGTTTGAGCGCACTCTCGATGAGGTGGCTTTGTTCTAGATAAGGTGCATAGCCAAACTCTCGCACGGTCGGCCCAAACATCACCAAGGCGGGTGTTTTTTGAGACTCCGCCATGTGGGCAATCGAAGTGTCATTGCACAGCACACAGCGAGCCTGCTCAAGCAAGGCGACGGACTGCAAGATGGAGAATTGTCCGGCAGCGTTCACGACGCGAGTGTCGTTTGAGAAGCGCTGCGCGAGCGCTTCCGTCTCAACCTCTTGAGGGCCACCGACGAGGACGATCCTCCAATCGGACGCTAAGAGCTGTTCAATGACAGCGACGTAGTTTTCTAAGGGCCAGCACTTCAAGGGGAAAGAAGCCGCGGCTCCAACACAAACAAAGCGCCCAGCCGTCAGTTGCTGTTGCCGCATCCAGTCCTGCACCACAGACACATCGCCTGGGGCGGGAAACAGTTCGGTTGACGCGTCAAGATCGCTGCCATGATAGCGCACCAGCGGCTGTAGCCACTGTTCTCGCTGAGAGCGAGCCTTGCGCAGCAGGTTCCAATGAAAACGGAGCAGCAGCAGCCGTGAGAACGTGCGCTTATCAATTTTCCAGACGATGGGGGCTGGTTCATGGCGTTGAAGCTGCCAACGAATCCAGCGGCTCCGAAGGGAATCATGCGCGTCATAGATCAGGTCAAACCGCTGCTCTCGCAGCTGTTGAATGCGCGTTTGTAGCGCCGCGCGCCCTTCTTTGCGTGGGTGAAAAATGATTTGGTCGAGGTGTGGATTATTTTCCAAAACACGCCCAAACCCTTCGGAGGTCAGGAGCGTCAGGTTGGCTTCGGGGAAGACACGGCGCAGCTCACGATAGATTGGCGTGGTCAAGACGAGATCGCCTAATGAACTAAAGCGCGTGATGAGGATATTGCGAAACTGCACCGGTGGCTCAGGGAGGCGCCTGTTAAACAGGCGTGGCAAGAATTATTGGCAATCGGAGGATTGTAGGTCGGCGAGCAGTGCGGGCTGGTTGCTCTCTAGAATGTCCACGGTCAACTTGATCATGCGACTGCGCTGTTGCGGCGTCAGGTTCCCATCTCGCTTTGTGCAATACAGTTGCTGCAGCTCCGCGAGCAAATTATCCCGAGCGGGCTGATCACTCAGGATGAACTCTTTTTCAGCTAGATATTCGTAGGTGCCATCTGATTTCAGGTAAAGCTCTTTGTTTTGCAGGAACTCGTACGTCATGTCTTGTCGCAAAATGACTCTTTCGCCTTGCTCTGTAGCCGCAATCTTCACTGTCTCGTAAGTGCCGTCTTCTTTCAGAATCAGCGTTTTTCCGTCACCTAGCTCTACAATGTTCTGTGCCCACGCGCTGGTGGCGAGCAGTAGCCAGAGTAACGTTACACCCCAAAACTTACACTGCATGTGCTTCCTTCACTGGAGGTTGGTATTCTGTGTAAGTTTCTGTTCCTGCAAAAGATTTTCCAAACGCTGAGCCTTTTCTTGCCAAAGAGATTGTAACCATTTGCGCAAGTCATTCGCAGAGCTTTGCTGGATTCCAGAGGGGGCATTTACTTCGCGTACATCTATGAAAATATGGGCATTTTGGAGCTCCCGCAAATCGAAGAGGGTCTGCAACGATAAATTGTGGTGTAAGGTTACATCTAACACAGCATGCCAAGGGACTTCTTGGGAGATCGTCGCTTGCACCAGCTCTCCGGCTTTTGGGGGAAACAATGGAGCAAAACGTCCTGGCGCGACTTTGCTTGGGTCACGATAAGCGCCCTTCTCCGGCAGCAAGAGCAGCGAGCGTTTCTGCTCTACGATGTTGCGAAACGCCACGGACTGCTGTGCCCACTCCGACGTTTGCGAGTCCGTTTCGTTAGCGCGACGCTCGGCGCTAATGTGGTGTAAAATCGGGGCTTCCTCTAACCAAGCGAACCACTCTTGAAACAGATTGGGCAGCCGAGATTGGAGCACCGGTTGTACAATTGGCGTGATTTTCTCTGCGAGGATCATTTGGATCAAGAGGGCATCTAACCGCGTCTGCTGATTCGCGAGGACGAGGTAAGAGCGATCACGAGAGAGGGTTGGGGGCAAGGAAATGTGCCAATTTGTTCCCGACTCGGCAGAGAGGAACTCCCATTGCCGGCACCGTACTCGTTGGTAGATGGCATGCCACCATACGCTTGCGGTCGGTTGTTGCAAAATTTTGGGGAGTGTCAGGAGCGAAGCGAAGAGGGGGAGCGTGACTTCTAGCGAGAGAGCTTTATAGAAGCCACCCTGAGAACGACTGGAGTCACTCAATGTGGAACTCATTCAGCAAATAATCGTCATATTCATCGGCAATAATGGCGATACAAGCGATCATCCATTCGAGTTCTTCTGGATCTAGCCCTTGCACAGGCCGCACAAAGCTGAGGACTAAGTGCTGGTTGCGAATTCCAAAAGAGACGCCCTTCAGTTTGAAGGTGCCGTTCAGTTTTAGAACATAGTCGTTCAGGTCTGGATTTGAACGTTCGTAGCGGAACAGATTTGCCGCGACGATCAATTCGGCGTCTTCTTCCAGAGACGTCAGGAAAATCTGCACCTTGACGGATCCATTGATGATCCACCACTCTGTGTCGCTGACGAAGGCTTTCTCCGCGTCGCCACAGTTGTGCAGAAAGTCAGTGATGAGCGCGCTGTACTTGTTCACGGGCTGTCTCTGGAAGAATGTTTTGGGTTACCGGGTAGACTCTTCGCTCTGCTTTCCGCCACTGTTGGGGAGGTAGTTCAGAAGTTGAGCCGCTAGGCCACTAAACAAGAAGGTTAGAACCAAGCCGGGCATGGAGGCAATGAAGAGCATCCAAGGGAACAGGAACAGGTAGAAGACTTTTTCTGAAAGCATGATTTGCTCACATGATTAGCCGTTAGAGACACGGCGTTGTGAAGAATGATGCGACCGACGGGATCGAGATCCGTTTTGGTTGCGGTTGTCTCGGAAGCGGGTCACCTTGTCGCGAGCGCGAGCCGGCTTAACGTTGATGTCTGTACCATTCAGTTTGAACGATGACAAGGTCTCAAGCAGGTGGCTGGCCCATCGTTCGGGAACCTCCAAGAAGGAAAAATCTTCCTGGATCATGATCTTGCCCACCTCGGCACCCGGAATGCGGGTTCCTTGGGTAATCGCTCTCAACAAATCTCCGGCTTTCAAATCTAGATTTCGTCCGCCACCAAGAAAAAACCGTACCATGCCTCGTTCAGCGCCCGTGTTTTCAGCGTTGAGTTCGTGCTGACGATCCACGCTGATCAACGGAGAGGTCGCATCACCAGCGACCTTCAGTGTTGCCGCGAGAGTCTCCACAGGCGACGCGCTCTCGAGCAGACGAGCCGCGAGTTCCACATATTCCGCACAGCCTTTGTCACCTAGACCAGAGGTGATGCGTTCTTGCAGATAACTTTTGCGGTGTTCACGCAGCTCTTCGCGAGTTGGTAATTCCTGATAACGCAGGCGCGTTTTGATGAGCTTCTCGATGGCGTACAGCGCACGATTGTCGTCTTGCGAGACAAACGTGACAGCGAGGCCTTCTCGTCCGGCGCGCCCAGTTCGTCCGATCCGGTGAACATAGGTCTCTGGATTTTCTGGGACTGTGTAGTTGATCACCATGTCTAACTTAGAGTCGATGCCCCGCGCGGCCAAGTCGGTTGCAATCAACAGATCCAGCTCCTTGTTGCGGAATTTCTGCATGACCTGTTCTCGCTGGTGCTGGCTGTAGTCCCCGTGCAAGGCCTCAACGAGATAATCGCGGTCTTTCAATTGGCGATGCAGCTCGTCGACCTCACGTTTGGTCTGACAGAAAATGAGGGCCAACTCTGGGTTGTGTAAGGTCAGCACACGACAGAGGCCTTCAAAGCGTTCCCAATCTTTGGTGCGATAGAGCCACTGAGAAATTTTTGGCATGACCATCGTGCTCTGCGACACAGAGACAGAGACCGGTGTTTTCATGTATTGCTTTGAAATTCGGTCAATTTCCTGAGACATCGTCGCCGAAAAAAGCAAGATTTGGCGCTCTGCCGGAAGTTTCTTCATCAGCTCTTCGATGTCATTGATGAAGCCCATGTCGAGCATCTCGTCAGCCTCATCCAACACAAAGTGACGAATGCTCGCTAGGTCAAGATTGCCTCGTGAGACGTGATCCAAGACTCGCCCGGGAGTTCCAACCACGATGTTCGTTCGGCGGCGTAGTGCGCGGCTCTGCTGATCCATAGACATGCCACCATAGACGGGCACAATCGACAGGCGCCGATGTTTTCCAAGGCGTCGGAGTTCTTCAGTGACCTGAGAGGCGAGTTCGCGGGTTGGTGTGAGAATCAGAGCGTCGGCCGTGTGGTTGCCGTCACCGTGATCACGAGGGGCGAGCTGTTCAAGCAGAGGAATGCCAAAAGCGGCCGTTTTTCCGGTTCCTGTTTGCGCTTGCCCGATCACGTCCTTGCCTTGCAATTGGACAGGAATCAGCTGCTCTTGGATCGGAGTGGCTTCGGTAAAACCGATCTCTTCCAGAGCACGCAACAGTGGGTCGGAAAGACCCAGTTCTTTAAAAGTCATAGGGGGTCCCCACAAAGGTTAGGTTGTACAGCGGAGACCGCTGTCTGACACAAACCTACCATTGGGTCTCCCTCCCTAACGATGGTGCCAGAACGCCATAACGATCTCACTTTTTACTGACATTTTTCTCAAAAATGCCGCAGAATGATAAGTTAAAATGGTTTGAAAAAACAAGTAAAATGTAGATTTGTTAATTGAACCATTGCGTGGCACAAAGCTCGCTTGCCCATCGCCTCACTTTTCCGAATTGCCTTGGCCCGTAAGGATGACATGGAAGCAAATAGTCCGGCGATCATCGCCACCACGCAGGATGCGTTCATCCCCACCATCAAAGTCATCGGCGCCGGCGGTGGCGGTGGCAACGTCGTCAGCAAAATGGCTGTCGAGCAGGTTCAACACGTTGAACTCATTGCCTGCAACACTGACCTCAAAGCCCTCAATAACTCCCAAGCACACACCCGCCTAGAATTGGGCAAACAGTTGACCCGAGGTTTGGGCGCCGGCGCCCGCCCTGAAATCGGCGCAAACGCTGCCGAAGAGAGCGCGCCCGACATCAACGCCCAGCTTGAAGGCGCTCACATGGTCTTCATCGTCGCGGGCATGGGCGGAGGCACCGGGACCGGATCGGCGCCTGTCATCGCGCGGCTCTCCAAAGCCAAGGGAATCCTCACCGTCGGAGTGGTCACGCTGCCTTTCTCTTTTGAAGGCAGACGCCGCATGCGCGACGCCCTCGAAGGAGTGGAGCGCCTGAAAGAGCAAACCGACACGCTGCTCGTAATTCCAAATGAGCGCCTCCTCGAAGCGACCTCTCGCACCACCAGCTTCAAAGACGCCTTCCACATGGTCGATGAAGTCTTGGTGAATGCAATTCAAGGCATCACCGACTTGCTGAACGGCGTCGGAGACATCAACGTCGATTTTGCCGACATGCAAACCATCATGGAAGGCATGGGCAAAGCCGTCATCGGCCGCGGAACCGCCAAAGGCAAAGACCGCATGACCAGCGCCATCGACAACGCAATCCACAGCCCCCTGATGCAAGACAACGACATCCGGGGCGCGAAGGGCGTGCTCATCCATGTCGTCGCACCTCGCGATGCGGGTGCCTTAGAGATCACCGCAGCGATGAGTCAGCTCGAAGAAATGGCGCACGAAGACGTCAACTTAATCTGGGGCGCTCACCTCACCGACACTCAAGACGACCAAGTTTCGGTAACGGTCATTGCCACAGGTCTCCCTGAGTAGGCCCAACATGGCCAATCAACCTGAAGTGACTTGGCCGGTCTATCACACGCACAACGGCCCCTGCCCCTATCGCCCCGTCGGAGAATGGGACAATCTCACCTTTTACGCAGACCATCTCCCCGCCGAAACTTACGAGAGGCTGCTCGAGCGTGGCTTCCGTCGCAGCGGCACGTCCGTCTATCACCCCATCTGCCAGAGCTGTAACCGCTGCATCCCCTTGCGCGTCAACACAGACCAGTTCCGCCCAAGCAAATCCCAACGCCGCGCACAACGACGCAACACCGACCTGACCGCAGAGCATTGCGAGCCAAAGTTCCGCGAAGACGTCTTCGCGCTCTACAAAGACTATCAACAAGGCTGGCATCAACGCGGAAACCCAACCTCTCCCGACGAATTTGAAGAGTTCTTACTGCTAAGCCCTGTGCCCAGTGAAATGATTCTCTTTCGAGACTCTGCACAGCAACTCGTCGGCGTCAGTTGGATTGATCTGCTCCCAAACGCGCTGAGCTCTGTGTATTTCGCCTTCCATCCCCAAGAGCACAAACGTCGCTTGGGCGTGTTCTCGTTGCTATATGAAATTGAATACGCCTATCAACTGCAGAAACCTTGGCTCTATCTCGGTTATTGGGTCCCAGACTCCCCGAAGATGAGCTACAAAGCAGACTACCAACCCACAGAAATTTATCTGAACCAAGAGTGGACCCCTCTCACCGACGAGCTACGCCATGAGTTCTGACTTCACCCACCTCCGCGAAGGAGACCAACCCCGCATGGTCGATGTCTCGCAAAAAGACATCACGACACGCACCGCGACGGCTCAGTCTAGCGTTCGTTTGGGAGCCGAGCTCTTCGCCAAACTGCAAGCAGACGGCAACACCAAGAAAGGGCCCGTCCTGCAAACCGCGATTCTTGCCGGCATCCAAGGCGCGAAAAAAACCTCTGATCTGATCCCGATGTGTCACCCCTTGCCGATTTCAGGAGTGGATGTAGAGGCCGAATTGCGCGACGGCCTCGCGATCTTCACAGCAACCGTCCGAGTGACCGGACGGACCGGCGTGGAAATGGAAGCCCTCACAGCAGCGTCTATCGCGGCTCTCACACTTTATGACATGTGTAAGTCTGTGACCAAAGGCATGGTCATTGAATCTGTGCATCTTTTAGAGAAAACCGGAGGCAAGTCAGAGGACTACCGGTCTGCTACATGGACGTAACAGATGCATCAAATCGGATATGAGAATCATACCTCGCAAGCCTGGAATTCTACGCTCACAAATCCCATGGCGTGACACTTCGCAGCTGCTGCGCGGCACGCTCCAGTCCTTCCGCACAATGGTGCTCCTCGCCCTTCTACTCACGCTCGGCTCTCTACTCTATCTCTGGCAATGGATGAACTATCTCCAAGTCAGCTATGACGTGCAAAATTTGGAAAAAGAGCATCAGCAGATGAGCACTCGGCTGGAAATGCTCGGTGTCGAAATTGACTACCTCAGCCGCCCGCAGCGCATCGAAACGATTGCGCGCGAGCAGATGCTCATGGGGCTCCCGCATCCTTCACAAATTTACACACTTGAAGAATACGCCGCCCATGTTGCCGCGCAACCCTAAGTCGCACTTCTCGCTGCACACCTACAATGTGCGCGTGCTGACCGTGGTGGGGCTCGTGGCGTTTTGCCTTGTCGCGCTGTTGGGCCGCATGTTCTATCTGCAAATCATCCGCGCCGACTACTTCGCTGAACGGGCTCGACACCAGCAGCAAAGCAAAATCACGCTGGAACCTCGGCGGGGGAGCATCGTAGATCGACAAGGCCGAAAGCTCGCGGTCTCAGTCCCTGTCCGCTCACTCTATGCCCGCCCTCGCGACATCGATTCTCCTTATGTCGCCGCAGTCCGCCTCGCGCCGCTGCTGGGCATTTCTCGCGCTGAACTCCTCAAAGACCTACGCTCACGGCGATCCTTCGTTTGGCTCAAACGCCAGCTCCAGCCACAAGTTGCCACGCAGATTGAACAGCTGGATTTGCCCGGGCTGGGCTTCATTGAAGAATATCGACGCTATTACCCCAACGCCGAGCTCGCAGGAGCGCTGCTGGGCTTCACAGGAGTGGACTCACAAGGTCTGGAAGGTCTGGAATATCAATATCAAGGTTTGATGGCAGGCGAGCCCGAAGTCTTCGTCGTCGAGCGAGACGGCACGCGTCGTTTCATTCCGCACACGCTGCCAGGAGCGCTGCGAGCGGGGCGCTACTCCCTGCAACTCACGATTGACAGCACGCTGCAGCACTTCACCGAGGCGGCCTTGCGCAAGGGAGTCAACTCCTCCCAAGCTGACCGTGGCGTCGCGATTGTGATGCACTCACAAACCGGCGCCATTTTGTCGATGGCGACGTATCCGTCCTTTGATCCCAATCGCTTCCGAGAGTTTCCACGAGAGCGCTATCTCAACCGCGCCGTGACCGTGGGCTATGAACCGGGCTCCACGCTGAAAATCCTCACCATCGCTGCCGCTTTAGAAGAGAAACTCATCACTCCCGACCAAGAATTTTTCTGCGAGAATGGGGCGTATCGCTTCGCTGGAGAAGATTTTCACGACACCTCCCCTCACGACATTTTGAACGTAGAGCAGATCATTCAGAAGTCCTCGAACATCTGCGCGATCAAAATTGGGACGATGATGTCGCCGGAGAAGTTCTATGAGTACATTCGAAGCTTTGGCTTTGGTTCGCGGCCCGAATCCGGCCTCTCTGGGGAAGCAATTGGTCGCGTGTTGCCTCTGCAACGCTGGACTCGCGTCGACCATGCGTCGATGTCATTTGGACACGGCATCTTAGTCTCGCCCCTACAGTTGATTAGCGCCTTAAATGTGTTCGCCGCAGATGGAAAATGGGTCCCGCCATTCATCGTGGAACATGCATACACCGAAGACGGCGACATGCTGCTGGAAGCCCAAGACGAAGAGGGACGCACCCTGCAAAAATTTGGACCCCGAGAGCCTAAACAGCTCATCACTCCACAGACGGCGCGCTTGCTTCGGCGCATGATGGTCAGCGTGACCAACCCGGGTGGAACTGCCGTCGAAGCTGCGATTCCTGGTTATGAAGTAGGAGGCAAGACGGGCACCTCTCAAGTCTTTGATGAAAAAACTGGGCGCTACACCAACCGCAAACACATTGCCTTTTTCGCTGGATTTGTCCCCGCCACGCGACCGCTTTTCACGGTCTTGGTCGTGGTAGAACACCCACGAACATCCCCCTATGGAGGAAAAGTCGCCGGTCCCGTCTTCAAAGAAATCGTCCGTCGATCCTTCTTACAAAATGACATCTTACCCGACCCCGACCTCATGGCTGAACAAGGTCATCCGCTCCGCTAGATCCAGCATGCGCATCGAACCCAACGCGGCGCTCCCCCAACCTCACGACTGGTCGCAGCAGACCCCGCTATTGTTATTTGATGGCGACTGTGTGTTGTGCAACCGCACCGTCCGCTGCCTCTGCTGGTTCGACACAAAAAGGACGCTGCACTTTGCTTCCTTGCAGTCTCCTGAGGCTGGCCGTATAGTTCGGAGCTTTCAACTAGAGAGCCCACTCCCCGACAGCGTCATCCTCGTGGAAGCGCAAGCGCTCTATTGGGAAGGTCGCGCAGTGCTGCAAACGCTGCGACACTTGGGCACTGGCGGGCACTGGCTGGCTTGGATGCTCCACCGCATCCCGATGAAGGTTCTGGATCGCTTGTATCGTTTTGTGGCAAAACATCGCCTGCGTTGGTTTGGTTCCGTCACCCACTGTCAGCTCCTCTCTGCAGAAGCCCGACAACGCCTACTCACCAACTCTTCTCAAGAGAAGCCCAATGTATGAACTGAAACTCGATTCGTCTTTTCTGCAAAATTTGTCTTCTGAAGGACGCAAGTGGATGGCTTACGCGATGATTGGCATGGTCCTCACTGACAACGACCTAGACCCCAATGAAATTCAGCTGCTCCAAGACGCTGTGAGCCTGCTAGATCATGAAGACGAAAAGGCCGAGCTGCTCGCCAAAGCACAGCGCCGTGAGCGAATCGAAGTCCCCTTTCTCACCAGTGACCGCGCGTATTTGGCAGACATTTTCTTTTACCTCGCGATGATCGCTGTTGTCGACGGCAGCATCCGACGCTCCGAGTATGCGCACTTCAAATACCTCTGTGAGAAGCTAGGCTTCGATCAAGAGACTTCTCGGTTAGTGATGAATTGGGGAGATCAAGCGCTCAAACTGATGAAAGAGCGCGACCGCATCAGCGACGCCATTCGCGTGGCAACCCCACTCTACGAAAACAAATAAACCGTTCACTCTCCCACCGTCGAGACTCTCCATGCATACTCCCAAGATTCTCATCGTTGAGGACTCGGTCATTCTCTCGATTTCCTTGGCGGATAATCTCCGCACTCTTGGCTACGAAGTGGTCGGCAACGTCACCTCTGGCGAAGAGGCTTTGCACCTGCTGAAAGACGCGCCAACGCCGGATTTGATCCTCATGGACATTTCGCTCGACGGACAAATTGACGGGATCGAAACCCGCAAAAAGCTCCTGGAAGCAGGCAACGACCTCCCCACCATCTTCATCACAGGGAACCCTGACGAGACCACCCGTCAACGCGCAGATCGAACCAATCCGCTCGGGTTTATCCTCAAGCCCTGGAAGCAGCTACAGCTCGAAGTGACGCTACGTTTGGCCATCGGCAAAATCATGGCCGAGCGACAGCTCCAAGGGCAGCTCGCAGCGCCCTCCCATGAAGCGGTCAACGGCGCCGTACCCGCCGATTTGCAGCAAAAGCTGGCGCCCTACCTGCCACCACAGATCTTGCACCCGCTGCTGGCATCCCAGCCGCTGCCGACCGAAGCCAAACGCATGCGTGTGAGCGTGTTGGTCTGTGACATCGTGGGCTTCTCAGAGATTACCGAGCGACTCGAAGCCTCCCAAATCATGGAGCTGCTCAATGAATACTACGCTGTGATGGGCGAGGTCGTGCTCCAAAATGGAGGGCTGCTGGATCGCTTAGGCGGTGACATCATCACTGCGTTTTTCGGGGCACCCAGCAGCAAAGGGGCGCAGGAAGACGCGCTGGCCTGTGTAAGCGCCGCGTTACAGATGCGCGAGCGTCTGCGTGATCTGCAACACAGCTGGGAAAAGTACGGCATCGCGCGGCGGGTTGAGATGCGCATCGGCATCAACACAGGGCACTGTTTGGTCGGCACCCTCGGCTTAGAAAATCACGAGCATTACACGCTCTTAGGCTATCAACTGCGCATCGCGCGACAGCTGGGCAAGAGCGGGACCGGCGACCAAATTTTGGTGTCGCAATACACGCATGAACTCATCCGTCACGCCATCGCCTGTGCCCGCCAAGCAGAGATCAGCGTCGAAGGCTTCAGCGAGCCGATCTCCGTCTTTCAGGTGGTCGATCGCTATGAGAACCTCAAACTAGACGTGCACAAGCATCAGTTTTTGCTCAAGCTCGACGAATTTCTGGAAAACAACGCGGGCGCGACTTTCACCGGACAAGAACTCGAAATGGTCGTCCAGAAACTCACGCAAAAACTATCCTCCTCTGCCTGAAATGTCTGACGTCGTCCGCTGCCGACAATGCCGCTTTTACCAGATCACTTGGGACCCCCACGCGCCTTATGGCTGCCGCAAACTCGGCTTCAAAACTCGCCTTGAACCCTCCCAATATGTGCTGCAAGTCTCTGGGAAACCCTGCTTCAACTTTACGCCCAAGTCCGGCGCGGAAAGCTCCGCGTGAACGCCTCGCTCCGACGCTTCGCGCTGCGCTTTGATCGCCCCCTCACCTCTGGCCCTCACGCCTCGCTGCGGCAAGTCCTCTTCTTACAAGTCGAGACTCCTGACGGGCTGGCCGTCGGAGAGATTGCCCCGCTCGCAGGTTTGCATCAAGAAGACTTAGAGACGGCCGAGCACATCGCTCAACGGTCGCTGCCTTGGCTCGTCGCGTCGCTCCGCGAGGAGTGCGACTGGCGAGCCCTCTCGGCACTGCCCGCGTTTCAAGCCCTGCCTCCGTCTGTGAAGAACGGCTTTGAAATGTGTGCGTTTCACGCGCAAGCGTTACGAGAGCCCGCTCCGCTGAAGAGCTGGATGCGCCCGCCGCCCCAATTCCCAGTCCGTTTGAACGGCTTAGTGGCTGCTCCGCTTCAGGAGTTAGAGCAAGCCTTGACGACAGCCCCGCACTTCCCAGCCTATAAAATCAAAGTGGGGCGCTTATCGTCAGACGAAGACATTGCGCGGGTGCGTCTGGTGCGAGAACGCTTTCCAGAGGCAGAGCTGCGCTTGGACGCGAACCGTGCCTGGACTTGGAGCGAAGCTCTGCGCGTCTTAGCTGAGGTCGCCGATTGCCACATCGCGTATTGCGAAGAGCCGTTGCAAGACAGTGAGCGGCTCGCAGAGTTAGCCTCGCGAGTCAGCGTGCCGTTGGCGCTAGATGAAACGCTGCAATGCACACCAGAGCGGTGGGACTCCCTCAAGCACGCAGTGCGAGCGATTGTGCTCAAGCCCGCTGCGCTCGGTGGGTGGGCCGCAGCCCGGCATTGGATTCAAGCGGCGCGAGCGGCGCAGGTCACTCCAGTGCTGAGCAGTTGTTTTGAGAGCGGGTGGGGGTTGCTATGGATTGCGCTGATCGCCGCCTGTGAGGTCGAAGAGAGCCCTGCGGTCGGCTTAGACACCGGGAACTGGATCGTGCGGGATGCGCTCCAGCCGGCGTTTCGAGAATATGTGGCAGGAGCCGAGCTTGCGCTGCCAGAGCGGTGGGAGTTTCAGTCGGCAGCAGACGGAGCAGGCGCGCGCTGTTGAGGTTCCTCAGGGACACCAGGCAGAGTGAGCGTGAAGGTCGTGCCCACGTTGACCTCACTCTCGACCGTGATTCGTCCGCCGTGCTCTTCGACAATGCGTTTGATGATGGAAGTCCCAAGCCCTGTGCCCTTGCCGCGCGCTTTGGTGGTGAAGAACGCCCGAAAGAGATTGGCGAGCACTTCGGGAGGCATCCCGCACCCGGTGTCGCTCAATTGCAGCTGAACCATGTCCCTGTGCTGGACCGCCTGTAGCTTCAACAGCCGCTGTTCGCTCTCTTCCATCGCATCGCGGGCGTTGTTGCAGAGGTTCACAAACACTTGTTCGAGCTTGGTTCGGTTGCCAATGAGAGGCGACAGCTCCTTCGGGAAGTCCTGCACCACTTGAATCCCCGCTTGTCGGAGCGTGCCACCGGCGATCAACATGACCCCTTCCATCAACTCTGACAGCGTGAAGACTTCTTGCCGCTCGTCTGCCTCCGTGGCGCTGCTCTCTTTCCGTGAGAAGTCTCGCATTTGCTGCAAGACAGAGAGCGACCGATCTACGATGGTGACAATCTCTCCTAGCTTTTGAGGCAGGTGCTCGGGCTTGAACGTCGGGAGCGAGGTCAACTGTCCCAGAATCTCGGCTTTCATCCGGATGGCGGCGAGCGGGGATTTGAGTTCGTGAGCGATGCTCGCAGCGGCTTCGCCCAAGCTGGCTAGCTTTGCGGACTGCATCAGGGCTTCTTGTGTGAGTTTGAGTTCGCGGAGGTCTTGCAGGCTCCCGATGAGGAACGTCAACGCGCCCGTGTCGTCGTGCGCAGAGGAGAGACTCAGGCGTAGCGGCAGCCACTCTTCCGCGCTCCCTCTCATCCGCAGTTCACACTCCGTGGTCACCACATCGCTGCGCAACACGTTCTGGAACGTCTCCTCTAGTTGTGCGGCGTCTGCTGGGTGCACCAGATGTTGCAAGCGTTGCCCTTGGAGAGCTTCTTCTCCCAGCCACTGTTGTACGGGCGGATTGGCATACAGAATTTGGCCTTCTGGGCGGAGGAAGAGCATGCCGTAAGGCGCTTGTTCGATCGTGGCGCGGAAGCGGGCCTCTTGCTGAGCAACGCTCTCACGCAGGGTCACCAAGTCGGTCACGTCTTGCAGCGAACCAAAGATGTAAATCTCGCCGTTTTCCGTCTCATAGGGCGCGCCCACATCACGGACCCAGCGCAGCGCTGTGCCATTCCAAACGCGGTATGTGACGTCGTAAGACTCCACGCGAATGAGGGCGTTTTGCAGCAACGCGAGATACTGCTCTCGGTCTTCAGCGAGTATCCACTCAACGAGATAGACCGGCCAAAAGTCTTTGATCAACTCTGGGGGATAGTCCGACGTCATCGGGAGGATGTCTCGATAAGACATATCCAAGAAGTGAATTTGGTGAGTTTGCACATTGACGCGGTATGGACTGAGGCGCGTGCTGTTGGCGCTATATCGGAACCATTGCAGCTGCTGCTCTAGCTCTGCATTTAGGCGACTGAGCTCTTTTTCTTGTGCGACGAGCTGGGTGATTTCTTGTCCGACCCCGAGCAGTCCTGTGGGTTGCCCCTGCTCGTTATAGACGGGCACACCGGTTCCTCGGCATACGATCTCTTTGCCATCCAAGCGAATGTTGCGGTGAATGATCTCGTAGGGTTCGCCGGTTTGTATGGATCTCTCGATGGCAGCCTGCAAGGCCGGATGATCATCGGGGTGCGTCACCTGCTGGAACAGCTCAAAGTCGATTGCGCGCTCGCGCGGCACGCCCATCATGTCATACAGCTCGTCTGACCAGCGCACCTTCTGTGTCGCGAGGTCAAACTGAAACACGCCGGCTTTCGCAGCCTTGAGGGCAGATTGCAGGATTTGTCGCTGCTCCAGCTCTTCGGTCACATCCCGACAGATGCCGAGCATGCGCACAGGCTCGTGATCCTCAAACTGATAGGTCGCGTTCACTGCGGTGTAGCGCAGCGCCCCTTGCTTGTTAAAGATGCGATAAGTCTGCGCATACGGCTGCCGTGTGCGGATGGCTTCTTCGTTCAAACGCCAAATCTCGGGCAGGTCATCAGGATGAACCATCTGAGCCCACTCTTCTTGCGTTAAGACCTCGCCGGCTTCCAGACCATAAATCCTCAAACAGACCTCATCCCAGCTCAATTGATAGGTGCGCAGGTCAAGCTCCCACGTGCCAATGCCTGCGACCGATTGGGCCAGCTGCAACCGCTTGAGCGAGCCGTCTTCCACAGCGCCGATCGCTTCCTCTTGTGGATGCAGCAGAATCAGCCAGCCTTCTGTTTGATCTCGCAGCGTCATCTCCTTCCAGCGAACGCGCCAAGCCTGCGCTGGGTCCTCAGCGTTGTGCACGTGCTGCCACCCAGCCGGAGTCGGGTGCGGAGGCCGCAAAAACCCAAAGTTTTGCCCCGTGCATCGCAGCTTGTGCAGGCGGGAGTTCGCCGCGATTAACTCCGCCTTTGAATTGAGGATCAATGCGATTTCAGGCAGGTGTTCTAGCCAAGAGTAAGAAGTAGGAGCAGCAGAGGACATGAGGCATCGTCGACAAGGAGAAGTTGAGTTTGTGACAAAAATGCAGCTTTCTATCACGTCACCACAAACAAACAAGCGGATTGGCGTCGGCCGCGTTCAAGGCATTTTTCCTCCAACGCTGAAAATCTTGCAGACAGCGGCAAGTTGAATCTGTTAGGGTCTGCGCACATTTGCCGGTTGTCAGAACCACAGACGCTGACACCGCCCACCCAAACTCCCCCGAATTATCGTCTCTCGAAGAATCATGGACTCCATACGTTCTGACGCCCCCCTCGCGACCGAAGAGTGGTTGCAGCGCACCTATCGCCTGACGCGTTCCGCCCCTTGGACCTTGCACCCTACCACACAAACGATGGAGTGGAGCCCAGAGTTGTTCTCGATTTTGGGGATCGCAGAAGAGGGAAGCCCCAGCCTAGAGCGCTTGCAGCAGCTCACCCATCCTCACTTTCGCAAGCGCTTACAACAACAGCTCACGCAGGCGCAGGCGACGATGACCCTACAGCAATGCGATGTGCAGATGCTGCACCCTGAGCGCGACGTCTGCTGGCTTCGGCTCTATGCTGACCCCGTGGTCGGCGAAGACGGAGAAGTGCACCTCGTGAAAGGAATCGCCCAAGATGTGACTTCGCAGCTGGAAGCCCGACACTCCCACCAAAAGCTACACCAGCGCCTGCAAGCCGCCATTGAGAAGGCCTATCACGGCGTGCTCTTGTTGAACGCCGACGGGGTCGTGACCTATGCGAACGAGGCCGCCGAGACGCTGCTCGAACGACAGAGCCTAGAAGGAGTGCTGATCTTTGAGTTGCTAGAAGATGCCCACCGCAACGACGCTAAGCGCAAAATGATGCAGCTCATGCGGCACAAATTCGAGCGCTTGCAGCAAGAGCGCATCTATCTCAACTCCGAGAGAGAGCCGATCGCTTTGCGGGAGAGCGTCACCGCTTCCTTTGACGAGGACGGTGAGCTGTCAGCGGTGGTCGTGCAGCTGGAAGATTTGCGCGAGCTGAAGCAGGCGCAGCAGGCCGTGCTGCACACGGCTAAGCTGGCTTCCATCGGCGAAGTCTCGGCAAGCTTAGCGCATGAGATGAAATCGCCTCTCTCCGCGCTGCGTTTGAAGATTGAGATGCAGCTGCAAATGCTAGAGATCCAGACGCTGCAACCCGAGCAGCTGAAGCGAAAGCTCAACGACATGATGCGCATTGTGGACAAGTCCATGACGCTGTTGCAGCAAATTCGGAACTTTTCCCGCAACGAAGCCGGCGCCCCCAAGCAAGAGTGCCACCTCCATGAGATTTTGCAGAGCACCCTGCTGATGGTGCAGCACACGTTGAAGCAGTCCAATGTCAAATTGCAGACGGAGATTGATGAGGCGCTGCCCCCTTTGCTCGGACAGCCCGGCCAACTGGAGCAGGTCTTTACCAATCTGATCAACAACGCCCGCGACGCCATGGAGGGCGCCCCGAAGCGACAGCTGACGATTCGTACTTGGCAGGAAGGAAACAGCTTGTGCGCCTCAGTCCAAGACACAGGATCAGGGATGCCACCCGCGGTGAAGAAGCGGATCTTTGACTCTTTTTTCACCACCAAAGAGCGGGGCAAAGGCACAGGGCTGGGCATGTCCATCGTGCGCAGGATCGTCGAGGAACACAACGGCCGGATCGACCTTGAGTCCGAAGAGGGGTGCGGCACAACCTTCACCGTCTCGTTGCCAATGGCCAAATAAACTCCCCGGCTCGCTTCGGCGGCCCAGCTTGCCTGCTCACCTCCCCGTTCACCCGCAAAAGTGTTCCTTCCGCCTTGCTCTCCCCAGAGCGCCTTGGCCCGTCGCGACGAGCGGCCACCCCTCCTCTCTTTGCAAAAATCTCTTTCCTTTTCTTACGTTCGACGGCAACTTCTCTGCTTTTCTATTTACTCAAGTATCCAAATATTTAGGGAGGACTGATGCGACGTCTTTTCATCGCGAGTTTGTTGTGGGCAACTCTCGTCACGGCTCCACAAGCGCAAACCCAACCCAGCGGCCCTGAGCTGCTAGAACAAATCAACCCGCAAATTGAGAACATCAACACCGCTGAGCTGAAGCGCCGCTTACAAGAGAACCCGAACTTGTATGTGATTGATGTCCGCTCTGCCGATGAGATCAACACGCTTGGCGGAACCATCGACGCGGCCCAGAGCATCAACATCCCTCGCGGTTGGTTGGAATTTCGTATCGAAGAGAACGTCCGCAGCAAAGAAGACCCGATCGTGGTGTTTTGTGGCGTCAACCAGCGCAGTCCTCTGGCAGCCAAGACCCTGATGGACATGGGCTATACAAATGTCGCGAATTACGAAGATGGCTTTTTTCAGTGGCGCGACGCGGGGAATCCCGTCGAGGTTCCAGATCATGCGCCCAACTCTATCCTGTATCGCCTGCCTCAGCAGGTCACTGACAACGTATACTCGGCAATCGGCGCCACCGCGCCCCCAAGCTACGAAAACTCTGGGCACAACAACAACCTGTCTTTTATTGTGACCAGCGAAGGCGTCGTGGTCATGAACGCGAGCGACAACGCCCTGCTCGCCCGAGCCCTACACGAGGAAATCCGCAAAGTCACAGACCAACCCGTGAAATATGTGGTGCTGGAGAACGCACAAGGGCACGCCATGTTGGGGTCGCACTATTGGCAAGAGCAGGGCGCACAGATCGTGGCGCACGAGCTCGCTGCTGCCAAAATGAAGAAGCAGGGCGAAGACATCCTGGAGCGCATGCAGCGCGGACGACGTGACAAAGCCTTGGGCACGGAGTTGACCGAACCCGACATCGTCTTCTCCGAGGAGTGGGCGATTGATTTGGGAGGAGAGCGCTTTGAGGCCAAATACATCGGCCCTGCGCACGGCCCAGGTGACATCTTGTTGTGGCTGCCGAAGCAAAAGCTGGTGATTACCGGAGACATCGCGTTTCACGAGCGTCTGCTGCCTGTGTTTGAAGACACCGACACCGCAGGTTGGTTAGAAACTTGGGAGAACTTGGAGGCGTTAGAAGCGGAGATTGTGATTCCAGGGCACGGCGGGCCGACCAATATGGCCGAGGTGAAGAAATACACGGTCGATTACATCGCGTACATGCGCAGCGAGATTGGCCAAATTATCGAGAACATGGGGGGGCTACAAGAAGCGTACAATATAGATCAATCAGCTTATGCTCATCTGGACACCTTCCGTGAATTGTCGCGCCAGAATGCAGACCGCATCTTTCGTATGATGGAATTTGAGTTCTAAATTGCCACCCGCCTGAGCGCCTCGCGCACAAGCCCCTGATGGCGCGTCCTTGCGTCAGCTCAGGGGGCCACACGACGGCGGTTCTTCGGCCACTCTCCGAGAGAGGGTGGTCGCGCCCGCGCTTCTCCTGCCTTTTGTGGAGCGCCCCACTGCGATCTGTCCGCTACCCACGACCTGGCTCTGTCGCTGACACCCGCAGCTTGAGATCGGTCGACCGCGCTGCGGGCACACCTTCCCGTGATCCGTAGAAATAGACGAGTTTGGAGTCCTGATCGTGTTTGTGGCTCATGGTGTGTTGAGCTTTCACGCCCAAGCGATTGCGCTCTCGTCGCCGCGCTGCGAAACAAGCCGAGCATTTACAGCGGCAGAGAGGTTGCTACACTAGGGACGAATCTGGTGTCCATGCCTTCACTCCATCTTGCTAACGAGAGCGTATGAGTCAGCACACGGTCATTAAGCCGACCACCAAAAAGAAAGAAGAACTCAAGCATCCCAAACAATATCAAGTGCTGCTGCACAACGACGACTTCACGCCGCGTGAGTTTGTGGTGTTTGTGCTGGAGCAGGTTTTTCACAAGGGGCGAGAGGCCGCCACGCAGATCATGTGGCAGGCCCACAAGCAGGGGATGGCGGTGATCGGGACATACAGCATGCAGGAAGCCGAGACCAAAGTGGATCGAGCCCACGAGATGGCGCAAGAAGAAGGCTTCCCGCTCATGTGCAGTTTGCGCGAGATGTGACTCAGCTGTGCGAGGGGGCCGTGTCAGCCTCCGCGTCTCCTGCGTTGCCCTCCCAGTC
Source organism: uncultured bacterium (assembly GCA_965662845.1). Classification (GTDB taxonomy): domain Bacteria; phylum SAR324; class SAR324; order SAR324; family NAC60-12; genus JCVI-SCAAA005. The sequence continues at coordinate 50,296 of CBFIJD010000005.1, read as the reverse complement.
CATCGAAGAGAGATAGCGCTTGGTAGAAGCGTGCTCTTCCAAAAACTTGTGGAACCACTCCGGGCTAATCGTGTTCTGCGCTAGCGCCTGCGCCAAATCATCTTCGACTTCCAGCAGGCGATCTTCAAAATCCCAGTCTTCGATCTCCGCCTGCTTGCCTTCCTGCTCATACCAATCTTCTAAGTAACTCTTCACGACAATTTGCACCTGCTCCAGCAAGCGGCGAGCTTCCGTCATTTTGCCGAGCAGTTCTTCTTCGAGGGCTTGTTCCATAGGTCTTCTCACTCAAGGTTATTCAGAATCACGGGAACGCAGCCAACCGCCCCACTGCGGTAGCGTCCCCAGATAGATGCAGGCAAAACACAACAGGTAGGCCTGAATGGTCAAGGAAATCATGTTGATCGCCAAAAACGCCGTCCCAAAGTAGAAGCTCAAACTGCCACCAACCCACAACAGCGACCGCACGACTACCAGCGCTCCCCACCTCAGACCGCGAGCGAGTTGGGCAGGAACCACCCGCAGCGTCTGTCTCCAGCGCCAGCGAGGGGCGCGCTGCAAGTTGCCTAGCTCATAGCGATAGGCGTAGATCAGCCCGCCCATGATCAACAGCAGCGCCACCATCCACATCACTCGTCCCCCGACAGATCGACCTCTTCCACCATCTCGGTATCCAAGGTGCGCTGCGCTTGCCATTCGCCGTACGTCAGCTGCCCGCCGTGGGTCTTCCACGCGGTCAGTCCATTGGCGCTTCTCCCCAAAATCACGGCGGCGGCGGCGCTCGGGCTGGAGAACACCACGTCTTCTACAAACACGGCGAGGTCGTCTCCTGGGGAGGCTTGGAGTTGATTTTCTGCGCGTAAGCGCCGGTGCAGCTTGGCGTAGCTGCGAGCGCCGCCCGTGTTTTGCTTCCAGTTCGCGACCGCTCGGGAGTGCTTCAGCACCACAAATTCGCCTGCGACCTCACGGGCTTGCGCGTAGATTTCATCTTTTTGGCGATGCAGCTCAAAGATTGGTGACATCCGCGCTTCAGCTTTGGTCTTGCTTGCGTACAGCTCTGGCGAAGCCGTGGGAGACGGGCGCATCACCGTGAGCCCCAACACAGGCAGGATCAGCTGAATCTGCTCAATGAAGAACTCCATGTCGGACTGGTCGGCTTCGGGCAACGAGATCGTGTCTGGAGTAATCGCGTTCTCCAAGCGAGCGCGACCGGCGCGCAGCGCAAGCGTGATCAAGCGGGCTTCCAGATAGCGCGCGTGGGCCTTCGTGATGTTCTGGTCTTTGCTGGTGATCACGATCGTGCGTTCCCAATACGGCTTGCTCTCAGACTGGTTGTGCTGCTTGAGGCGCTGCTTCACTTGGTCGCTCTCACCAATGTAGAGCATTGAGCGGTCGGGGTCTTCGATGTCGGCGCCATAGAGCAGATAGACGCCGGTGCGCTCCATCTCTGGCCGCGCCAGCAGCTTCGGCAGCTCCGAGCGAGGCCCCGCGAGCACGTGCCCCGTCCAGTTCATAATCTCGGCGGTGAGCAGCCCTGCCGGGTTTCCATCCACCAGAAACAGCCGCACGCTCCTTCCTTGATTTTGACTCACGCGCAGCTCTCCTCAGCGGCGATGAGCGCGGCCGGCTCAACCTTGATCTGCCGCTGCAACACGACTCTCTCTGAAGCGGCGGTGGCTCTGCGCAGCACATCCACATTCAACGCCGACACGCTTCACGCTCGCTTCATCAGGCGAAAGACTAAGTCGGCGCCATAGCCGTCGGTGTGTGCCAGCTCGTGACGCAGCAGCGCTAGCGGTTCGAGCAACCGGGCGCGTTGGAGCCCTCCGCAGTCAATCGCAGCGAGTCCCAGCTCGCGCGCTAAGTCCATGGCGACGGCTTTGCCCTGCTCATGGTCGCCACAGACGTAAGTCTCCGCTAGGAAGTCGCCAAAGTCTGGACGCTGCAGCGCCTCTGTTCCCAGCGCGTTGAACGCTTTGATCACGGTCGCCCCGCGGGCAAATTCTGCCACAACTTCTGATCCTGAGAGAGAGTGTCCCACCTCTAAACGCAAATTCTCTATCAGGGGATTGGTGGCATCAATCAGCAGTTTGCCTTGCCACGTCTCGACGCTCCGCAGCAGCTTCTGGACTTGCTTCCACGGCGCGCACAGGGCGAGGACATCGGCTTGAGCGACAACCTCAGCGTGGGTGCCCACGCAAATCTCTGAGCGTTCGCTGCGCCACGCTTGGAGCGCTGCGGCGTCTTCTTCGTGAGCGCTACAGTGTAAGGCGTGACCAGCCTGCAGCCAGCCTTCGCCCAAAACAGGGGTCAACTCGCTCCACCCCAGCAAACCCAGCGGCATCATGCGCTTTCTCTCCACAAATAGGTTGTCAAATCGGTGCGCCCGTTAGCGTCAAAGCGCACCTGCTCTTGCTCCAATAGTCGGCGCTGTTCAGCGCTGTCATTGCCGATCCCTCGTGGGCTGATGCGCCCTTGTGCGTTGATGACGCGGTGCCAAGGGACCTGTGTGTTAGGCGGCAGCGACGCGAGCGCCATGCCGACCATCCGCGCTGTCCCCGCTCCTAACAACCGCGCGATGCGCCCGTAGGTCGTGACCTGTCCTGCGGGGATCTGTCGAACAATCTCGAACACACGCTCGCGGAACGGGATTGCTTGGTTAGGCATCGGGTACGGCGTGTTGTTCCAAATCGTCTAAGGTGACGTATTTCAGCACGGCTTCGTGGGTAGCTCTCAAATTGACGGGTGGCGCCACGCCGGCCTCCAGCGCTTCTTTCCAGCGCAACGCACACAAGCACCAGCCATCGCCGGCTTGGAGCCCGGGGAAGCCAAACATTGGGTTGGGCGAGCTCAAGTCATTGCCGCGCGAGCGGGTGAACTCCAGAAATTCGTCTGTCATTTTGGCGCAGACGACGTGTCGCCCGCGGTCGTCTTCTCCGGTTTCGCAGCAGCCGTTGCGGTAGAAGCCTGTGAGCGGTTCTAGGCTACAGGTTTGCAGTTTATCGCCCAGTACGTTGCGTGCCGTCATGTTGCTCTCTCTTTTGTCGTTTAGGTTGGTTTCACAGCTCTGCGTTCCGAGGTCTCCGTTCGGGGGGCGGCCTCCACTTCAGCGCAGGGGAGTTCAATGGTAAAGCAGGCTCCCTCGCGCAGATTTTGTACCGACAAGGTCCCCTCCAAATGTTCTTCCACAATCATCTTGCTCATGTAAAGCCCGAGTCCGGTCCCGTTAAGTTTCCCTTTGGTCGAGAAATACGGTTCAAAGATGCGGCTCAGGATGTCTTCGGGGATACCACCGGCGTTGTCTTGCACAGAGATGCGCTGGGCGGCGGAAGTCGCGCTCACGCGAATCAGGACCTGTTTGTTGGCAATGGCGCGCTCATCCAACGCGTCCTGCGCATTCTTGATCAAATTCAGCAGCACTTGTTGCAGTTCATTGGCATAGAGTGCGAGAGGCGGTACGTCCTCTAACTCTTCGATTACGGTGACGCCGTGCGAGCGCAGCGAGTTCTCTGTGAGCCGAGACGTTTGCCGCCACAAGTCTGTCAATTGCACGACCGAGCGTTCTTTATCCGGCTGAAAAAAGTCGCGAAAGTCGCTGATGGTGGTCGACAAGAAGGTGGTCTGGGTTGTGATCTTTTGCAGCTCTGCCAAGGTGTGATCGGCGTCAGTTGTTTTGAGCTTCGTCTTGATGGACAGGTTACCGACAATCGCCGCGATGGTCCCCAACGGCTGGCGCCACTGGTGGGCAATCATCGCGAGCATTTCGCCCATCGCGGCCATTTTGGTGGACTGCACCAGCTGCTGCTGGGTCTGGCGCAGCTCGGTGTTGGTGGACTGCAGCTCGCTTTTTTGGCGCTCGTCAGCAAGGCGTGCTTGACGCAGTTCATCTAGCGAATCGCGCAGCGCGCAGAGCTCCCGAGAGTCACAGGCCACCTGTTGCGCTAGGGGCCCACGCTAGAGAGTTCCTGAGACGAGCAGCGACTGAGGAACTCTGCTCGTTGATGCAGCTGGTGGAGTGGTTTCACCAACAAACGACGGATGAAAAAAGCAAACAGCGCGCTCAAAATTAAGGTTTGCACGATCGCCACCAGCAAGGTTCCGGCGAGATCACGCTGAAACGCCTCCATCACGACATCGTGAGACGTGAACAAATAGACTTCAGCGATCGCGCGCTCTGGGTCATACAAGTCTGTGAGCGTGAACTGATGAACGGTCATCTCCTGCTGAAACTGAGCTGTCGTCTGCGCGACGTTCCCCAAAATGCTGCTCAGTGGGCTCTGCGCAAGCGCAGCGTTGATGACGCCTCGACGAATCAAGGCTTCTCCGCCTGGGGCCTGCACGGCCACTCCCACCACCGAGGGAAACCGCAACATTCCCTCAACGCTCGCCACAATCTGCTCCGGATCCAGCTGCCAGATCGCGTTTTGCAGGCCCGGATAGAACGTGACTTCCACACGACGCAGCTCCGCTGCAGCGCTCTCCCGCAACGTCTCATACCCGTCATAGAGTTGAAGCGAGGTCAGCAGGAGCGCAAAGAGAGCGTAGGCCAGCAGAATGGTGCGCAGCAGCAATCCACCGACAGAGTTTAGCGTCTTGGAAGAGGGGTGAGAGGTCTGGGTAGTGCGTGACATTTGGCGCCTGATCGCAGCAATCTTCAATAGCGCTGATAGTTCGGCATGTACTGCTGGATGACTTGCACCTTCGGATCTTGTTCGGGCACGGGGTCGTGCAAGCGCGCTAGCGTTTGCTTCAGTTTGTGGAGCCGCTCTGCCGTCAACGCGGCTGATTGCTTGGAGCACTGCAACCACGTTTCTTTCGCCGAGAGTCGCAGAAAATTGCCGCCGTGATCGTAATATTTTTCGATGGTCTCACGCCCCCCGACGACACCGTCTAGGCGACCTGCTTGGAGCATGCGCGTACCCATCTCATAGCTATCCATACTAAATTTGCGGACGTTTTCGTTGCTCTCTAACGAACCGAACAAGGCTCCGACATTGCTGCCGCGAATGTAGCCCACGGTCTTTCCCTCAAGCGCCTCTACGTTAGGGACGGCCAGACCTTTGCGTGGGACAAGGATCGTCTCTTTGGTCATGATTTTTCCCACTTGCGTATAGAGCTGCTTGCGTTGAGGAGACGTAAAGAACATCGCGCAGCTGAACTCGCCGTTGTCGAGCCCCAAAATCATGCGCCGGTAGGGGACCATGTCCAGTTGGTACGGTTCTCCCAGCTCATCAAAAATTAGCTGAGAGAGGTCATAATACATTCCCATAGGCTGGCCATTTTCACGGTAACCACTGGGTTTGCCGACTTCAATGACCGCAACCGCCAGCGGTGGGAGGCTTTGGGCTACCGTCAGCAAGGGCAGCCCTAGCAACAGGAGAGCGATCAGTGTTGTTTTCCTCATTTTCTGAATTCCTTACAGTTTGGTCAGCAGATTGGGTTCGTGTCCCGCCCCACTTGTTGTGAGAACCCGCGTTTGCTGGATCTCGCACTGTAAACGATTGGGTGGAATTTTCACGTTTTTGTCACCATCCTCGTGGTGCGGCCTCGTCCCCAGAAGCGCCCCCTCGCGCTTTATTTTGAACAAGCCCACGCATCGAGTAGGAGAGTCTGCCTTCCCAGAAGGGACTCCGCAGAAAGGTTGGTTTTGAGACGAACAGATTTGCGGGACGAGCCGCACGATTCCAGCACGACCTTCTGAAGTCGCGTCCCTGACGACAGGTGTTCTGCTGAAAGACCTCACGCGGTCAGTGTCCCATCACAGATAGATGAGGGCAGAAGCCTCTCGCGAACCTCGTGCTCTGTCAAACACTTGTTGTACGGCGCCTCTGCCTTGTCGCCTCGTGATGCTTGTTCTCCACGCGTTTTTCACACAGAATGTTGTGCTCGCTCCCACTGTTGCCCTCCAGCAATTTCAACGCGCATCCTTCTTCTCTTAGGAGACCTCATGCTTTCTTCTAAATGTGTAGTTCGCTTCGGGTTCATTCTGCTGGCTGTCTGGTTTTTCGGTTCTGCCCCCCTCTCAGCGACGCCACTTAACGCCATTGTGCGCATCGAATCTCAGATTGCTCCCAACGCGCGCACCGCCGATTCGCTGGGGGCTAGCCGTGAAGGGGCCGGGGTCGTGATTGACAACGAAGGTCACGTCCTCACGATCGGCTACCTGATTTTAGAGGCCCAGTCTGCTTCCATCATTGACGTAAACGGCAACGCCGTCCCCGCAACCTTTGTGGGCTATGACAGCGAGACGGGGTTTGGCCTGTTGCAGGCGCTCACTCCGCTCGTCGCAGAGCCGGTGGCGTTCGGGGATTCCGAAGAGGTCCAGCGGCGCGACCGCCTCCAAGTTGTGACCCGTGAGGAGGACTCGATTCAGCAAGAAGTCGTCGTGCTCTCGCGGGGCACCTTCGCGGGCTACTGGGAGTATTTGCTGGAAGACGCGATCTTCACTACGCCGCCCGTCTCAGGGTTTGCTGGAGCGGGGTTGTTCAACGAGCAAGACGAGCTGCTGGGAATTGGTTCCTTGTTTGTGCGCCAGCGCGTGCGCGATTTGAATGTGCCGGCCAATATGTTTGTTCCCGCACAAGCCTTGCTGCCGATCTTAGCCGAGCTAAAGCAGGGGCAAATGCAGCGCCCCGCCAAGCCATGGATCGGCGTCACGGTCATGGAACAATTTGGCCGCGTTCTGATTGAGCGTGTCAGCTCTCCGAGCCCAGCTGAAGCGGCGGGGCTGAATGCTGGAGACCTCATTTTGCGCGTTAATGATGAACCCGTCGTGGACTTAGAATCCCTCTTCCGCACTATGTGGCGACAGGGCGACGCTGGCGTCATCATCCCGCTGACCGTGTTGCAAGGTCATGAACTGCGCGAGATCAGCATCCAAACGGCCGCGCGCAGTGATTATTACCAAATGCAACGATATGACTGATTCACGGTCACAAGGCTAACTAAAGCCTAACTTTGCCTTGTATTTTAGGGATCAATTAGGGAGGCTTTTTCTTTTCGCAGCGGGGCACACAAAAAGTGCTCAACGATGCAATCTCATGCGGTGTAGCCCCTACGCCCTCTCATAATGCTCAGGAGGAAGAATGAAATTCACAATTCGTCGTCTGGCTGGTGTGTTGTTGTCCGTGGGACTTTTGTTAGCAGCGGCAAGCACAAGCTGGGCGGATACCATTAAGATTGGCATCGCAGCTCCGTTCAGCGGAGACCTCGCGTCTTACGGAATCCCCGCTCGCAACGGAGCAGAGCTTGCGATCCGAGACATCAACGCCGCCGGTGGCGTGATGGGGATGCAGCTCGAAGCAGTCGCTGAGGATGACGTCTGTGAGCCTAACACCGCAGCCAACGTCGCTCAGAAGATGGTCTCTGAGGGTGTTGTCGGCGTGATCGGGCACCTCTGCAGCGGCGCGACCGAGGCGGCGCTCCCGACCTACCTGAACGCTCAGATCCCTGTGATCTCTGCGGCTTCGACCAACCCGACTTTGACCTTAGACAGCAAATATCCAAACTTCTTCCGCACGATTGCCCACGACGCTGCTCAAGCGACACTGCAAGTGGACTTCGCTGTGAAAGCTCTGGAGATCAAGCGCGCCGCCGTGATCCATGACAAGGGCACTTATGGCAAAGGACTCGCCGAGTTGGTCAAAGCTGGGTTAGAAGCCAACGATGTCCAAGTCGCGCTGTTTGAAGGAGTCACTCCCGGCGCCGTGAGCTACTCCGCGTTGGTGAGCAAGCTGCGACGCGAAGACATCAACAGCGCCGACGGGACGGCGGTCTTCTTCGGTGGTTATCACCCAGAGGCTTCCAAAATCGTCACTGAAGCGCGCAAAGGGCGCAACAATGCGTACTTCATCTCTGGTGACGGCGTGAAGGATCCTTCTTTCTTGAAGATCGCTGACAAGTACGCGCTAGAGTTTTATGTCTCTGCTCCCGTTGACGTCTCGAAGGTGCCCAAGGCGCAGTCTGTGACGGCAGACTATCGTGAGCTTTACGGGAACGATCCCGGCACCTTCAGTCTGCAAGCTTACGCAGCGGTGCAAGCGCTGGCCGAAGCGATCAAGCAAGCTGGCGGCACCGACTTCAATCAGGTGGCGGCGGCGATGAAGCAAGTGCAGATTGAAAGCTCTCTGGGGCAAATTGGTTTTGATGAGAACGGCGACGTCGTCGGCGCAGGCTTCGCGATGTTCCAAGTACGTCCGACTCCCAACGGCATCAACTTCGTGCCGGCGTACTGAGCCCTCCTTGACTCCTGTGCTCCTCATTTAGCGGGCACAGGAACTTGTTTGCGATTCCACACACCCCCACCTTCTTTGGTCACTCCCCCCAAGAAATTTCATGGACTTTGAATACATACTGGAGCTGTTCTTTGGCGGGTTGACGCGTGGCAGCATCTACGCGCTGATCGCGCTGGGGTACACGATGGTGTATGGCGTTATCGGCCTCATCAACTTTGCACATGGCGAGATCTACATGATCGGGGCTTTTATGGGCCTCATCATCTCTGGAGTCCTCACCATGCTGACGGGACTCTCCGAGGTCGCGATTCTCTTTTGCACCTTAGCCGGCGCCGTCGTGTATGCCAGCGCGTATGGTTTCACGCTTGAAAAAATCGCCTACACCCCTTTGCGTGGGTCACCGCGCTTGTCGGTCTTGATTAGCGCGATTGGCATGTCGATCTTCCTGCAGAATTTTGTTTTGCTCTCCCAAGGCTCGGAGTTTGTGGCCTATCCCCAGCTGGTGCGCGACCTAGAGTTCCTTGATCCATACTATTACATCCTCCGCACTTCCGAGTTCGTGATCCTGATCGCGGCCGTCTTGTCCATGCTGATTCTGTTTGGCGTGATTCAGTTCACGAAGGTGGGCAAAGCGATGCGGGCTATCGCGCAAGACCAGAAGATGGCGCTGCTGCTCGGCGTCAACGTGAACCGCACCATCTCTGCGACCTTTGTCATTGGTTCGGCCTTCGCCGCTGTGGGAGGCGTTTTGATTGCTTCGCACATGGGACAAATCAACTTCTACATTGGGTTTGTCGCCGGCATCAAGGCTTTCACGGCGGCTGTCTTGGGCGGCATCGGCAGCGTCCCAGGCGCGGCTCTCGGAGGTTTCATTCTGGGATGCACAGAGAGTTTCGCAGCGGGTTATCTCTCCAGCGACTATGAGGACGTGTGCGCGTTCGCGCTGCTGGTTTTGATTCTCATTTTCAAACCTGAGGGCATCCTTGGGAAGTCTGTCGCGGAGAAAGTCTGATGTGGCGAGAGGCTCTACAACGCGCGGTCACGTCTTCCATTTGGTTCATGTTGCTCGCCTTTCCGCTTGTTGTGATCCGTGTCGACCCATTAGATGACGTGCTGGAAATGCGCTGGGACAACTTGGTGTGGATCGGCGGGCTCGCCTTCTTAGGGACCCTCCTCTGGGACTACTTCCAGCAGCGCAAGACGTCTCGCTCTGAAGCGGGCTTCCTGCAACGCAAGCTGCTGGAGTTACAAAACAACCCGGCACAGACCCGCAATCTGTTCGTGTTGCTAGGCGTGGCTCTCTGCGTGTTCCCCTTCGTCATGTCGCCGTATCAGACCTCGATTTTGACGACAGCCCTGATGTACGTGATGCTGGGCTTAGGGCTCAACATTGTCGTGGGGCTCGCTGGCTTGCTGGACTTAGGATATGTCGCCTTCTACGCGGTGGGAGCCTATAGCTATGCGCTGCTGAACTTGCACTTTGGCTTAGGTTTCTGGGCGGTGTTGCCGATTGCGGGCGTCTTGGCTGGGCTGTTCGGCATTATGCTCGGCATCCCAGTCTTACGCTTGCGCGGGGACTATCTCGCGATTGTCACGCTTGGGTTCGGTGAGATCATCCGGTTGGTCATGGAGAACTGGAGCTCTGTCACGGAAGGGCCGCGCGGGATTCCGAATCTTCCTAAGCCTCAGCTCCCGGTCGAGCTAGAGTTTGGCGCGATGCAAAACTTTCTCTACTTTTTGATGCTGGCTTTCACGGTGGTGACGGTCTTTGTTGTGCGGCGCTTAGACCACTCTCGTTTAGGGCGCTCTTGGGTCGCGCTCCGAGAAGATGAGCTGGCATGCCAAGCGATGGGCATTGACACCACACGCACCAAATTGAAAGCGTTTGCGCTAGGCGCCTGCTGGGCCGGCTTTGTGGGAGTGTTTTTTGCGGCCAAGAATAGTTTTGTCAACCCTGCCAGCTTTACGTTTTTGCAGTCGGCGATCATTCTCTGCGTTGTCGTGATGGGAGGCATGGGGTCAGTGCAAGGAGTCATTTTAGCGGCGCTTGTGATCGTGTTGGTTCCAGAATATTTGCGCGCCTTCTCTGACTATCGAATGCTGGCATTTGGCGGAATCATGGTCGTGATGATGGTGTTTCGTCCGCAGGGTTTGATTCCCCCAGTGCGCCGTCGCTACACGGTCCCTGATGAATAGTCGTTGGCTGGTCTGGGCCTTGCTTGGTTCGGTGCTGCTTGTGGGCTGTGGGTTCCGCACGGCGCCGAGTCCGAAGCCCCAACAACCGGAGCTCATCACTTTCGACAATCCACGCGCTCAACATTTTGGCAACCGCATCCGTTTGTCGTGGCGCCTAAAAGACGCCAGTCTACTGCAAGCAGCCCTCGGCGAAGTGCCAGAGCCGTCCGACAACGCGACGCCGTCGCAGGCTCCCAGCGAAGAGGCAGCCGAGCTGAACCGTCCGCTGGCGCAGAGTTTTGTGATTGAAGAGTGGACGCAGCCTGAAGTCTGCATAGGGTGCAAAGCCACTCTGGAGAGAGAGCTGACGCTTCCCCTGCCCTCGCCACGCATCACAATCGAAGGGAATCAGGCGTATTTCTATCCGCCCGCCCCCTTGGAGAACGACTTGCGTGTGCGGCTCTATCGCATTCGACACGTCAACGCCGCGCAAGGCGAGCCCTCGCGCTCTGACCTCTTGCCTGCGGGACCCCGCGTTCGCTTTGCCCAAACTCCGCAGCTGCGTCTCGAAGTCGCTCAAACGGAGACGCTCTCTGAAGCGATGTCTTCCACCTCATTTGTGGTGCTACCGCAGGGGATGCGCTCTCTGGATTTTTCTGACCTCCGGTTGCTGCGCCTGCGCTGGGAACCCGTCGCGGAGAAGGTCTCTTTTCGTTGGCAGAACGAGCAATTTCTAGAGCACAACCAGCAGTGGTATCGCGTCTTCATTTATCGCAGCTCCGACGGAAAGACTTGGCCTGAGACCCCATTGATTGCCCAACCATTGAACAACACTTTCGTTTTGCTTCCAGACTCTCGCACGCAACCTGCGCACTATCGCATCCGTTGGGTAGATCAGCAGGGTAACGAGAGTCCACCTTCCAATGTGGTCACACATGTCCCCTAACCTCCGTTGGGCCGCGCCCCTGCTCGGCTTGAGTCTGGTTTGGCACGGCTGCACCAGCGCTCCACTCCCAATCCCACGTCAACCCCTCAACCGGGCGAATGTAGTGGAGTTTCAAGAACAGCAGCGGGAGCGCCTGAGCGAAGATCAACGCGACGCCGACGCCGCGTTTGAACTCGCGCGAGCGCTGCACTACCAGCAAGAGCACACCGACGCCGAACACTGGGCGCGCACCGCGGTCCAAGAGACGCCGCTCAACCCTGAATACTTGGAATTGTTAGGCAGCGTGCTCTACGCCCAGGGCCGCTATGCAGAGTCCATCAAAGAATGGAACGCCGCCCTACAAGTCGACGCAGACCGAATCTCGCTCTATCTCAAACTCGCGCTAGCCTATGAACAGATCCGCGAGTATGAGCGGGCGCTAGTCGCTTTAGAAGATGTGCTGCAAAGAGATGAGCGCTACAGCGAAGCATACTTCCAACTGGCGCGTGTGCATCTCAAACAGCAGGACTATCCAAACGCGCTACAGGCGGTCGAGAGGCTCTTGCTGCTCGAGCCGTCTAACCGAGAAGGACAGCTGCTGAAATTGCGCGTCTACATCGCGCAGAGCAATTTTTATCCAGCCTCAATTTTGGCGCAGCAGCTTTTAGAGCAAGACCCCAAGTGGGTTGAGGTACTGCGAGAGCAGCTCCGAATCTTCTACTTACAACAGCAAGAAGACGAGGCCCTTGGGCGGATCAAAGAGCTAGCGCGCATGGGACGGCTCGAACCGGAAGATCAGATGATCTATGCGCTGTTGCTCAGCGGCCGGGGACAAAACAACGCCGCGCGGCAAGTGCTGGAAGAGCTGCTGCGTCGTGAGCCCGCCAACGTCGAAGCGCTGCTTGGTCTCGCACAACTGAGCTTGCAAGGAGGAGATTACGCCCAAGCGCTGCGGTATGTAGAGCAAGGCTTGGAGCTGGATAACCGCCGCGCCGACCTGTTTTTTCTGCAAGCTTCCTTGTTGTTTCAGCGTCGAGACTTTTTGCAAGGAGATCTCGCGTTACGACAAGCACTCGAGCTGGATGATCGTCCACTGCCTTATCGTTTGTTGCAGGCTCGGCGTCAGTTAATGCGCGGAGAGTTCCAGCGCGTGGAGGCTGCGGTTGCTGATTTGCAGTCGGAGGATCCTACCAACGTAGATCTGCTGACCTTGCGGGCCGATGTGCTCGTTTCACAGCGACGCTATGGCCAAGCTGAGAATTTGCTGCGGCAGGCGCTCGTGGTGCAAGAGACTTTTGCGCTCCGGTTCTCTCTGGCGAGGGTACTGTATCTGCAACGACAGTACGCCAAGGCCGCTGTCTTCAGCTCTGAGCTCACACAAGATTTTCCCTTCCACTGGGAGAGCACATATCTGCACGCGATGACCCTGTTGCAGTTAGACCGCCCAGAAGAAGCCCTCGTGCTCGCCGAAGCATTCTTAGCGCGGCAAGAATCCCAAGGTCTCGCGCATCGCTTAGTCGCCGACATTTATCGTTACCGAGGACAAGAACAGCCCGCCCAAGAAGTCTTGGTGCGCGGCTTAGAGCGGCACCCACGACAAGAATATTTGACGGAGGCTTTGAGTTCATCGTATTTAGTCACGCGTCAATTTGAGAAAGCTCGGGTTTTGCTGGAGAACGCGCTGCGGAACGAGTCGGCCTTTCAAACTCTCTTCTTGGATCGACTGGTCACCGTCTATCGCCAATTGAATGACCAAACAGCATATCAGCGGACGCTGCGTCAGTTTCAGCTTCAAAATGACCCGATTGCGATACAGCAATCGCTCACATTGCCACCTCTGATTCCTTTGCTGTCGCCTGTCCCAGAAGAAGCGCCGCTGGCGATGAGCAACCGCCTCTAAGAAAAACCCCGCATGGAAGCATGGGTCGACGTCGCCTTTCGTGTCTCTATTTACGGCTTCATTCTCCTGTTGATCGCCGCTGTGGTGTTAGCGGTGTGGTTCCTGCGTTGGCTGTTCAGCCGAGATCCGCTCGCGATTTTTCCACAGGAGTCCGTGCCAGAATCCCAAGCGTTGCGCCAAGTCAACGAGCTGCTGGATCACTTGCAAGCGCAAGGCGCCCACATTGACGAAGCGCAACGAGCCGCGCTGGAGCAACACGAAGAACAGCTGCTGCGCTGGGAAAATCAGTTGCGGCATCGTTGGCAAAATGACCAACAGAAGTTCTTGCGGCTGCGTCAGGAGCACGAGCAACTCTGGAAGACAATGTATCGCGTTCAGCAAAACGCCCGCTGGTGGCAACGCCTGCGCGGCGTGCAACATCTAGCGGCGTTTCAGAGAGCGCTGGTTCGCTTCGAGGGCACAGGAGCAGCCCTGCAGCAAGAACGTCGGCACTTACAAGTCATCGACCAAATGTATCTCTCTCAGTTGCGCTCTCATGCCGTCTATCATCAGCCTGTCACTCCCTCCGTCAAGTAAAGGCCTTCTTTCCAACCGTCTTTTGCAATCGATTCTCATGCCTGTCTCTTTTTTTGATTTGACTCCCCAACAGCAACACGTCGCAGAACGCGCGCTACTGGAAATGCTAATGCACCAAGAGTGGATTGTGCTCTCTGGCAATGACGCCGATGCTGCCCCGCTCTTTCGTATCTCGGTTCCAGAATACATGGAGCAGCACTACGCCCCCGAAGTCCACTGGGAGCACTGTGCTCCGCATTTGCCAGCAGAAGAACATGAGGCCGTCCGTACCCACTTACAGCGCTTGCACCACGGGGAGACCTATCAATATGGTCTGCGACAGCGCGCGCGCGAGCACTTCGAAGTGCTCTTCCGTGTCCTCTATGAACAATTTCCTTTTGCGGCCACAGAGCGGCAAGGAGTGTGGCGGCATGAGCTGCCCGAAGGCCCCTTCGGGATCGAACGCGTGCTCGATGTGTTGGTGCAGTTTGAAGACATTCGGAGCATGGGCGGACTGGAACGCGCCTGGTTGACCGTTCGGTATGCTTCTGCAGGGGGGGCCCATGAAGTTTGGAGCTGCGCCCTCAGTGAAGACGTCAACGAAGAGCAGGCACGCACCGAGCTCCAGCAGGCGCTAGCAGGCATCAACAACGCGCCTCGAGACCAGCTTTTGATGCAGGTCTTGCAACTGATTGAGGAAGTCACCCAACGCATTCAGAAAGTAGAAGACACGCTGCTCTGGACTCAACCGGGAGAGCAGGGAATCAGCGTGGGCGTAGTAGACACCGATGAGTTGGTCGTGTTTGCCCACACTGGCGAGGTCGATCAATGGAACCGCGAAGAAGAGTTCCTAAGGCTCTCTCTCTCAGAACCGCTCAAAGCCAGCACCCTTGAAGGGCTGCGGGAGGACATCGACGATTGGCGGCAAGCGGCCTCCTGAAACACGCAAAATCCGGCGACCTCAAAGGCCGCACGCGTCGAGATCGCTGCGAGATTAGAGCCCACCCCCGAAAAAGCGTCGAACCGTTCCCGCGGCTCGGCGCTCGTCCGCAAGGACAACAAACTATCCCCCTCCGTCGCCCCTGAAAATCTACTGAAATCTTGCTGCGATGAGCGGCGTCAAATTTCATGCTAAAATTGCCTTGATACCGCTTTAGTCAACGCAATGTTTTTAACGAAATCTAAAGACCGTGCCTTGGTTCAAATTTAAGTTGGTAAATCGATCAAACGTCTGTATTTGAGCATTAAAATCCGAAATCTATCGTTGCAGAAATATTTAATAGCGGCGATATAGAACACAGAAATAATAAAAAAAGAGCATCTAAACGTCGAAGAGGGGGACATGAAATGCAGCTGTTGAATGAGATCCGGTTTGACAATCTTCGGGGAGACATTTTTGGCGGAGTCACCGCAGCAATCATTGCCCTTCCAATGGCATTAGCGTTTGGGGTCGCGTCAGGAGCAGGCCCAGCGGCTGGTCTTTACGGGGCTGTCCTCGTGGGGCTGTTTGCGACTTTGTTTGGCAGCACTCCCACCTTAATATCCGAACCGACCGGCCCGATGACGGTCATCATCACGGCCGTGATTGCCAGTTTAATCGCGGCAGATCCTGAGCAGGGCATGGCGATGGCCTTCACGGTCGTCATGCTCGCCGGAGTATTCCAAATGATCTTCGGCGCGCTCAAGCTAGGCCGCTATGTCACGATGATGCCTTACACCGTCATCTCTGGATTTATGACGGGGATTGGCGTGATTTTAATCATCCTGCAACTAGGCCCCATCTTAGGACAAGCCCCCCCTCCGGGAGGTGTCATTGGAACGATCAGCTCCTTACCCGATCTCATCGCCGCGATCAATCCTGCAGAGACCGCCCTCGCTGTCTTAACTTTTAGCCTCATCATCTTTTTTCCGAAGACATGGGGACGATACTTACCTCCTCAATTAGTCGCGCTCGTTGTGGCGACGTTAGTCGCCGTTTGGTTTTTACAAGGGCAAAGCATTCGTCAAATCGGCCCCATCCCAATGGGATTACCAGAATTACAACTGCCGTACTTTTCCTTAGACCAATGGCAAAGCATGGTTGTGGATGCAATCATGCTAGCGGTGCTGGGTAGTATTGACGCATTATTGACCTCTGTCATCGCTGAAAACCTGACACAACGACAAAGCAACTCGGATAAAGAGCTGCTTGGGCAGGGCATCGGTAATCTATTCGCAGGCTTATTTGGAGGCATTCCCGGAGCTGGCGCAACGATGGGAACCGTTGTCAACATCCAAGCTGGCGCACGCTCCGCGCTCTCTGGTATTACGCGAGCACTCATTCTTTTAATTGTGCTGCTCTGGGCGGCTAAGCTAACCGCGCATATACCACTCGCAGTACTCGCAGGAATCGCGATTAAGGTCGGGATGGACATCATCGACTGGTCGTTTCTCAAGCGAGCACATCACGTCTCGACTCGTGCAGCGCTGATGATGTATGGTGTGATCTTACTGACCGTGTTTGTTGATTTAATCACAGCCGTTGCCATTGGAGTATTTATCGCGAATTTGTTGACCATAGAGCGGATGGTCGAGATACAGTCTCAATCGTTAGAAGCGATCCGAGATCACAACAGCTCACATCGGCTGACGAAAGATGAACAAGTTTTGATGGAGCAGGCGCAAGGGAAAGTATTAGTCTTTGCGTTGGGAGGCCCTCTAATATTTGGAGTCGCTAAAGCGATATCGAGACAGTATGCTATCTTAACGGATCATCAAGTCCTCATTGTAGACTTTACAGAAGTGCCCTTGCTAGGAGTCTCCTCATCTCTTGCAATTGAACAAATGATCTTAGAAGATTTAGAGAAATCACGCCCTGTCTTTGTCGTCGGATTGCAGCCCAGTGTTCGTCAGCGTTTAGAGAAGATGGGAATTTTGCAGCAAGTTGGCGAACAAAATATTCTCACAACCCGACAAGAAGCGCTGGAAAGAGCCAACATTATTTTATCATAGAGCACTGTATGATCCGCTTGCGTACTTATGTTTACATTGACGCGCTTCAACCCCAACTAGCCGCTTACATCTCAACAGCTTCTCAGGGCTTTCTTCCCGTGCCTGGTGATGCTTGTCTTTGGGTTGAAGTTTCTCCGGGGATGGCAGTTCATCGACTCACCGACCGCGCGCTCAAAGCCACTCGTGTTCACTTGGCGCAGCAGGTTGTAGAGCGCGCTTATGGCTCCATGGTGATTCATCAGCGAGATCAAAGCGATGTCGTGGAGGCAGGGCGAGCCATTCTTTCTGCGATGGGAGCCACACAGTCCGATCGTCAGGCGTGCAAGATTGCATGGAAAGAAACGATCCGAGGTATGACCCCAGATCATACTGTGCTCATTAATCGTCAAGATCGACGGGGAAATATGATCTTACCCGGCCAGAGCATGTTTATTTTAGAAACAGAGCCTGCTGGATATATTGTATATGCGGCAAACCAAGCGGAAAAAGCAGCTGATATTTCTTTGATTGACGTCAGAGCGGTAGGAGCCTTTGGACGACTTATTTTAGCAGGGAGAGAAGGTGCTATTGATGAGGCCGCGCAAGCAGCAACTGTAGCAGTCAACAATCCATCAGGGACTTAATCGCTATGCATCGGCTTCAATTATTAAGCTTACTCAGCGACTATCACACTCGCTTTATGGACGAGGCTGCGTATGTGGCGCGGGCACTCGCTTTTGTCCAGCAGCATGAAGATTGTTTTGATCGAGAGCTTCACATCGGTCATGTCACGGGCTCTGCTTGGGTTGTCAGCCCAGATCGACAGCATGTGCTTTTGTTGCACCATAAAAAGCTAGGTCAATGGTTCCAGCCTGGAGGTCACGCCGATGGAGATGCCGACATTGTGAAGGTCGCTTTGAAAGAAACTTCGGAAGAGACCGGGCTGCCACAAGACTCCATTCGCCTCATAAGTGACGCCTTATTTGATGTGGACATTCACACCATCGAACCCACCCCCGACGATGCGCGTCATGAGCATTTTGATATTCGATTTTTGGTGGAAATTGATCCGAGTTTGCCTGTACCCGGCAATGACGAGTCGCATCAAGTTATCTGGGTTCCGCTTCATCAAACTTTGCGATTCAACAACAACCGCTCTACTTATCGAATGCTGGAGAAAACCCGAAAACTACAAGTACGTGCCCCTCGATATGAGGACTACACAGGCGCGACACTCTAGCGAGACGACATCATCGAAACAAGTGGATCGAGGCAATCCAAGTTTTATGGAGGGCAGCCAAAATCTGGCTTCTGTTAGCAGGCTGGGGGCGTTACTTTCGCAGTCTTTTGTAGTTTACTTTAATCTGGCCATACACGAGGACGACGCGGAAAAGCGCCTGTCAGCGTCTTCTTTGCTGGCTCACCCTCTCCTGTCGCGGGCTGGCTAGTTGAGACCACAGTTCCTACACCGGAGTCTGTCGCTCTTGCTTCGGTAGCAGAAGACTTTAACGCAGTAGTCGCGGCGGTTTTCTGATTTTCAACCGGTGATTCTTCTGGCGTGGCTTTCTCTTGCGTATTCATCGGGCGCCCATCTTTACAAGGAAATTATTCAACGGAATGTACGTCTAGTTTGCGGCAAATAATTGGTCTAGCTTGTTCGCAAATTCTCGTTGCTGTTCGTTCAATTCTGAGTCGGGTTGTTCGGCGTGAATGGTCACATTCACATAGTCTTTTCCAAATCCAAGATCTGGGTAAAAGCCCTCTGCCTCTGAGATTTCAGCAGCTCGGTCTAAGAAGTCTCGTAAGCTCTCATAGTTTGAAAATTCGTAGCGTCCTTCCAATCGGTTTGGCCGCTTACGTTCCTTCCAAGAATTCATCACAAATCCTCGTAGTGTGGCGAAAAATCACTCGAAACTTCGGCGAGACTTTCCAGTCTGTTGCTTGGACTTTACAGGACGCAGTGAGTGAAACCAGGTCTCCAACTCTTGGAGATCACGCTGTTTTTCTTCCAAAATTTGAGCAAAGAAAATTCTGTCATTTTCAAAGTTTTGTTTGTGACAATAACTCTCTGCTTCCGCATAGAAGCCCACCTGTTCTTGTTGAAGTTGTATGCCAAGCTTCATCAGCGCTGTAAGACTTTCTCCTAATGGAACCGTCCGCAATTGTGATGCGTTTGGCGCCACCCCCAGAGAGATCATCCGAGCAGTAATGCGCTCGGTGTGCTTGATCTCAGTTTGCACGATGGTGGAGAAGTCGTCCGCTTCTTTGCGAAACCCCCAGTATGCGACTAATTGAGCATGAGTGGTGTATAACTGAACGGCAGAGAATGCCAGACTTAAGGCTCGGCCTAGATACCCTAAAACAAGGGCATCTGTATGAGCAGAAATCATCACTCTAACCTCACTCTACCGTTCAGAAACAAATCAAGAGACCTTAGAGGAACTGATTTCACTTGTCGGCAAGACAGGTTCTACTTCACGGTGTGGGCGGGCGATAATGTGCGCGGCTACTAAACCATCTCCAACCCGCTCACAAGCGTCTGCCCCTGCGCGCACAGCGGCGTTTACGGCGCCGGTTTCCCCACGGACTAGAACGGTCACATATCCCCCACCGACAAACTCACGACCAATCAAGCGTACCTCGGCAGCTTTTGTCATCGCATCTGCGGCTTCAATTGCGGGGACTAATCCGCGTGTCTCAATCATTCCCAGCGCGATTCCGTATTCATTCGACATGGTATTCTCTCTTTTTCGAAATTGATAAAATTCAGTTCGTCAGCGTCACAAGTAAGAATTACTTATTGCCAAGGACGGGCTCCACTTCGCGGTGTGGGCGAGCGATAATATGAGCCGCGACCAACCCATCTCCCACTCGTTCACAAGCGTCTGCTCCTGCGCGCACAGCAGCGTTTACAGCGCCGGTTTCCCCGCGAACGAGGACAGTCACATACCCCCCACCGACAAATTCACGACCAATCAAACGCACCTCGGCGGCTTTTGTCATTGCATCTGCGGCTTCAATTGCCGGCACAAGTCCGCGCGTCTCGATCATCCCTAACGCAATTCCATAGCTTTCTGTTGCCATTCAAACCTCCTGATTAACACAATGAGTAATATTAAAATCAACTACCTGAACAAGATTCTCAGGTTTCCCAATTATCGATAATACCACCGATAGTTAAGTCGGTTAAAATTTTGAAATCTCCTGCGGCATAACGCGCTGCGGAACCATTGACAGTAAAGACCCAATTCCCCTGACGGACCCCCACAGGATCCACAGCGACTTGTCGCCGTCCTCGGCTATCTCGAAGGACACGCAAGCTGATCTGTTTCAGGCCGTCAATGCGACAGGTACAAAAGAGTGATCTCTCCACTTGAAAGATTTCCATAATTAACCCGTTGG
Organism: uncultured bacterium; assembly: GCA_965662845.1. Taxonomy (GTDB): domain Bacteria; phylum SAR324; class SAR324; order SAR324; family NAC60-12; genus JCVI-SCAAA005. Next base: position 30,138 of record CBFIJD010000005.1, on the reverse strand, counting down.
TTCGCTCTTTTCCTCTTCAGGAGGCCAGTGATCGATAATACCGACGATCGTTAAATCACTTGGATATTCTTTGCTACCAGCCGCCTCTCTCGCCGCTGAGCTCCCCACACAAATCACCCAATCTCCTACTCTACACCCAACTGCGTCTACAGCGACAAGTTGGGTCGATCCATCTCTGACAACTAGGAGATGTTTGTGCTCAAAACTAGCGATGCGATTGGTCGATACTAACTGTTTCTCAACTTGGCAGATTTTCATTCGTAATTCCCTACTTCGACACCACCTCGGATACTGCAATTCAGGATCTCTAGCGGCGCATTACTCCGACAATCTCTAACGACCTCGAGCGTATGTAGCTTCCCTGTATGAGCGAGTTCGGCATAACGACTATTGATTGCGGCAACCACTCGTTGACATTTCTCCACTGCACGGTCTCTCGCCCCAGGCACATGGCCATGATAGTCAAAGCGCACTACCACAGGGATCGGTAAACTCTTGGAGAGATTGAGATGAGTGAAAATCTTAATCCCAACATCTAAGTCTTGTGCCGCCTCTTCTACCGTACTCAAATATGAAAAGTACATTAGGTTCCGCAGCTGAATTTCTTTGAATCCAACCCCCGCGCCAATGAAGCGCTCCGCGTGACCAATATCGGAGTAATAATGACCATGATACGATCTTACATAGTCAATCTGATCAAAATTATTAAATATCAAGTAACTTACGAAACGGAGCATCCCATCCCCGATTTCTGGTGAAACTTCGAGAATCACATTTTTCAGGTGATGTTCTGCTTGATGAAACGACAGCTCCTGTGTGGCTTCGTATAGTTCCATACAGTCCACAAAGCGTTGCAACGACAAGTCACCTTGGGCGTCAGGTAAATGAATCCGAATCGCGTCTGTGTCGGTATCTAGCCCCATCAACAGCAAGTCAATCGAGGCGCCTCGGCCAAAGCTGTTCTCCACAGCTTCTTGAAAACTAAGCAAACGATTGAGCCCTGCTTGCGCTGCTTTTAAAGTGTCTGAACCGTGCGCAGCACAACCTTCATGTTCGGGGTCACGGGAACTGAAGTGGTACGCGATCCCTTTTAAGTATCTAGTTGATTCTGGCGTAGGATCTTGTTGCGCTTTGCGGAGACGCAACATTTCAACCTCCACCCACTTTTGCGTATTTTTTTCAATGTCAAACAAAGCGCCAGCGTAAGACTTACGTCGCACATACTGATCCGGTAACCGCAAAACATAACTGATGAGATGAGCTAAGCGACCGTCTGCACAAGGAGTGATGTCAACCGCATGAAATCCGCAGAATCTCACAAACTCTTCGAACTCATGATCGTCAGCGGCCTGCAATGGCTGCTCCCGATAAAATTGGTTCGCAAAGTGGTGATAAGTCTCAAAAATAGACCACGCGAACAGCTGCTGCATATCTAGCTTACTCACCCACACGTTTTCCAGAATCCAATCTGGGAGCCGAAACCCCAGCTCTGCTTCGGCAATCCGTTGGGCCTGCCTTTCAAAATCGCCATCATGACGAATGACAGAGATCTTCTTCAGCGCAGGAATCACGTTGTCAAACGCGCTCTTCACTTTCTCTTCGTAAGCGAACAACCGGCGATTCGCCTCAAGATCCACCAGCGCGTGGTTTCGGGCTGACGCCAAATCGTGCGCAGGGTTTGCTTCCGCTAGAACCACTCCTGGTCGACGTAACGGCGCAGGACTCACGTTCACTTGCTGCTGAGGAACGAGTCGCTTGTGACGAGATTTACGATTCAAGGAGATATCTCTTTTGCCATAGACTCAAAAATTAGCCGCGAGCGCCGCCGGAGTAAGTGACCAAGGCACCTTTCGCGGTGTTGCCACTGCTGCCCGTCACCTTGCTCACGGGTTGCTCAATTTCAGCGTTACGATTGCTCATCTGCGTTGGCGCCATTGCCGACATTGGCCCTCCACGCCGTGTGGGATTTCGGCTGAGCACGGAGCGGCCTTCCGTACCCGTCACGCGCTCTCCGCGTTCCCAGTCATCTCCTGTGATTCTGCCGCCTGCAGCCATGCCCTCCCCTGTGATTTTGGGAGCCGAGGTTGTGCCAGACGAGCTTTCTCTTTCGGTAGGAGCTGCGCTGGCAGGGGAAGTGGTGTTCTGGTGGCCAAATCTCGCTTCATCAGTCCCAGTCACTTTGTCTGTAGCCATGCCAAAAGGCCCCGTGATCTTTCCCTGTCCATAGCTGGAACCCGTCACCATTGCCGTGGGGACACGGTCACTGCTGTTGGCTGTGGGTGCTCCTTCCAATGGCGGACGTGAGTTCAACATTTGCGGAAAATCTGGGCTCTCTGGTGTGGCAGGCTCTGCGGCGCACGCTAGTTTCTGCTGTTCGTCGCGCGGAGATGAAGTCCCGCTCACGGCCTCCAAAGCGTCTTGGTCAGCGCCGATCCTCTTGCGAGCAGGGGCGATTTGAGCAGCTGTTGAAGGCGCGGCCTCACTAGGTGTTCTTGGGGCTTGGGTGCGCTGCGTCTGAAGTTGCTTTTCCATCGGGGAGCAGAAGTTATCGTATTGCTCAACCCCAGCGTAGGGCGTGCCTGTAACCGTTTTACAAGTCCCTGGTTCGTCCCCGGTCACTTGAGCACCACGGCCCGTCATGGTGCCGGTCACTTGCCGGTCATTGAAGGTTTGGGACGCTCCAACTTTCTGGTCATTGGCCTCAAGCTGAGTCTTGCAAAAGACTTGGAAGTGCTCTTGGCCGAGGTAGTCGTCCCCAGTAACTCGCTGGCACCCACCTTGTTCGTCGCCCGTCATTTTGGCAGACCGCCCCACCATGGAGCCGGTCACATTTCCGCCTCTCAGCGTCTGGCTGCTGCCGACCTTGGCGGGGGCTCTTGACTCCGGTTCGCTAGCAGACATGTATTGCGTGCCTGTGAGCAAGCGGTTGCTGCCGACTTCGGCTCCTGTAGCTCGTTGAGAGCGAGCTTCTGGGTTGCCCGTCACCCTCTCGCCTTTCGCCGTGTGGCTGGAGGTGACCTTGGCGGGAGTTGCCGAACCTTTCGTGCCGCAATATTCTTGGTGTTCTTCAGCAGAGAGGTACTCCGACCCTGTGACCTTCTTGCAGGTTCCAGCTTCGTTGCCCGTCAACTTTTGGCTTCTTCCGACTCGGTTTCCTGACACGCTGTTTCCACGGCTTGTTGTAGTCGTGGTCCCTCTCATTGGAGTCATCGGAGGCTCGGTCTGGCAAAAGTCCCGAAAGATTTCTGCGCCCATGTACTCTGTTCCCGTGATGTGGCGACAGGTGCTTTGGTCATTACCGGTTGTGGCGTTCGTCCGGTCTATCATCGTGCCCGTTAACGTTTGACCTCGCGCGGTTTCGCTGGCGCCGACTTTCCAGCTGGCGTCACTCGCGGCGGCGTTCCGTTGCTTTGCGCTGCGCTGGCGTCCTGCTGGCTCGGATTTCTTTTGGCCGGCCTTGCCGCGGCGGCTGTTTTGTTCCCGTATGGCTTTCGCTAATTCGCGGCTCGTCAACTGCGGGTTTTGCGCTCTTGCGGTCTGGGCCGTTGACATTCCTGAAGCGCTGATTCCGGCTTTTCCGCGAGTGGACTGGGCTCTTCGGCGAGCCAATGCGACTGACCGGCCTGAGCTCGCGGTGTGCACATTTTTGGGTCGGGCTTTGCTCCGTGGGCGTGTCGAGGTGTTGGCACGCGAAGTTGACACAACCTCTGCCTGTTGAGGCGCCGACCGTGTGTTGTCTTTTTGGCAGCTACATTCCGGTGTTTCGGGCGGGTGGGTCGAGCCGCCGATGGGAGCAGAGGGCGCAGACTTTCCGGAGCTGGCTTTCGTTCGGTCTGTGCTGCGGTCTGCCACCTTCCCTTTGCTAGAGAGAGCTCTGCGGCGCTCCCGAGAGGCGCGGCGCGCTGCCGTCGCATAATCGGCGCTCGTGTGTGTGTGCTGAGGACGACGGGCACGAGGCGCGGCCCTTGAACTTTCATACGATGGGGATGTGTCAGCCGAGGCCGCGTTCTGTTCAGCTGCGTCGGCTTGTTGACGTGCCGCGGCGCGACTCTGATCACCGCTTGTCTCCGCAACTTTACCGTGGCTAGACAAAGCTCTCCTGCGGGCTAATGAGGCCTCACGACCAGACTGCGCCTTCCTCTCCGCCGAGCGTTTGACTGCTGGAACGGAAGCCGTGGCTGCAGCGCCACTCGCTTGGGTCATCGCTGAGGTTTTGCCTGAAGCCGACAAGGCTCTGCGTCTCTGCCTTGCCAACGTTCGACCGCTCATTGCGCTATCGCTTTGTCTCATTAGAACTCCCCATTATCTTTGAAAATCCTCACACAAAAGCCCTGTTTCAACATCCTGACCTGCTCTTACACCCGGCCTTCAAAGACGACAAAAGCCAGCCCTTGGCTTTGGGTATAGTTATCGTAGCCCAGCAAGCGCACATGGTGATCAGGGTATGCTCGTCGGCAGGCTTCTAGCTCATTCATGACATTGTCGAGATTCTGCTCACCGAAAAACGGCAGCTTCCACATCGTCCAATAGTGGTTAGTGGAACGCGCCGGGTGCTCGTGTTCAATCGCTGGAGTCCAGCCTTGTGAGATGAGATAGGCGATCTGGTCGTAGATTTCTTCTTGCGTGAATTTGGGCAGAAAACCAAAGGTCTCTAGCGTTTGGGCGGTTTGGAAATCGCCCATTTGGTGACTCATCGACATAGCAGTGTCCTCTTTACAGGATGGTTGGTGATGTTGAACGGCTACGAATTAAGAGACGTCCAGCTTGTCCACAGTATCAAATTCAAACTTAATTTCTTTCCACACCTCCATTGCGATGGCGAGTTCGGGGCTATGGCGGGCAGCTTCTGTCAAGATGTCGCGAGCTTCTTTCTCAATTTCACGCCCCTCGTTGCGTGCTTTCACGCTAGCTTCCAGAGCGACGCGATTCGCGGCTGCCCCAGCTGCGTTCCCCCAAGGGTGCCCTTGGGTTCCGCCGCCAAACTGCAACATGGAATCGTCCCCAAAAATGGTGACCAGAGCCGGCATGTGCCACACGTGGATTCCACCAGAGGCCACCGCAAACACCCCTGGCAGCGAACCCCAATCTTGGTCAAAGAAGACACCGCGGGAGCGATCTTCTGGGACAAATGATTCACGCAGCTGATCTACATAACCAAGGGTAGATTGACGGTCGCCTTCCAACTTCCCAACCACGGTGCCGGTGTGGAGGTGGTCGCCACCGGAGAGGCGCAGACATTTGGCCAGCACGCGGAAGTGAATCCCATGCTTGGGATGGCGGTCAATCACAGCGTGCATCGCGCGATGGATGTGCAGGAGCATGCTGTTCTCTCGACACCAGTTCGCCAGACCTGTGTTGGCCGTGAAGCCCCCCGTGAGGAAGTCGTGCATGATGATGGGCGAGCCCACCTCTTTCGCGAACTCCGCGCGCTTATACATCTCCTCAGGAGTTGCCGCCGTCACGTTCAGGTAATGACCTTTGCGCTCACCCGTTTCTTGTTGCGCTTTTTGGATGGCTTCTCCCACAAATTCAAAGCGATCTCTCCAGCGCATAAACGGCTGCGAGTTCACGTTTTCATCGTCCTTTGTCATATCTAAGCCGCCGCGGAGACACTCATAAACCGCACGGCCATAATTCTTTGCCGAGAGCCCCAGCTTGGGTTTAATCGTCGCGCCGAGCATGGGGCGCCCATACTTATTCAAGCGGTCTCTCTCGAGTTGAATACCCGCCGGTGGGCCCCCACAAGTTTTGATGTAGGCGATGGGAAAACGAATATCTTCTAAACGCAAATGACGCAGCGCTTTAAATCCAAACACGTTCCCAACTAAAGAGGTGAGCACGTTCACAACCGAGCCCTCTTCGAAGAGATCAATGGGGTATGCTACGAATGCGTAAAACGACTCGTTATCTCCGGGAACATCTTCAATACGATAAGCCCGACCTTTGTAGTATTCGAGATCTGTCAGCAGCTCTGACCAGACTGTGCTCCATGTGCCTGTGGAGGACTCTGCGGCCACAGCGGCAGCGACTTCTTCTCGGGGCACGCCGGCCTGCCCCGTACACTTGAAACAAGCGAGCAGATCCGTGTCTAGTGGGACGTAGTCCGGCGTCCAGTACATGTCGCGGTACTCTTTTACGCCTGCATCGTAAGTTTGTTTTGCCATGTTCCACTCCTGTTTGTGCCCTGTTGGCCCGTTGTTTAGGATTCGCGGCGAAGTGCCGAATCAGCCGACATCTGATCACCTATTGTTCCATGAATGATGCGGGAGTATCCTGATTACAGACCTAGTTGTCAAGAACTTTAGTCAATGGAGTTTACTGATGATTTTCAAAGAAGAAAATCCAATAATAAACCTGACAAATTCAGCTTTATTTTCTACCATTTTCCTGAAAATTCAGAACAAAAAAATCCATCTTAAATTTGCCACATTGATCTTTATTGTGCCGTGAAATCTGCGAGAATCAGCGGGCTCGTGTGCTGTCAAATTTAGATTGAAAAAATCCGTCGACTCTCTGCGTGAACCGGTGAGGAAGCTTCACAAACGTATCGTCACTTTTTACTTGAAAGGCTCCTGTTCTGAAGACACGCGTTGGGGAGACGAGGTGCTCCTCATGTTGGCTCTGCTCGCAGCACAGCTAGTGCAACTTTTCGGAGAGGACGCTAGCATGGTTTGGAGAGGGAGGGGGCGCCGGAGAGACGATTTTCGGGGAGAGTCTAGGCGTCGTCGGAGGGGATTGGATGAGTCTGGGGCGTGTGCGGGAGGGAAGCTTTGATCCGGGGTGGTGCGGAGAAATGCTCGTCGCCGCTCCTAAACATGTATGGCCCGCTGCGCTTGATTGCGTTTTGGGCCATTCACTCCTCCCTAGTGCAACTGTATAGTTGTTACGTGCACAGAAAAGTAGCGAGTGGTACAGCCCGTGTCAAGCAGTTTGACAAGATTCTCCGAAAAATTTCGCAAGGCATTTTTGTTAGACGCCTTTAAATTCGTAACTAAACAATTTTATGCTCCTCTTGCAGCGAATTTTACCTTGGTTGCTCTATTCCTTACCTCTGATTTGGATCGCGACGCAGGTCACGGCGACGGCGAATCCTGTCGAGTATCTTTACCATCAAACTGGTGATTGGGCTGCTTATGGCTTGGTGCTTACGCTGTGGATTACGCCTTTGCGACAGTGGTTTGGAGATCTTCGTGGTTTGCAGTGGCTGAAAAGACTCCCTAAATATCGTCGCGGTCTAGGCATCGCCGTCTTTTTCTACGCTTTTTTGCACTTCACCGTGCACATCCTTGACAATCTTGACGCGGAAATCCTGCTAAAAGACCTCCAAAGGACGTATCTACTCACTGGGTTCATTGCGTTTCTGCTGCTGCTCCTGTTGGCGTTGACAAGCAACAACGCGGCGATGCGGCGTTTGGGAGGCAAGCGGTGGAAGAAGCTGCACCGCGTCGCTTATGTCGCCGCGCTATTTGTGGCCGTTCACCTGTTTCTCAACGAGAAATCCGACTCGCTTCAGGCATTATTTTTGTTTGTTCCCTTGTTATGTGCTGAACTTATCCGCCTTTTTCTTTGGCTGCGCTCTCAAAAATGGCGCGCTGCTCACTAACCTCTTCTCTCAGCCGTATGTTTCTTTACTACGAACAACGCTCCAGCTCTGGCAAACGGCGCTACTGCCGCGTCGCTTGGGGACAGTGGGTTCGAGAGGGCTGTGAACAGTGGCGCTTGCGCATTCAAAAGGGACACATGGGAGGCTCCCCCCAACAACAAGAACATTGGTTTGACTGCACACAGACCCTCCACTCGCAAATTGACCAGCTGCATCGTCAGTTCCTCGCCCGTGGTTTTGAGCGCTTGTCTCGCCCTTCCTTAGAGCAGTTACTTTTGCCGTTCCATGAAGATGAGCATGGAACACAAATCGATCTCTTCGCTGAAACCCGCTGACCTTCTATGCGCAGTCGATCAGGCTTCGTGCTGTTGCTCACGTTGCTTCTGACGGTCTTCTTGTCTGCGCTCGCTGCGCGCTGGTTCGTACAAAGTTTACGGACTTCGTCCCACACCAACCTTCTGCTCGAACGCCTCACTCTCTATTCCGAGCTGCAAGCCATCGCCGTTGTCTCTCTGCAACAACTACGTGGGCAAACGTGGGCGACTCTCCACAGCGCCGAGCTTTCCTTGCCTCCGGCCGCTGACTTTCCCAATTGGGCGGTTCATACGCAGCCTCACTCCGAGGGCTGGTTGCAATTGCGCCTGCATTATCAACCCGACGGCTCGACCAATCTGCCTTTTGAAGTTTTGCTGCGCCATGAATCTCGTCCGCTGACTTCTCTAGCCTTTCATCTGACGGCCGGTCTCCCTGCGCGGTTCCCCAGTCTTCATTGGGCCAACTTGGCCGAGCAGCAACTGGTCGAGGCGAGCTTAGAGCGCTGGATCTGGCTCGACGACGCTATTCAAGAACCAACATACACAGTGGAACTCGACGGCTCGCAGACCATGATTTGGAACCCCAATTTGCTACAAACCGCAGCCGACAACATCTCTCTCGCGGCTCCAGTAGCGCTGCGAGTCAACGGCGACCTCCGGCTTCATTTGCCTACGGCCTCCGCATTTCCTACCGCGGCGGTCTCGTTACATCTCCGGACGACGGGTCGCCTGACGTTGCAGTCTCAAACGGGGGACACTTCCGTGGGTTTCAGTGGCTTTATTTTGGCGGAGGGGCCTGATTGCCTGCAGTGGCAGATAGCTCAGGTGTATTGGAAGGGGAGTCTGGTTTGTGCGCAGTCTCCTGATTTGACGGGGACACTGCATCTTCAAGCAGAGCAGACGACAAATTGGTTTCAGCGGCAGGTGTTGAAGCCGAACGGCGTGATGCCTTTGATAGACTGAGCGGGGGGCTATCCAACATGATGGCGCCAAATTTTCCCTCCCGAAAGTCGCGCAACACGAGCTCTCCCACACGACGCCAATCGATCAACCCGCCTGTTCGCAATAGGCCCCGCCGTGTCGCGATGGCGGCTAACAAACTCTCCGGAGAAAGACTCTCTGCGTCTTCAAGTTTGTATTGCGCGGTGAGCGCTTGGGAGAAGTGCTTTTGCCCCAGCAACATCAAATAACGACTGAGATGTTCCACGCCGACGACATCATCTTTAATTGCGCCAATCAGCGTCAGGTTCATGCCCGCAGCAGTCGTGTCAATTTTCGGGAAAAGAATTCCCGGAGTGTCTAACAGCTCGGCGTTATTGCCCAACAAAATCCACTCTTGATGGCGCGTGACTCCCGGAGTTGGGCCGGTGCGTGCGGCGCTTCGCTTCACCATCGCATTGATCAAACTGGATTTGCCCACATTCGGGACGCCGACAATCATCAAGCGCAGGGCCGGAGGGCGAATGCCTCGCTTGCGATATCCCTCCCACTTCGCCTTCACCAGCTCTCGCGCCAAGGGCAGGATGCGCTGCAAATTGCGCTTTTGCTTGACGTCAATGAACAAAAACGGCTCCCGCATCTGCTCCTTGAGGTGCTGCTGCCACGCTCGGACACTCTCATCGTCAGCGAGCCCCGCTTTGTTAAAGAGCACAACGCTTGGCTTATTTTGGAGCATCGTATTCAAATCGCGGTTGAGCGAGGTGCGAGGCAGCCGCGCGTCGCGCAGCTCCAAGACGACGTCCACTCGGCGGATCTGAGCTGCGACTTGCTTCCGCGCCTTGAGCATGTGGCCCGGAAACCAGTTGATGTTGAGTTTGTCAAAGTCTGAGAGATCCATCAGTTGCGCAGCTCCTCAATATGCGCTTCGACGCTTGAGGCTAAAGCGTCTAAATCATAGCCCCCTTCCAATAGGCTCACCAAGCGCCCTCCCGCATGCTTTTCTGCCAGCTCTCGCATGGCTCTGGTGATCTCTCGGTATGCGGTCTCTGTCAAACGCAAGGACGCAAGCGGGTCGCGGATGTGGGCATCAAAGCCTGCGGAGAGGAGGACAAAGTCGGGTTGAAACTCTTCAAATTGAGGGAGCACTTTCTCGCGAAAATGGATCAGATACGTCTCGTCATTCGTGCCCGGGTCCAGCGGCACATTTAAAGTGTAGCCTCGTCCTTGGCCCAAGCCGGTTTCGTCGGCAAGGCCGGTGCCTGGATAGCACGTGCGGGGGTCTTGGTGCGTGCTGGCGTAGAGCACCTCATTGCTCTCTTCAAACAAGTGCTGGGTTCCATTGCCGTGATGCACGTCAAAGTCAAAAATCAGGATGCGTTGGTAGCCAAAATTTTTCCGTAAGAACTCTGCGCCGAGCGCAACATTATTGAAGAAGCAGAAGCCCATCGCTCGGTTGCGTTCTGCATGATGACCGGGAGGTCGTACGGCGCAGAATGCGTTGTCTAGCCGGCGCTCGGCGACTTCTACAACGCTGTCTAACACGGCGCCAACGGCGCACAAGGCCGCGTCATAGGTTTGGGCTGACACCACACAGTCCGGCGTATCGAGCATGGTCTGCCCCGATTTGGAGACTTCTTCTAGGTGACGAACATGCTCTGCGGTGTGCAGCGCTTCAATTTCGCGAATCTCGGCGCGGCGGGCAGACTTCACTTCCAAAGAGTGCATCAAGCCGCTGTAGCTCAAATGTCGATCAATCGCTTCAAGGCGGGCGGCGCGCTCTGGGTGTTCACCCGTGTCGTGTTGAAGGTAAATCGGATCGGTGTAATAACCGGTGCTCATGACTCCTCCTTTGCTTGTGTTGTGGGTCTATGAAAATGAGGAACACGCAACAGCTCGACAATGGTAGAAAGAGTCGGTGTGGGTATGCCATATTGAGCGGCCTGTCGCGCAACAAACCCCTGAATATATTCAACTTCTGTAGGTTTGCCAAAGTGGCGATCCTCGCACATCGACGAGTAATTCGCACTGGTTTTTTCCGCGACATCCCGTGTGCGCTGGAGCAGCTCCGGAAGAGAGACGGTCTCTGCGAGCGCCGCTGCCATGACCTCCGTCGCCTCCGTCGCAATCGCGTTCATCAAGCGCTCGGCTGGGGGCAGCTGCAACAGGTCGCCATTCCGGCAATTCCACAGAGCGGTCAGGGAGTTGATCGCACAGTTGACCACCAGCTTCTCCCATAGACGTCTCGCCATTTTGGGCTCCCAAATCACAGGCGCTTCCGTGCGTTGCAACGTCTCCACGAGTTGCACGCGGGCTTCTGCCGAGACCGAGTCATCCAAGCAGCCAAGGTAGCTGTTTCCAGTCCCTGTGTGCCGCACTCGCTCAGGCGCCACGCGATAGGCGCCGTTGCTGGTAGAGAGCAGCAAGAGCGGTTGATCGGGGAAGCACTCTCGCACTTCTTCAAAAAGGCCCATGCCGTTCTGTGCTAAAATGATGGGGCATCGCTGGGATTGTAACTGTTCGCGCAACGGCAATAAGGCCGTCTTCACGGCGAAGGCTTTCGTGGTGACCAGCAGAGCCTGCAGGGGAGGGAGAGTTGCTTCGCTTGCCTTTGCGGAAGGAGTGTTGCATATAGTTGTACTTTTTCCCTGCTCCAGTTGACAGCTTCGTTGAGTCTCGGATCCTCGGTGCAACAGCAGGGTTTGTGTCCCGGATCGTTTCAGAAACAGCGTCCACAGCCACCCCATGGCGCCTGCGCCCAATATTCCCCAGCAGGGAGCTTCGACGCCCTTTGATGTTTGCCACGCTTTTTGCGCCTGCAGAGAACTATGCCCATCTTTCATCTGCACCCTCGTTCGCTTGCCTTTCCCTCCCCCGCAGAAGCTGACCGCAGCGGCCTGCTCGCCATTGGGGGAGACTTGTCGAATGAACGGCTGTTGGCTGCATATAGCATGGGAATCTTTCCTTGGTATGAGGACGGGCAACCCATCCTGTGGTGGAGTCCAGACCCGCGCTTGGTCTTGTTTCCAGAGAAAGTGAACGTCCGGCGGAGCTTGAGCAAAGTCATCAAGAAAGAGTTGTTTGAAATCCGCTTTGACTCTAACTTTGAAGAGGTCATCTATCAATGCGGCGCCACTCGCTTTCAAGACGGGACGTGGATCACTTCTCAGATGCGGCGGGCTTACACCGATCTCCACGCCGAGGGGTATGCACACTCTGTCGAAGCGTGGTCTAACGGGGAGCTAGTGGGCGGACTCTATGGCGTGTCATTAGGCCACTGCTTCTTCGGCGAGTCGATGTTTAGCAAACAAAATGACGCCTCCAAGGTGGCGCTCGTCGCGCTCTGCCGCTTTGCCGCAGAAAACGGAATTCGCTTTATTGACTGTCAAGTGACCACTCCGCATCTCTTGAGCATGGGAGCTGAAGAGATGTCGCGAGAGGATTTTCTGCAAATGCTCCATCAAGAACTTTCCCATCCGACCCTCAGAGGACGCTGGATGCCCTCATAATGGAACCGTCATGTCTTCTCGAAAAGCCTATCGCGTTCAACTTTCTATCCCCGCAGCTCTCGCTCTCACCATCTTGGGCGGGGTCAGCCTGCTTGTGAGCTTTTACATGGGAATGATTACAGGCCAGAGCATGCGGCAGGTGGACTTCTCGCAAACCCCGCCCCCACGTGCCGATGTCCCTCAGGCCCCAGACTTGACTAAAGAAGAGTTGGAGTTCTTCAGCATGTCAGAAGACGGCCCTGAGGAAGTCGAGATTCGGCTGCCCGGCTTTGAGCGCTTAAAAGAGCGCACCTCACAGCTGCAATCCGCGGCAAGTAGCGCTGCCGAGCCGCGCCCATCCGATGTGTACACGCGCGAGGCCGAAGAAGAAGAAGCTGCGGAGGACGCCGCGTCAGCTACCGAGGGAACGTATGTCACATCCGAACCTGCCGAGAACATGGCGCGTCCAGCGCAAGAGCCTTCGACGAATTACACGGTTCAAGTGTTCTCTTCCAAACTGCGCAAAAACGCGGAAGATATGCTGAATATGTTGCGCGATCGCGGCTTTCCAGACGCTTACATCCACACCCACATCAACCCTGACAACAGCGTGTTGTATCGAGTGCGCGTAGGCAAAGCTTCCAAAGAGCAAGCCGAAGACCGCGCCTTCCAGCTGCGCAACCTCAACTTCGTTGATTCCATCCAGATCACCCGCATCTAAGCCCCATGAACACATCCTATTGGGAAGCGTCACGCACGCCTTTCGTTTCTGTGGTCATGGCGCTCCCCCTGCTCATCAGCTACGAGATTCTGCTCGCGATGACGAGCACATCCTACTGGCAAGTGCGCAACGCCGCGGACGTGTGGTTACGTTACATTTTGCGTGCGTTTGAGATCAACTCACAGCACGTCACCTTTGTGATGATTGGTCTCGTGATCGGCGCCCTCGTGTGGATCAAGACCCGCAATCCAGAAGCGCACTTTCGGCCAATGCACGGCGTATTCATCTTGCTCGAGTCCTTCGCTTACAGCCTCGTACTTGGCATGCTGGTGAACCTGCTGCTGCAATATGTTTGGCTCTCTGCCCTTGCCGGACAGGGAACCTTGCAAAAGCTCGCGCTGTCGATTGGAGCCGGTTTGTTTGAAGAGTTTGTGTTCCGCGTGGTGCTCTTGAACCTGCTCTTTGCGGCGCTGCTTCCCGTGTTGCGCAGCACTGTCGTGACCGCCGTAGTCGCCATCAGCAGCGCCTCTTTCTTTTTTGCTCTCGCTCACTATGTTGGCAACATGGGCGAGCCCTTTGAACTCGACAGCTTTATGTTCCGCTGGGTTGCCGGACTCGTGTTCACTGTGCTTTACTTTGTGAGAGGCTTTGCGGTCACCGCCTACACCCACGCCTTCTATGACATTCACGTCCTGCTGTAAGTTACATGCACACCACAAGTGACACCTTACACAGGCGCTCTCTTCTTCGCATCTCCTGATCATCACGCTCCATGAAAGCACCGCTCGGTCTGGGCATTGACACGACCTTCGACGACACCTCGATCGCCATTGTGCGCGGCCACCATGAGATTTTGGCCAACCTCACCCTCTCTCAATATAAAGACCACGCGGAATTTGGCGGCGTTGTGCCCGAACGCGCAGCCCGCAAACACCTGGAGGTCATCCACGCCTTGATCGAAGAGGCCTGCCGCAAGGCCGAGGTCGAGCTCCACGAGCTAGATTACATCGCCGTCTCGAACTTGCCCGGCTTGCTGGGAGCGCTGCTGGTCGGGGTCATGGTCGCCAAGACCCTCGCCTATTCGCTGCGCATTCCTTTGATCGGCTTGAATCATGTGGAGTCCCATCCCTATGCGAATGTGCTCGCGGATCGCGCGTTCACGTTCCCCATCTTGCACCTCGTCGTCGCTGGAGGCCACACCTTGCTGATGCACGCACGGGATCACTTTGACTATGACATCATCGGACGCAGCGTGGATGACGCCGCCGGCGAGTGCGTCGACAAAGTCGCGAAGATGTTCGGACATCCCATGCCCGGCGGCCCCATTGTGGATCGCTACGCTGTCGAAAATGCTGGAGAACGCTACGAGTTTCCCAGCCCTCGCCTGCATGAGCCAGACTATGACTTCTCGTTTAGTGGCCTCAAAACGGCGATGTTACGCTTTCGTGAGAGAGAACCCCAAGCCGCTCAACAGGAAGAGCCCGAAGTCCTCGCCTGCTTCTTCCGCAGTATCGCGCGCGTGCTCCAGCACAAGACCTTCCAAGCGCTCAAAGCCCACAAATTACAGCGCCTCTCCGTTTCAGGAGGACTCGCCGCGAGCCGCTTCTTACGCGAATCTTTCACCCAAGAAGCCGCGAAACGTGACATTGAGCTGTGGTATCCCCCTCCACGGCTCTGCACTGACAACGCAGCCATGGTCGCTTGCCTCGGCTCTTATCGTTATGCCGCCCAACGGTTTGACTCTCTGCGCATGGATGCCTTCCCTAATATTGTGCGCTAATTCAACACGCCATCGGAGATCCCATGCCCTTCGTTTTGCTCCTTTTGCTTGGACTATTGCTCATGTCGTGTACGGAACCTCGCCCCACCCGCCAAGACGGAACTCGCCCGGCACATCACACCCAAGCGGGCACCTTCCAGAATAACTACCTGCCACCGGAACGCATGACTAAGGGCTTTGACAAACTGATGCGGTGGCGTTGGGAGCGAACTTCCCAAGAACCCGTCGCTTTTGAAACGGTGCGCCCCGACGTGGAATATCTGAAGAACAACCGCGAGGACTCCACGCTGACATGGATCGGCCACTCCACCTTTCTCTGGCAACATCGCGGCTTGAACGTAATCACCGATCCGCATTTAACGCGCTACGCCTCTCCCGTAACCTTCGCGGGCCCTGATCGACTGGTCGAGCTCACCATGAGCCTGGACGATTTACCGCCGCTCGACGTCGTCGTCATCTCTCACAATCACTACGATCATCTGGATCGGCCCAGCGTCAAAGCAATCTTTGAGCGGCAGCCAGACAATCCACCGCTGTTCCTAGTTCCTTTGGGGCTGAGAGCGTGGTTCGCAGACATCGGCATCGACCGCAACGTCGTCGAACTAGACTGGTGGGAGAGTCATTCGGTAGGAGACTGGGAGATGCACGCGGTGCCCGTGCAACACTGGAGCAAGCGCACGCTGCTCGACACCAACAAAACTCTTTGGGCCGGCTGGGTGCTCGAGGCTCCCAACAAACGGCTCTTCTTCGCTGGAGACACCGGCTATTCGAAGGACTTTGCCGACATTGGCGAGCGCTTTGAATACATGGACATCTCGCTGTTGCCCATTGGCGCGTATGCTCCTCGCTGGTTCATGAAAGACATGCACGTGAATCCCGCTGAGGCAGTGCGCATTCACCAAGACGTCAGCAGCCGCTTCTCCGTCGGTATGCACTGGGGCACCTTCCTCAATCTCACCGATGAACCCTTGCGCGAGCCGCCTGCGCTGTTGCGTTCTGAGCTGTTGCGCGCCGAGCTTTCGCCAGAGAACTTCATCACGCTCCAGCATGGGCAGATGCTACGGCTGTGACTTCCCATGCGTGGAGTCAGACAACAAAAACAGCACCAACACGCCCGCGATAATCAGCAGCATCCCGATGCGCGCCGCCCAATCAAGGGGCTGCTGATACCACACCCAACCAATCCCTGAAACCAGCACAATTCCCATCCCAGACCACACCGCGTAGGTCACGCCCACAGCGATGTGTTGGGTCACAATACTCAGGCAATAAAACGAAATCCCATATCCAAGCAAGACGCCAACACTCGGCCCAAGGCGTGTGAACCCTTCTGTGGCTCTCAGCGCGCTCGTGGCAAACACTTCCAAAACAATCGCGATCGACAGTAGAGCATACGGCGACACAGCACTCTCAAAATAAGCGGGTTCCATTGGGGATTTCCTGATCTGGAACAGTCAGCACGACGGCGCCATCAGCCCGCGCGAACCCCGTGACCAGGCACTCTGAACGAAAAGGACCGATTTGCTTCGGTGGAACATTCACCACAGCCACTACCTGCCGCCCCTGCAGGCTCTCTCGATCATACAGATCCGTGATTTGTGCGCTGGATGGTTTCACGCCAATCTCCTCTCCAAAGTCGATCCACAGCTTCCATGCAGGACGTCGCGCCGCTGGAAACGCTTCCACACGGACAATTGTGCCCACACGGAGGTCAACTTTCGCGAAGTCTTCCCAGTGGATCTCATGCATTCGGTTTGCCGTCATTTCCAAAGAGCCTCTTCCACTCTGCTGGGCTGATGTTGTTAGGGTCAACCTTGCGATATTCCTCTGCAATTTCATAAGCACGCACAACGGCGGGTCGACTCCCGACCATGTTCAAATAGTCCGCGACATACGGCAGCTGCTGGATGTTGACCTTCTGACGTTCCCACCCTCGCGCCCAAGGATAGATCGCCATGTCCACAATGGAGTAGTCGTCGATCACAAACTCACGATGGCGCAGACGCTCATTGAGCACCTTATACAGCCGCTCCGTCTCCTTCGTATATCGCTCTTGCGCGTAAGGAATCCGCTCCGGCGCATAGGTGTTGAAGTGATGATTCTGTCCCAGCATTGGACCAAAACCCGCCATTTGCCACATCAACCACTGCTCGGCTTCCCACGCTTTGCGGAAATCTTCGGGGTAATACTTCTCTGTCTTCTGGGCGAGATAGCGCAGAATGGCCCCCGATTCAAAGAGCGCTAGCGGCCCTTCTCCGTCTTCAGGTGCGTGATCGACGATCGCTGGCATCTTGTTGTTCGGAGAGATTTTCAAAAAATCTTCTTTGAACTGATCACCTTCCAAAATGTCCACCACATGGATGCGATAACGCAGCCTAGCCTCTTCCAAAAAAATGGTAATCTTGTGACCGTTGGGAGTCGGAAAATAGTAGAAATCAATCATCAGATTCTCCAGAAATCGTTTGAAATATCAGAGATTTGCTTTCTCTTTTTGTAACATGCAACTTACACTCGTTTGCGTTGCGCTTGCTGGCGCCACTCCCACCAGCCTTTGGCCATCAAACTTCCCACAATCAAGCTGCCACCGAGAACGCCTCGTGGGCCTGGCACTTCGTTCAAAAAGAACCAGACCAACAGCGAACCAATCACCGTCTCTAACAATAAGATCAAACTGGTCTCTGGCGCGCTCAAATACCGTGGGCCCAGCTGAATGCCGGCGTATGCCAACGGCAAAAAGAAGCCACCCAGCAAAACCAGCCAACGAAACGACTCCCATGGGGGAATCACCGCGCCCCCCAACAGAGCCGCTCCTAACGACAAACCAAAGCATCCAAAGACCAAGACCGGCGTAACATCCAAAGGGGCCTTCGCCCGAGCGCCCAAAAAATTGATCGCTGACGCCAGCGCAGTGCACAACGCCATCAGCAGACCAAACGTACTCGACGTCCCCACGCTTACGTCCCCGCCATGATCCAGCACAATCAAGGTCGCACCTACGATGCTCACGGCAATCAGCCCCCACGTCAAGCGGCTCGGAATCTCTTTTAAGATCCACCAACTCAGCAGCCCAGCCATCATTGGCGCCGTGTTCAAGAGCACCAGCACATGCCCCACGATAGCGTTCTGCACGGCGAGCACGAAAAACACAGAGCTTCCGACAAAACCGAAGACACACACCACGCCCGCGCTGCCTGTCTGCTTCACCTGCTCCCACCACCCCACGCCGAAGCGCCAGCCTGTAATCAACAAGAGCCCGAGCCCCTGCAACAGGCCCCGCCAAAACAGCGTCACCTCCGGAGGCTGCTCGCCCAGCCGCACCAGCAGCGAGTCCGGAGACAAAAACAGCACCCCCCAACTGACCAACAGCAAACCACGGACACGATCAGGCATTTGTAGACTTTCTCGTCAACAGAAACTTTGCTACTGTTCGACGCTTCTTTGCTTCCCGAGCATCAGAGCTTTCCGCACAAAACCCAAATCGAGAGGAACCTTTCATGAGCAAACTTCAAGCAGTGTTGTGGGACGTAGATGGGACGCTTGCCGACACCGAACGTGACGGACACCGCGTCGCTTTCAACCGAGCCTTTGCCGAAGCAGGATTTGCTTGGAACTGGGGGGAAGAGTTATATGGGACTTTGCTTCAAGTCAGCGGAGGCAAAGAGCGGTTGCGCTTTTTCTTTGAACAACATTGCTCTCACCCACCGCCAGAACCGTGGGACGCGTGGATTCCGAAGCTACACAAAGCCAAGACCAAGCATTATCTGGCGTTGCTCGCTGAAGGAGCCATTCCCCTGCGTCCTGGAGTGGAGCGGCTCTTGCGGGAGCTGCTTGCCGCCGAGGTTCGACTGGCGATTGTTACGACCACGACCCCAGAGAATGTCACTACGCTCTTGACGCATACGCTCGGCCCGGCCTCCATCTCGTGGTTTGAGTGCATCGCTGCAGGAGATGTCGTCCCCGCGAAAAAGCCGTCACCTGACATTTACCATTACACGTTACAGCAAATGCAACTGTCACCTGACACTTGCATCGCGTTGGAAGACTCGGAGAACGGCCTGCGTTCTGCGCTGGGAGCTGACATCCCGACCCTTGTCACCCAAACAGCCTACACTCGCACAGACGATTTCACAGGGGCTCGGCTGGTCACTGATCACCTGGGAGAGCCTGAGACACCCATGCAAATTGTAGCGGGGAAACTCCCAGCGCAGCGTTGGGTGACCCTCGACTTGCTCCGTGAGCTTTGTGATTCCAACAGCCGCTAATCGGCGCCTCAACTTGTGGCGCGACCCCGCTTCGCGCTGCCACAGGCTCACCGCCCTCGACTCAACACGCTTCACCCAAGGCACCATGAAGCCCGCGCCGAGCAGCACGTACGCCCCGGAGCCTTTCACGAAACGCTTCACCGAGCGTCAGGAGTTTTGGGAGGGAATAAGCTGGGGAGCGTCTGGGGAGCAGTTTTGGTCTCAAGGGCTGGCTGTCGTTCACGAGGTGGCAGAGTTCGCATACATGCGCACGGAGGAGATTCACCTGTCCGTTGGTCGCGCTCAAAGGCTGCTAACTTACAGTTACAGATACACTAACACTAACACCCCAGTGTAAGAGTAGAGCTGCAAACCTAGCGGCACCTGCGCAAGCTCGAAAGCGCCAAAGAAACCAATCAACGGGAACTCACCGAGCACGCTCTGGATGTGCTTCAAATCCACGTCGTGCTCTCCATACAACGCGATCCCGCGAGCGGCACAATTGAAGTAAAACCCGAAGTCCGGCGTACGCGGCTCGGCTTCCCACAACCGCGCGAGCATGTTCTCTAGATCTTCCTCCGCAGCAATTCGGTTCCGCAACGCGAAGGAGAGCACATCCCCCTCTCTGACGAGCTGGGGTACTTGCAGAGCTTGGGTCACCACGTCAATGCCCGTCAGGTGCCTCGCAATCGTCGCTTCCCCCACAAACTGCGGCTCCTCTGGATTGAGTGGAAAGCTCAACATCAGCTGCTGCGCAGCGGTCTCAATATCTGGGAACCCAAGCTCAACCGCAGCATCAACATACGCCTGCAAAGCCGACTGTCCATCCAGCTCGACAATCTGACTATCGGAGGCCTTCGTCACAAACATCGGCTCTCCCAGCACCAGCGCGGACTGAGTGACCCCCACCTGGGTGCGCCGCTGTCCCACCAAGCTCAAGCCGGCAACGCCCTGCTTAAGCGTCTCGTCTGTGCCCAGCTGAGCGGCTCGGTTCCAAGCGCCGTCATCACAGGCGCCCGCCCCAAAAACTTGGGGGCGATTCTTGGTATATTGAAAGGTGTTGATGAAGTTGTAGGGCGTGTTCGTGAAGGCATCGGGAAAGAAGAGGAACAGCGGCTCTTCCACGCGGAGCCCCTCCAGAAATTCACGCAGCTGGGAGGGTACACTCGGTGAGTGCTCCAGTCGTTGGCAGGTGACAAAGGAGCGCGCCTCAAGCTCAGGAGTGTGCCCAAGCATAATCACAAGCCCGGCCTCGCCATAAATTTCTGCGGCGTGCGTGAGAACCCCCGCCGCGCTACATCCGGCCCACTGTGGACAGCTCGTCTGGTCGATGAGGATTTGGCGGATGCGCTCCGCCTGGTCGATGTGCGTCGCAGAGAAAAAGATCAGCCCCCAGTCTACTTGCTCTGGCATCTGTGCTTTGGCTTCCCGCAGCGCCTCTTGAACCGCGAGATCGGAGTCCATCTCACGGGAGCTGCCCACTCCAATTACTGCCATGCGTCAGATCTCACCATGAACGATTGCGAAAATCTGAGCCCACACTGCTGCGCTCGCGTCTGGCTGGAGCGCTTGCGCAGCCTGTTGAAGCTGGGGAATCGAGCGGACTCGCAACCCAATCTCCAGCTCATCACGCTCTAAGAAAGGATCGGGCCGAAGCTCCACACTGCGTGGCAAATGCAACTGTTTGCAACACTCCTCAAAATCTGCGCGCATCTGAGCCAACGTCGGAAAGCGCCACGCGTCCAGCTGCTGCTTGCACTGGCGATAGCGCACCGGAGCCTGAAGGTGGGCGCTCTGCAAAATCTCTTCAATCTCTGGTCGCGCTAAAATTTTGGTCGCCTCGGTTTCTTCAATGCGCCGCAGCTCGTCCAGCACTTGCAGCAACGCCCGCCATTTGCGCCCACCGCAGTTCAGCTGTCGACCCACTTCCAACAGACGCGGCACGTCGTTGCTTGAAAAGCGCAACAGCGGCAGCCAGTCCTCTAAGCTGGCTTCGCGCAACACATCCGGGAACTCGGTGCTGCCAAAGCACTCTGCCAGCTGCAACATCTCTGTGCATCGTCGCGGAGAGGCTCTCTCTCCCAAGCGAGGCAACACTTGCTGCACGAGATCCTCTCGGTCGAGGCCCCCTGCTTGAAGACGCTTGACAATCTGGCACTGCTCGATGCCTGTGAGCGGGCGGAAGCCTAGCGTCTCTAAGCGCAGCCGCAACAAGTCTGCTGTGGGGGTTGCTTCAGGGAGCACCAAACACGGAACGGCGGCCCCTGGTTCTAAGTGCCCGTGACGCCGATAGCCATCAATCAGGCGATACTCCGATCCAGTCATTTGAACCAACAGTGGTGTCAGCACACCATAGCGGCGCAGCGACGTCGCGAGGCTCGATTGTTTGGGGGGAGTACTCCAACAGAATTGGGCAGGTTCCAGACGAAGTTGCGAAGGCCGTAACGACTGTAGGTTCCACGCGGCAAGCGAAGGAAGTGCGGGCATCCAGAGACCAGACAAAAGAGGGCTGAGAAAATGCAAAAGGTTGAGAACCTAGCAAAAAGCGTCCCGAAAGAACAAATCCATTTTTTGGGAGAGACGACACTTTGTGCTGGTTTCTCGCCCCAAACAACATGTTAAACTGACTTGATCTGTTTTTGTCGCCGTGCTCACGCATGACTCTCTCATTCCCCTCCAACTCAAACAATTGCTATGCAAAAGATCACCAAAACGGACGCCGAATGGCAGCAGCAGCTCACTCCGCAGCAGTACCAAGTGTGTCGCCAAAAAGGCACCGAACGCGCGTTCACCGGCGCATATCACAACACGAAGACCCCTGGCACCTATGTGTGCGCTTGTTGTGAACAGCCCTTGTTCTCCTCCGAGACCAAATTTGATTCTGGAACCGGCTGGCCGAGCTTCTGGGAGCCCATCGCTGCCGACGCAGTGTCTTCAGAAGAAGACCGCAGCTTGTTCATGGTGCGCACCGAAGTCCTCTGCAGCCGCTGCGACGCTCACCTCGGCCACGTCTTTCATGACGGCCCTGCGCCAACCGGCCTGCGCTACTGCATCAACTCCATCTCGCTCCAGCTTCAGCCTCAGGGGGAAAGCGAATGAGTCCAAGCTCCCACGTTGTGCTCTTGCACGGCCTCGCCTGTGATGACTACCTCTGGCACATGCCTGCGGCAGGACTCCGAGCGGCAGGACACCGCGTACTCTTGCCGCAGCTCCAACAACCAACCATCGCGGAGATGGCCCAGCACGTGTTGTCGCAAATAGAAGGGAGCTTTGTGTTGGGCGGGCTCTCGATGGGCGGCTACGTCGCGTTGGAGGTCTGGCGACAAGCTCCGGAGCGCGTGCAGGGACTGCTCCTGTGCAACACAAGTCACCGCGCAGATGCTCCTGAGAAGCGAACGGCCCGACAACAAACTATGGAGCTCGTGCGGCGTGGCGGCTATTCACAGGTCTTGCGCTTATTTCGCGCATCTCTCGTCACGTCTGAGTATCTGAACGATCCCGCCGCCGCCCAGCAGCTCATGGACATGCTGGAGCGCACCCCCGCTGCGACATATCTCCAGCAGCAAACAGCCATCTTAGGGCGCAACGATCATCTGGAGACTCTCCCTCACATACAGTGCCCAGCGCTAGTGATTGGTGGCCAGCACGATCCGCTCACCCCTCCGCACTTACACCAAGAGATGGCGGAACGCCTTCCCCACGCCACGTTGCATCTGTATGAAAATTGCGGGCATCTCAGTCCGCTTGAGGCTGGCGAGACCTTTACGCAGCACCTCTTGGAGTGGATCAAGCGTTTGGAGTGAGCCGAGGGGGGAGATTGCGGAGCAACGCTGTCACACAGCGCGCGGCTGTGGCCTGCAACCCCAAAAACGCCCCGTCGTGGCTGCTTTGGGAACCACACCGCGCGAAGAACCCACGACACTATGCCGCAGAGCTGGCCGGCAAAGGCCGTTGCGTCAGGTCTGACGCGATCTGCACATTTTGCTCAAGCAGCTGGCGGTGTAGCTCGGCGATGTGAGACGGCCCCACTTCACAGCACCCTCCAACGAGACGCGCGCCTCGCTCCACCCATGCCCGCGCGATGTGTGCGTAGGCTTCCGGCCCCAAATCTTGACGGGCTTGCAGCGCATCCACCGTCCCATCCACCTGCAACCCTCTCACCGAGGTGAAGCCGTTGGCATACGCTCCGAACGGTCGGGGCTGTTTCGCTAAGATCGACAACGCAGGCGAGAGAGCTTCCGGTTTGGAGCAGTTGAGCAAGATCGCGTCTACGGCAAAGGCGCCCAGCGAGTCCACTACCTCTTCTAGCAATTCTCCCGAACGCAGACGTGGGGTCTCTGTCGGGTATTCATCTTCTACTGTCAGCGCGACCCAGGCGGGCTTGCCGGACTCGCTCGCTGCTTGTGCCGCCGCTTGCGCTTCTACCTGACACGCCATCGTCTCGCACAGAAACAAATCCACCGCCTCCCACTCAACGGCCACGATGCGCCGATACTCTTCCAGACATTGCGCAAAGGAAGGCGTCAGCTCTGGGTGATAGCTCGCGACAAGCGGCGGTAGGCAACCTGAAATCCGGATCTTCTCTGGTTGTGCCGCTCGCTCCCGCGCCCGCAGCGCAATCTCGATCGCGCGCTGTTGGATCGCGACAAACTGATCCTCCATGCTCTGTCTCCCCAAGCGCTCTGGGGTCGCCGCATAGGTGTTCAGCGTCAACACTCGTGCGCCTGCATGCAAAAACTCCACGTGCACTTGCTCCACCAGCGCCGGCTCGTTGAGCATTACTTGCAGCGACCACAGCGGATGCGCCGGCTGCCGCGAACGTCGCACCAGCTCCTGCCCCAATCCTCCGTCCAGCAAAACCACTTCTCGCATTTTGTGTCTCTCCGATTCCGTCGCCGCTCAGGGGACAGCGTGACAAAAATGTGCTGACTACTGTCAACGATGAGCTAACATCCCAGCCTGCCCATTTTCATTCATCAAGGAGAAAAAACTGCGGCGCACCCTGAAGGGATGCAAAGCCTGCAGACCACCGTGATCACGCAGCGATTTGCTGGAGTGAACCACGCTTCCAAACAGGTGGCAGGACGCGAGGCTCCCCAGCAGAAAAACCAAGCAGAGAGTGAGGATTGGAAGGGGAGAGAGGAGACAGAAAAGCGAGAGGAGGTCGGGTAGGAAACGAGGGAGAGAGGGAGTTCACTCTCAGGCAAAAGTGAACTCCACAGCGCGCTTAGCGCAGAGAACTAAACTTCACCCCCACAATCAGCACGCCGATGGCTTGACCTGCGTCTTTGACCGGCACAGACACCTGCACCTGCATCGCGTTCGCGCTTTGGTCAAACTCAGGTTCTCCAATGAAATTCGCGCCTTTGCCGCCCACATACGACTCGGTGAATTTGGATTCGTCTCCTTGCCAGTAGTCTGACGTGGGCTTCATCGAGGCGATGTTTTCACCTTGGATGCCCGTCAGGAAGGCTTCCGGGTAGCGGCCGCGGTTCTCTTGGTTCTTCTTGCGCAACCAGTCTGAGAGTGTGTGCGAAGTGACCTCATCAATCAGCGGGTGTTTTTTCTTCGCTTTGCTCGCTGCGATCCACTCGCCATCGCGCGCCTTGATGTCATTCAAAGAGAGGTTTTGAGCGTTGTGCTGCTTAACCGTGTTGATGAATTCGGGTTGGGCCACCCACTGTTCAATGGTTTTGATTTCTTTCTGCAGCTCGGCCTTCATCGCATCCGTCAGCTGGGGTCCGGCCGCAACCGTGACTCCAGCCCATAAAAGCAACGCACTAAGTAACGAAATCGCGCGCATGAACATCTCCTTAGATAGGGGGTAAAGATTGTTGAGGAGGCAACAAGCGCCCCTCAACGGAAGCAGATGGCGCCATTGTCGGAGACAGAGACGTCCCCACTTGAGTCGCCACCTGCTGAATCATGGTTTGTAACTGGCCAGAATAGCTGGCGAGTTGATCTGCCATGTCAGAAGCCTGCTGCATTTGTTCGGCGTTCACTTGTGTCACGCTGTCAATTTCGGCGAGTGCTTTGCTAATTTCCGAGATGCCGGTGAGCTGTTCTCGGGAGGAATTGCTGATGTTTTCCACCAGCTGCGTGATGCTACGCGCGTGCTCGGCTTGATGCTCTGAGTTATCGGCCAACTGCATCACAAGAGTGCTCGCTTCTGTCGATTGTGACAGAATGTGGCTGAACACCTGCTCATTACGCTCAGCGAGTTGGTGTCCACGCTGAATTTTCTGCACACTTTGATTGATCAGCTCTGAGATCTCTTTGGCGGCCTGTTTGGAGTTTTCGGCCAACTTACTGACTTCGTCGGCGACCACCGCGAACCCCTTCCCTTGTTCTCCTGCGCGTGCGGCTTCAATCGCAGCGTTGGTCGCCAGCATTTTGGTTTGATGCGTAATCTCGTTGATCACTTCGATGATATTCAAGATCTTCTCGCTGCTCGTGTAGATCTCTTTCATCGAGACCGTCAGTTCGCTGATGGAGTTGGCGCCTTCTTGCGCAGAGTTGGCGGCTTGTTGGGCTAGCTCCGTCGATTGCTTGGCTTGGCTCGTGGACGCATCAATGACGGTGTACATCTCTTGCGCAGCCTTCGTGACTTCGGTGGCGTTGTCGGCATTTTCACGGGACTGTCCTTCGATTTGATTCGTCGCGGCAGAGGTCTCTTCAATGCTGGTGGCTTGGCGACTCGAGCCATCTACCAGATCTTGTGAGGTCTCCATGAGCGCCTTGGAGTCTTCGCGTAGAGAATTCGCGGTCTGCCCCAGGCCCGCCAGTAAATTCTGCATCACCTGCTCGATGTTGCGCGCTAGCAGTAGATTGAACAAAACACCCATCCCACCGATCACGATCACGAGGGCCAGCATGATCATGAAAGACGTGTCCCGCAGACCGTCTGCTTCTTCGGACAAGGTGGCGATTTGTTCTCGATATCTCACTAAGCGCTCATTGAAAAGCTCCAGCGCCGCCTGATAGCTCTGCTGGCCTTCTGCCATCGCGAGCTGGAACGCCCCTCCTTTGTCATACATTGCGCTCAACTCTAGCACTTGCTGGCTCACCTCCGTGTAGTCTTGCCATTGCGCGCGCAGGGCTTGATTGTCGGGCAACGTCGCAATGCGGGCGTTGATGCGCTCGTTCGCCTCCACGATTTGCGCGTTGAGATCTTCCATCATCGCAGGATCTTCGGCCCCAATGTGCGTGATGACCAAAAGCAAGTAGCGCTGGAACTCTCGCTGCGTACTCTCAATGTCGAACAGCGGCAGGGTGTTCTCGTTCACGAGCACCTCAGAAGTGGTGACGATGCGATCATTGAAATAAGAACCACTCCAACCAACGATGAGTAAGCTCAGAAAGCTCAGAGCGACAGTGCCCCAAATGCGAGTGCGGATATTCATGGGAGGGCCTCCAGAGATGAAAGAAGAGAGACAAGCTCAGCATGCGAGGATGCCAAGAAACAAATGATGGAGACTTGCTCGCGAATAGTAAAGTGCTGATTTAAGTAATTTTACGTACAAGTGCAGAATGACCCCTGTCCCCCCGCTGCGCTCGCCTCACGACTCGTACCGGGTGAGGACAGCGGGGAAACGAGCTGATGCGGTGGGCAACCTCTTTGGTCTCTCTTCAGTCGCTGCTCTTTTTCGCGACGTATACGCCGTAGCTATAGAACCCCTGAAACTGCTCATAGAGCGCGATCTCTTGCTGCTCTGCTTCAATCACAGCTTTGGCCTCTGGGCTGCCGTGATGTCGCGCTAAGAACGCGTCAAACCGCGACTCAAGAGGGCGATAGTAGTGGTCAAGCCAGCACGCCGCGGGCAACACAAAATACGCATGAGGACTGAATCCGTGGCGTTCCAGCACCGCGAGCTTCGCAGAGGCCATGTCAATCTCAGGATATTCCTGCTGCCAATAGTTTTGCAGCGCTGAGGGACGCGTCGCGCTGAGCCAAGTGATCTCAGAGACCACCAGCACTCCGTTCGGCTTCAGAAAGCGTTGCCACGCTGAGACCCCCGCCTCAAATCCCATGTTGTAAATTGCGCCCTCCGACCAGATCACGTCGAACTCTTCTTCCGCAAACGGGAGCGCCGTCATTGAGGCTTGAAGAGGCGTGATTCGTTGGGCTAGGTCGTGGTCTTCTGCGCGAAATTGCAGCTCTTCTAAAAACTCTGGCAGAAAGTCCACCGCAGTGATCTCAGCGTCTAAGGCTTTCGCCAAGACAAACGCAGAAGCCCCGGTTCCACAGCCAATGTCTGCAATGTTGAGCGTTCGTGAGCGATCGAGTCCTGCGAGATTCAGCGCTTTCATCGTCGCGGCGTCACTCCCTGGGCCTTGGCGCGAAGCCGAGCGGTGGAGGTCGACCAATAATTGAAAATCGTCCATGTAGTTCCCCAAAAAAAGAGCGTCGCCCGTTGCCAAAGCGCAAGCGCGCTGAGTGAGATAAAAAAACAAGGGTAGAGCCGTTCTCACAGTTGAACAACCGGAAAACGCGGATACAAGTGCTCACAACTTTGCGATCCTTCCACGTTGACAACCGCCAGAAGGCGCCATACGGTCAGCGAAATTCGCACAATTTCTCAATTCTTTGCCCAAGGAGCCGCGTATGAGCCGAGGAGATCGCCCGACGGATGATCCGTTTAAAGAGCTACTGGTTGGTTTCACTGAGCTGGTCGAGCACCTCGCCGACCTCAGCGACGAAGCCGACCAACGCGTGGAGCGCGGCTTCACGGTGAGAAACATCAACCCCGACGGCAAAGTCCGCTTTACCGACGACGACTTTCGTAGCCAAGACACCTCGCGCCGACCACAGCCAACCAGCGGCCCCGAAGACCAAACGTCCGACGACGACGACGACAACGACGCGGACTGGAGCCAGCTCGTCGGCGGACTTGGGAGCCAGCTCGGGCGCATCCGCGAGATGGTCGAGCTGCCGCTGCGACGCCCGGAGCTGTTTCGCCAACTCGGCATCACGCCCCCCAAAGGAGTGTTGCTGCATGGGCCGCCCGGTTGTGGCAAGACGCTCATCGCGCGCACGCTAGCGAAACAAGCCGGCGTCAAGTTCTTCGCGGTCAGCGGTCCGGAAATTTTGAACAAATACTACGGCGAGAGCGAAGCCCGCTTGCGTCAGCTGTTCGAGCAAGCCCGACGAGACGCCCCTGCGCTCGTGTTTATCGACGAGATCGACGCGCTCGCTCCCAAACGCGATCAAGTCTATGGCGAGCTTGAGAAGCGCGTGGTCGCACAGCTCCTGACCGTGCTCGACGGCTTGGACACACGCGGCGAGATCATCCTCATTGGCGCGACGAACCGCCCCAATGCGCTCGACCCAGCGCTGCGACGCCCCGGGCGCTTCGACCGCGAGATTGAGATTCCGGTCCCAGATCGAGAGGGGAGGCGCCAAATTTTGGCGATTCACACGCGCACCATGCCGCTTCAAGATGAGTCGCAGCTGGAGCAGCTCGCGGATCGCACGCACGGCTTTGTCGGCGCGGATTTGCAGGCGCTGTGTCAAGAAGCGGCGTTGCAGTGTCTGCGCAGAAGCTTGCAGTCCCAAGCGGTCGAGGACTTGGATCCGGCGCAGCTCAAGATCGAGTGGGAAGACTTCGCGGCAGCCTTTCAGGAGGTCGAGCCCTCGGCGTTGCGTGAGATGATTGTCGAGGTTCCCAACGTGAAGTGGGAGGACGTGGGTGGCTTGGGCGACGTCAAAGACAAGCTCGTAGAAGCCGTCGAGTGGCCGTTGCGGCACGGGCATCTGTTCGCGCAAGCCGGCTTGCGGCCGTCGCGAGGCATCTTGCTCGTCGGCCCTCCCGGGTGCGGAAAGACGCTCCTCGCAAAGGCGTTGGCAACGGAGAGCCAAGCCAACTTCTTGGCGATCAAAGGCGCGGACTTGCTCTCAAAGTACATCGGGGAATCGGAGCAGCGACTGCGGGATGTCTTCCGCAGAGCCCGACAAGCGGCGCCCTGCATTCTGTTCTTTGACGAGCTAGACACGCTGCTGCCGGGGCGAACACAAGTGTCTCCAGACTCAGCGGTCACAGAGCGCGTGCTGGCGCAGTTCCTCGTAGAGATGGACGGCATTGAAGAGTTGAAGGGCGTGCTGGTGCTCGGCGCGACCAACCGCGTTGATCGGCTCGACGAAGCGATCTTGCGCCCGGGCCGCTTCGACGAGATCGTGCAGTTCACGTCCCCAAAGCAAGCCGATCGAGCCGCGATCTTGCGGATTCATCTGCGGAACAAGCCGGTCAGCCCAGAGGTGGACCCCATATATCTGGCGAGTCTCACGGAAGGTTGGAGCGGCGCGGAGCTTTCCGCGGCGTGCAATCGAGCCGCGTTGTTAGCCGTGCGGCGCGCGGTGCATGGCGACCAAAAAAAGATGGCGCCGCTCACGCAGGAAGATGTTCTGCAAGCGATGCAACAGGTGCGTGGCTAGCGGCTTTCGCCCATGTCCGACGAAAATCAAAAAATGTCTCACAAAAAACAGAAAAAAGTTTGACCAAATCCGCCAACTCTGTTAGTTCTCATACTTTCTAAGTGAGAATACTTAGGTTAATCTACGTAGAAAAATTATCACAGGAGATAGACATGGAAATGATAGTTGCGGGACTTGGAATCCTCTTCGCCTCATTTTGCTTTTGCCTCATTGATTGCTGCCAAAGTGGCGATAAGCCGATCTGCCGCAAGTTGCTATCTCGTAAGTTCAGTTGATTCTTTGAGATAGACTGGTTGCGGCGAGCAATCTTCAACCAGTCAGCTGCCTACCGCCTCCGCCCTCCCCGTTCATCCTCTCTCGCCCCAAACGCAACCTCCCGCCTCAGGCACAGCGTTACGGCAAATTCCCGTCTTTGTTTGTCATGAAAATATTTCTTCTCTTGATGCGTTCGTCAGTTGAGCGCCCGTGCTCTTAGGAGCGCCGGCAGCAAGCCCCAAGTCCAAGCGAGATTTGTGAGTTTGATCCCCGAATATCGCTTTCAAACCGGAGGCACCTACGAAAAGATCGTCTTTGGGATTCTGTGTTGCTGCGTCGTCGGGCTCTACTCGCTCCAAGGCCCCGGC
>CBFIJD010000004.1:113963-128254 GCA_965662845.1 uncultured bacterium | reverse complement strand
CCCTACCCCGTGCTCGGCGGCAAGAGATTCTGCAGTGGACATTTTGTCCGTTGGCTCTGTGTGCTGGTTGCCCCGACCACCTTTTTCCGCACCGTGCGCCTTCTTCGTCCGGTTGTAGCGCCGTCCGAGATTGGACGTAATCACATTGTGACTACTTCTCCCACCTTGTCCGATCACAGCGCAAACGCTACAACAGCGCAGCACCCTCCCCCTGATCACCCTCCGCAACATGGAGTTTTTATGCAGACGAAAGCGAAGTACCTATCCCCCAAAGAGTTAGCCTTCCAGTTGGACGTGTCTGAGCGAACCGCGTATCGGTTTTGTGAGAGCGGTCTGGTTCCCGCGTTTAGAGTAGGCAGAAAATGGCGAATCCCAGAAGACAAACTGCTGAGCGTGTTTGATAGTAGAGCACTGGGCTATGACGAAGACGAAGAGACGCCGAATGATGCTGCGGTCAGGGCGAAAATCGTGGCAGGGATGCGGAAGGCAGGCTGGTGAAGTTGGGACGGCTGCCCACGTATGCGCCCACGCAGCGGCGCTAGTGCCCTATTTTTGCGGGAGGAGATGAGTAGCCTACTCTCAAGCACATGGGGTGTGGAGAACAGCGACGCAAGAGTGGACTAGAACAAGCGTGATGACAAACATTTTTCCATATTCGTGATGCGCTTGTCACGTTGATCGAGCAATCTGCCGACCGTTTTGTCGCTTGTGCGAGCGCACAATTTTTTTGCGACCGCTCACAATACGCAAACATTTTCCAAATAATGTTAGAACTTTCTTGTGTGTTTAAGCAGGAAAAATGATAATTAAGTGCTTTAGGCATTGTAAGCCCTCCTAATCTACCCCTCCCCTCTGGAGCACACT
The DNA here is from genome assembly GCA_965662845.1 of uncultured bacterium. Taxonomy (GTDB): domain Bacteria; phylum SAR324; class SAR324; order SAR324; family NAC60-12; genus JCVI-SCAAA005. Next base: position 127,390 of record CBFIJD010000004.1, on the reverse strand, counting down.
ATGGAATTCATTGAAAATAAGACGTACGAAGAAATTCAGGTCGGTGACAAAGCTTCACTGGCCCGCACGCTCACCCCAGAAGACATTCACCTGTTCGCCGTAATGTCCGGAGACATCAACCCTGCGCACATGGATGAAGAGTATGCGCAGAGCAGTATGTTTCATAAAATTATCGCCCACGGTATGTGGAGTGGTTCTCTGATCTCCACGATTCTGGGAGTCAATCTGCCCGGCCCCGGCACCATCTATCTTGGGCAAACGCTACGCTTCAAGCGTCCCGTCACCCTAGGAGACCAAGTCACTGTGACGGTAGAAGTGAAAGAAAAAGATGACGCCAAGAAGCGCATCAAACTCCACTGCATTTGCGTGAACCAAAACGGCGATCTGGTGACAGAAGGCGAAGCGGATGTGATTGCTCCATCGGAGAAGATCAAGCGCGAGCGGGTGATCCTTCCAGAAGTGCAAATGTATGAGAAGGGCAGTCGCCACCGAGAGATGATTGACAAGGGACGCGCGATGGAGCCGGTTCCGACTGCGGTGGCGCACCCCTGTAATCAAGTTTCGTTGATCGGGGCGTTGGAAGCGGCACAAGCGAACTTGATTGAACCCATCTTGGTGGGACCAGAGTCGAAGATCAAGAAAGTCGCAGAAGAGAACAACATCGACATCTCCAAGTTTGAGATCGTTGACGTAGAGCACAGCCATGACTCGGCGATTCAGGCGGTGGAGATCGTTCGTAGTGGTCGCGCCGAAGCCCTAATGAAAGGAAGTCTGCACACCGACGAACTCATGCACGCCGTCTTGCACAAAGACAAAGGCATCCGCACAGAGCGCAAGATGAGCCACGTTGCTGCGATGGACGTTCCGCGCTCTCCACGCGTGATCTACATCACAGACGCCGCGATCAACATTTATCCTAGCCTTGAAGACAAGCTCCACATCCTCCAAAACGCGATTGAAGTGGTGCAATCGATGGGTGTGGAAACCCCCAAAATTGCGGTTCTCTCTGCGATGGAGACCATCAACACGAAGATCAACTCCACCATAGAAGCTGCGGCGCTCTGCAAGATGGCCGACCGAGGACAACTCAAGAACTGTGTGATTGACGGACCGCTAGCCTTCGACAACGCGATCTCCCGTGAAGCCGCGAACATCAAGGGCATCACCTCGGAAGTCTCTGGAGAAGCTGACATCTTGCTGGTGCCCGACTTAGAGTCTGGGAACATGCTCTTCAAGCAGTTGACCTACCTCGCAGACGCCTCGATGGCTGGAGTTGTGATGGGCGCACGTGTCCCCATCATCCTCACTAGCCGCGCGGATGATACCCTCGCCCGCATGGCCTCGTGCGCGCTCGCGGTCATGGTCGCCGCGTATCGCAAGAAGATGAAAGGAGTCAAATGAGCCAAGACGTCATCGTCGTCCTCAACTCCGGCTCGTCGAGCATCAAATTCTCGCTGTTTGAAGCCAACGCGGAGTTGAAGCAACTCTTCAGCGGTCAAATCGAAGGCCTGAAGGTCAATCCTCATTTCGTGGCGAAAGACCAGCATGGGACTAAAGTTGACGACCGCATACTTGCCGAAGGCAACGCCGCGAAGGAATACCGTCACCCACAAGCGCTGGAGGTCTTATTTGAGTGGATAGACGGGCATTTGGATGGGGCGCAAGTCAAGGGCGTGGGGCATCGCGTGGTGCACGGAGGAACCGAGTTCGCCAAGCCCGTGTTGGTCAACAAGCAGATTGAGCAAGACCTCATCGCGCTGAAACCGTTGGCGCCGTTGCATCAGCCACACAACATGGCCGCCATCAGCCGCTTGTTAGAGACCAAACCTGCGCTGCCACAGGTCGCGTGCTTTGACACAGCGTTCCATCGCACCCAAAAGCCTGTCGCGCAGATGTTCGCGATTCCACGAGAAATCACGGAGGCTGGGGTCAAGCGCTATGGTTTCCACGGGCTCTCCTACGAGTATATCGCGAGCCAGCTGCCAGCCTACCTGGGCGACAAAGCGAACGGTAAGGTCGTCGTCGCGCACCTTGGCAGCGGGTGTAGCATGTGTGCGCTAGACCAACGGCTGAGCGTCGAGTCTAGCATGGGGTTCACCGCTCTGGATGGGTTGATCATGGGGACTCGCTGCGGGAGCATTGACGCGGGTGTCTTGCTTTATCTAATGAATGAGCGAGGCATGGGATACGAGGAATTGACCGATCTTCTTTACAAGAAGTCTGGCCTCCTCGGGGTCTCTGGAATCAGCAACGACATGCGCAATTTGCTGGAGAGCCAAGCGGCAGAAGCGGCAGAAGCCGTGGAGCTGTTTGTCCGAAGAGTGGTGAAAGAAATCGGAGCCTTGACTGCGGTCTTAGAAGGTTTTGACGCGCTCGTCTTCACAGCGGGCGTGGGCGAACACTCCGATGTCATCCGCGAACGTGTCTGTTCTCGTCTGTCATGGATGGGGCTGAAGCTCGATCCATCTGCCAACCAAAGCAATGGCCCACGCATCAGCGCGGATGACAGCGCCATTCAGGCTTGGGTGATCCCTACCAATGAAGAAAAGATCATCGCGCATCACTCGCTAACGTTGCTAAGCGCGTAATCTCCTCCCCTTGGGCGCTACTGTCGTGGTGGCGCCTTCCCCTAACGAGCCTCTTGGTTCAACTCTCGACCGTCTGCCACAGTTTTGTCACGCGAAACTGTTAGCGTGAGAACCGTTTTGTGCCAAGTTTTGCGCATAGAACGAACTCACTCTCGCGGCGCTTTTGATTTTTGGAGAGCATCGCGACCCACTCCACCCAGCTAGAAACCAAATAGGGAGGCCACCATGAATTTGGAAGGCATTCGGATCAACCATCGACTATTAGACGAACAAGAAATCTCGTTCTTTGAGAGAGACCTCGAAAATTACGCGAACTCTCTGCCGGCAAAACCCCACACCTCTGCAGATCGCGCGGACGAGTTACGCCAATTTGTCAACGGGTACCAAAATTGGCAATATCGCCAATTTCACAACCGCTACCCGCTCGCGTCTTACTTCGTGATTGATGGCGAACGTCCCAAGAAAGAGACCTGATTACACCGCCTCTTCCCAGCGGCCGTGCTCTTTGATCAAGGCGATCAAATGCTCGACCGCTGCTCCCTCCGGCACATTCCGTTGCACGCACTCTTGCCCCTTATACAAGTTGACTTTGCCGGGTCCCGATCCCACGTAGCCAAAGTCGGCGTCTGCCATTTCTCCGGGGCCGTTGACCACACACCCCATGATGCCAATCTTGACCCCTTTCAGATGGGCGGTGCGCTCTTTGATCGCCTCGGTGGTCGTCTGTAAGTCAAAATGAGTTCGTCCGCAGGAAGGGCAAGAGATGAAATCCGCTTTGAACAAACGCACACGTGTCGCTTGCAGAAGCATTTGAGCGACCTGAAAGATGGGGTGGGTCGCGTCAGTAGTAGGGACGACCAAAGCTTGCAGGGCTCTCTCTGCGATCAAACTGCCCACTTCTGCAGCGACCCCAAGGAGTTCGCTTTCTTCGGATCGTAGAGGCAACTGCAACGCGATGGGGTGCTTGAGGCCTTGTTGTTCTACTCTTGCGCGCAGTCGTTTGGTCGCGAAGCGCAGCGCCTCATGCCGCAAGACCAGCAGACGGGTTGAGGTCGGCAGCTCACCCTCTGGATCGTCAAGCACCTGTATGCTTGAGTCAGATTTCTGCAAAGCCGCGGCGGAGCCGACCCAGTCAAAGGGTTCAGTCGGCAGCCCGGACACAACAAAGTCGCTCAGGCCCAACAATTTGAAAGGAGAGTCCCCCCCCACCGAGATGTCGTCCAGCTGCACGATGTGGGTCGACGTGGTTTGAAAAGCTTGTCCGACTTCAGGAGGCTGGAAGGTGGTTGGTGGCCGATGAGAGCGTCTCACGCCGTCCAGGATGGCGCGAGCTGCGGGGATTTCTTCTTCAGCGGGCTCTGTGAGTGAGACACGAATCGTGTCGCCCAATCCCTCCAGCAGTAAGGAGCCAATCCCTACGGCGCTTTTGACGCGCCCATCTAAGGCATTTCCGGCTTCTGTGACCCCCAAGTGCAGTGGATAGTCCATCTCCTCCTGCGTCATTTGCGCGACCAACTCCCGATATGCTTCCATCATCACGAGCGGGTTCGAGGCTTTCATGGAGATGATGATGTTATGAAACTCGTGCCGCCGCAAAATGCGCAAAAACTCCATCGCTGACTCGGTCATGCCGCGTGGCGTATCCCCATAGCGATTCACGATGCGGTCGGAGAGCGAGCCGTGATTGGTGCCGACGCGCAGCGCCCGATTGAACTCTTTCAAGCGTTGAATAAGCGGCAGCAGCTTCTCTTCGATTCGGCTGAGTTCGTCTGCATATTGTGCATCGGAGTATTCGCGCACTTCAAACTTCTTCCGGTCGGCGTAGTTGCCGGGGTTGATCCTGACTTTTTCCACAAATTCGCAGGCGTTCCAAGCGAGCTGAGGATTGAAATGGATGTCTGCCACTAAGGGGACCTCAAGACCGCGCTCCTGCATTCCATAGCGAATGAGGGGGAGGGCCTCGACGGACTTTTGATTGGGAACCGTCAAGCGGATGAGTTCACATTCTGCCTCTACGAGGCGTTGCATCTCGCTCAGGACGGCTTCAACGTCGCAGGTGTCGCTGGTCAGCATGGACTGAACACGAATAGGTTCCGTGCCTCCGATACGCAATCCCCCCACCGCAACCACCCGCGTGGGACGGCGCGCAATCGGCCAAGTGGAAGATGAAGTCTGCATGTAAATCCTTGGAAATAGTGAGGTAACAGCGGCGGTGCTTTGCTTTGAAGCTCCGCGACCCTTGATGCCGCAGCGGGCGGTCAAATCGCATCAGAGCAAACCAAGCCGAGCTCTGCTACAGTCGGTCATCTGCTGGAGTCTCCCCATTGCAAGAGGGGACTGATAGCGTCTCGCATACTTGTAATCCTTGGAGCCCCATGTTTCTGCTGGATGATATTCTGCTTTCTCCGCTCAAAGGTTCAATGTGGATCTTCAAAAAGATTTATGAAGCCGCTGAACACGCTCAGGTGGAATCCCGAGAACAACTAGTGGCAGAGCTCACACAGCTGCACCGTCAGTTGGAGACGGGTCAGATTACCGAGGAGGAGTTCGATGAACGCGAACAACATTTGCTGGACCAAATTGACGCGCTCGATGGTGCCGCTCCTGGTGAGTGAGGTTCAACCTTCTCGGATGAGAGAGCTGAGCCGTCTGCGCTTGGGGAAAGGTATCATTTTGCGGCTGCGCCGAGAGTTGCCTCAAGCTTTCCTCGCCCCTTCATTTAAGCCTGCCTGTCCAGTTGGTTCCAGAGTGTGGTGACGGCGGCTTTGACTTCATGAGTGGGCGCTTGCACGCACTCGATCCCACAATTTGGATAGACACAAGAGCGTTTGCAGCCAGGGTCATATTCCACAGCGAGGTGCTGCGGGTGGTTGGGAGGCGTCCAGTTGGCCGCTTTCGGGCGTCCGAAGATAGCCACTGTCGGGGTTCCTGCAGCGATGGCAAAGTGGCAGGGGCCGTTATCATTGCCCACATGCAAGACGACTTGCTCAAAGAGCGCGCGTGTTTGCCCCAACGTTGGAGGTTCATAGTTGGGTAGGGGCGAATTTCGCATCAATTGACGGACGGCATTGACCGGTTCTTCTTCGCCAGGCCCATAGATAAACAAGATTTGCGCACCAAACTCTTCGATGAGCCAGTCTGCGATCTCAGCAAAGTTTTGGAGGGGCCACCGCTTGTAGGGTTGACGAGAGACTGGCGACATGGAGACCACCGGAGCCGCGGGGGAGACGTCCCATCTTCCCAAGAGCTGCCGCGCAAAATCTCGATCTGTGTCAGCGATGGGGAATTCGGGTAGCCAGTCTTGAGTCGCTGCAATCCCTAACGGCTCTAGCAGGCGGAGCTTGTGCGTTGTGGAATAGGGCACCGGCCCATTCTGTAGAGAGATCGTGTCTGTATACAGTAAGCGGCGCCCTTGAAACGCAAAACCAACGCGTTGAGGGGCGCCGCTGAGGCGACAGAGCAGCGCACTTTGCGCGTTCCCAAAAAAATCAATGACAATGTCAAACTGCTGCTGACGAACCTGTTGGATGCATCGCCACAGCTCGGGGAGGGAAGGCTTGCGTGGAATCGTCCAGACTTGCTGCAAATGAGGATTGTGCTGCAGCACCTGATCGGATGGTTTCTCTGTGAGAAAGCATAACTCAGCCTCTGGCCAAGCGTGCTTGAGTTGCCGGATGGTTGGAGTGGTCATCAGCACATCGCCGATTCGTCGGAGTTGAATGAGCAAGATTCGGGTAGCCAAAGGCGCATCTCCTTCAAAAAGCATGGAGGGAACAGAACGGCGGAAAGGCCGATTTGCTAAAAGACATAGTCAAGAAAATTCTTGCATTTGAGAGGTCTCTGTCATACGTTCGCTCACATTTTTCGCTGAAACATTTCCCCACTTTCTCCTTCAATCCCCCGCATGACATCTCTTCCAGCGTCACTGGATCCACAGCGGTTGCCCCGCCATGTTGGCATCATCATGGATGGAAATGGCCGTTGGGCGCAGAGACGAAAAATTCCACGTTTTCAAGGCCATCGTAACGCGGTCAAAGCGGTTCGTTCAACCGTAGAGACGGCGGCGGAGCTACAGCTCGAGGCGCTCTCGTTGTATGCTTTCTCGACAGAAAACTGGGTGCGACCTCAGAAAGAGGTCTCGGTGTTGATGGAGCTGCTGTATGAATATCTGCACAAAGAGCTGAAGACGATGCTGGATAACAACGTGAGGTTGCAGCTGGCAGGAGATATCTCGCGCCTGCCCAACTTCCTGCAAGATCCGTTACAACGCACGCTAGAAATGACGCAGAACAACTCGGGACTGACGCTCAACTTAGCTTTGAACTACGGTGGTCGTGCCGAGCTGGTGAGGGCTGTGCAGCACATCGCAGAGCTTGTCCAGCAAGGCGCTCTGCAGCCGGAGGCCATCGACGAAGCGACGATGACGCGTCATCTCTACACCGCAAATTTGCCGGATCCAGACTTGATCATTCGGACTAGTGGAGAGCAGCGCCTCTCCAACTTTATGCTCTGGCAGGCGGCGTATGCCGAGTTTTACTACACTGAAGTGCTCTGGCCTGACTTCAATCGGGAAGACTTCTTGAATGCCCTCCTCTGCTTTCAACAACGCCATCGACGCATGGGTGATGTCACCACGGCAACGGCCTGATTCCAAACTAATCGCTTCATGACCACTTTTTCCCCATCCAAGCTGTTTGCCACGAACTTAGGTCAACGCCTAGCGAGTGGTCTCTTGATGGTGCTGGTCGTGGTGTTGTCTCTTGCCTACGGCTCAGTACAGTGGGTGGGGATGCTGGTGCTCATCGTCATTGTGTTGGGGATGCAGGAATACCGGCACATGTTGCGCCAGCAGAAGATCCGCTTGCACAAGAACGCGTGGCTGATTTCGGGGGCTCTGCTCGGGCTGAGTCCGCTGCTTGCAGGAGTCGCAGGGCTCAACGCGATGCTGGTGCTCGTGGTAGGAGGATGGATTCTGCACGAGTTGGTCTTTGCCAAAAAGCAAACACTGGTCGAGACCACTTCTCTGGGGTGGGCGTTGCTCGGGCTGTTCTGGGTGGCTTGGAGCTTTGCCCACATGACCTTGCTCAAGTCTCTGCCGCAGGGGGAAGCTTCGCTGTTTCTGCTCTTGCTCATCGTGGTGCTCACAGACACACTTGCTTACTTCGGAGGCCGCTGGTTTGGAAAAACTCCGCTAGCGCCAGGAATCAGCCCCAAAAAGACGCGTGAAGGGAGCTTCTGTGGGACGCTTGGCAGTTGTCTCATCGGGACAGGGTTCGCCGTCACATGGCTGGAATTCTCCTTTCTCGCTGCGCTCCTCTTTACGTTGCTGGTATCGTTGCTGAGCCAAGTTGGGGACTTGGCGGAGTCGAAATTGAAACGCATGTGCGGAGTCAAAGACTCTGGTGTGATTTTACCAGGTCACGGAGGCATTCTGGATCGTACAGATGGTTTCTTGCTGACCACGCCGTTCTTCTACTACTGGCTCCACCTCTTCTCATGACTCCCAAAAATATTGCGCTGCTGGGCTCCACCGGTTCCATTGGGGGCAGCACTCTGAAAATCGTTCGCCAATTCCCTGAGCGGTTTCGGGTGCAGTGCCTCAGCTGTCAGCGCTCCCTTCCCAAATTGATTGAGCAAATTCGTGAGTTTCAGCCTGCTTGTGTGGTGGTGGCGAATGCGGAGCAAGTCGCCGAGCTGCGTCAACTGTTTGCGGCCGAGCGGCTAGAGGTCAAGTGTGGAGAAGCCGGGCTTTGTGACGCGGTGCGCAACCCTGCGGTTGATTTGGTCGTGACGGGCATTGTCGGCAGCGCGGGGTTGGCTCCTTGCTTCGCCGCGCTCGAAGCTGGGAAGGATTTAGTGTTTGGCAACAAAGAATCGCTTGTGCTCGCGGGAGAATTGTTCATGGAAGCGTCCCGTCGCAGCGGGAGCAAAGTGTTGCCAATGGACAGTGAGCACAACGCGATTTTTCAGGCGTTGGTTGGTCATCGCCAGGAAGATGTCGCGCGCTTGATCCTCACCGCTTCTGGCGGCGCTTTTCGAGATTTGGAGCTAGAGAAGTTCCCTCTCATTCAACGGGAAGATGCGCTGCAGCATCCAAACTGGGAGATGGGGAACAAGATCACCGTGGATTCGGCGACGATGATGAATAAGGGCCTAGAGGTCATTGAAGCTTTTTGGCTGTTTGGAGTGCCTCCCGAGCAGATTGAAGTGGTGGTGCACCGCGAGAGCGTTGTCCACTCGCTGGTGGAGTATGTTGATGGCTCCTTCTTGGCGCAGTTGGGGCAACCGGATATGCGCATCCCGCTGGCGTACTGCTTGGCCTATCCTGAGCGTCTGCCGTTAGACCTCCCCCGCTTACGTCTCCCAGACTTAGCCTCACTGCATTTCACAGCGCCCGAACCGAAGCGCTACCCGTGTTTGTTCCTGGCGCTACAGGCTCTGAAAGATCAAGGCGCTGCGCCCGCTGTGTTGAACGGCGCGAATGAGGCGGCGGTGGCTGGCTTCTTGGATGAACAGTTGCGCTTTTGTGACATTGCAAGCTACCTTAGCGAAGTGATGCAATTGCATGCGCAAGTTGCTGCGAGCCCGGATGTGCCGGCACACTTGCGCCATCCCCGAACCCTCTCCGATGCGCTCGCTGCCGATCAGTGGGGGCGTCAACAACTACAACGGTTGCTAGAAAAGAATTTATGATCACGACTGTCATCTCCTTCGTATTGGTGTTGGGATTTTTAATCTTCATTCACGAGTTGGGGCATTATCTCGCTGCGCGACACGTCGGCGTGCGGGTCGAAACATTCTCGATTGGGTTCCCGCCGCGGATGAAGGGCTTCAAATATGGAGACACCGAATATCAAATTTGTTGGATTCCTCTGGGGGGATACGTGCGCTTGTTCGGGCAGAACGTCAGCGATGAAGATGCGGAAGATCCTCGCAACTATGCGGCGAAGTCAGTGTGGCAGCGCTTTTACATTTTAGTCGCCGGCCCAGCCATGAATCTGCTGTTCGCGTTCTTGTTCATGCCCCTCGTCTATCTCGTTGGCGTCGATGCGCCTTCTTATCTCTCTGCTCCGCCGATTGTGCATGAGATTAAGACGGAGAGCTTTGCCGCCTCTGTTGGGTTGCAACCTGGCGATGAAGTGGTGGCAATCAATGGGAAGAGCGTCTCAGATTGGCGCACCCTTCAGGCGGAGTGGGGGAACCTGACACCAGCGGACAGCTTGCAATTGACTGTGGCACGCAACGGCCGCGAGGTGGAAGTGTTGGGCAGCATGCGTGAGGTTCAACAGTACGGAGAGATGGGGTGGGTGCCGAGAATCCCAGCAGTGATTGGCAAGCTCTCTTCTGACTCGGTGGCCGCAGCCGCAGGGGTGCAAGTCGGTGATCGCCTGGTGAGCATCAGCGGAGAGACTGTGAACGATTGGTCTGACATCTCGCGTATCGTGCAGGAGCTGCAACCGGCTCCACCCGCGGCTGCGACTCCGTTGACGCTAGCATTGCAGCGCGACGGCCAACGGGTCTTGGTGGAGGTCGCACCGCAGTACAACGCTGAGGTCAACCGCTATTTGTTAGGTCTGCAAGTTGGATCGACCCGCGAAAATTATGGCTTCAGTGAATCGGTGAGCATGGGCGCAGAGCGCGTCGTGTTCCTGACACAAACCACCTTCAGCTTCTTGGGACAAATGCTCAGCGGGCAAGGCTCGACTGATGATTTGGGCGGCCCAGTGCGGATTGGAATGTTCATCGGAGATGCGGTTCGCAGTGGCGCCGGCGAGCTGTTCTTCTTGGTCGCCGTGATCAGCTTGCAATTAGGGATTTTCAACCTGTTGCCCATCCCCGCTTTGGATGGAGGACACATCTTCTTCTTGATGGTTGAAAAACTCAAAGGCGGCCCGTTGAGCGCCGAAATGCGAGAACGAACTCAGATGATTGGGTTCTCTGCGCTGCTGCTACTCATGGTCTTTGTCACCTACCACGACATCGTCTCGATCGCGTCCTAATGCGCTTCTTAGCAGAGACCCGGAGACGTCGTTCTCCAGCGATCATGCTGACTCCGCTCATTGACGTTCTCTTCCTGCTCATCATCTTCTTTTCGGTCTCTTCTCGCCTGACGGATGAGCAGGGCGTAGACCTCACGTTGCCGTCTAGCGCCACAGGCCAAGTCGCGGAGCGGAGCCTGCCCGTGCTGCGGGTTCAAGCGGATCGGACGATGTTTTTAGATCAAACGCCGTTGCGGTGGAGTGAGCTTCCGCAAGCTCTGCAAAGCCTCGATAGCGTGGCACGACAGCGCGGACTCTTGTTAAATGTCGATCAGAGCATCCCACATGGAGAGGTGATTCAGATCTTGGATGCCGTGAAGCAGGCCGGAATGGTGAAGATTTTATTTGGTACGTATCCTGCTGACATAGAAGATAACGCACCCAACGCGTTTCCCTAGAGTTCCCACAAAGGAGTCCGCATGAGTAACATGGGTTTGATGGAGGGTGAAGATCACTCCGAAGTCTATCACACCTCCAAATTCATTGAAGACGTACCGATGATCATGTCCGTGGAAATCGGACGAACCGACATGCTCATCAAGGATATTCTGGCTCTCAAGAAAGGGTCTGTTATTGAATTTACCAAAGTTGTTGGCGAACCCATGGATGTGGTCGTGAGCGAACGCCTAATGGCGCGAGGAGAAGTCGTGGTCGTAAATGAGCGCTACGGCATCCGGATTTCGGAAGTCACTCGCCCGGACGAAAAAATTGGCGACAAACGTGAGTAAACGCTGCTTTGTCCGCTGATGCTCTGCTGCGTGTGCAGCAACTTTCCCACGCGTTTCCTGCCTCACGCGGTCTCTTGCAGCACCGCGTACCCCCCTCCCCCGTGCTACAAAACATTGAACTGACCCTCGCCAAACGAGAGATTCTTGGACTCGTCGGTGAATCGGGCTGTGGCAAATCCACGTTGGCACGCCTCATTTTGCGCATCTACACCCCATCTGCAGGCTCGATTCATTTGGGCGGGCAGAACATCCAAGAGATCCCTCCCAAGCAATACTTTGGGAAAGTGCAGATGCTGTTTCAGGATCCATTCTCTTCGCTGAACCCCAAACTGCCCATCGGTTTTTTGTTATCAGAAATGTGGAACCTACATCGACATGACAAAGCTACCCCGGCGAAAATCGGGGCGTTGCTAGATGAGGTCGGGCTGCCCAAAGATGCGCAGTACAAATACGCGCATGAGTTTAGCGGAGGACAACGTCAGCGCATCACCATCGCCCGTGCCCTTGCTGCAGAACCGTCTCTGCTGGTGGCAGATGAACCCGTCTCCGCCCTCGATGTGTCGATTCAGGCGCAGATTCTCAACTTGCTCCAGACGTTGCGGAATGAGCGGGGGCTGGCGATGCTGTTCATCTCGCACGATCTTGCGGTGGTCAACCAACTCTGCGACCGGATTTTGGTGTTGTATAGAGGACATTTGGTAGAAGAACTGCCGCAGCAACAGCTTCATGAAGCGCGGCACCCGTATACACAGTTGCTGTTGAGGAGTCTGCCCTCCATCAGCCGCCGTGAGGCTGGGTTGCAGGTTGCGTTAAACCAAGAGAGCGAAGCTAAGAGCGGCGGCGGGTGTCCTTTTTTGGAGCGGTGCCCACAGCGTCAAGAACGTTGCGCCCAGCGCCTCCCTGAGTGGACGCATGTCCAAGCGCGACATCGCGTAGCCTGCTTTGCGGTCGAGGCAACATGAAGCGTCGAGACGTCTTGCGCGTTGCGGTTGGAGCGGGAGTGTTGCTGACGACGGGGTGCTATGGCGCGGCCGTAGAGCATGAGTGGGGATGGACAACGCGAGAGGTCAGCGGCGTCGTGAGCGATGCCCAAACAGGAGCCCCCTTGGAGAATTCCTTTGTCGTCTTGCAGGAGTTTTATGGGACCTTTGCCCCCGATCCAATGGGAGGACAGCGGTTTGCGCCCAAAGCCCGTCTGTTGTTTCCTGACGAACAAGGGCGCTTCCGCTTCAACTTTGATTTGCGAGCATCGCAGCTGGAGCTCACGTTTGTGGCAGAGAAGTATGTGAGCGAGCGCTTCCGCTTTCAACGGCAGCTAGGCGTCGGAGATGTGCGTTATGATGCGGCCCTGCAGGCCACTTCTAACTGGCGAGACGAAGTGTTGCTGGTGCTCACCCCGCTGGTGCAAAATCTGTTGCTAGAAGCCCGCTATCGGCTACCTGAGCGAGATCAGCTGTGGCTCGGAGATTGGTTGGCAGCACAACGGGAAAAGATCATTGAAGCGGCGCCCAGTGACTCGCAAACACGCTCGCAGCCGTACGATGAATGAGGGAGTGGCGATAAGTCAGCTCCGCGTGGTCTTTGCTGTATCCACCACCGATGACACAACCCGCCGGAATTTTTCTGGTCGCGCAACTTTCCAGCACAAAGCGATCTCTCGTCTTTAATCCTTCCAGCGACAAATTCAGCTTCCCGAGTGGATCCTTGAGGTAAGGGTCGACCCCAGCGTTGTAAATGACGAGGTCAGGGCTAACTCGGTCGAGTAAAGCGGGCAGCCGCGCTTCCAAAATGTTGAGATACTCGGCATCTTCCATATTTTCTGGCAGCGGCAGGTCAAGGTCACTGTGCTGTTTTTGGAATGGAAAATTGATCGCGCAGTGCATGGAGAAGGTGAACACAGACGGTTCGTTCTGGTGAATAAAAGCGGTGCCGTCCCCTTGATGAACGTCTAGATCAACAATCAGCACTTGTTGCACCAACTCTTCCCGAAGCAACAATCGAGCGGCGACCGACGCATCGTTGAAGATGCAGAAGCCGGAGCCATAATCGGGAAAAGCGTGATGGGTTCCGCC
>CBFIJD010000004.1:104078-113863 GCA_965662845.1 uncultured bacterium | reverse complement strand
CCTAAATTGCAGGCGAGGCCCTGCTGCAACGCAAGTCGCAAGGTCAAGAGGGTGCCTCCAACTGCGGTGACAGTGCGTTTGGCAAGCCCCTCTGACCAAGGCAGGCCAATCCGTCGCGCTGCTTGTCGCTCCAGCACACCGTTCAGAAAAGCATCAATGTAAGCTCGAGAATGCACGACTTCGAGCTGTTCCGTCGAGACGGGCTCTGGGGAGTGCAGAGTTTCAGGAGTCGCGATTTGTTCAGCGCACAGTAAGTCATAGAGGCGCCGAAACTTAGACATCGGGAAGCGATGCGTGTGCTCCCACTCAGGGACATCATAATCGGGATGATAAACCAGAGGAAGCTGAGCGGTGGGCAAGTTGTCCGGTTGGTTAGGAAGGATGAGAGGGGCTAGAGAAGAGGGGCGCAAGTAGAAGAGGAAGTGTCGGGCAGGCAAGCCCACCCGACATCAGAACTACTGTGCTTGACGGTCAACACACTCTTGCATAAATCCGCCAATGGAGATTTCGCAGAGGTCTTGTGTCTGGTTAGGAGTACAGTCTTTCATACAGGCGATGTTTCTGACATCTGGGCGAGGATCTGGGCCAAAAAAGCCTTCACGATTGGGCATTTCAATCGCGGGCAAGGTCACTTGGTTGGCTTCAAAGTCGTCGCCTACCAAGTCATTGAGATAGAGCACGTACGCGGTGATCGCGTAGGTTTCTTCGTCAGAGAGAGACTGTGGGTTGTAAAAAGGCATCGCGCGGCGAATGTAGCTGAAGACGGAGGGGGCATAGGGCCAGTAGCTCCCGATCGTTTTTGTGGGTTCCAGGGTCTTGAGTGAGGACTCTCCACCCATTAAAGCCGGCCAGCGATCGACGGCTTCTCCAAAATCTCCGTGGCAATACGCACACTTAGTTTGGTAGAGCTTCTCGCCTTGCACGACGGTTCCACTGGCTTCTGGCAGATTGGCCCCATCAGGGCTGATGCTGATGTCCCATCCTGCGACCTCTTTGTCGGTCACGATGCGCCCGAATTTATATTTCAGTGCTTCTGCTGAGGCGGTACCTGCGAGGAGCAGAGTGGCCCCTAGCACGCCCGCTACGAATTTACCCAAGTTGAACATTTTTCACCTCTCCGTTAGATGCGACTTCCCATGTGTAGATACAGTTTTTGTGATAGATCGAGTTCACGCCGCGGACTTCGCGCAGCTGAGCGAGAGTGGGCTGTACGTATCCAGTTTCGTCGATAGAGCGACTTTGTAGCTGCGCTTTCTCGCCGTTCCATTCCCAAGGGATGCGGAAGCGAGTGAGACATTTGCTCATCACAGGTTCTTGCAGCTGAGCAGTGCGCCAATTGCGGCCGCCGTCGACAGAAACGTCTACGCGCTTGATCTTGCCGCGCCCTGACCAGGCTAGCCCGGTGATCTCGTGGAAGCCTTTGTGAGACATCTGCTGGCCTGCCGATGGGTAGGTAATGCAAGAGTTTGCTTCTTGGACGAAGGTGAACTGGCGGGCGCTTCCGTCCGGCATTAAGTCCGTATACTTGGACGTTTCTTCACGCGTCATCCACGGTTGAGTGCCGACTTTGAGACGCCGCAACCACTTGATGTTCATGTTGCCTTCAAAACCGGGAACGAGGAGGCGGATCGGATATCCATTCTCAGGCCGCAGCGCTTCGCCGTTCTGGCCCCAAACGACCATTACGTCGTCCATCATTTTTTCCATGGGAATGGAGCGATCCATGGCGCCACCGTCGGCTCCTTCAGCTAAGACCCAAGTGCCCTTGGGATCAACCCCGGCTTCTTGGAGTAAGGTAGAGACCTTGACGCCTGTCCATTCGCTACAGCTCAGCATCCCGTGGGTGAATTGCACCGACTGCATTTGGACTCCTCGCCACTCCATCCCCCCGTTAGCCGGACATTCAACGAAGTGGATGTGGCTCTCACTAGGAAAGCGCATCAACTCATCCATGGTGAAGATGAGCGGATACTTCACCATCCCGTGGATGATCAGGCGGTGTTCATTGGGGTTGATCTGTGGAACTCCACCGTGGTGACGCTGGAAGTGGACTCCGCTGGGGGTGATGATCCCGTGCAGATCTTGGAGAGGGGTGAAGTCAATGGAGGATTGCGTTGAGGCGGTCAACCACTCGACGTTGCGGCGGATGACGTGTGCCTCGTGAGGGGAAGGCGAGCCGTAGGGGCTATCCGTAACACCCGGCCCAAGCATCTGTGACCAGATGGGCTTGTTTGGGGGCAGATTGGCTTTGTCAACACTCTCCGCCAGCGCTTGAGACGCGCCGGTTGCAGCAGCGGCGACAGCGCCTCCAGCCATAAGAGATTTGCGCAAGAAGTTGCGTCGTCCCATGTCTTCAGTCAACGGCGACTGAAGGTTTTCTTCCGGATGCATGTGGTCCATAGGTCCTCCTTCAAGAAGATTGCATCATACCGGTTTATGTAAATCACAAATAAACAAATATTCTCAGGTGACGTGTGTAGCGGGCACAGGTGCTTTTAGACCGCTGGCGCGAGGCTGTCTCCTGTTTGTGAGGTGCAGGCCTCCTAGAATGCACCGTCACTTTGGGACTGAGCAACCAGCCCCAATCCGGCTTCAGATGACGATGCCGGGATTCCCATCAACTCCCTTGAGTTTAGGAATGTTTGGTTCAACGTTGCTGATGACCTTCTTGTTGCGGAGGTATCGTGCAACGGTTTCCCAGACTTGTTCGCCTTCAAGCGGCGCTGCGACGCTGGCCCAGCCACCGACCGGATATTTCTTAGAAGTATCCAGCGGCTTACCGTTGAGCTCCATGTCGCTGATGCGCTTGCCGATCTCCGCTGTTGGATCGATGGCATACTTGAGCCCTCCAACGCGGACCATATCACCGCCTTGCTGGTAGTAAGGGTCTTCGTTGAAGAGATTGTCTGCGACGTCTTCGAGGACTGTCTTGATCTGTTCTCCAGTCAGCTCGTTGCGAGTGACCGTGCCATAGGTCATGGCCGTCTGTGTCATCACCTCGTCATAGGTGATCGGCTGGCCGGGAAGGACACTGACTCCCCAACGGAAGCCGGGTGAGAAGGCGATCGGCGCATCAAGCTCTTGCATCAGCGCGTCGCAGATGACTTGGTCGAAGGTGCCGTTGAAGTTCCCACGGCGATACAGCGTGTCTTCGGTGACCGCGAGCTCTTCGTTGAGTTGGTCGAGGTAAGGGGCTCGCACGCTGTCGACAAAGTTGGCCATGTCTTGGTCTGCAGGGAGCAAATCAGCGAAGACGGGCAGGAGCTTGTATTTGTAATCGCGCACTTGTCCGTCGCGTACGTCGAGGTCTAAGACGCCTAAGAACTTGCTGTTGGAGCCCGCGTTAGTGACGAGTGTGGTGCCGCTGGTATTCTTCACAGGGATGGCTTGTGGGACACCGTCGTGAGTGTGGCCGCCCATGATCGCGTCGATGCCGGTGACGCGGCTAGCCATCTTCAAGTCCACGTCCATGCCGTTGTGCGACAGGACAATCACGACTTCGGCGCCTTCGTTGCGGGCTTCATCGACGCGTTCTTGCATCTCCATGTCGCGGACTCCAAAGCTCCAGTCGGGGACCATGTAGCGTGGGTTGGCGATGGGGGTATATGGGAAAGCCTGCCCGATGATCGCGACAGAGTGCCCGTTGATTTCGCGGATGACATACGGCTTGAAGACGGGATCTTCGAACATCGTGTCGCGGACATTTTGCGCAACGAAGTCCACTCCGGCGTTGGCGAGATCGTTCTCGATGATCTCTTGGACACGCTCGGCGCCATAGGTGAACTCCCAGTGGGCCGTCATCACGTCAACCCCCAGTTTAATCTGAGCGTCGACCATGTCTTGGGCGTTCGTCCAGAGGGAGGTCGCTGAGCCTTGCCAAGTATCTCCACCGTCGAGCAGCAGGGCGCCTGGGCGTTCGGCTCGCAGCTGATCCACCAAGGTTTTGAGTTGGGGGAATCCACCGACGCGGCCGTAGCGTTCCGCGGCTTCTTCAAAACGGAGATAGGTGTAGGCGTGAGAGTGGAGGGTGTTGGGGCGGATGTTGAAGTGCTTGAGTAGGTGTTCGCCTACCAAATGTGGCGGCCTTCCGTACATGCCTGCGATGCCAAGGTTGATGTGCGGCTCCCGGAAGTGGATTGGCAGCAACTGAGCGTGGCAGTCGGTGTAGTGTAGCAATGAGACGTTCCCAAATTTCTTGAAGTCGTAAGGGTTCGCAGCGGATTGCTGTGCTTGAAGCGTGTTTGGAAGGAGTCCAGCTACGGAGGCTGCTCCTAAAATTTGCAAAAATTCTCTGCGGGAAAAGTGCATTGGGCCTCGATGAACAGATCGACAGACAAAAATCGGGACACCCCGCTGGCGCAGAGCGTCCCGATTTTGAGAAAAATGATAAGTGTTAGAAGCGAGGACCGGCGTCGCGCTGGGAAATCGCCTGCACGTAGCCTGCACGTCCTTCGTATTCCACTTGGTTGACGATGGCGCAAGCTCGCTCGTAGTCACCAGCTTTCACAGCTTTTTCTGCTTCTTCCAATGGTTTGGGCATGGCTGCTTTCCACCATTGTCCACCAACAGAATCTGCAGCGTCATGCGCAGCTACAGCCAGTGCGTGGTGCAGGGGATACGTATCCTTTTCACACTCGTTGACTTCCAAAGCCCAAGCCGTGCTTGAAACTCCGAACACCAGCGCGGCGGTGAACGCAGTAAGGGCAAATTTCATTGTGACTCCTGAACTCTGTTATTTACGTGCGCCGGGACCGTTGGTCTCCATGCCGTTGTTCATATATGCCAGATAGTATTCAAGGTTGCGGTACTCGGGCCCTTGTGCCTTGAAGGCCTTATGGCGGATGGATTCGTGGCATCCAGCGAGGCGGCGGTGCAGCGTCCCCATTTCACCCCACTTGGAGCGGTAAACCGGGAAGTGCGTCGTGTGACCGAGAGACATGCTCAGGATCTCGGTGCGCACTTTGTTGCCAGAGTTGTACATGTGACAGTCCGCGCAGGCCATGTTGAGCTGTCCACGCTTGGCGTAGTACTGGCGCTCTCCTTCTTCATAGGCGGCCAAGGCGTCCCCATTCGGAATGCTCACTTGGATCTCGTGTCCACGTCCTTCATAGGCGACGTATGAGCTTAGAGCCGCGATCTTGCCTTTCTTCCAACGATACGGTTTTTCCCCATTGGCTGTGCGGCACTCGTTCAGCGCGAGCTCTAAGGTCATAACTTGCTTGCGTGCGTCATCCCAGTAGGGATATTTGGCTCGCAAACCATTCTTTGGGGTCGTGTCAAAGCAGTCTTGATACGTTTTGCCGTTTGCGAAAGCGGTATTCCAGAGGTCTTCCCCTTCGCCGATGGCCAACTCATAAGGAGGGAACTCCTCAATCGTTTGCCATTCCTCGTAGCCACCTTTGTTGATCGGCAGTGAGTAGGCTCCATTGGCCATTTCACTCTGTTCAACGCCGGAGTGGCGCTTGAGGAAGTGGTCTACAAACTTCTCGCGACTCTTTTCAGGATCGGTGGCAGCGTTGCCTGCGGTTGCCAGCATCGCGATCAGCCCGAGCGATGCCAGCCACTTTTTCAACATCATGTTTCCTCTCCAAATAGAATTTAGGTTAGCGGACTTTCCCCTTGCCGGAGTAAGTCTTGCCGTGATTGTCGAGCATGGTGATCTCCAAGGTGTCGCCTTTCTTACCTTCGTATTGGAAAGCGAGATAGGGATTCTTAGAAATAGCCACACTCCACTCTGCTTCCATCACTACTTCACCGTTAGATTTAGCTGTCACGGTTTGGATGAAATCTTCTGGAATGGTCTTGCCGTTCTTGTCTTTGCGCTGACCGGTCTCCATGGGATGCTTGGCCAGAGCTTTCGCAGTTACTACGCCGTTTTGTTCTTTGGCGCGCATTCTTACTGACATGAGTTCTCCTTAATGCTTCACGAGTGATACAAATGAATGTGCTTCAGATTAACCGCCACAACCACCGATGGTGACCTTCACTTCTTTGGAGGCTTTCATCAGTTTGCCGTCGGCATGGACGATCGCGTGAACCTGAGTGGTGGTTCCCATTTTGACACGGGTAGAAACGTAACCCTTCATGCCCTTGCCAATTTTGAAGTTGGCGGCCAAGGGGTTGGGGTTCTCCTCAATCATCAGAGCGATGGATTCCACATTCGGCAGGTCGGTCTGTACGGTCAAAGGAACAACCGCGCCGTTCTCGGCGATGGCAGGAGCAGTGAGGTACACCTTGTCAGAGTCTGCCAAGTCGGCGGTGCCATACATCTGGGTGAGCGCGTTGGCAGTCGAATCTGATTTGAAGGCTTTTGCGTTCCAAGCAGCGAGCGCACGCTTTGGAAGCGCCAACCCTGCTGAAACTGCGGAAGCGATTACACCCGCGAAAGCGGCTCGCTTTAAGAAATCACGACGGTTCATTAACCCTCCTTACAGTGAGTATACGTAGTCAGTTACCAAATCAATTTCCTCTTCGCTGAGGATCCGATGTGCGCCAAAAGGGGGCATGAAAGCGTAAGGGTTGCGAACGCGAGGATCCCAAATTTGAGCACGTAGCTGAGTTTTGTCGGGATAGCGTTGCTTCATCATCATCAGCGGTGGAGCTGTGTTTCCGGGGAACTCACCGTCCTCCATGATGTGACAAGCTAGGCAGTTCCCTTTCGAACGGTTCCAAGCGATCTTCTTTCCTTCTGCAATCCGCTCTTGCAGCGACATCTCTTTTGCGACTGCCGAAGTCCCGCACAAGGCTGAGCCCAACAGCATGCCAGCGGTCACAAAAGCAGAGGCGAATTTCCTCATGTTCATAAAGACTCCTCCAAATTCATCGAAGTTTGTGATGGAAGCTAAATGCTCAGCTTCTTTGTGATAGCGAGCGGTTGTGGTTCACCCTCCAAGTGAACGCCTCGCTGACTCCTCGAAGACCCTAGTCTGCACCGACTCCGGAAAAGTTACGCAATCGATACATAATTGAGTGGCGTTTTGTCTAACATTTTGTTTTGATCGTGTCCATAATTTTTTCCTCCGATATTCAAATATTGTAGGATTTGCCCAGCGAGCCTGAAACCAAACTTTTTTGATAAATTTATGGATTTAAAAGCTCTCAGCACCTTTCTCGTGAGAAAATTGTTCGTGACTGCTATGTTGCTGCTCTTGCCAAATCTGAGCATGGCAGAAAAACCATCTCAGGCAGACAAACTCGTGACGCTCTGTCGAAGCTGCCACATCGCGGACGCCCCCAAACAATACGCGACGCTACCAGAGCGCTCCGCTGGCGAGACCTTAGCCGTTCTCAAAGCATATCGAGATGGAGAGCGAGAAGGGACCGTGATGCCGCGCCTGATGCGAGGTTTCACCGATGAACAATTAGCTCTGATCAGCCAAACGATTTCCACGGAGAACCCATGAAGAACGAAAGCAGTCTCAGCAGGAGAGCCCTGCTCAAGACGCTGGGGGTCGGCTCCATAGCCTTGACGTTGCCTTGGTCTCTGAAGGCTCAGCCCACAGCAAAAGTAGTGATTGCTGGGGGTGGGTTTGGCGGGGTGACCGTCGCTCGCTATCTGCGGAGATGGTTCCCTCTGTTAGAGGTCACACTGGTTGAACCCAACGAAAAATACTACGCCTGTCCTTTCAGTAACTTAGTCGTCGCTGGGATTGAGCCCTTCTCGATTGTGGAACAAGACTATGCTTCCCTAAAATCGTCGGGGGTCAGAGTGGTGCATCAACGCGCTGAGAAGATTGACGGGCAAAAGCAACAGGTAGTGCTGAGCGATGGGGCGGTGCTCCCCTTTGACCGAGCTGTTGTCTCTCCCGGAGTCAGCTATCTCTGGAATTACCTCGAAGGCTACTCCGCTGAGCTGCCACAAAAGATGCCCGCCGCTTGGAGCGCCGGCCCAACGTCAACGCTGGGATTGAAACAACGGTTGGCAGCAGTCCCCGAAGGAGGCACCGTCCTGATCGTCCCGCCGCCGGAACCCTACAAGTGCCCCGTGGCGCCCTACGAACGAGCGGGGTTATTCGCCCACTACCTGTCACAGCACAACCCGACCGCGAAGGTCATCTTGCTAGACCAAAAGGATAAGTTCTCCAAGCAGCAACTCTTCATGGATGGCTGGGCTCGTTTCTATGGAGAGATGATCGAATGGCGCGGGAAATCCTTTGGTGGAGAGATCTTTCATTACGACGCAGCGAACATGCAGGTTGAGACAGAATTTGGCGAAGAAATCGGCGATCTCATCAACTTGATCCCACCGCAGCAGGCCAACAGGTTGGCGCACCAGTCCGAGTTGACGGATGAGACCGGCTGGTGCCCCGTCAACCCCTTAACTTTTGAGTCCACGCGGCAACCCAAGGTGCATGTGATTGGCGACGCTTGCTACGCAGGCAATATGCCGAAGTCAGCGTTTTCGGCCAACAACCAAGGAAAAGTCACAGCGGCGGCCATTGGACAGCTGCTGCAAGGCGAACAACCAACCCCATCCGTGTTGATGAACACTTGCTACAGCTTTGTGACTCCTGAGTACTGTGTCTCTGAAGCCAACGTGTATGAAGTTCGAGATCAATTTATTCAAAATGTTCCCAATTCTGGGGGCGTTAGCCCTGTGATGGCCACGGAAGAATTTCGAGCGCTAGAAGCCCGATATGCGTACCAGTGGTATCACAGCATTCTCCACGACACCTTTCTTGGATGAGGAAACGATCATGAAACGACTGCTCGCCACCTGCGCCTTTCTCTGTCTCTTTGCCGCGAACGCCTGGACTGAAACGGTTCATTTGCTCCACCACAACACCACCCTGCGTGGCCACCTCACCATCGCCGAGGGCGCCTCTTTGCAAGACGGCGTCGTTTTGATGACACACGGCACCTTGGCGCATGGGCAAATGGAGATTATGCGCACGGTTCAAGGGCTCCTCGCCGAACGCGGCCTCAACAGCCTGACCATTACTCTGAGCTTAGGGCAGAACGATCGCCAAGGGATGTACGACTGCGCGACGCCGCATCGCCATGAATATTTAGATGCCCTCAAAGAGATTGGGGCTTGGGTAGACTGGCTCCGCGCGAAAGAAGTGCCGCGCATCATTTTGGCTGGCCACTCGCTGGGTGGAGGGCAAACCGCGCGCTTCGCGTTGGAAACGGAGCTTCCCCCAGAAGTCAAAGGCCTGGTGCTGATTGCGCCCGCCAAATGGAGCGAAGAAAAAGTTTACTCGTCCTATCAAGAGAATTCGGGCAAGGATTTAACGCAGCTGGTCTCGCAGGCAGAAGATTTGGTCTTGGCTGGCAAAGGGACTGAAATGTGGGAAAATACAGACTTTTTGTATTGCCCCGGAGCAACCGTCAGCGCGGCGACATTTTATTCTTACTACCGAGTAGACGCCTTGCGAGATACGCCCACCATGCTGCCGACCATCGAGACGCCAACCTTGGTTGTGATTGGCTCGGATGACCAAGTGGTTGCGGGGCTAGAAGACGATATTGCGCCGTATGTGAATGACACGCGCCGGATGGTTGTCATTGATGGCGCCGAACACTTTTTTCGTGACTTTTTCGCAGAAGATCTCGCGAATCACATGCAGGAATTTGTAGAAAATCTCTGACAGACAACGCCCTATGAAAACCACCTTTCGTCTCCTTTGCATCCTCTCGTTAGCGCTGCTGCTGACGGGCGCGGGAAAAGCCGTACCTGAATTGCCAAACGTGCAAAATCTCAAACACGATGCCGAGCAAATGCAGCGTGAGCGACAAGTGATGGTTTTGTTCTTTACCGCCGAGCACTGCATGTATTGTCAAGC
>CBFIJD010000004.1:97577-103964 GCA_965662845.1 uncultured bacterium | reverse complement strand
CGCCCAAGTGAGCATCCGCGACCTCAACCAGCGCTACGGCGTCCGAGTGACGCCCACGTTGGTGTTTGTGAACTCCCAAGGCGAGAAGGTCACTCAGTCGCTAGTTGGGTTACTCACTGAAGATTTCTATGGCGCCTACCTCGCACAAAACATCTCCGAAGGCGTCGCCTCTCTTCCCCCTCTCTCCAACTAACTCCCTATGACTGCAAAGCTGAAAGGAGTCAGCCCGCTGCTGCTGTGGGCTCTACTCTGGCCCGCGCTGCTGTGGGCACAATTTGATGAACCAGACATCCCTGAGATCATTGTCACGGCCGAAGCGGCCCTAGAGCCTGCAAACCCGCGCCCCGGAGAACACGCGCGGATTGTGGTCACAGCGAACATTCACGAAGGCTGGAAAATTTACTCGGTCGTCCCCTCCAAAGAAGAGTTTGCACCGATCCCTTCTGCCTTAGAGTGGGATGCCGGCAACTGGGAAGACGTGGGGCCGTTTTACGAGACCAACCCCATCACCGAGATGGACCCTGTCCTTGGCATGACGCTGAGCTATCACAAGGAAGAAGCGCGTTTTTATCGCAACTTTGTGGTGCCTGAAAACACGAGCCCGCGCGCGGGCCAAGGAAGCATCACCTTTCAAGCTTGCAGCGACCGAGTTTGTTTGCCTCCCGACGAAGCCACATTTGAGCTGCCACCTAGGGTCGGCGAAGGGCCCGTTCGCGCAGCCTTTGCTCAGCACAATTTCAGCGTGGATCCCAACATGGGCGGGGCGCCGGCCTCCTCGGAGCCTACAGATCTATTGAGCTTTGTGGGCCTCGCGATTTTAGCCGGCTTGTTCGCTTTGTTGACGCCCTGTGTGTTGCCGATGATCCCGATCACGGTGTCGTTTTTCACTCACCAAGCGCATCAGTCTCGGGGAGCGACGATCAAGCTGGTAGCGATGTTTGCCGTGGGCTTGGTGGGAACCTACACCCTGTTGGGCTTAGGAATGTCCGCTTTGTTTGGGGCGACGGGGGTGGTGCAAATGGCCTCGAACCCGTGGCTGAACCTCGCCATTGGTTTCCTGTTCGTGCTCTTCTCAGCCAGTTTGATCGGCTTCTTGGACTTCAGTTTGCCGCCGGCGTTGGTGAACCGCATTGACCGGCTGTCGCGAAACACAGGAGGTGCAGGGGGAATTCTGCTGATTGGGGTCGCGTTCACTTTCACTGCGTTCACCTGCACGATTCAGTTTGTCGGCACGTTGCTACTTGCCGCAGCGCAGGGTGAGTGGTTTCTCCCCGCTTTGGGAATGGTGGTCTTTGCGACGGTCTTTGCGACGCCGTTCATTTTGTTAGGACTCTTTCCAACGTTGATTCAGAAGTCCCGTGGGCTCAGCGGCAACTGGATGGAGCACCTCAAAATTGTGCTTGGAATTTTGGAGTTGGGAGTCGCGTGGAAGTTCTTCAGCAACGCGGACTTGGTGTGGCAGTGGGGCGTGCTGGATCGGGAAGTGGTGCTGGCCGTCTGGGCTGGTTTGATGCTGCTGATCGCGGCGTTCTTGCTGGGACGCTTACCGGTGAAAGGCGCCCGGGTCGCGCCTCTAGGAAAAGGATATTTGCTCTTCGGTACGCTCTTTGTGTTCAGCGGGCTGTACTTCAGCTCGGGCGTGGTAGGGCGAGAGCTGACTCCGTTGGTCGAAAGTTATTTGCCCCCTCGACTGCAAGGGGAAGGCGACTTTGAAAAGTTGTCAGCAGAGGCTGGACTGGTTTGGCACTCAAACTTCCCTGCCGCTTTGGAAGCCGCTCAAGCGCAGAACAAACCGCTCTTTGTGGATTTCACAGGCTACACCTGCGTGAATTGTCGTTGGATGGAAAAGAGCGTGTTCACCAATCCAGAAGTGCTAGCCGCCTTTCGAGACGAGTTTGTTTTGGCGCAACTGTATACCGACGGAGGGCAGCACCAAGAAGCCAACCAAGAGCTGCAAATGAATCGTTTCAATACGCTCGCGCTCCCTTTTTACGTGGTGATTGCACCGACCGATCAAGAGTTGCGACGGCACTCGGGCATCCTCGCTTCCAGTGAGGCATTCCTGCAATTTCTACGCGGAACCTCGACGTCAACAGCCTCCAACTAATGTGGCGAAAGCGACCTTCTGTGAAAAAGTTCACATTTGGGGTTCCAGTTTTGGTGGAATCCGTTAGTTTAGTGACTTTCCGGTAACAGACTTCTTTCGCCATACTCACCACCCTTGGGAATCGCTATGGATTCAGCACCTTCCTACCGTCTCTTGCTTGTGGAAGACTCCGAAGAGCAGCGAGTGATCATTGAGCATTTGCTCAAAAAGATTGAAAGCGAAAACTACGAGATTGACACCGCGGGAACCTACCAAGAAGCGGTCAAACTCGCAGAAGAAAACGACTACGATGCCATTCTAATTGACTACTATTTAGATGCCCCTCACACCGCTCTGGATGTGATGGACAAACTGCGCTTGCAAAGCGTCCCTGTGCTCGTGATCACGGCAGACTCAGACCGCAGCGTCTTTTTGAACTGCTTCCAAAACGGAGCCAAGGAATTTCTAAACAAGCCCATCAACGCCGTAGAAATGCAGGTTCGCTTGCGTTCGGTGCTGCACGCACGAAACTACGAACGCTCCTTGCTGGAAGAGATCCAAGAGCGCCGCCGAGTTGAAGGACAACTGCGCCAGCAAGAGAAGATGAACCGGATTTTGTTGGACGCAGTCCCATATACCATCTTTCGGATTGACCAACACAATCACCTCGCCGACTTCAAGAACGACTCCGAAGGGCTCCTGAGTCATTTAGAAGGCGAAATTCGTGGTGTGCATCTGCGCAATCTGGAGCTGTCGGATAACCTGACAAAACAGATTGTGCAGCTCGTGCAGCAGGTTCGCGAGTCCGGCGCAGACGAAGAAGTCTCCTACAGCACACGAAACAGCGCGTTTGAGCTCATCCGTTACGAGCTGCTCGCGTATCCGGCCGATAGTCGCGATGTCATCATTTTTCTCCGCAGCCACAGCGAGCAAGAAGAGTATAGCGTACTCAGCGCCCACAACTTGAGCTTCAACCTCTCCACCAAAGAGGTGAGACGCGGCACGCAGACGATCTATCTGAACCGCAAAGAGCTGCGCATGTTGCAGTACTTCATGAAAAACCCCAACCGGATCCTGAGCAAAGAGATGATCCTCAACACGGTCTGGGGATATGACTATGAGCCAGAAGCCCGCGTGGTAGACACGCTGATTGCTCGGCTGCGCAAGAAGGTCGACAACGACTTCGAACCCAAGTTCATCCAAACGGAGCGTGGCGTCGGCTACTCCTTCAAGACCTCCGATTGGCGCAAAGGCCGTCACACCCCCGAAGAGCCTACCGTCTAGTTCACCCCCCGACGATTTGGTACGGATTCCGCAACAATCCCCCTAAATTCCTTGCAGCCCTGATGTCTTCAGGGCTCTCCCACATTCCGACTCTTTGAACCCGAACCCAAGCGACAACACTTCATGGCTACTGTCATTTCCTTCGCGAGCCAAAAAGGGGGTGTCGGCAAAACGACGTCCGCTGTGCATCTGGCAACCGCATTTGCGCTTGGAGGCTATCGCACCCTACTCCTAGATTTAGACCCACAGGGATCGGTGCATTCAGCGATGGGAGTGAAACAGAAAGTAGAGAGAGGGACGCTGGAGGTGTTTTGCCAGCAGAACACGACCTTAGCAGATGTGCAGATGCCGAGTTCGACAGAGAACCTACACCTGATCCTCAATGATGTAGATCGGCTGGTGCACGAAAATGAGCTGATGAAGGTGGCAGCAGATTATCATCATCTGCACCAGTGGCTCGCTCGGTTTGCGAGGGGAGAATATGAGTTTATCGTGATTGACGTCCCGGCTTCGACTAACGCGCTGAGCATCAACGCGATGGTCGCTTCTAACTTGGTGATCGTCCCCATGCAGTGCGAAGCGCTAGCCATCAAGTCGCTGAAGCGCTTCCTGCTCGCCTTCAAAGATCTTCAGGCGAATATCGATCCTAATCTGCGGATCGCCGGCATCTTGCTGACGATGTTTGATCACAACATCCCTGCCCACCAAAAAGTGTGTCGCCAAGTGTACCAAACGCTAGGCGACTCGGTCTTTCAAACGATCATCCCCAAATGCCCGCAGGTTTTAGACGCGAGCGCAGCGGGCATGGACGTCATCAACCGGAGCTTGAACTCCATCGGCGCGACAGGCTATATCCGCCTCGCCAACGAAATCCTCGACCGCTTTCGCCTCCGCTAAATCACACCTAAGCGCTTCAATCCTTTGCGATAAGCCTTCTGTTTGAAGCCCACCACCTTGCGCAGCCCTTGTCGGGGCGACATCCAACGAAAGTCATCAAACTCTTGTTGGTACCCCTCATTTTTCAAAGAAAGCTCGTCCGTGTCGTGATTGAGACGCACCAAAAACCACCGCTGTTCCTGACCCACGTAATCGCGCCATTTTCTTTTCTTCTGCATTTGCAACCGCACGGACTTCGGAAAGCGATAGCGAGTTCGTTTGGCGCTCTGCCGCAAAATCGTCACGTCGTTGCTGCCAATCTCTTCTTTGAGTTCGCGCAACACCGCTTGTTCCTCTGACTCGCCGGGGTCTACGCCGCCTTGTGGAAACTGCCACGACTTCTTGCGCAAGTCGGCTCGATGAAACATCAGCACACGGTTGCGGCTCTCATCAAAAATGACAGCGGCGACGTTACGTCGATATCGCTTCATGCGCCTCCTTGGCGATAACGCAGCATGAAGAAGGTCGTCGCGATGGCGGCGTTCAAGAGCAAGAGAAGTAAGTCCAAACGAACGCCAAACAGGGCGCCTGGGATCAGACCCGTGAGCAGCGAAATCAGATAGACAAACAGAGACACTCCGCAGACCAGCGGGACCAAGAGCGGCGGCAAATCGTCGCCACGAGACAAGACCGCGAGGACAATCATGGGAGCTAACAAAGAGGTCCCAGAGAAGCTCACTCGCGCCAGCAACACCAGCTCAGAAGAACTGAGCACCGCCAAGGCAAAAGCCATCACCGCAAACCCGAGGATGGGCAGCTTTTTCGCGCGCTGTGAGGAGATCGACGGGCTGACCTCAGACTCAAGGGCAAACAACTGCGAGTCTGCGGTCGACATGGCGGCAGCAAGGAGTCCCACTACGGCAAACGCCCCGATCACCTCTGGTTGGTCGGTGACGAGAGTCCGCACCAAAAACTCTGGCGCCGACAAGTCTGGATAGTTCAACGCGCCATACATCCCAATCGCGATGGTAGGAGTGATGATGAGCAGGCTGAAGACGCTCAGGCCTAAGGTCATCTCAATCATGCTGCGGTCGTCGCGCATCATCGTGAAGCGCGTGAAAAGTTGTGGTTGGCTGACCGGCATGACGACAATCGCTAAGAACGACGCCAACAAGAACTGAGGCGAGAGCAAGCCTTTGGGACCCGGGATGGAGAGCAGCTCTGGGTTGACGACTTGCACTTGAGCAAACATCTCTCGCAACCCCCCGACGCGATCTAAGCAGAGCCCCGCGATGATCAGCGTGATCACAAGCAAAGCCATGCCCTGAATGGCGTCGTTGTAGATGATGGCGCGCATCCCGCCGTAATAGCTGTAGACCAAGATGCTGCCTAAGATCACGAGAGCCCATCCCTCCACCGGCAGCCCCACCGGAAAAGCGGCCTCCAAAAAGCCGGCGACGCCTTTGATTTGAATGGCGACATAGGGCATCAGGAAGACGAAAATACCGGCCCAGTAGATGTAGCGAACCCACGTAGCGCCATAGCTGGCAGACAACAGCTCACCCACACCGTCAAACTCATGCATGCGCACGCGACGCCGAACGTGCATCCCAAACCACAAGGCCAAGAACACCATCGCCATGTCGGTCACGCCGAGGAAAATCCACGCCCCGATGCCATGGCTCCGAAAAAAGTCAGGCAGCCCCATCAACGTAAAGGTGCTGAAGAGCGTTGCCGAGAAGGTCAGAATGCCCAAGAGAGGGCTGACGCTTGCGTCCGCGAAACGGTAAGTGCGGTCAGAGATGTCGGAGACGTCTCTAAACTCTGTTGCCCGAGAGAGGCGCAGCGCGTAGAGCAGCGCCAATCCGTATAGCGCTAAGAAGAAGGCGAACCAGATCATACGTCCTCCTCGTCACTTTGTTGGACCATCAAAAAAGTGCCCCAGAGCGTGAGCACGAAGAATCCTAACGAAATCAAGAGACCAGCCCAAAGCGTGCGCGGTAAGCCCCACACAAAAGGTTCTGCCTGGCCGATGGGGATCACGAGGGGGGTGAAGGTGAGAGCCGCAAGGAAGACCGCGAGCGCACAACAGAGACGCCACGCTTGATAACTGGAGAGCATAGTTTGTCTCAAATGAGTTA
>CBFIJD010000004.1:10669-97280 GCA_965662845.1 uncultured bacterium | reverse complement strand
TCAAACAGCTGAAACCATTCCTGATGACGCCGTGTCTTCAATGCGAAAGCTGGTTGAGTAGAGGAAGTCGCGACAGCTTGAGGCACACCCGTGCTGCGCATGCGCTGAGTCAGCTCCACAGCGCCGGGCATCGGCGTCGCGTCCGGAAAGCGGTCATTGAGTAGCTCTTTGCGCTCCCTCAAGTATTCTTCAGGGGTGATGGGCAACTCTAAGAGCTCAACCAGTTTGCGCGCAGACTCTATCGCTGGGCGGCCGATCAACTGCGATTTGACCTCCCAATCGAAGGTTTTGTCGTAGCGTCCTACAATTTGTTGCGTCACTTCGGTGTAAAAGCCCTCGGTGTCGAGGAGTAGCCCGTCCATGTCGTAAATGATCGCCTGTATCTTTGGAAAGTCGGACATGCCCGCCTTAGTCTCTGCGGAAGCCGCCTGTGCGCTTCCAGATTGCATAATATTGCCTCACGCCATCTTCCAAGGACGTCATGGGCCGGTCGTATCCTGCTTTTCGTAGGCGCTCGACGTTCGCTTCTGTGAAGGTTTGGTATTTGCCAACAAGGTGCTCGGGGAAAGGAATGGTCTCCACTTGGCCTTCAGGTTCCAAAGTCTGCACGGTGGCCGCAAGGTCTGCAAAGCTACGCGCTTGTCCGGTCCCTGCGTTGAAAATACCGCTGACGCGCGTGCGGAAAAAGTGCAGGTTCATCTGCACAATGTCGTCTACATAGACGAAGTCTCGCCGAAAGTGTTCGCTCCCTTCAAAGAGCTTCATCTTCTTCTCGGCGTTGAGTTGGCCGAAGAGGTGATAAGCCACCGACGCCATTTTGCCTTTGTGGTTCTCTTGCGGGCCATAGACGTTGAAGTAGCGCAGCCCCAAGACCTGACAGCGCGCGCTGCCGATGTGCCGACGGACATAGTTGTCGAAGCTGAATTTGGAGAAGGCATAGACATTGAGAGGATCCTCGCAGCTGCGTTCTTCGGCGAAGCCGTGGTTCCCATCGCCATAAACGGAGGCGCTGGATGCGTAGAGGTAGTCGACTCCGTTCTCCAAGCAGTACTGAAAGAGCGCTTTGGCGTATTGATAGTTGTTCTCCATCATGTAGACCCCGTCGGTCTCTGTGGTAGAAGAGCAGGCCCCTTGATGGAAAATTGTCTGCACATGGCGCAGTTTAGGGAGCGCGGTGAGGAAGTCTCGCTTGTCGAGAAAATCTGCGTAGTGGAGAGCGTTAAGGTTTTTGTGCTTTTCCGCGTTTGCCAGATTGTCCACGACCAAAATGTCATCGATGCCGATCTGGTTCAGTCCCCAAATCAAGTTGCTCCCAATAAACCCGGCTCCGCCTGTGACAATGATCATGCGTGATTCTCTAATATACGGTTCACAATGTTGGTCGTTGATCGCCCATCGACAAAAGGCAGAATAAGCACGTCGCCGCCCTTTTGCGTCACCAGCTCATACCCCACGATTTCCTCAGCGCGGTAGTCTCCGCCTTTCATGAGCACGTCGGGCTCTAGGTGGGCAATCAGTTCAAATGGCGTGTCTTCTTCAAACAACACCACGGCGGCGATCGCTTGCAAGGCGCTCAAGAGATAAGCGCGATCGGCTTCAGGGACAATGGGGCGAGTTGGCCCTTTGAGACGTCGCACCGAAGCGTCGCTGTTTAAGCCTAACACAAGATGATCGACTTGGGAGGCCGCGTCCTGCAAATAACGTACGTGCCCTGCGTGCAGAAGGTCAAAGCAGCCGTTGGTGAACCCCACCTTGCCTCCCTCGGCGTGCCAGGCCTTGACCTGCCGCTGAGCGTGCGCCCAATCTAAGATTTTGTAGGTTGTGTTCAGGGGGGGCTCGTTCATAGTGCCGCTAAGAGGATGGAGGGCTGGCGAGGAGTCCCGCCGTTGAGAGAGGGATGGGGGTCAATCGTCTTCATAGCTCAGCAAGGAGTAAGTGGGAAACGAGAACCGTTCTCGGCCTCTCAGGCCTGCCAGTTCAATCACAAACGCCGCTTCATAGACCGTCACGCCCAAGCGTTGCAACAGCTCTCCGGTGGCGGCGACGGTTCCTCCAGTCGCTAACAAATCATCGACAATCAGTACCGTTGCGCCGGCTTCGAGGGCGTCCTGATGAATCTCTAGGTGATCGGTGCCATACTCTAGGTCATACGCAACACGCTCCACGGCAGCAGGAAGCTTCCCCGGCTTGCGGATCGGCACAAAGCTGAGTCCCAACTCCAGAGCCAAGGGCGCCCCGACTAAAAAACCGCGAGACTCAATGCCACAGACAGCGTGGAGCCCTTGCACCTCACGATAGCGCTGGACAAGCAGTTGGATGGTGGCGCGGAAGGCTTCAGCGTGTTTGAGGAGAGTGGTGATGTCGCGGAAGATGATTCCCGGTTTGGGGAAGTCAGGAATGCTGCGGATGTGCTGTTGAAGAAATTGTGGATCGTAGTTCAAGGTCTAAACTCTTTGGAAGGTTCAGCGTGAAGCAGGCGCCGTGCTCTCCGTTTTGCACCTCAAGGCTCCCCTGCAAATTGCGCTCAGCGACGGCTCGCGCGGTGTAGAGCCCAATGCCTGCGCGGTTCAGCTGCTTTTTTGTGGTGAAGTAGGGCAAAAAAACATGCGGAAGATGCTCGGCCTCAATCCCGCCCGCGTTGTCTTCAATGGATAAGCTCAAAAAACCGTTGTGCTCTGAGGCGCGCATCCAGATCCTTCGGTCGGCAATGTCGCGAGCCACCAAGGCTTCCTCCGCATTGTGCAGCAACCGGAGCAGCACTTGAATGCAATCTTGTGGAAAGGTCTGCACTTCCCGGTGAGCGAACTCTCCCAGCTCTACGGAGATGGTGACACAGGCGTCTTGTAACGACGCTTCAACATTGCGCAAGAGACCTTCGAGCAAGCCCTTCGGCGTCGTGCGGATCGGCTGAATAGGCTTCTCGGCAAAGTCGCGAAAGTCTTTGAGGGTTTGCGCGAGCCCTTGCGCGTGATTGAGCACCTTCTGCAAGTCGCTCTCCAACCGCGTGGGGCAGACCGTCCCCATTTTTTGACGCAGCAGCAGATTGCTGACAATGGTCGTGATCGAGGAGAGCGGCTGCCGCCACTGATGAGAGACCATCTTCAGCGTCTCCCCAACCGAGGCCATGCGGGAGGTGTGCAGAAGCTGTGCTTGGGCGCTACGGCGCTCGGTAATGTCTCGTAGCATCAACACAAAGGCCTTGCGCTGCGGCAGCGTCACTTCGCTCAAAGCCAACTCAACCAGAAACTCTTGGCCGTCTCGGCGCAGAGCCGTGGTCTCCCAGACTTTGCCTGTCTCTGGATCACATGCCTGAATTTCGTCCACGTAGCCGTCTTGCTCATCTCCA
This sequence comes from uncultured bacterium, assembly GCA_965662845.1. GTDB lineage: Bacteria > SAR324 > SAR324 > SAR324 > NAC60-12 > JCVI-SCAAA005. The sequence goes on along the minus strand of CBFIJD010000004.1, from coordinate 93,934 downwards.
AACAACTCCGGCACCAACAGCCCGATGCGGAGACCCAGCACATCGTCATAAGTGTAGCCGAACATCTGCTCTGCCGCGTGATTGAAAAGCTCAATCCGGCCCTGTGCGTTGAGAACCATGATCGCATCGTAGGCTCTCTGGAAGATCGCACGCATGAGCTGCGCATCTTGCGACTCATGGCCGACCGAGACGGGTTCCACCGGAAGCGAACGCTGGGTGTGCATCTCAACGGCGTGGTGCCAGTTTTCCTGAAGTTGATGAAGCCATTGTTGGGTTTGGCGACAGGCCACGTGCTTATCGCGGAGCTGCTGCCAAAGCATCAAGGTGTCTGGGCTGGCTGAATTGGACATAGATCTCAACGATTGGGGTGGATCGTGTCACGATGACCGCAAAAGCGTCAATGTACGTAAATAGGTCTAAACTTCAACCAAAACTTCGCAGCTGCACAAAAAGTGTGGGCGTAGCCGTTGCAGATGGTGACGGAATCTGCTGTCCTACTTAATTTCTCGGAGAATATGACGCACCGAAAGCCTCACTTGCCCACAAAAGTCTGCCCTGTCTGTGAGCGCCCGTTTGCTTGGCGACGAAAGTGGGCCCGCGACTGGGAAAACGTGATTTATTGCAGTGAACGCTGCAGACGGCACAAGAGTCAGAACCCCGCCATTTCTTGAAATTTGAGAAAACTCTCTCGAATTGTTTGTTAACTTTCTACGAGCTCTCCGACCATGAGAATTTGGGTCAAACTAGCGTGGCGAGAAATCCGCAACGATCGCAAATTTAGCGCCTTTTTCGTGCTGAATCTCGCGATTGGGTTGATCGGGTTTTTGGCGCTGAACTCCTTCAACTCTTCCATCCAAGAACACCTTGGACGCAACGCCAAAGGCATTCTCACAGCAGATCTGGCGGTGAATGCCACGCGTCCCTTCACCGAAGTCGAGCTCCAGACGATGGAGCAGGTGCTGCGACCAGAGGCCAGCACACGGCAGGTCTCTTTTGTGTCGATGGCCGCCAATGAGACCAACTCGCGCTTGGCACAGATCATCGCTGTGGACGATGGCTTCCCGTTTTACGGAGAAATGCAGCTGCAGGAGCGAGGAATCATCGGGGCCGATGTGCTGGCACGTGAACTGTCCCGGCCGGTGATCTGGGTTTATCCTGACTTGCTCACTTCGCTGGGGCTTGAAATTGGCGACACCCTAAAGATTGGCAACACGGTCTTCACCGTAGAGGACGCGGTCTTGCGTGATCCGGGGACCAGCTTCTCTACCTTTGGTGTCGCCTCGCGGATTTACATGAGCTACGAGCAAGCCAGCGGCACAGGGCTGATGGAGCTGGGCAAGAGCCGCGTGTTTTACCGAATGTATTACAAGCTGCCGCCAGGCAGTAACGAAAACCTCGCGGCGGAAGAGCTGCAAAAGGCGGTCGACGCGCTGGGTGAAGAATCTTATACGCTGCGCATCCAAACGCCGGCTCGGGCTAGTGAGCAAGTGGGGCGCGCGTTGGGATACCTCAATAATTATTTGGGACTGGTCTCCTTAGTTGCGCTCTTCTTGGCCGGATTAGGCGCCGCGTATTTGTTCCGCGATTACCTCCACGGGCGCTTTCAAGAGATCGCCATTTTGATGAGCTTGGGCGCGCCGCGCAACTCTACCTACCTCCTGTTGTTATCCCAGATTGTGATGCTCGGAGGCATCGCGGTGTTGGTCGCGGGCGTCGGTTCTCTGATCGCACTGCCCATTTTGCCCGAGTTGGTTGGGGATTTTCTGCCGCAGGGCTTCACGCAAGAGATCCCATGGAACAGCCTCGGCGTAGCGATGGTGTTGGGGACGCTGGGCAGCTTGATTTTCTGCCTGCCGGTGCTCACCAGCATTCACGGAGTCAAACCCATTTTGCTGCTGCGTGACACTAGCCACACGTTTCAAGGGACGGCCAACTGGAAGTTGCGCGTCCTCAGCTATGCCCCTGGGTTGCTGGTGTATGGTGGCTTAGTGGTGTGGGTGGCTGGCCTCAAGCGCGGCGGGCTGTTCCTAGTGTTATTTCTCGGGGCGCTGGGGGTTCTCTCTTTACTGGCGTGGGTGCTGTTCCGCTGGTGCGGGAGCCTCTCGAACAGCCGTGGACCGGTGCTGAAGATCGCGCTACGCAGCCTGAACCGTAACAGAGTCGCCGCGATTTCCTGCTTCTTGTCGATGTCTTTGGGCACCCTGTTGATCAATCTGATCCCACAGATTCAGCAAGGCCTGCAACAAGAACTGCAGCGACCAGAAGACGGACAAGTCCCCACCTTTTTTGTGTTCGATATCCAGCCAGAGCAGGTCGATGGCCTGCGACAAGTCGTCGCGCAAGCCGGCTTTGAGTTGGAGCGCGTGTCGCCGCTGATTCGTGCGCGCGTCTCTCATGTGAATGGAGAAATCTATGAAGGCCGTGACCGAGACGACGTGGGGCGTGATGAGCAGAGAGAGCGCCGTCGTCGCAGCCGCACGTACAATCTCTCGTATTTGAGCGCAGAACAGCTCGCCGACGAAGTCGTGATGGGAACGCCGCTGCGAGAGCGCTATGACTTCGCCAGCGGGGCGCCAGCGAAGATCTCACTGGAGAAAGAGTTTGCGGGTTGGCGAGACTGGCGCGTTGGCGACCGCGTGACCTTCGATGTGTCGGGAATTCCCGTGGAGACAGAGGTCGCGAACATCCGAGAGGTGAAGTGGACTACGTTTCAGCCCGATTTCTTCATTACGCTGCAACCTGGCGTGCTGGAAGACGCGCCGCAGGTGTTCTTGGCGAGCATTCGGAATGTCCCCAACGAAGACCGCATCGCGCTGCAGAACGCAATCGTGCGGGCGTATCCAAACATCTCTGTGGTGGATGTGACGCGCATTTTAGAGCGGGTGTTCGCGATCATTGACCAGGTGAGCTTCGCGATCAATTTCATGGCCTACTTAGCGATTTTGGCGGGCCTGATCGTGCTGTATTCGATTGCGCGGCAAGAGGTGCAGGGGCGCATGTGGGAGATGAACCTGCTGAAGACGCTGGGGGCGCGTTTCCCCCTAGTGATGCGCATTATCCAAGCCGAGTTCGGCATGCTCGCTCTGTTTGCCGCAGCCTCCGGTCTGCTGCTGAGCCTGATCTTCTCTTATGTCGTCTCCTACGTCGTCTTTGAGAATATCTGGAGCGTGAATTGGGGGAGCAACGCGTTTACCTTGATCGCGGTCGTCGCGCTCAGCGTAACCACAGCTACGCTGGCAGGCTTCAAAACCTTACGCCAGAAACCGCTCGCGCTGTTGCGTGCGATCTGAGCCGTCGGCTCACAGCTCGGCGCTAGTGATTGTGCGGACACCTTGTTCGCGTAAGTCCGCTAGCGCCTTCTCCACGTCGCCTCTCTGCAAGTTGACCCCTCGTGTCGCGTCCGTGAGGACGGTGGTCCCAAAACCGAGACGAGCGGCGTCTGCTGCCGTGTATTTGACGCAATAGTCAGTCGCTAACCCAACGACGCTCACCTCCTGAACCCCCCTCTCTCGCAGAAACGACTCTAAGCCGGTCGCGCTTTGACGATCGTTGTCAAAAAAGCCGCTATAGCTATCAACACGTGGGTTTTGCCCTTTGCGAAAGATTTGCGCGACGCGGCTGCGGTCTAAGGTGGGGATGAAGTCGGCGCCCGCGCTCTCTTGCACACAGTGGACGGGCCAGAGCACCTGCGTGAGCCCATGCAGCTGGATGACCTCTCCTGGAGACTTCCCCTCGTGGTGCACCGCGAAGCTCTCGTGCTCGGCAGGGTGCCAGTCTTGCGTGGCCACGACCAACTCAAACCGGGGCTGTAGTTCGTTAATCAGCGGAACAATCGTGTCGCCTTCGGGAACTGGCAGCGCACCGCTGGGAGTGAAGTCGTTTTGCAGATCTACAAGAAGCAAGGCGTGCATGGTGATCTCCTTCAGTAGTTGTAGCGATCGACCTGAGGCAGGGATTTGGTTTCGCAGCGTCGATCCCAATCTTGATAACGGGACGCGCAAGGCGTCGGATTGGACTCAAAGGCGCAGTAGTAAGTGCGTGTGGGCAATCCTGAATCCAGCGGAATTTCATAGCGTCGACCGTCCGCGAACTTCGCGACCAGGCTCGCTCCGCGAGGAGAGATTTCTCTTACACGTGAATCCAAGGAAGGAGCGACATAGCGAGCATAGCGCGGGGTGTAGAGCAGCGAGCACACTTCTTGGACGCGCAGGCGGTGGTCGGTCGGATAGGCGAAGCGGTTCGTCGCGACAGGAGAGCCTGAAGAGCAGGCCGCGAGCAATAAGGCCAACCCCCATCCCCAGCGTCGCGCCCTGTTTTGAAAAGTCGTCATGATGAGCATCCTCAGAAACCGAACATTCGTTGAACTTGTCCAGCTTCAACACAGAAGTTATGCGGTGGCCCTTGGTAAAAACGACGCTTGGGCTGATCAACAGACGGCGACCAGACCGGCAACGGCGTCTCGCCAACGAGGGCTCTCAGTTCAGACACGCTTTGGTCCGTGTGAGCGGATGTGCAGGAAGCGAGCAAGTCGTGATCCGGCGCTGCGTCCTCCGCAACCTCAGACTCGTCAGGGGTAGCAGCGGTCTCAGGAGGAGGGCGCTCATCACACGTTCACAGCTGGTACTCGTATTCGCTCTCAGGGACTTCTTGTTGTAAGGGCTCATTCCGTAAAAAACGCAACGCTTCCTCTGCAGACTCGCGCTCCATTCGCAGCCGACAATCGATGGAACAGGAACCTTGGTGAGGAGTCAGAATCACATTTTCCATTTCGAGGAGCGGCCCTGAATAAGGCTCTTGCTCAAACACATCGACGGCACTCCCGGCAATCCGTTGTTCGCGCAGCGCTTGCAGCAGAGCGCCCTCATCAAGAATCCCTCCGCGCGCGGTGTTGATGAGGACGGCATCTTCACGCATCGTGGAGAGCTCTGCTTGGGCAATCCAGTGTTTGGTCGCGCGCGACAGCGGCACATGCACCGAGATGATCTGCGCCTGTGCCAGCACCTCGGCTTTGCTCGTTTGACGGACGTTCAAGCCTTGCTGCCGAAGTCTCTCAATGTCTGCGGATTTGTCGAGTTGGTCGTGCACCAGCACCTCAACCGGACGAAACGGCACTAACAAATGAGCGACACGCGAACCGATGCGCCCAAAGCCCAACAAGCCGATGATCGAGTGCTCCAAGCGGCGCCCCGTGATGCGTTGCCAAGTTCCTTCTCGCATGCGCCGGTCGGCTTCGCTAAAGCGCCGCGTCGCGTCGAGCATCAACCCAAGCGTCAACTCTACGACCGCCATAGTGACGGCATCGGGAGTATAGCTCACACGAATGCCGCGCTCGCGACACAGCTCCAGCGGGACACTGTCGAGGCCAATGCCTACGCGAGAGATCATCTGCAACTTCGTGCTGCGTTCAATCAGCGGTAACAAATTCTCTGTGCCTGCGATCACAACAGGACAATCCACCGCGATCTCGGCAAGCTCCTCCGGTTTGCATTTGCGCCCAAACTCGTTGTAGCCGATGGCAAAGTCGGATTGGTCGAGCAGCTCTCTGGGAGCCGGATCCGTGATCCCAAACGGGGCCGTCGAAACAAAAATGTCCATGTGCTTGCGTTGTAAAAGGTTGAAAAAAAACAGTTATTTGAGGGGCAGTGGCAGCGGGGTCTGGGTCTGAGAAACCGGAAAGCCGGCCTCTTGCCACGCGTCGATTCCATCACGAAACCAGTACACGTCGAGCCAAGGCCAGCTCTGTTTGACGCGCTTGGCGGTGTTCCACGAGTGCCAGCAATCGGGCGTGCAATAAAAGACCACTTTGCCCTGCCGATGGGCGATGTGGTGCTGCAGATAGGCTTCCCAGAGAGGATCGAGTTCACCAAAGCCAACGTTCGGAAGCCAGACGCTGTGCGGAATGACCGAGAGTGGTTTTCGAACGATGAATGCTCCGTGTCGCCACAAGACGGGTTGGACGTTGACAAACAGCGCTTGGTCAGAGGCCCAAAGAAGGTGGGCTGCGGCCACAGAAAGAGTGGTACCGCCTTCGACCGCCGCGGGTGTCGCAGACCGATAAGACTGAAGGCGATAGCCATCCACGCTGAACAGCGCAAAGTCATCGGCCCATCCACACGGTGGCATGTGTAGGGAGATCAGCAACAGCAACAGTAAACTTCGCACTCACACCTCCTTCTCCAGAGACTCTGCCGGAGCACGCGGTAACTCGATCCGAAGACGCAGGCCGTGAGGGGTGACGGCTTCTGCGCGAATGGCTCCCCCGTGGCTTTCAATCAACTCTCTACAGATCGCCAACCCGAGACCTGTGCCTCCGCGTTGCCGATTGCGAGAGGCATCCACGCGGTAAAAGCGGTCAAACAAGCGCGGCAACGCTTCGGTCGGAACCCCGGGCCCCGTGTCTTCTAAGATGATCGCTGCGGAATGCGGCTGACAAAACATCTGGAGTTGAACCGTGCTTTGTGGGGCATAGTGAAGGATGTTGTCGAGCAAATTTAACAGCACCTGCCGCAAGCGCTGCACATCAACATGGACAAAACACGTGGGCCAGTTGGCCGAGTTCGCTTGCCACAAGATGCCCGCCTCCTGCATGCGAGGCTGGATCATCATCTGGGTCGAACGTAGTACCTCGGCGAGGTCAGTGGGCTGACGTTCCAGAGACAGCCGCCCAATCTCCAGATGATTGATCAGCCGCAAATCTTCCACAATGCGCTGCAAGTGAGACACCTCCTCATGCAGAGAGCGCAGTTGCTCCGCATCAAGGGCACGCACCCCGTCTTGCATCGCCTCGATCTCACCTTGCAGGATGGCCAGCGGCGTGCGCAGCTCATGAGCGGTGTCGCTCAGCCATTGCTGCCGCTGCTGCTCAAACTCTTGTAAATGAGCCGCCATCTGGTTGAAGGCGACCGCGAGCGCTCCCAGCTCATCGCGTGACGTCACCCGAATGCGGTGCTCAAATTGCCGCTGTTGCAGCGCTTGCGTGCCCGCTTGCAGGGCGTGCATGGGCCGGAGCAGATAGCGCGAAAACCCCCACGCAACCAACGTAGAGAAGGCCAACAATCCGCCTCCTAGCCACCACAACAGCTCAAGGTTTCGCTCTAAGAAGCGCAGGGTCGCCGGGCGAGTTGTGGTGTACCACTCCAGCCGCCCCACAACCCTCCCCGCTTGCAGGATGGGAAGCTCCAGCATCGGGCGGCGTTGTCGGGTCGACTTGCCGATCACGACGGCGCCGGAAGCATCCCGCAGAACAAGACCACGCGCCCACGACATCGGGGGAAGGCCTGCTTTTGGAAAGCGCAGCCTCGGCTCTTTCCTAGGGGCTCTAGGAGGCCGTTCTCCTTGCAAGATGGCTGTTCGCAAGGCTCGCTGCAGAAAGTCGTGCCACTCTCGCGGGTTGTCTCGCAAGAACTCCCATGCGCCTCTGCGCGCGTAAGCGGTCTCGAGCTCTTGTTTCAGATAGCTCAGTCGCCCGGATTCTTGTTGCCGTAAGAAGCGATGAAACTCCTGCTTCACTTGCCACCGCACGCCCAGACCCATGAGCAGCAGCAGCAGCAGCGCGTTGAGCAGCAGCGCCAAAAACACCTTGGCGAACAGAGTGGGGCGCCAGTGACGTTGCAGGAGCCGAGAGGAGCCGTTAGCCATCCGTGCTCAGCTGCTGTAGCGCTAACCGGAAGTCGTTGCGGGTGAGGAGGATCTCTTGCGCTTGGGGTTGTTTCACCGCACGCCGCAGCGCCAAGCGGACGGCTTGCTGACACAGCGCCTCGATTTCGGCGCCGCTGAAGTTGTCGGTCTCTTCGGCCAGCAGGTCCACGCTCACATTTCTAGCGAGCGCGAGGTCTTGTAGAAAATGCGCGAGCAACTTATGGCGGTCGCCTTTGCGCAAGGCTGGGATCTCTAAAATGTCTTCTAGGCGTTGGGGACGCAGCAGCGCTTCATCTAAGCGGTCGGGGCGGTTTGAGGTCGCGATCAGCAGCAGCCCATGTTGAGCGTGAAGCCGCTCCAGCTCGGTCAAGAATTGCAGCAACAACTCGGCGGAGCCTCCTTCATGGCGTGCAGGCAGCCACAAATCTAAGTCATCACACAGCAAGAGCGCGGGGGCCTGTTGCTGCGCGAGTTGGCAAGCGTCTTGGAGCAGGGGCGCTGGGTGAGACGCGCTCAGCAGTACGCCACCTTGCAGGCAGAGTAGCGGCAGCTGACGTTGGGCGGCGACCCAGCGGACGAGCTGGGTTTTGCCTGAACCCGGCGCGCCCACGAGCAACACACCTGCGGGTAAGCGGACGCCACTCTCGCGCAGCGACTGAGGAACGTTCAGCGACCAATCTGCCCAGTCTAAAAGCTGCTGCTGCAACTCTTCTACACCGACCAAGCGCGGCAGCTCTTCAAGGGGCTGAGTCTGCAGAGCGGGGTGAGAAGCGACCCGTATTTGCTGCATGGAAGCGGTCGCGACCTGTGCGGGTGACTGGGCTGGAGCGAGGGTTCTTTGCCACAGGAAATCTTGTCGCCACGCGTGCAGGTCACTCCAGCTCCAGCCTGCGGTGCGCGCGGCCCACTGAGAAGGTTGAGCGTCGTCGCCCATCTGAAGCGCGTTCGATTCGGTTTGAAACCACTGCAAGCGTTCAGATGCCGAAGGGAGGGACAAGCGGCACAACGGCTGGAAGCGCTCAGCGCCCCACAGCACACTGGGGAAAAACTCAGCGTTGCGCGCGGTCGCCAGCAAAAGAGACCTGCGCTGATGCATCAGCTGCAACACGGAGAGCACGGTCTCCAGTGCATGTGACGTTGCGTGCAGCCACACATCAAGGTCTTCCCAAATCCAGATCTCGGCAGGAGTGGTCTCCAATTCTAAGAGCGGCTGGGACCCCTTGACCAACCAGACTGGGCCGGAGCGTTGCGCCTTCCACCTCTGCAGCAGCGTGCTCTTCCCGCTGCCGGCTGGGCCTTCGATCACCAAAGCGCGCGGCCGAGGCTGCTCGGCTTCAAAATCAAGCCGCTGTAAGCATTGTGCGAAAGGAGATCCGGAGGTGTGCGGTGCAGAAGAGGGGGCAGGGTGAGGTGAGGCCGCGCGTAGTTCAGAGATGAGTTGTCGCAGGCGTTCGGCAGCGTTCATGTGTGGCTTGCATGGAGGAGATAAAGAAGCGCATCAACGTGCAGCAGAAACGCGGCAAAGTCAATTGGCGCTCTCGATGCGGGCGGCCAAATCTAAGGGCAGCCGCACCGTGAAGGTCGTGGCTCCTGGTTCACTTTGCACTGAAATCTCTCCGTAATGCTTGCGCACAATTTTGCGCACGATGTCGAGGCCAAGACCGCTCCCTTCCCCCGCTTTTTTGGTGGTGAAAAAGGGCTCAAAGATCCGCGCTTGCACTTCGGGTGAGATGCCTGGGCCGTTGTCGCTGATGTGTATAAGCAGGTCTGGCCCCTGCTGCTGCAGGCCAATGCGCAGCTCTCCTTGGTATTGCATCGCCTGTAGCGCGTTTTGGATCAGATTGGTCCAGACTTGGTTGAGTTCGTCCTCAAAGCACTGCACCGGGGGCACGTCTTCAAATTCGCGGATGACCTCAACGCCTTTCTTCAGTTGGTTGTGAAAGATCGTCAGGACGGTTTCGATGCCGTCGACCAACTGAACTTGGGTCAATTCGGTTTGTGATCCGGCGCGGGAGTAGATTTTGAGCGCATAGACGACCTTCGCAGCTTTTTCGGTTGCGGTGAAAATCAGCTGCACACTGCGCTGAAACTGCGACAGGCGATACGCCATCTGCATCAACTCTCGGCGCAGGGAGTGCTCCCACAAGAGCTGATACGGCTCCCACTCGCGCAGGCCCATACTCACCAAGTGTTCAGCGAGAAATGTGGCCTCTTCGCCATAGCGCGCTTCCAGCTCTTTGCGCAGCTCTTTGCGCAGTTTGCGCTCTTCGCGAGAGCTTAGATTGCGCTGGGCGTGCAGCGCGTCTTCTAACAGCTTTTGCAGCACAGGGACCAACTCGGCGGGCAGCAACCGGAAGAACTCGGGCAGCTTTTGCAAAACTTCGGGCAGCGTCTCTAACAGCCCCTCGGAGGAAGAGCGGATTGCGCCGAGCGGAGTGTTGACCTCATGCGCGACATTAGCCACGAGCTGCCCAAGGGCGGCCATCTTCTCAGAGAGGACGAGCTGTTCCTGCGTGCTCTGCAACTGGATATTGAGCTCTTTTTGTTGATGGAAGGCCGTCTCCAATTCTTGAGTGCGCTTCAGAACCCGCGCTTCTAATTCGCGGTTGAGCTGCTCTAGTTCGCTGTTGAGGTTGCGCAAGTCCGCTTCGCTGTCTCGGAGGGAGCGATGCAGGCGGGTGAGTTGGATGAGGTTCATCACGCGAACCAGCAGCTCTTCTTTGACAAAGGGCTTGGTGAGGTAGTCGTTCGCGCCGGCCTCAAAGGCGGTCACGAGATCAGAGACCTTGCTGTCGGAGGTCAGCAGAATCACGGGCAGCTCGTGCGGGCCAAATTCTTCACGGAGTTGGCGACAGAAGTCATAGCCGGTCATGTGCGGCAGGATGGCGCTGAGCAAAACGAGGTCATAGTCCTTGCCAGCTTGGGTGGCTTCTTCCAGTTGTCGGAGGCCTTCTTCACCGCTGAAGGCTTTGTCCACTTGGTAATGTTGCAGCTTCATGTAGTTCTCTAAGAGCTGCTGGTTCACGGGGTCATCTTCCAGGATCAAAATGCGGGCTTCTGCGCTGGCGGCGGCGAGGTCACTGCTTTCAACTTGTTCTAAGATCTCAGCGGAGATGGCCGCGGGTCTCACGCCAGAGGACTCAGCTTGGGTCTGACGTGCGGAGACGACGCGGGCGACTTCTTGTTCATGAGCCAAGGTGGGCTGTTGGCTGCTATCGAAGGTTTGGAGCGCCGTGTGTTCGCTGGCCAACGGGAGGGTGAAACGGAAAGTGGAGCCTTGGCCGAGCGTGGACTCCACGGAGAGCACTCCTCCGTGCAGCTCGACCAGTTGTCGCGTGATAATCAGCCCGATGCCACGGACTTTGTTGGTGTTGGCCTCTGAGGCGGTGATCTGGCGTGTGTCATCGAGAGAAGAGCGCAAGAGGAGGGCTTGCTTTTCTGGAGAAATGCCCACGCCGGTGTCACTCACCAAGATTTCCATCATGCCTTGGTGCAGCTCGGCGGAGACGCGCACGTTCCCTTGGGCTGTGAACTTGATCGCGTTGCTGACAAGGTTCAGCAAGATTTGTTGGAGCCGCTCTTTGTCGGCGTTCACGGGGAAGGTGCTAGGGGAGACGTCGTTGATGAGCGCGAGGTTTTTCTCGTGCGCGAGTTGGCTGCTCAGGCTGAACACCAGCTGCACCATCGGGCGCAGAGGCAGAGCCCGTGGTTGCAGGCGCAGCTCTTTGTTTTTCAGCAGGCTAAAGTCGATGAGATTGTGCACCAGATTGGTGAGGCGTCTGGCGCTGTGCACCATCATCGAGACATTGCGTTCAGCCAGCGGGGGCAGAGGGCCTGCGCTGCCTGCCAAGAGAATCCCGCCTAAGCCGATGATGCCATCGAGCGGTTGCCGCAGCTCGCCGGAGGTGATGGACAAGAACTCGTCGCGCTGTCGGTCGGTGTCTCGCAGCCGCTGCAAGGCGAGTTCTTCCTGAATGTGCGCGCGGTCCATGCGTTCGAGCATGGAGTTCATCGCTTCGGCCAGCTCACCGATCTCATCGTGTTGTTCGATTTCTACCCGCTGATAGAGCGCATCGGCGCGCAGTTCTCGTGCAAATCGCTCCAAACGGCGGACAGGCGCAACCAGAAACTGTGAGAGGAACCAGCTGGCGCCAACGCCCATCAGCAGCAGCACGAGGACGGTCACGGCCACCACTCCCAAGATGACTTGCAGCTCTTGGCGGGCGGACGCTGCGTGCTGCGCGGCTTCTGTCTCTAAGGCATGGAGATGGCTCCCAGTGCCAATGACCCAGTTCCACGGCTCAAACAAGCGCACATATCCTAGCTTGGGGACATGCTCGAAAGTGCTGTTGTCTTCTGTGTGCGGCCAGTCGTATTCCACAAAGCCTTCGCCGTCTACGCTAGCGAGGCGGTTCATGTGCACGACGAAGGGCACCTCTCCGGGGACATCCCGCGCCAGCACCAGTTGCCCTTTGCGGGGCCCTGTTGGATAGGCGTAGGTTGAGAGGTCGGAGCCTTCTAAGGCTGGTAGCGCGGGGTGCATGAGCAAGATGGGGTTGTCGAGACGAGCTTTGTCGTAAGAGTGCACCCAAAAGTAGTCTTGGAGGTTTTCTCCAAAGCGGAGCCCACGAATTTGTTGGAGCGCAGCGCGCTGGATGATTTGCTCCAAGTCAGAGCGCAAGATTCCGATACCGATGACCCAATTCCACGGACGGAAGATGCGCACAAGGCTCCATTTCTCTTCCATTTTGACCTCACCGTTGGGTTGTTCCACGGGCCAAAGGTAGCGCACCAAGCCTTCTTCCTGTTGCGCGACGGTGTGATTCATCACCTCTACAAAGGTCTCTCCAACGTTGCTGCCGAGCGCGGGCGAAAACCAGCCATTCGGTGCCCGAAAGGTCTTGAGATCAGTCCCTTCTAAGTGACGCAGTTGAGGGTGCATCAGCAGGACGCCAGAGCTGAGGTCTTGGGGGTTAAACTGGTGAATCCAGAGGTAATTCTCATTGCCCAGAATGCCGTGCATTTTGCGCAAAACAGACATCGCCCCGCTGTGCTCGATTGCTTCATCAGGGGAAAAAGAAGCCGCTGTGGAGCGATTCTCGGTGTGGAGCTCCTGCACGAGGGCAAAAGCGATCTCAAGCGTCGGTCGGAGTTCGGCTTCTACTATTTGGCGGAAGCGCTCGGGGTGTTGGAGCTGGGCGTGCTCTTGCTGGAGCGTAGAGACCACCGTGTCGGTGAGTTGCCGCAGGTGAGCCTCTTCGGCTTGGTAGCGATTTTTCCAGAAGGTCTCTTGCTCGGTTTGCGCTTTCTGGTAGAGGTAGAGCGAGATGATGAGACTGGGCGTGAGAACGCCAAGAGCGAGGAAGCCTGAGGTCAGCCAGAGGACCTTCCACTTCAGGCTCATTGAGCTGGCTTGGATACGTCGCAGGAGCATACAAATCTGGGGGTGATAAGCTTCTGGAAGTTACGGGCGGATGAGAACAATCCCGCTAACAAACCACCCCTTCCACGCAATCGCAATGCGATTGTATCTTAGGCAACACAGATAAAAAGCACCCCAATGAATACTCTGAAACACTGGAAGACACTCGATGAACAGCTCGTGGCAGAGAACCCGTGGTGGGAATATCGCTTGCGCCATTTTGAAATCGGAGATGGGGTCTCGCGAGAATATCATTACGTACACACGCGCGGCTCCAGCATGGTTGTGCCTCTGAATCCAGCGGGCAAGCTGATGCTCGTGAAGCAGTATCGCTACCTCAACGATCGCGAGAGCTGGGAGTTTCCCTGCGGTGGTGTGAAAGTGGGCAGCTCTTTCACACAAACTGCGCTGGAAGAACTGCGCGAAGAAACCGGCTGTGAAGCGAAAAACTTGACAGCGATCGGGGTCTTCAATCCTTGCAATGGCGTCGTGGATGAACTGTGCTCGGTCTACCTCGCTACCGAATTGCAACCCAACCCACGCGCAGGAGATGTGACAGAAGAGTTTGAAGTTGCCAGCGTGTCTGCGGAAGCCTTTCGTGGGATGGTGCAGGCGCGGGAAATTTGGGATGGGATGACCTTGGCGGCCTGGGCGATGGCGCTTCCTTATCTGTAAATGTTCACAGATCGGCGCTTTTAGTTAGGTGGAATGGGAGTTTTTTGCAATTTTACTTGCAATTCGACAAAAATCATATTATCGTCTCTTTCCATAAGATCAGTGCACCCTTCTTCCCCCTTCTTGGAGAACTCAAATGCAGCAAAATATCATTGATACGACCCGAAACGTGTACAGAATGATGCAGGACTACGCAGATCAAGGCGTGGATGTAAATGAGGAGCTAAACAAGCAGATTTTGGAGTTGAGCTACCAGAGCCTAGAGAACATTCCAGGTTTGCAGATGTATCTGCCGATCATCCGCGAAGTACAGACCAAAGTGTTGGCCGACACGTATGCGGTCATGCGGGCCATGAATGAGCAGTTCCGTGTTGCGTCTTCCGAGTCTTTCGGGATGGCCGAGAGCATGGCTCCGCAGTTAGAAGAGTCACTGAAGCGGTTGATGCCCCAAGCGTCTTAAACTCCCTCCAGCCAGCCTTCGCGCCGAAAGGTCTGCCGGAGCGCTTCCAAACACTGGGGGAAGTCTGCCAGCGCGCTCTCTAGCTCCGTGAGAGCCGAGCGAGGCGGAGAGATTCCCCAGTGAGGCGTCTCTGGTTGGTCGATGCGCGCCGCGAGGAACCCTGCGAGCCACTCCGCCTGCGCCTCCGTGTTTTTTAAAGGAGGCAAATACTCCTCCCCAATGCCCCGTCCCTCCGCCCGAAAAACTGCCCACCCCAAGCCATACCAATCCTGTGTTTGGTGCATGAAATCCCCTGTCAATGACGTTTTTTACTAGCAACTCCCTGCGTTCTTTGTCAGGATGACAGCATTGTGTCACACAATTGACCTCACTCACGACAAGGAATTATGACATTCACATCGGCCTATCTCGTCTTCCTCATCTTCTTCTTCGTCTTTATTGTCCCCATCGCGCTCGGGCTGGGCGTCTATTGGTATGAGGAGAAATTCCTCAACAAAGATTAAAGTCGCCTCATGATCGAAGCGCTGATCATCATTTGTTTGGTCCCTTTTTTGTTGTTAGGAATCGCGATTGCGGTTTACGGCGGAGGACTCGTCGCCGTGGTGGCGGGTGCCTCACTCGCCGGTCTGAGCGGGTTTTTTGTTTACCGCTTCTTGCGGGATGAGCTGAGACGCAAATGGCAACTACGTAACTCTTCTCGATAGGACATTCTCAATGAGCCAAACAAACTCCGTTAAAGACCCTGCGGACGTAGAAAAATTGGTGTCTGTGATCCAAACCTTTCGCGATGATGAAGAACAGAAATCTTTCCGTGACTGGCTGCTGAATGGGCCCGAAGAAACGGAGACCGCGCCCAGCGCCAACCGCATGCCCGACAAGTCTGACAAGTGGTCTGGGTTCGGTGAATACTTCTTGCGACGGTCTTAAACGCTTGTTGCGCCTCTTCTTGCTCACTCTCCTCCTTGCGGGGCTCCAAGGGGTGCCCTTCGCAACGGCTCAAAGCAACTTCCCTCATGAAGCATCCGACTGGGTAACTGGCGACCAGCTGACTTGGCGCTCCCTTGTGCTCTCGGATGCCCCGCCTCCAGAAAGACCGATCCCCAGAGTGAAACGCGCGATTGAAGGCCGAACGACGATCCGGATGGCGTCCAGCCAACAGTGGCTATCGTGGACGCAGACCCAACTCACGGACTACCCCTTCTTGCACCTGCCTCTCTGCGAGACCCCGCCCGAGGTGACGCCGCAGGAGCGCTGGCGCTGGCGAGACTTTTTCGCGCGAGGAGGGACGCTCTTTATGGATTATTGCGAGACATTGAGCTCCGAGCGTGAGCGAGCGTGGGAAGCGTGGGCTCTGCAGATCTATAGAGACGCCGAGTGGATACCGTTGCGGCGCAGCGACGTGCTCTCCTTCAGCTTCTATCTGCTCGAAAAGCGAATGCTGTTAGGGAGTGAAGGTGTCCCAATTCGCTTGCTGGAGCAAAATGATCGCTACATCATGATCTTCAATCGTTCGCCACGGTTGGCGTGGTCAAATCTGGCTCAGAGCGCCGTCCGCGTGAACAACAACCGCCCAGACACCGAGCTGGCGCTACGATTTTATGTGAATCTAGGCATGTATCTGCTCACAGGAGACTATAAAAGCGACCAGCTGCACTTGCCTACCATCCTTTTGCGAAGAAAATAATCGAGGAACATGCTGTTTCAGTTAGACCCACAGGTCATGGTTCTGCTGGCCTTCGCCTTATTGTTTGCGCTGACGTTTCATGAGTTCTCCCACGCGGCCGTCGCCTACTTATGCGGAGACTCGACGGCAAAAATGCAGGGGCGCCTGAGTGTGAACCCGCTGGTGCATTTGGACTTGTTCGGGAGTTTGATGATTCTCTTCATTGGGTTCGGATACGCCAAGCCGGTGCCGGTCAATCCCCGCAACTTTCGAGTGCGGAACGCCGATATGTACGTGGCCGCAGCGGGGCCTTTGATGAATTTGTTGCTCGCGATTGTGGGGGGAATCTTGATTGGCGTCTCCTATCGAAGCGGCTGGTCGACGATTGGGGACTTCCCCGTGAGCGAGCTGCTGATCTGGTTCTCGTTGATCAACATGAACCTCTGTCTCTTCAATCTACTGCCCATTGGGCCGCTAGATGGGAGCTATGTCTGGCCCAATTTCTTGCCGCCTGCGCCGCGTCGCAAGTACGAGTTCTGGAATGTGCAGTATGGCACCGGCTTGCTCATGGTCTTGGTGATGATTGGCATTGTGCTGCCCAACTTGAGCCCCTTTCGTTGGATTGCTGAGGCCAGTCGTTCCTTCGTCTCGTGGCTGGTGTAGCCTCGTTTCTGTTCGACAGACGTTGCGCCCGCGTCACACGCCTGTTACAAAAATAAGCCTATTTTTTTCACCCATTACCATCAATCTCCGATTTTTTGAGCCTAAGGCCGAGTGCTATGGATCAGAAAACGTTGGGTTTGTGGGGAAACGCACAAGCCTCCCGCATTTGGAAAGGAGACTATGATTGACGCGCTCGGACGCAACATCAACAAGTTGCGCGTGTCTGTGACAGACGCCTGCAACTTTTCCTGCATTTATTGTGTCGACAAAGTTGGTGGACACTACGTCTCTAAAAATCAGCTCAGCTGTGAAGAGCACCTGCACCTCATCGGCATGCTCAAACAGCACGCTGGCATTGAGAAGATCCGCATTACGGGCGGGGAACCCTTACTCTTTGCGCAGCTGCCCACATTGATTCGTGGGCTCACTGACATGGGGTTCGAGGACATCAGCGTCACGACCAACGCTTACCTGTTAGAGCGCAAAGTTGACGCGCTGCGTGAAGCCGGTCTGACCGCTCTGAACATCAGCCTAGACTCCGTTGACCCTGACAATTTTGAGCGACTTGCGCGTGGCGGCAACTTACGGAAGGTCTTGCGAGGGATTGAAAAAGCCGTGGAGTTGAAGATTCCAACCAAGGTCAACATGGTCGTGATGCGTGGTGAGAACGACCACGAGCTTGTGGACATGCTTGACTTCGCGCTGGAGCGCCACCTAGAGCTGCGCTTCTTGGAGCTGATGAAAATGGGGCCGCTCTACAAGCATCCCACCAACGGACAGACTGCGCCTCCTGATCGGTTTGTCTCCATGGCGGAAATGCTCAGCGCGATTCGTGAAAAGTATACGTTCACAGACAGCGACGCGCCGGCGGATTCTACTGCGGTGCGCTACCGCGTCCCCGGCGGCGTCTTTGGCATCATCGCGAACGAGAGCGCTCCGTTTTGTGCGGGCTGTTCCCGGTTGCGGCTGACTTCTACGGGGAAATTGATCGGTTGTTTGAGCAATCCTCAAGAGGTCTCCATCCGAGAGCTGCTAGAATCACCAGACGCGGAGCAATTGCGCGAGAAAGTGCGGGAGTCCATCGCCCAAAAACGAACGGACTTTTTCACAGGTTCTAGCGCAATTATGTCCTCAATGGGGGGATGACCTCCGCCAGAAATCGAAGCCGCGCGGCCCCTCAGGCGTGAGGCTCGCTGTTGCCGTGGCTGACTTCGGGAGAGATGCGGTCAGTCGGAGAATCGTAGACGGGTTCTGGCGGCGTCTCCGCGAAATACTTGCGATAAACAAAAATGCCAATGAGAGCAGCGCCAACGGCGGCGCTGATCGCTAGCGGCAGTCCAAACAAAGCTTCCATGTTGCGTCCTTCGTTAAGAGTCGATAAGGCAGCAAGGTGCTCGTTGCTAATCTCCTCTCCTGCAGCTTTGCTTCCTTTTCTGATTTAGAAAAAAGTATTTATTTTCAGGCTCCTGAGGGAAATCACTCTCTAATATTAGCGGCGTTCTGTGAGAACAAAAGGTTGCAACAAGATAAATCCATTTTCACACAATAAATTTGTAATTCGCTAACCCAGAGAGGGCGCGATCTTTTTTGAGTCTTTACCTGAGAAACGACCATGGCGATTGGATACCAAGCAATGCTGGCGCAAGCAGAACAAGAGATTGAACGACTCTCGCTAGAGGACGCGTTAGCTCACTTCAAAGAATATGAAGTGATCGACCTGCGAGACGTACGAGAGCTGCAGCGGGAAGGGAAAATTGAAGGAGCCCAGCATGTTCCCCGAGGGATGTTGGAGTTTTGGATTGACCCTGAAAGTCCCTACCACTCCAAAATTTTTGAAGGCGCAGATCAGAAAAAGTATCTGTTTTATTGCAGCAAAGGCTGGCGCTCTGCGCTCGCTACGCAAACGGCGCAAAGAATGGGCTTAAACGTTCGTGACATCGTGGGTGGCTTCACCGCGTGGCGCGAAGCAGAAGGCCCGACAGAGGCTTGCACATAAATCTTTGAGAGAGTTTCATGTCCACGAATGACCGAGCCATCAACGCGGTGCGAGGAACCTTCGTCGCAGATGCCGCAGCGCTAGGGTTTCACTGGCTCTACAAGCCGGAGCGCATCCGAGAACTAGAACCCCAAACCCCAGAGTTTCACGCCCCAAACCCCGAAGACTACACTGGAAAAGTAGGGGTTTTTGTGCACGGAAAACGAGCGCGCGGCCAGCAGTCGCAATACGGCGAGCAATGCCTCACGATGTTGCGAGCGCTCAGCAAGCGGGGCGGAGATTACGACAAAGAAGTGTATGAGCGCACTTTCCGAGCGCACTTTGGATATGGAGGGGAGTTCGTCGGATATATTGATCACCCGACCCGATGGCTGCTGGATCGCATTGCCTGTAAAGAAGCCGACGTCAAAGAGCGCATCATGCAAATTGAGGTGTTGGATCCTCGGGGCATTACAGCCGAGAGAAAGCGCAGATGGCTGCAAACGGTTTTTCGGATCTACAAGTCGGAGCCGATCGACGAACGCCCTCTGCGCATTGAGGAAGCGATTGTAGAGGCGGAGGGAGAAGCCGCCGACGTCGAGTTTGGGTTGAGCGCCTACATCCAAGTCCGCGAGCAGCTTGAGACGTTCCATGGTGTCGAGGACGATCAGTTGCCCGCTCTCAGCAAATTGTCTCCCCTGCTGTTGCGAGCCGCGCAAGACGAGGCCTTCTCCTGTATTGCAGAGTCGGCGATCCGCGTCACGCACCAGCACGAACGGGCCTTAAGTTATGGGCTCGCTGCCACGAAGCTGCTGAGCGCTGCCATGGAAACCGGCTCCAAAACGGAGACCTTCGCGCAGGTTGCGCAGCTAGACAACGCAGAAGTGCGGGACACGTGGCAGGAGGCCTTGCAGTCTGAAGAAGCCGATTGTGACGCCTTCGCAGGCAAAGTGGGACGGCACTGTGATTTGCGTTGTGGGACTGCGGTCGCCTTGCACATTTTGGCAAACACAGACTCCTTCACAGAGGCAATCCGCCAAAACATCTGGATTGGGGGCGATTCCTGTGGCCGCGCGATGTTGCTTGGGCCGCTGGCCGGAGCGATTTATGGGAGCAAGCCCGAGGCAGGGATTCCCGAAGCTTGGTGGGATTTGCTTGAGCGCAAGCCAGAAGTCGAAGCACTGTGCGCTCAAGTTACCGGTTGATTACAAAACAATTTTACGAGCGAAGTTGATCCCCGACAGGTTCTGTAGCTGCTCGATGAGGGTGTCGGGGAGATCATTATCGACTCGGATCAGGGCCATCGCCTCGCCTCCCCGCTTGTCACGACCCAGTGAAAACTGGTCGATGTTCACACCGTTCTCTCCTAAACACGCCCCCAGCGCCCCGACCATTCCTGGCTGATCATTGTTTTTGATCGCCAAAATGGTTCCGGTAGGCTCCATCTCTAAGACAAAGCCGTTGACCAGCGTCAGGCGCGGGTGAGGGCCGCTAAAGACGACTCCCCCAATGGTGAAGGTCTGATCTCGCGAAGAGAGTGTGCATTTGAGCGCATTTTCGTAATCTGTGAAGTGTAAGTCTTTCTCCTCCTCAATGCGCAAGCCCGTGCTCTCGGCGATTTGCTCCGCGTTCACAAAACTCACGGACTCGTGCTTGCGCCCCAGCAATCCCTTCAAAAAACATAGCCTCAACAGCGCGACGTTCTGCTTGGCGAGCGTGCCGCGATATTTCAGCTCAAGGTGGCTTGGCGAGAACAGCAGGTATTGTGACGCGAAGACCCCTAACTTCTCGGCCAACGTTGTGTAGCTAGAGACCAAGTCGCCTTCCAGAATTTGAACTCGTGGCATGTTGACCGGAAAGTCTACGACTTCTCCTCGCAAGGCACGGGGCACTTGAGAGGCCACAGAGGCGCCGATCCGAACTTGGGCCTCAAGGGTGGAAGCCCCGATATGTGGGGTCATGACTACGTTTGGCATGCCGGCAAAGGGATTGTCGGGTGGAGGTTCCGTTTCCCATGTGTCAATTCCTGCGGCTTTCACCTTGTTGCTGCGCAAGCCTTCCAATAAGGCGGCCTCATCAATGATTCCCCCTCGGGCGGCATTGATGATCACCACTCCCTCTTTCATGCTCGCGATTTGCTCTGCTCCAATTATGCCGATGGTCTCTTTATTCTTGGGAGTGTGCAGAGTGACAATATCGGCCTTTTCACAGATCTCCTCTAAAGAGCTTTTCTGAGCGCCGTGACGGTCAAAAACCTCATCAGAGATGTAGGGGTCATAGGCTAAAACCTGCATATCAAACGCACGGCAGAATTGAGCGACCCGGTGTCCCACATTCCCGAGCCCAATAATCCCAATGGTTTTGTGGAGCAGCTCGGTGCCTGTGTAGCGGTGTCGATCCCAACCTCCGTTTTGCATGTTGAGGTGGGCAGGGACCACATTACGAATCGCCGCTAGCAGCAGAGACAAGGTGAGCTCTGCCGCGGAGTTGGTGTTTTTCCCTGGGGTGTGAATGACCAGGATGCCCTTCTCTGTGGCGTAATCGACGTCAATGTTGGCGATGCCGACTGCGGCGCGGGCAATGACTTTGAGGTTCGTCGCCCGGTCAATCAGCTCCTTCTGAATAGAGGTCTCAGAGCGTGTGACGATGCACTCGTATTGGTGAATGCGGTTGAGAATCTCGTCTTTGGGTAGGTCGGGGCAGTAGTCAATTTCGAGGTCGGGTTCTTGTTGCAGGCTTTCGATGGCAGAAGAGTGCAGAGCACCCGTAATGAGAACTTTATACATGTGCGTTTTTTGGCAGAGGCAAGGAGAGACAAACGAGAGAGGACGGCGTGGTTTTCCACGCCTGATGAAGTGGTTTAGATGACGATGCTAGAAGCGTTTGCCGTAATCGTGAGCGCTTGGAACGCGCACTTTCCACAGTAGCCTTTGACTTCCACAAGATAGCGAATGGTCTCATTGAGGCGCGCTTGTTCTTTGTCATTGACGACTGCGGTGCTGGTGCCGCTTTTGATCCAGCCGAGCAGTTTCATGTTCTCACCCGATTTGAACTCGTTTTCAAACACATACTTTTTAATCGCGTTTTGGTAGGAGGGTTCGTCGGCGAGAATCACGCGATAGCTGACGCTCGCGATGGCATCGCTGAGCTCTTTGCGAAACACGTCTTTGTCGGGGACACCAAGGTATTGTTCAATGGTCTGCATGAAGCGTTCGTCGGGCTGCACGTCGGTTTGGGTCACCTCGTGTTTGACCTTGGTGTTGAGGGCGTAAGCGCGCACATGGTCTGCATACTTTTTCCAAGTTGTCTCTAAGACGGAGTCGTCTCGCAAAATCGCGCTGTAGACGTCGCTAGCGACTTGCCCAAGGATCCAGTTTTTGGCTTGGGGCAAGATCTTCTCGACGTAGTGGTTCAGCTTGGTTTTCTGCTGGGCATAGACCTCTTTGATGGAGTGCTCGGTGCGCACATACAAATCCAACGGGGTGACGCAGGGGTTTTCCAGCGCGATGGACGTCAGCATGGCTTGGTCACCGCTCTCTTGGCGCAAGCGCTGCAGGTTGGCGGCAAACTCGTTGATTTGGAAGTGTTCGGTGTTTTCAAACACGTTCTGCACAAAACGGGGGTCTAGCCCAAACGTCCCTTCGGACGGCTTGATGAACTCAAACTCGTCAATGATCATCCGCGCCATGTTGTTGTCGACGCCGCTGTCGGCGCGGCCAGCGTAGATCAGCGCTTTTTGCAGCAGGGTTAAGTTGGGGTTCTGCTTGGATTCGTAGAGGCGAGACATCACGGCCATCAGGCTCAGCAAGGTGATGCTATGTGGGGCGACGTGCGCGAGGTGCTGCTTCTCTTTTTTCCAGCTGCGGCGTTCGTTGGAGTAAGTGAACTCATAAATCAGCTGCTCCTGCTTGAAGTCTACAGAGAGCGGCATCTCGATAAACGTGGTTCGGGAGCGCAAGGCCTCAAAGGACGCGTTCTCCATGAACATGTTGAATTCGTGAAAGTTGGTGTGGCCAATGACCACGCCATTGAAAGGGATCGGTGGTTGGCCTTCCGGCTTGAAGAAGCGGTCTTGAGTCGCAAAGAGAAGCTCGTACAAGAATTTGTCGGAGAGCTTCAAAATTTCATGAATTTCAACCAGGCCATTGGCGCCAGCGCAAAGCTCTCCTTTGTAGTCATGCACCAAGGGGTGAGATTCACTGCCAAAGCGAGGGAGCAGGCTGTAGTCAATGTTGCCGACCAAAGACCCAGCTTCTTGACTCTTCTCGTCGCGGGGAGTGTAGGCGCCAATGCCGGTCTTGGTTTGAGCGTCGTAGACCATCCGCTTGACGCGCAGATAAGGCAGCAACTCTGCGAGGTTGAGACCTTTGGCCTCCATGAAGTCTCGGAGCACGTGTTCGCTATAGGGAGAGAGCCGTCCAGAGATCGAGATGGAAAACTCGTTGTCATAGTGCGGATGTTGGTCGAGCCACGCCTTCATGGCCTCGCGGTCGAAGGAGTTGGTCAGCTCCTGTGTGAAGGCTT
The DNA here is from genome assembly GCA_965662845.1 of uncultured bacterium. GTDB lineage: Bacteria > SAR324 > SAR324 > SAR324 > NAC60-12 > JCVI-SCAAA005. The sequence continues at coordinate 70,914 of CBFIJD010000004.1, read as the reverse complement.
TGCGCGTGTCTTCAGGTAGGACTTGAAGCGGCTTCTCAAACAGCGGAGACTGCAAATAATACACACCGTCCTCTTCAAACAAGGCTTGATCTCGCAGGCGCTCATCTACGGTTGGCAGCAGCAGCGTGTGCGTCTTCCCGTCTTCTGACATGGAGTATTGCTTCAGCGCCTGCTTGATGCCTTCCATGGAGCGAGACTTGGCGGCTCCTGGGGGACCGAGCAAGATCCAAAGCCGCTTCGACGCTTCGAGTCCACGGCTCGCGTTGTTGATCTTCTCAATCAAATTTTCTTTTGCCTTTTGCTGTCCAAAGACAATGAAAGGCCCCACACGCTGGCCATCTTCAAAAAACTGATAGTGGTGCTTCATCGGCTTGCCCGGAGTGATGGAGTGCTCCACTCCTGAGGAGAGCATCATATCGTGCAAAAGCTGGAAGGTGTCCCGCGTCACCCACGGTTCCTGCTGAATGAGCTGCAAATACGCATCAAAAGTCAGAATCTCTTCTTTGAGATTCTTTTGCGCATGTTGCGTGAGCAAGGCGTGCAAAGCTTCTTTCATAGTCTTCACTCCAACAATGATAGGGTCTGGCAAAAAGCCGATGGATATAGCAGAGGCACCCCGATGGGGTCAAATGGCGATTGTCGCATGAGCTAGGAGGAGCCGGTGGCGGCTTGGCTCTCGACAATTTCTGCGATGCGCTGCAAGTCCGTGTCCAGTTGCAGGGAGCACCCCTCGATGTGGCGCTGAAAGAGATGAAACGCCACGAACGACGGAATCGCCACAACAAGCCCAAGCACAGTTGTGAAGAGCGCCTGAGAGATCCCTTGACTGAGCACGGCGCTGCGTTGGGCTCCTTCTAAGTTGAGCGTTTGAAAGACCTCCACCATTCCGAGCGCCGTTCCCAGTAGCCCCAACAGCGGCGCGACCCCTGCGACCACCTCAAGCAACACCAGCCCACGCTGAAGGTGATGCTGCTCGCGGCGAGCCTGGCTTTGAAGACGCTGCAAAAACGCCGCAAGCAGGGTGCGTTCGCCTGCATAATGCACGATGCGTCCCAGTGGAAAATGCAGGAACTCGCCGGCAATCGGGAGGTGAGGCGGCGTTTCACGGAAGGTCTTGAAGAGGCTGTGTGTGCTGGCATCAGGGAAGAGAGCGCGACGGCGCAGGCTGAACAGGCGCTCCACAATGACGCCAAGCGACAAAAGCGAGCAGAAGAGCAGTGGAACCAGGATGACGCCAGTCTGTTGCCATAACGCGGTGATGGCGCTCAAATCAAATGCTCCATAATGTACTGTTTGCGTTCGCTGGTGTTGCTGCCCATATAGAAGCTGAGCAGACCTTCCACTTCATGAATGTGTTCCACACGCACGGACAGGAGACGAATGTCGGGGCCAATGAATTGACCAAACTCTTTGGGAGAAATTTCGCCTAAGCCCTTAAACCGCGTGATCTCAAGATGTTTGCCTTTGCGTAATTCTTGAGCAGCGGCCTCTTTTTCGTGGTCGTTGTAGCAATAGCGGACTTCTTTTTGGTTGCGGACGCGAAAGAGGGGGGTCTCTAAAATGAAGAGATGTCCACGGAGCACCAAGTCTTCAAAATATTGCAGAAAAAATGTGATGAGTAGGTTGCGGATGTGGAGACCATCGACGTCGGCATCGGTGGCGAGGACCACTTTTTCATAGCGCAAATCGTCGACCGAGTCTTCGATCCCCAGCGTTTTCATAATGTTGTACAGCTCAACATTTTTGTAGAGCGCTTCTCTCCCCTGACCGAAGCAGTTCAGCGGCTTGCCCTTCAAGCAAAAAATCGCCTGAGTCAACACATCGCGAGAGCTGATCATGCTTCCGCCGGCGGACTGCCCTTCTGTGAGAAAAATCAAACTTTCGTTGCCACGGCCCTTGGCGTCCCCTCGGTGAAACTTGCAGTCTTTGAGGTTGGGAATCGCCAAGGAGGTTTTCTTGGCGTTTTCTCGGACGGCTTTTTTGACGTTGGAGAGCTCTTTGCGCACTTTCTCGTTCATCTGAACTTTGCGCTTGAGCGCTTCGGCTGCGTCAGGGTGTTTGAAGAGCGCGTCCACAAAGCTGTCGCGCACTGCTGGAACAATCCAGCGCAAGTCCGTGTTGCCCAACTTATTTTTAGTTTGCGACTCAAAAATAGGCTCTTGGACTTTCACGGCGACGGCACAAACGGCGCCTTCGCGCACGTCGGGGCCTTGATAACTGCCTTTGTAAAACTCGTTGATCCCTTTGAGGATTCCTTCTCGGAACGCGCTCAAATGCGAGCCGCCATCGCTGGTGAAATGGCCATTCACAAAACTGAAATTGGTCTCGCCGTAACGGTCGGTGTGCGTGATCGCAAACTCGAGGAGATCTTGCCGGATGTGCACGACGTCATAGAGCGCCTGCTCGCCCACTTCTTTCTCCAGCAAGTCAGCCAAGCCTCGTTCGGACTTAAACTTGGTGCCGTTGAAATAAAGCGCGAGGCCCCGATTGAGATAAGCATAGTTCCAGAGCTGCTTTTCAATGATGCGCAGGTCGTACTGAAAGCGTGGGAAGAGCGTCTCGTCCGGGCGAAAGCGCACAAAGGTGCCATTCTTTTCTGAGGCGCTCAGCTCCTGTTGCTCTGTTTGCAGCACGCCCTCTTTGAAGAACGCGACGGCCGATTTGCCCTCCCGATAGGCGCGAATCTCAAATTCAGACGAAAGCGCATTCACCGCTTTGGTCCCGACTCCGTTCAGACCAACGCTGAACTGGAACACGTCGTTGTTGTACTTGGCGCCTGTGTTGATGCTAGAGACACACTCGACGAGCTTCCCGAGCGGAATCCCGCGTCCATAGTCTCGTACGGTAAGCTCGCGGTCGCTCAGAGTGATGTCGATGCGTTTGCCGTGGCCCATGATGAACTCATCGACGGCGTTGTCGATGATCTCTTTGAGCAAAATGTAAATTCCGTCGCCAGCCTGAGAACCATTCCCTAGTCGTCCAATATACATTCCAGGGCGTTTGCGAATGTGCTCTAGGGAGGAGAGCGTAATGATCTTACTTTCGTCGTATTGGGCGGGGGCTTGCGGTTCCATGGTGTGCTTGAGTTAGGAGTCTTCGGGAAGAATACGAGCCTGGCGCAAGTGAGGAACCCCGTCGTTGCCGACTGGAATCTCCCAGTTGTTGCGCGTTACCCAAGTGTGTAGAGGGTGCAGCAGCGGCAGATAAAGCAAATCGCTTGCGGTCACTTTCCAAGCCAAGGCGATCATTTCGTGGCGAAGCGGGAGACGTGTCTCGGTGTTTGCCGCTTCCAGCAAAGAGTCGACAAGGCCCCGCGCGTACCCCGTGAAGTTCCACGTTCCGCCGGAGCGAAACAAGTAGAACAGCGGGTGGTGCGCGTCGCCAGTGGGGACGCCCCAGCCGAGCAAAAAGAAGTCAGATTGGCCTTGCTGCAGATAATCAAAGTGACGAGCGGACGGTCGCAAATTGAGGGAGACGTCGATGCCGACCCGAATGAGCATTTCCATGATGCTGCGACAAATCTCTTCGGTTTTGAAGTAGCGATCGTTGGGGCAATCGAGATTGAGAGGAAAGCCTTCCTCGTATCCGATCTCACGCAGCAGTTTGCGGGCCAAGTCAGGGTCAAAAGCGGGCAGCTCGATGGTCGGAGGCGGAGCGTTCTGGACTACATCGGGCAGAAAGCTTTGCGCGAGGTTCCCTTGTGCTGGCCAGTGTTCTCTCTGGAGCTGGGCGCGGTCAATCGCGTGAGCGAGGGCTCGTCGCACCTGAGCGCTGGAGAGGGGGTTGGCTGCCGTTTCGTCTGGGGAGCGTCGCTTTAAGACATTGAATCCCAAGAACAACGTCCGCGCTTGTGGTTGTTGGGCTAGCCGCAAGCTGGGGTCGGCCTGCAACCGAGGCACATGTTCAGGGGCGGCATTGGTGAGCAAATCGACGACGTCATCCTCTAGCAGCTCGACTTGTTGAAGCGCGTCGGGCTCTACGCGGATCTGAACGGATCCGACTTGGTGTTCCACAGGTTGCCACCAGTTTGCCGAGGGGCCAAGTTCGAGGGTGTCTCGTTCTAAACTAAGCAAGCGAAAGGGGCCGGTGCCGTTGGTTTGCAACAGCGCCGACGCTTCGGATCCGCTGGCTCCAGCAGAGAGGTCGGCTCTTCTTTGGGAGCGCATCCAAGGCTCAGAGACCATAAAAATGTGCGTGAGTTGTCGCAAAAGCAAGGGATTGGGGCGAGAGGTCGTGACGCGAATCCGGAGTTCGTCGATCGCTTCAATGCCCCGCAGCGAGTAAGTGTGCGCTTGTTGTGTGGAACCTTCTTGCATCGCGCGTTTGAGGCTGAACACGACGTCGCTGGCCTGTAACTTCTGATCGTTGTGAAAGCGAACGGTTGGGTGCAAGACGAACTCCCAGCGATTGGGAGAAAGCTGCTCCCAAGCTGCGACGAGCTCTGGCTGGGGCTGGTGCTCAGCGTCAAGCGTAAAAAGGGTTTCATAGAGCTGGCTCAAAACCGCGCGCTCACTTTCGTTGGCGAAAGCGTGTGGATCAAGCGTTTGAATCCGGTCTGCGACGACCCAACGCAGCGTATTTTGAGCGAATACCGAGCAGGGGAGCGCGGCGAGGAGCAGAAAGCAGCAGAGACCAAGAAAAAAACGTCTAGGATTCATTCACAACTCTGGGTTGGTTTAGATGAAATATGTGCGAATTGTAATTTCATTTGCAATTTTTATTTTAGTTGATAGCCTTGCGGCTCTCTCTTCATTGGTAGGCCAAAAATCTACCGCACACAATCAATCCACATCCGGAGTCGAGCAATGACGTCTTTCAAAGATATGTACAACACGATGCAAGATCAGATGGAAAAGAGCATGGGAACCATGGAAGAAGTTCAGAAGAACATGGTCGCAATGCCATACGATGCCATGGAAAAAATTGGTCCAATGAGCAGCTACGCAAAAGACATGAAGGAAATGCAGGTGCAGGCCGTCAGCAACGTGTATGACGTATTGCGCGCCAGCATGCAGCAAATGAAGGTGATGCTGGACGAAATGATGTCCACTATGGAAGCCGCAGTACCAAAAGCTGGCAAGTAATTTTCTGACAGGCAGGGCCTTCCTGCCTGCTCCCCCTCTTCGGTTTCTCTCCCTTCTCTCTTCTCCAGCGAACCCTCCTCGCGCAACAAACGCTCACCAAACTTCTGCGGGATGTGCCGCTCCAAGCGCGCCTACGGTCTGAAGCGAGTCTTCCCAGCTGGGCTTTGATCTGTCGATCGGTCTTCTCTCTGAGGTGATCCAACCTTGTTGAGCCAGTGCTGTCTCTATGATTGACCACCTAGTGGCATAGAAAGCTGCCATGCGGCGTCTGCTTGAGAGGAGGACGGGAGTGGTGGCGCTTGGGTGCGGATCGGAGGGAGGTCTAGTTGTGCCTGAAATTCGCGCTGTAGGGAGGAGAGTTGGCGAGCAAAGAGTTCGTCTTGGCGCTGGTTTTTCTCAGCGCTGCGTAGCGCGTGGTGGATGGTGGAGTGGCTCCGCCCCAGCTTAGATCCAATCTGAGAGAGAGAGAGACCGCAGAGGTCTTTGAGGAGGAAGGTGACAAATTGCCTCGCTTTGACCACGCGGCTGTCTCGGCGACCGGAGCGCAGTTCTTCTTGAGAGACCCGCAAGACGTGGCAGACCTTCTCAATGATTTGATCCTCCAATTCCCCTTGATCCTCACAGAAGCCCACCTCTGGCAGCGCTGGTTGCTGCTTTGTGACAGCGGCGCGTTGTCCTAACAAACGTTGCACCAACTCCAGCGAGATCGCCTCTCCCATCAGAGAAGAGTGGGCTCCTAGGCGAGTTAAGGCGGCTTCTAGTTGGGTGATGTTGGGCGGCAGGTGACGCGCGAGATATGCGGACACGCTCTGAGAGAGCAGAATCCCTGTTTGCCGTGCTTTGCGCTCCAAGAGTCGTTTGCAGGTTTCTTCGTCTGGACTTGGAATATCTAGGGAAAGCCCAGACTCCATTTTGGAGGTCAGTGTTTTGTTGAGACTTGGAATCTGGCTTGGCAAGCGGTTGCAAGAGAGCAAGATTTGTTTGTTTTCTTGACGGAGCGTGCTGAGCGTGTGCTTCAGCTCGGTTTGGCATTGTGGAGAGCTAGAGAGCGCTTGCACATCGTCAATGATGAAGACGTCGACTTGTCGATATTGCTCGCGAAATTTCTGCATTTGCTTGGTGCGGATGTGGCGCACGAATTCATTCAGGAAGGCTTCGGCAGAGAGAAAGACGATGTTGAGGTCTGGGTAGGAGAGACGCAGCTCCTCAGCAATCGCCTCAAGCAGGTAGGTTTTGCCGGATCCTTCCGCTCCATAGAGCAGAAAAGGAGAATACGCTTCTCCGGGGGCCCTCACAATCATCTCTGCGGCCCGAAAAGCCAGTTGGTTGTGGTTGCCCACTACGACGGTGTCCAAGGTCTTGCTGCTCGTTTTAGACGGCGTATGTCGCTTGGTGGAGGGCTGAGCGCCAGCGGGTGGCTTTGGGAGCGTCTCGAGAGCCGGTGCGGCCTCCACGGGCTCGGGCGACAAGAAGCCGAACTCTTCTTGCACAGGTCGGACAGGATTAGCTCCTTGGCCAACTTGATATTCGAACTGCTGCATGCGGAAGCTGCCAAACTCAGGGAAGTGTTCTTCCAAGAGGGAGCGCAAGAGCTCTTCGTGGTGGTTTCGAATATCACAGACATAAATCTGGTGGGGGACGCCGACAAAGATAACTTTGGTTGAAGAGATCTTTGTCAGCTGAAGCGGCTCCAGCCATGGCGGACACGGTTGAGGGAAGTGCTGTTCCCGCAACTGTGCCTTGCATTGTTGCCAACGGTTTGGGTCAAGATCCATCTTTCACTCAACATCCACGTCCAATTCGGATTTTCCGAGTGCACCGCCATTCCCCCATGAAAGTGTGCGGGGCAAACGGACTGCGGTCTCCGTCCTCCTGGGCGAAGGGGTCCGCATCGGGAAATGCCGTCAATGGACTTTGGGTTAAACGTTAAGAATCGGGAAGTCAGCGCAGGGGATTTAGGCAATAGAGCGCCCTGACCACCTTTCGCTTGCGAAGAGTGGCTACGTCAGCCTGCTAGATTCGAAAAAGTTCGTAATAAAGCTGGTATTCGAGCTTCCGTCCGATGGAATCGAGACATTGTGCCTCATTTGTGGATCTGCATCCTGCAGAAAAATTAGAGAGAGGAACGCGCGCCAGAGCCTCTCAATTCTCCGACGCTCAGATCTGAAATGCGATAGGGCAAGGAGAATACGGGAATGGATTTTTGAAAGCAACCTGTTTTTTGTTTTTTGAAATCAGTGTGTTAGCTCTAACGTGCTGAAACTAGTTGGATTTTTTCTGAGCCAAATTTCATCTCATCTAAGACTTGCAAATTCCGAAAAAAGTCCTTCGTTGAATCTTCAGTGCATGGGCGCAGAGGGGGTTTGAGGACACCATTTCAGTTGTCAAAAAACGGAGAAGCAGTTGGGTTTCTGTCAAGAGAAATCCATCTTCAAAAAGGTACAAACTGTGTTCGAGGGGGGAGAGGCAGGGGGAAACCGGGGGGGGATCAATAAAAGAGGGTTGGTTCAGGCCAACTCAGCTCCACTCGCCCCTGAACACCGCTGATAATGAGTTGGGGCAGGGTGGTTCCTATGGGGACACCGACGGCGGGTTTGTTGAGTTTGGGGAACACCACCTCATAGACTTCCACCCAACGATCGACGTCCCTCAGGTGTTTTTTGAGGAGTTCAATCTCGGGGTTCGTGCGTTTGATGCGGCGGACTTCCACGGGGGCAATCCGGTCTCCATCGTCGTCAAGCATACGAATTTGCCACAGTGAGTCGCGTTCTCCGATGCTGATTTTGTCGTTGTCGCCGCCATAGACAAAGAGCAGAAACTCGAAGCGATTTGCGAAGGCCTGCTTCTGTTGGAGCGTGAAGTCGGCTGTGTTTTCAGGTGAAAGTTGACGAGCGCTGGCGATTTCATCGACCAGCTGCTGACGGTAGCTTTCACTGCGAAACAGGGCATCTGCGGTCAGCTTGGTGTCGTAGTTGAGATACAGCCGGCCACGCTGAAAGCTAGTCGCGATGGTTTGTTGCCACGCGAGCGGCGTCTCTGGCACAGTTTGGTACATCGGATAAAGTTTCCACTCTCCCCTAGTGGAGCATCCCTGCAGGAGAGAAACCCCGGCGACAACACACGCCCAGAGCCCCAGAGTTTTCATGGTGTTTTGGTGCTAGAAGGTGGGGACGACAGCAAATGTCCGAGCTTTTCTTGCTTGGTGCGGAGGTAGTCGGTGTTATGATCATGGTTTTCTGTCTCGAGGGAAACCCGCTCCACAACCTCCAGACCATGCCCTTCGATGCCCACGATTTTGCGGGGGTTGTTAGTCATCAGCCGCATTTTGCGCACGCCCAGCTGATGCAACATTTGGGCGCCGATTCCATAATCTCGCAAATCATCTTTGAACCCCAGATGATGGTTCGCTTCCACCGTGTCCATGCCTTCTTCTTGCAGCCGGTAAGCCTTGATTTTATTCAGCAAACCAATCCCGCGACCCTCTTGAGGAAGGTATAAGATGACGCCGCGTCCTTCGGCTTCTACTAGGCGCATTGCGGCTTGTAATTGAGGGCCACAATCACAGCGTTGCGATCCAAAAACATCGCCGGTCAAGCACTGGGAATGCACTCTGACTAACACCGGCTCCTCAACGCGCCATTGGCCCTTCACGAGGGCCACGTAGTCTTTCGCGTCGAGTTCGTTGTGAAACACGAAAATGTTGAAGGAGCCAAACTCCGTCGGCATGGTGGCTTCTGCGTGAACGGACACGAAAGACTCATGCTGTTTGCGATATTCGATTAAGTCTGCGATGGTACTCAGCCTCATTCCATGCAGGTCGGCAAACTCTCGCAGCTCAGGATAGCGGGCCATGGTCCCGTCAGGGTTCATGATCTCGCAGATCACGCCTCCAGGTCGGCAACCTGCAAGTCGAGACAGATCCACGGCGCCTTCGGTGTGTCCTGCGCGCTTCAAGACCCCCCCTTCGTTGGCCCTCAAAGGGAAAATATGTCCGGGTCGAACGAGATCATTTGAGCTTGCGCTGGGCTGCATTGCCGTCAGGATCGTGTGGGCTCGGTCTGCCGCCGAGATCCCTGTCGTCACCCCTGTGGCGGCCTCAATGCTCACGGTGAAGTTGGTGCCGTGCTCAGTTTCGTTGTGAGCGACCATCAACGGGAGGTTCAGCTGCTCTGTGCGTTTGGAGTCTAGTGCGAGGCAGATCAAGCCGCGCGCGTGGGTCGCCATGAAGTTCACAATCTCGGGCGTAACTTTTTCGGCGGCGCACACGAGGTCGCCTTCATTTTCCCGATCATCATCGTCCACTAAAATGATCATTTTCCCGGCTTTGATGTCCGCGATAGCATCTTCAATGGGATCAAATCGGAGTGCGGAATCACTCATGAGGGATGTCCTAGAAAGTCGGCTTCGATCAATATATCTTCACCGAGGTTACGAGAGGCGCGGATGCGCCAGCGAGAGGCTTCCTCTAGGTTGTCTAGACCGAGGGGACCGCACCAAGAGATGCCTTCGCTGCCTAAGATTTTGGGCGCAATGAACAGTAGGAGACGATCGATTTGCGCGTGTCTCAAGAAACTAGCATGAACGTTGCTACCTCCCTCGACCAGCAAAGATTGGACTCCCCGTTGCTCCAGCTGTGCCAAGATCCAAGGGATTTCAGGTATGGGGCTGGGAGCTACGATGCGCTCGACGGTGGTAGGGGGCTGAAATTCCAGGGCTGCCTCGTTCCCGACAAACCAAAAGACAGGGACAGCGTCCTCTCGCAAGCATTTTGCTTGTGCAGGGAGTCTTCCTCGGCTGTCAAGAATGACGCGGGTTGGGGATCGGCCATTGGGGATCCCACGGGTAGTGAGTTCTGGGTCATCTTTCAAGATGGTGTTGATCCCGACCAAAATCGCGTCATGTTCATCACGCAAACGATGTACCATCGAACGGGCGATGGGCCCTGTGATCCAACGGGAGTGTCCGGTTCGGGTCGCGAGCTTGCCGTCAAGTGTGCAGGCCGCCTTGAGAGTAATGTGAAGATTGACAGACAAGACTAGTTTCCAAAATGGTGCTGAAATGAAAATACAACGGCGAAGGTCAACGTGGTTGACAGCCGTCCTCGCAGGGTGTGTGCTGGTGGGGGCATGTAGCTCTCTGCAATGGCAGGGGCAAGGTGACAGCTGCATTTATGAGGCCGACGGGCCTCCTCTGCGAAGGGTGGTCAACTATAATGACCACGCTCTGTGTGATCGGCAGCTGCCCCCGCGGACTCCGCCTAACCCGCGAGTAAGGATGAAACGTGACATGGAGTATTGAAAACGCACGGATGCGACATTTACCACCTGAATTAGAGGTACAAGTATGTGGCGCAATCTATGGTTCTGCGTTTGTGTTGTTTTATTGCCAGCAACGAGCTTTGCGCAACAAGCCCCCGAAGCGAGACAATCTGTGGATGTGGGGCGAATCGCTCGTAGCTTAGCCCTGCAAGCGAGCCAGCTTCCACCGCCTGCGATGCCCAATCTGGACTATGCGGCCCTGAATCGAGCAGCGCAAAACCCAGAAGACCCAGAAGTGCCAAGATACAGAATGCATCAGGAATCGCTGGAGCGCCCTAAACAGCGGATTTTTGAGGGCGGCATACGAACAGGAACATCGTCTCCAATGCTACGCTAAGAGTGCAATTCACGCTTTCAGCGGCGGGAAATTCGGCTTGCAAAGCAGGAAGCCTTTCGCTAACCCTATCGCCCATTATTTGGCAACTCTGACCAACTCATAACCCCACTAGAAAGAGGAATCCCGCTATGCCCGCAGATCCGAATATGTCCATTTTGGTCGTCGACGATTTCTCGACCATGCGCCGCATCGTAAAGAACATCCTGCGTCAGTTGGGATTCACCAACACTATTGAAGCGGACGACGGAACCACCGCCCTTGAGAAGTTGAAGTCAGAACAAGTGGACTTTGTAATTACAGACTGGAACATGCCGAAGATGACAGGGCTAGAGTTACTGAAGACCATCCGCGCGGATCCCGACCTGAAGCATTTGCCTGTGCTGATGGTGACCGCCGAAGCTCTTCAAGAAAATATTGTCGCGGCCGCTAAAGCAGGCGTGAACAATTATGTCGTGAAGCCCTTCGACGCGAAGACCCTCAGCGAGAAGATGGCAAAAATTTTCCCATGAACCCGCTGTCGCACAGTTGAGACAAGGAGCCATTCTCTTGGCTCCGTCGCCCTCCGCCTGCCTCTGAACAACTCAGCCCCTTAACCCAACTCCCCATCTTCTGGCAGCTCTCCTCGGAAAATCGTCGACTCTTTGCTGAGATCGACCTCTTCATCTGAGTTGATCATCTTGTCTTTGGGGACGCCGCCACGGAATAGCGTTGGCTGATCTTTTTCTTCCTCGCGCTCTGCTTTTGTTTTCCGGCCTCTGTCGACCGGCGCCTTCTTCTCGGTGCGCATGTAGTTGATGCCCGAATCCAGCCGGCGTTGCAGCCCTAAAATCCCTCGCTCTTCAATGATTCTGTTCAATAACTTCGATGCGTGCTCCATGCGTTTGACATGGTCGGCATTGATCGTTCCCCCAAGCCGAGGGACGTATTGATAGACCATCAAGCAGATCAAAGCATATTCTTTGATGCAGGACCCAAGATCTTTGCGGGTGGCCTTTTTCATCATGGGGAGCGCCTGGGAGATCGATTTGAGGGCGTTTGACAGGTCTTCCATGGCGGGGCGAGCCATATCTTTGTCACCGGACATGGCTGCGATGAGTTTGATCTGGGCATTGCGTCGAAAAATGCGGCTTTTGTGATAGCCGGCTAAGGGAGAAATTTTCGCCGTCTTTTCTAAAACTTCGAGCAGCAGGTCGCGATTCGTTTTGGCAAGAGGCAGCGCGGACATGCCATCCAAGATCGGAGATAACACCTTTTCAATTTCTCCTCGCCCCATCTTCATCAAAGAATCGGGGTTCATCTCTACGCCCTCTTTGGAGCTGAACGTTTGGTAAGGGAGCGTTTTGCTCATTTCCTTGATGAACCGCAGGTTGCGCGTCAGTTGGGCAAGATTTGCGGCAGCCCCCGACTCTTCGCTGTGAGATTGGATCTGAAATTCCTCGTCCAGAAATTCTTCCAGCTTGCCAAAATAGGCTTTCTGCGCCCGCATCGCGACTTGCAGCTTCTCGGTGTTAACCTGCTTTGCCTCAACCTCTAGCATGATCAGTATAAACGCATCTCGGTGCGAGAGGAGGGTCTCATCAGTGCCTTTGCGCAGGAACTCGTCCACCAGCTCCACACGCGCTCTGGAATTGGTGGGATCGCCAGCAAGCGAGTCGGAGAGCCGCTTGGCATTTTGCACAGAACAATTCGCCGCCAAGCGCGCGCCAGAGATCTCTAAGATTTTGTGCCGATTGGGATCAATATTGGCCGAAGAGCGGCGGCCCACTTGTCGCAACATTTTTGAAGTCGGCGTCGCCTTCTCGTGCGCTCGTAACTGCACGCGCAGCTTCTCAATATCTAAGCGTAACAACTCAAAGATGCGCAGGGGTTCTTTAACCTCAGGTAGTTCCCGAAGTTGATTACGTTCTTCGTCCGTGAGCATAACTTTCTTCTGCCTGAATTGAGGAAATAGGGGATGAACGACAAGGTTTGCAAATCCTGTGAAAGTGCTTCTCAGCGGCTTCGGATTCTCTGGTTCCTAAGCACCTTACGCAAGAAGCGCTTCGCAGTAAGTCGCGGAGTATGCGTAGTTTTTCGTAAATTTAATAGCTAATTTTCAGGTGGATGTCAGAAATTCTTCCTCGCATCTTTGTCACAAAGTCGTTATGGCTATGGACGCTCAAGCTCGTTTGGGACGCTAGGTGCAAGACGTGCATGAACTTCTCAAACATAAATATTGTCGAACCGGCCAAGTTGATTGGAATCGTTTAGGCCATCCGCCCAACCTCAAAAACTGTTTTGCAAATGCATCGAATCTGGCCCCTTCTACTTGGTAGCAGTCTTGTTTTGCTTGGAGGATGTACCGACTACTTTTTCCCTCCTCAACCTCCGGAAGAGAGCACAGAGACTGCCGCGGAGACAGAACCCTCGGTGCCCAGCACACCCCGTGAACTGCAAACCGCTAGCGCAAGCGAAGACACGGAACCTGACGTGGACGAAGAATATCGTCGCCGCCAACTAGAGCGGGAGAACCTGATGCGTCAACTGGAAGCGAAGCAGCGCGAGCGTGTTGAGGAGGAAGAGACGGTTCGTGAGCCCGAGACGGCGGCTTTGCTACCACAGTTCCTGAACCGCAGCGCAGGGCCAGACTTGAACTCGTTCTCAACAATGAACGAAGAGGAGCAGCGCGAGTTGATCGCCGCGATTTATGAACAACTCCAAGAATATCAGCGCTTGGGGATCCCGCCCATTCGAGACGAGCGCGCCGACTTGCTCTTGCCGCGCGTGTACTTCGAGTTCGATAAGAGTGAAGTTCGCTCACAGTATCAAGAACAGCTGATTCAGTCGGCTCGGTCGGTGTTGCGCGAGCTAGAGCGCCGTGGCGACATGATCTTGCAAATTGAAGGGCACGCCGACGAGCGAGGCAACGAAGAATACAATTTGGTGCTAGGGCACCACCGAGCCAACGCAGTGCGCGACCTCCTCAAAGTGTATGTCACCGATCCAACCACCTTACAGACGGTCAGCTTTGGCGAAGAGTATCCCGCGGTCCCCCAGTCGTCTGAGCGCGCTTGGAGCGAAAATCGTCGCGTAATGTTCACCTTCCTCTTGCGCCCCTGATTCCCTTCCCAATGGTCAATTCCTTATTTTCATCAGTTTTGCAATCGGGGCCGTTCGCGGTCCTTGTGCTGCTGGTTTTGCTTGGATGCTCCCTCGCCGTTTGGGCGATCCTGCTGCGCCAATGGGTACGCTTTCGCAACTTTCGTTCGGCGAACGCGACCCTGCGCGAGTTCTTCCACAACGAACCGACTCTGGGGCGTTTTCGCAGCAAGCTAGAGGAGCTGCCAGAAGGCCCGCTACAGCGGCTGATGGTAATTGGGGATCAAGAAATTGAACAATATTTGAAACTGTATCGCGACAACCCCTCCGAACACCGACAAGAGCTGCTGGAGCTGCTGGAGCGCGCGTTTGAGGCCGGCATCCTCCAAGAAGAGCGCAAGCTGCAAGCGGGGCAAACGACGTTGGCCACGATCTCTGTGACGGCCCCATTCATCGGCTTGTTTGGGACCGTGATTGGCATCATCAACACCTTCCAAAGCATCGCGAACCTTCAGTCTGTGGAATTGACCGTGGTTGGGCCCGGCATCTCGGAAGCCCTTGTCGCCACAGGAGCCGGCTTGTTCGCCGCGATTCCTGCTGCGCTGGGATACAACGTGTTCCGGGCTTTGAGTCGTGCGAACTCTGAAGAAATGGAAGGGCTTGCCCTGCAATTTCTCAAACGGTTGCAGTTCCAGTTGCTAGCCTCACATGAAAAGAACGCTTAGACGCCTGCGTTCGCAGCGCAGCGAACCGCTCTCTGACATCAATGTCACGCCATTCGTCGACATCCTGCTCGTGGTCCTCATCGCCTTCATGATCTCTGCGCCGCTCATCACCCAATCGTTGCCCATTGAATTGCCTCAAGGCCAATTGAAACAGGCAACCCCAGAAAATCGTCAAGGCAACCTCGTCGTTGCGATTGATGCGGAAGAGAACATCTTTTTCGCAGAGCAGACATATTCCATGGCCGACTTTGAAGCCTTTTTGCGCGAAGAGGAAGGGTTGTCGCGCAACAGACCGGTGTATCTGCAAATGGACAAGCGAGTCGCGCACGGATTCCTCATCCGCTTGATGCTGCTGCTGAAGAACGAAGGCTTTGCGCAGGTAGGGTTAGCCTTCAACGAGAGAGACTTATGAGCCAACTATGAAACTGCTCGTCGTGGCTGGAGAAGCGTCTGGCGATCGGCATGGGGCTGCGTTGCTCCATCACCTGCAACGACAGGTGCCGAACCTCGAGACGTATGGCATTGGCGGTCACCTTATGCTGCAGCAAGGCCTGCGCCCGTATCACATGCTGGACGCGCTACAAGTCCATGGCCTCGTCGAAGTGCTGCGTCACTTACCCCGACTGTATCGCATACTTTGGAACCTGCGGGATTCTTTAGATGAAGAAAAACCAGACGCGGTGTTACTGGTCGACTATCCGGGCTTCAACCTGAAACTCGCGGCGTATGCGAAATCTCGTGGCATTCCAGTCTTGTTCTTCAATAGCCCGCAGGTCTGGGCGTGGCGCAAAGGCCGCATTCACAAGATCGCTGCGATTGTCGACAAACTGATTGTGCAGTTCCCCTTTGAAGAAGAGCTGTATGCTTCCACCCCGGTAGATGCGAAGTTTTGGGGACATCCTCTGCTAGAGACGCTCCCCGATCCGTCGGACGTGCTGGCGTTTCGTGATGCGTTGGGGATCGCGCGAGAGAAGCGAGTTGTGGCCTTGGGCCCAGGGAGTCGCCCCAGCGAGCTGGAGCGCCACCTGCCCGTTTTGCTAGAAGCCGCAGCCCTCCTGAATCAGCAGCTCCCAGACCTGCACTTTTTGTTGCCCATTGCCCATGGACTCAAGCTTGAGGAGGCGCGTCAACAGGCACAAGGATTTCCGGTGCAAGTGGTCGAAGGCAATTTTGAGCTGTGTGTGCACGTGGCGACCGTCGCTGCGGTCGCGTCAGGGACTGCGACTCTGCAAACGGGGCTGGCGGGAGTGCCGTTCGTGTTGATTTACAAGGTGGCTCCGGTGAGTTTTTGGCTCGCTCAACAAATGGCGGAGGTCGAGCACTTGGGCATCGTCAACATCCTTGCCAAGCGAGAGATCATCCCTGAGTTGCTCCAAAATGACCTGACGCCGTCCAACCTCGCCGCTCACTTGAGCACGCTGTTGACCGACCCCGCTGTTTACTCACGAACCCAAGATGACCTAGAGCAGGTGAGGCAAATGCTTGGGGAACCCGGCGCTTACGCGCGCGCGGCGGCGGACTATGTGGCCTACCTAGAGCAGCGTCAGGTGCTGCGCTCTCCGCGAACTCCATCATGACGAAGCCGGAGGAAACGCCTCTGGCGGTGTGAAGTCCAGCCGGATCGTCGGCAGAGGAGCGCGCTCTCGAACCACCAGAACGAGACGGTTCCCGCTCTGCTCATCCTGCACCTCCAATCTGTAGGGATACCTCCCGTTTGCGTCTTCCTGCCAACTACGAACCTGTATCGTCAAACGAACCGCCCCTGTGGCGTCTTGCCGTTGGAGCACCATCTCCGTGGTCGCGCTTTGGGGAAGCTGCCAGCGCTCGGACTCCTGGAGCAAGGCGTTGGGGGTTGTCAACAAAAGTCGAAGCTCTTGCGGCGACAAATCGACCCCGAGCCACTCTTCGCGCAATTCTGCGGTGTTGGGTTTTTGTTCAAAGCGTTGTTTTTGATAGTCGAGGATGAGCACTTGCTGTTCATTGGCGCGGATTTCCAAGAGCCGAGTTCCGAGCAAGGGCGCAAGAATGACAAGCCGCAAGCCACCCTCTTGCAAATACAGCTCGGTGTCTCCTGTCTGGGAGACTTGGCTGGATTGAAGGAGCAACCTGCCAGTGTAGACGTAGGCGGTGGGAGGCATGGAATCTGTAGGCGAAGTCGGGGGGGCGGCGGTTTGGCAGGCGCTGAGAAGCACACCTGCCGAGAAGACAATTACTTTTCTTCGGGCTCCTTCATGAACATGAACTCGGCGGCAAAAAAAATGATGAGATATACGGCGGAGACGGCTCCGAAGGTGACTAAGATATTGAATTCGTGCATAAGATTCCTCGCAGCTTCTTAGGGAGTAAAAGACAAAGATCGGCAGGAAAGTACGTTTTCTCTGGTTCAGTTGCAAATGTTTTTCCGCGATGGACTCAATTTGTGGGCGGGAGCGTATGCGGCGATGCTGAGAGGTGGGCAAATCGGCAAAACGGAGCGGCACTCCGTGCGTTGACGGATAGAATTTTGAGGGAGGTTGGTCATCATGAAAAGCAAACCCGATCTGCATCTCAAACTTCCACCGGAGATCACAAATGAAACTCTTCGTGCTGAGCCTCTTGGCCTTGTTAGCTTCTTGTTCTTTCTGGGAGAACCCGGAGGGGCTGCAAGGCGTTCGTCCATACTTCGCTCCTGCGGAGGCCGCGCGTCACGAGACACAAGGGCTGCATGCGTTCTTTTTAGGCAACACCAACGTGTTGCTGGATGACGGCGAAACCGCCATTTTGACAGATGGCTTCTTTAGTCGCCCTGGGCTCGACGAGATGATGCTAGGCGAGCTGGCGCCAAAGCCCGCAGACATTGCCTATGGACTGTCGCTGGTCGATGCCAGTCGACTGGCCGCGGTGATTGCCCAACACTCCCATCACGACCACGCGATGGACGCCCCCGAAGTGGCCCGTCAAACAGGGGCACAGCTGGTCGGCTCGACTTCCACCGCCTTCATTGGACGGGGGCAAAATCTTCCAGAAGAACAAATCACGATCATTGAGGACGGCGACACCCTGCAATTTGGGAAATTTCGTGTCACGTTTTTGCGCTCTAAGCACACACCGATGCCAGAGCGGATGTCGGAAGATCTGGGCATCGGGCAAGAGATTACCGAGCCGCTGCGCACTCCGGCCCCACTGAACGCCTATAAAGAAGGCGGCACCTATGTGGTCTATGTCGAGCATCCCTTGGGAAATGTGATTGTGCATGGTAGCTCAGGCTATGTGGAGGACTTGCTGACGGACAAGCCCGCTGATGTCATCTTCCTCGGCATTGCGGGGCTGGGCAAACAAACCCCCGAGAACCAACAAGCTTACTTCCGCGAGACGGCTCTGGCGGTCGGAGCAAGTCGCCTCATCCCAGTCCACTGGGACAACTTCATGCGCTCAATACACAAGCCTTTGCGCCCGTTCCCCGAATTTGCGGACCAATTCAGTCAGTCCGTCGCATTTTTAGAGCAAGCGACGCAAACGCACCAACAGGAGCTCATCTTCCTCGATATGGGGCAAGAATTGCTCTTATACCCCGCTGAGTAAGTCCTGCATTGCAAGGCCGTCAGACCTTTGCTACATTCGCTTCCTTTTTTCACCCGTTGCTGATGGCCTCCCCATGAACTTAGCTGGCGCACACATCTGCCTGATGGACACCACGCTGCGTGACGGCGAACAAACCCAAGGCGTCTCCTTTACTCCGTCTGAAAAAGTGAACATCGCGAAGGCGCTCCTGCAGCGCGTACGAGTCGACCGCATCGAGATCGCTTCTGCGCGGATCTCAGCAGGGGAACAAGAAGCGGTGCGCAATGTGACGGATTGGGCGTTCGAGCACGGATTTCTAGAGCAAGTCGAAGTGCTCGGGTTTTGTGACCACAAACGCAGCGTGGACTGGATTGTGAGAGCGGGAGGCAAAGTCCTGAATTTGTTGACCAAAGGTAGCAAAAATCATTGCTGGAACCAGCTCGGTAAAACGCTCCCAGAACATCTGGCCGACGTCGAACAGACCGTCGCATACGCCAAAGCAAGCGGCTTGCGCGTCAACGCTTACTTGGAAGACTGGTCCAACGGCTACCGCGATAGCCCGGACTACGTCTATGAGATGATGGCTGGGCTTGAGCCGCTGGGCATTGAGCACATCATGCTGCCAGATACGCTGGGGGTGCTCTCGCCTGCCGACGTTTTTGACAGCATGACCGACATGCTGACGCGATTCTCGTGGGCCACGCTCGACTTCCACCCACACAATGACTACGGACTGGGCACCGCCAACTGCCTCTACGCGGTGAAAGCCGGGATTCGCCACCTGCACTGCACCATGAACTGCCTCGGCGAACGCGCTGGGAACGCCTCCCTCGCAGAGATCGCCGTTGTCTTGCGCGACAAAACAGGAGCGACGCTGAACATCGACGAGAGCAGCCTAGTCCCCATCAGCGAGATGATTGAGTCCTTCTCGGGCAAACGCCTCGCCGCCAACGCGCCGATCGTCGGGACCGACGTCTTCACCCAAACTAGCGGCATCCACGCCGACGGCGACAAGAAAGGCGGGCTCTACCACAACCCCATCAAGCCCGAACGCTTCGGTCGAACGCGCAGCTACGCCCTTGGCAAAATGAGTGGGAAGGCCTCCCTCGTGAAGAACCTCGAACAGCTCGGCTTACAGCTCTCTGACGAGAACCTGCGCAAAGTCCTCGACCGCATTGTCGCGCTTGGCGACTCCAAGAAGACCATTACTCCGGCTGATTTGCCGTTCATCGTCACCGACGTGCTGGAGAACAACGTGCAGCAGAGCCTGCGCTTGGTCGGTTGCAGCGTCAGCAGCGGCTTGCATCTCAAATCCACCGCGTCCATTGCCGTGGAGTGGGAAGGCAAAGAATACACCGAGACGGGCTCCGGCAACGGCGGCTACGACGCCTTCATGAACGCCTTGAAAAAAGTGCTCAAGCGCCGCCAAGTGCAGTGCCCAGAGCTAGTCGACTACGAAGTGCGCATTCCCCGCAGCGGACAAACAGACGCATTGACCGAAGCGGTGATCACATGGAAAATGGGCGAGCGCAATATGCAAACGATCGGCGTCGATGGAGACCAAGTCATGGCCGCCGTCAACGCGACGCTCAAAATGCTCAACTTGCTGTTGCTGCAGTCTGAAACCGCTGCCGAATCGGCGGCTTAAGCTCCTCTCAGTTGGCAACAACATGAACCCCGCTCTGTCGGATGCGCCGGTGTACGATCTGCGCGACACGCTCTTCTTTCCACTCACGGGGAACCCTGCGGGCTTTCATCATCTGCTTGTGACCGAGATCGCGCTGCGCCAGTTCCCTGAGATCGCGCGCGTCGTCTTCATCCTCTCCAACGGCAACCACCCTGACCCCACCAAGCGCCAGCAGATCCCTGAAAAACACCTGCGCCTCGCGCTCCTACAGCGGCTGCTCGCAGACGTCCGCGCCACCCCGCCGGTCTTCCCCGTCGCACACGCCACGTCTCTGACAGATCCCCTACGCTTGCCTACCGTCGAGCTACAGATCTCTACGCTAGAGTTCCAACAAGAGCTGACCTATCGCCTCGCGGATCACGTACGCTACATCTGGCAGCAGTCTTCGCTGGAGAGCCGCAGCCCGAACGCTGTCAAAGTCCTGATTGGCGCCGACCTCGCCGAGCGGATGCTCCTCCCTCACATCTTTGGCGAGACCGACCTGCTGGACCTCGCTGAGCCATCACACCTGCTCGTCGTCCCTCGCCCTGAATCGGACGCGACAGAGGCGCTGGCCATGTTGCCAGAGCAGCGAGGCGTAACGCTCAAACATTCGATTTTGCATCCAGAGCTGCTCCCCGTCGAGCTGCGCCCGTTTTTGTTTCTCTCCTCCACGCTGATCCGTCGCGCGGTTCAAGCGCAGCATCGATTAGACCGGTTCCTCTCAGCGAACGCGATTCAGCTGATGCGCGAGCGAGAGCTGTTCTGTTCGCGAGACTTGCAGGTCGCGATGAACGAGTGGGAACAGCACTGCTGGCAGCTGGAACAAGAGCTTGAGGCGACCGCGCGCGCCTTCCTCCGCTTGCTCCGCAGGCGAGCAGCGCAAGGCTTGGCGGCGCGCTTCGGTGTAGTTGAGACAACCACAGGAGGTCGATTGTCTGCGGTTTGGGTGAGCTTGACGGGCGCGTCAGAGTTTTTTGTGGGGGGGCTCGTCGCGTATGGGAAGCACGAAAAAGAACGACTGCTCGGGCGTAAGCTCCGTGACGATGAAGCGAACGTCTCAGAAGAGATGGCGCGCTCGCTCGCAGAGATCGCCCAATTACAAATGCAAGCTGACTGGGTCTTGTCAGAGACCGGTATGGCCGGCCCCATCTCCGGAGAACGCCACAGCCACAAGAACGGGCTCTGCCACCTAGCGCTAGCGACGTCTTCCGCCTTGAGCTGGGAGCCGGCTACGCAGCATCAGATCGTCCGTGGGAATCCGTTCTTCAGCAAAAAAGGACACCAGCTGTACTTCGCGTTGCAGTCCCTGCGCTGGATGCACGAAGTCGTCAACCGCCACACTCCAGAGGTCGCGTGAGCTACCAAATGCCCGACGCGGCGCAGAAAGCTGCTTATGTAAACGCCAAGTTCAACGAGATCGCCCGAGCTTATGACCGCTTCAACGACCTGATTACCTTCGGGATGCATCGCTATTGGAAGCGTTTTGTGGCCCGTCAAACCGGGCTCCGCGCTGGCGAGCGCTGCCTTGATCTGTGTTGTGGGACGGGAGACATCGCGCGCGCCATCCGCAAACAGCACCCTGACGTGGAAGTCGTCGGGGTAGACTTTGCGCGGGACATGCTCGCCATCGCCGCAGAGCGCAACACCGGCGACATCACCTACATTCGCGGCGACGCGCTGCAGCTGCCCTTCCCTGCGGGGCACTTCGCTGCGGTCACGGTGGGCTATGGGTTGCGCAATCTCAGCGATTTGCGCCAAGGCTTGCGCGAAATTCGGCGCGTCTTGCAACCCGGGGGGGTCTTGGTTAGCTTGGATGTAGGCAAAGTTCGTTTGCCGGTCATCGACCACTTGAGCCGCTTTTACTTCTTCACGATCGTCCCTCGCATGGGACAATGGCTGATGTCCGGACAAGAGATGTTCACATACCTGCCACAATCGTCGGTGCGCTACCCCGACCAAGAGTCCCTCAAACGCATCTTGCTCGAAATGGGATTTCAGCAAGCCGATTACTACGACTTCGTGTTTGGCGCTTCAACCGTACACGTCGCCTATCAACCCAGCTAAGGAACGCCGCATGGAATCTTTGGAACAACAGTTTGCCGCCGCGCTTGGGCGCATTGAAGTCGAAGGGAAACCCCTCACCGAGACCGACATTGTCCACAGCTGCCTCGTAAACGACGACTTCGCAAAGCTGACGCTCGTCCTGCCGTTGCAGTCGCGGCTCCGCCAAGTGCTCCCCGTCCAGATTGAAGAAGAAGTGCAGTCCATCCCGTCCATCAACCGCGTGGCTGTCGAGATCGTAGAAGAGCCGCCGGCCGACGAGGATGAAGACGAAGCGCAGACTTCACAACCCCCAACCGGCGAAGCGCAGCGTCGGGCGCGCCAACCGCAACGAACCGCTTATCTGCAAAACTATGACGCGGTGATCGCCGTCGCGAGCGGCAAAGGCGGCGTGGGCAAGTCAACGGTCTCGCTAAACCTAGCCTTGGCGCTGCAGCAGAAAGGGTTCTCTGTCAGCTTCTTTGACGCCGACATCTACGGGCCGAGCTTCCCGATTATGACCGGGCTGCGGGGCGTGAAGCCGGAGCTTAAAGAGCAGTCGCTGAGGCCACTGGAGTTCAAGGGGCTGACGGCGATGTCGATTGGGAACTTGATCGACGACGACGCGGCGATGGTCTGGCGCGGGCCCATGGTCCACCAAGCGATTGAGCAGCTGCTGCGCGACACCGAGTGGCCCGGTGGCGACTTGATGATCATTGACATGCCCCCCGGAACCGGAGACGTGCAACTGAGCATCTCTCAGCTCTGTGAACTCGCCGGCGCGGTCGTGGTCTCGACGCCACAGGACGTCGCGCTCGTGGACGCCTACAAAGCCATCACGATGTTCTCCAAAGTCGACATCCCCATCGTCGGCATCGTCGAAAACATGAGCTTCTTCGCGTGTCCGCACTGCGGGACAGAGACCCCGATTTTCAGCCAACACGGCGCTCGGGAAGCCAGCAAGAAGTACCAAGTCCCCTTCCTAGGCGCGATCCCCATCGAACTCGACGTGCGCGAAGGCGGCGACCAAGGCGCGCCGATCATGAGCCAGCCTGACAAAGACACCCCCGCCATCAAAGCTTTCCGTCAGATTGCGGACAACGTCGTCGCCTCGCTCGACGATTTGTACTGAGCCGCCCCCCGCCTCGCCATGCTCCTGCAACTGCGCATCACCAACCTCGCGACGATTGAAGCGCTGGAGGTCGACTTCTCCAGCGGCTTCTCCATCGTGACCGGCGAAACCGGCGCGGGGAAGTCCATCATGATCGACGCGATTCAGTTGATCTTGGGGGGCAAAGCGGACTTCGGCTTGATCCGACACGGCGCCGCGCAGGCTCAAGTCGAGGCGGTGTTTGACATCCAGAACCAGCCGCAGCTCCAAGCCCAGCTCGCGCAGGCTGAGATCCCTGTGGAAGACGAGCTGATCGTGCGCCGCGTGCTCACCCACAAAAGCCGCCAGAAGCGCCTCATCAACAACACCTCGGTGACGCAGACCCTGCTCTCCCAGATTGGGCCGCAGCTGCTGCACATTCACGGGCAACACGACAACCAGTCCCTGCTCGACCCCTCGCGGCATCTGGCATTTCTGGACGCCTTCGCCGGCCTCTCGTCGCTCCGTCACACGGTCCGCGAGAGTCATCAGCAGTGGCAAAAGGCCACGCGGGAGCGCAAAGAGTGGGCGTCGCGGCTGAACGCGAGAACCGAACGCCAGCTACTGCTCGAAGCGCAGTGCACCGAGCTGGAAACGCTGAACCCCCAAGCCGATGAAGACCGAGAGCTTGAAGCCGAAGCCCAGCTGCTGAGCCACGCCGAGCAATTGATGGGGCTCTATGCACAGATGCAGGCGGCGCTCTACGAAGAAGAAGGCTCCGCGACCGAAGTGCTCAGCGTCGTGCGCCGCAGCATGCTTGACGCCGCGCGCCTCGACCCTGCCTGCGGCGAGATGCTCGAGACCTTGGAAGCCTGCCTCGTCCAAGTCGAGGAGCTGCACCAAGGTCTGGCGAGACGCGCCGACCGCATCGAAGACAATCCCTCGCGGCTGGCTTGGGTCAATGATCGGCTCAGCGATTTGCAGAGTCTCCAGCGCAAATACCGTGTCGAGTCGGCTGCAGACTTGGCAAATTTGCTGCGAACTCTGCGTCAAGAACTCGACGCCTTAGAGCACTTAGAAGAAGACGCGGAAGCGCTCGATCAACGCATCGCCGCGCTGTACCAAACGCTGCAAGCCCACGCCCAAGAGCTCTCACAAAACCGCCAGCAAGCGGCCCTCAAGCTTGATGCCGCGATTCAGAGAGAGCTGCGCGAGCTGGGGATGGAGAAAGCCATCTTTGCCACCGAAATTCAGGTCAACGCCGCAGAGATCACGGCGCTGGGCTCAGACCGCGTGGAGTTTCTGCTCTCGGTCAATCCCGGCCAAGAACCGCGCCCGCTCGCCCGAGTTGCCTCAGGGGGGGAACTCTCACGGGTGATGCTCGCGATTCAGACAATCCTGACGTCTGACACGGTCGAGACGCTGATTTTTGACGAAGTGGACACAGGCATCAGCGGGCGAGTCGCCGAGATCGTGGGACTCAAGCTTGCGTCTCTCGGCAAGCGCCAGCAAACGCTCTGCATCACGCATTTGCCGCAAATCGCCGCGTTCTCGCAGCAGCACTATGCCGTGAGCAAGTCCGTGGTGGACGACAAAACCTTCACCGCGATTCAGCAACTCTCTGCGCAAGAGGCGATCCAAGAGCTTGCGCGCCTGATGGGAGGGACGGAGATCACGCCTCAAACGCTCAAGCTCGCGCGTGAAATGCGCAAGCGCTCTCAACAGAAGCTCTCCGCCGAGCCGAACTGAATTTTTCTTCAACGCGCTCCGCGCTCTGATGCCCCTCGCTATGCCTTTCTTTCGCCGAAAATCGAACGTACCGACCGACTCTGAGTTTTTGCTGCAGTGCCACAACTTGGTGCGCCATTACCCCAATGTGCGGCCTGTGGATGGCGTCAGCTTAGAGCTTCAGCCGCAGGAGTTGCTCTCGATTTTGGGGCCGTCAGGTTGTGGGAAGTCCACGCTGTTGAACCTGATCGCTGGGCTGGATCAGCCGCAGCAAGGGACTATCACGCTTGGCGGAGAGGTGATGAGCACACCGCAGCGCATGGTTCCTCCAGAGAAACGCCGCGTGGGCATGGTGTTCCAAGACATCGCGCTGTTTCCGCACCTGAACGTGTATGAAAATGTGAGCTTCGGTCTGCGAGGGCCTCGCGCGGAGCAGAGACGCCGTGTGGCGGAGATGCTGGAGCTGGTCGAGCTCTCTGGCACCGAAGAGAAAATGCCGCATCAACTCTCTGGCGGAGAGCAGCAGCGCATCGCGATTGCCCGCGCTCTGGCCCCTGCGCCACGTTTGCTGCTCTTAGATGAGCCCTTCAACAGCTTAGACTATCGGCTGCGGGTGCAGATTCGGCAGGACATCCGCGACATTCTACGCGAAGCCCAGGTCAGCGCGATTTTGGTGACACACGACCAAGCCGAAGCCTACACTTTCGCGGATCGGATGGTGCTCTTGTCGGCGGGAAAAGTGGTGCAGGCGGGCACACCGGAGGCGGTTTATCATGAGCCTGCGACCGCGTGGGTCGCCTCGTTTGTGGGAGAGGCGAACCTGCTGCCGCTGCTGCAAGTCTGGGAAGCGTTAGGCGTCGAGGCTTTCGCGCACGAGCCTCAAATGCGCGACCAGCTGTGGATGTGCCGGCTAGAGGACATCGCAGTCGTCCGCGCTCCCGAGGTCGCGAGACGCGTAGCGGTGCTGGAGGACGTCTCTTTTCACGGTGAGCGCAAGGTCCTCTCTGTGCGCTTTGACAACGCTCTGCGCTTGCGGGTCAGCGTCTCTTCTCGCAGCGACTGGAGCGTGGGCGAGACGGTGCGGCTGCTGCCGCGCCATTGTCGCACCTATCGGGCTTGAGGAAGGTTCACCCCAGCGGGCGTCCGCTGTCCATGGGGAGGATGCAGCCGGTGAGCGACCGGAGCGTGGTGTAGAGTTGCACGACCGCCGCGCCGATCTCGTCGGGTGAGACAAAGCGCTGGAGCGGCGTGCGCGCACGTTGCGTCTCGAGCCAAGCACCATCAACGTACTCACGGGCAACCAGCGACTCTGCTTGCGCATCTACCGCCAGCACCGGGTGGTGCTCTACGCCTCGGATGACGCCTCCATCGACTTTGCGTGGACAACGAGACAAAATCGCAGGACAGCGGATTTGGACGTGCCCCAAGGACGGCTCGAGTCAGCACAAACCTGGAAGACACTCGAATTTTATGAACCACAGAATACACGGAATACACAGAAATAATTCGGAGGTTATTCCATGAAAGGGTCTTTAGATAAATTGACCATAAGGGGGTTTAAATCTATCAAAGACCTCAACGAATTCAAGCTGGGCGATCTGAATGTGATTATCGGTGCGAACGGTGCGGGAAAGAGTAACTTTGTACAGATTTTCCGCATGCTGATGGCGATGACAGAGAAAAATTTCAGCAAGTTTATTCTCGAACGTGGCGGTGCTGACAACTTCCTTTTTAATGGTCCAAAAGTGACGCCGAGCATCAATATGGAATTTGAATTTGCTTCGCTCAGTGATCATGCAACAGGGACCAATTCGTATAAGTTTGAGCTGACACCAACAGCGGATGAGAAATTTTTGATCAGTGAGCAGCGTAAATGTGTATCTACAAATTGGCGCTCTTATGGGAGCGCATCAGATGAAAGCCGTTTGTATGATGAGCGCAACGAAAAATCGATGGATGGCCAATGGCATGGCGTTGGACATTTTGTCTATGAATCCATCTCCAACTGGATGGTTTACCACTTTCATGACACCAGTGCCAATGCGCCCATGCGGCGTTCAGAGATCGTGGAAGATTTCCACAAGTTGAGAGGAGATGCTGCGAATATTGCTCCTTTTTTATTGGAGCTTAAAGATTCTGAACCTGATTACTATCAACGTATTGTTGATGCTGTCCGTCTGGTCATACCCTTCTTTGATGATTTCCGGCTGGATGTACAAAAACTGGGTGAGGCCGAAAAAGTCCGTCTGAGCTGGAACCAGAAAGGATCGGATTTTCCGATGCAGTCCTATCACCTTTCAGACGGTTCCATTCGCTTTATCTGCCTTGCCACTGCGCTACTGCAACCGCGTCCGCCTTCTACGATCGTGATTGATGAGCCGGAATTGGGACTGCATCCAGCCGCGATTGTGGTGCTGGCGGAGCTGATTCAGGCTGCAGCCAAACGAACTCAGGTTATTGTGGCTACCCAGTCTCCTGCGCTTATTGATCAATTTGCCATTGAGGATGTTATCGTTGTGAATCGTGAAAGTGGCGCATCCACCTTCCGGCGACTGAAGGAAGAGGATTTCACAACTTGGTTGGAAGACTATTCTGTTGGTGAGCTCTGGACTAAAAATGTGATTGATGGAGGCCCGGTCTATGAGGAATTACATTGAGGTTGTCGCCATCGTTGAGGGTAAGACAGAGCAGATTTTTATAGAAAAAATCGTAGCACCTTACCTCGGTCATAAGAAAATAGGGGTTCGGGCGACGCAGATTTCAAAGCCAGGGCAAAATTGATAGTTGGTTTAAAAATGACCTTCAGGACACCCGCACAGTCGAACCGAGAGAAGCCATCGACGATAACAACGCGCAAGCTCGTTGAAGGATTGAAAAACCAATACGCAGATGTCTGCTCAGGAAAAGCTGGAGCGTGGGCGAGACGGTGCGGCTGCTGCCGCGCCATTGTCGCACCTATCGGGCTTGAGGAAGGTTCACCCCAGCGGGCGTCCGCTGTCCATGGGGAGGATGCAGCCGGTGAGCGACCGGAGCGTGGTGTAGAGCTGCACGACCGCCGCGCCGATCTCGTCGGGTGAGACAAAGCGCTGGAGCGGCGTGCGCGCACGTTGCGTCTCGAGCCAAGCCGGGTCGAGCCCCTGAATAAACTCCGTCTCGACAACGCCGGGAGACAACGAAACCACGCGAATGTTGGGAGCCAGCGCCCTTGCGAGGGAGCGTGTCATGGAGTCGAGCGCCGCCTTCGACGCGCAATAAGCGACGTTGCTCCCCATGCCGGAGACGGCGGCAATGGACGAGATGTTGACGATCAGCGCGTCGTCACTCTCCGCTAACAGAGGCTGAAACGCGCGTATGGTCGCGAAGGCGCCGCGCCAGTTCACGCGAAAGATCTCGTCGATCAAGTCGTTGTCTAAGGCGTTGAGGTCGTCATGTGGAACGAAGCGCGTGGTACCGGCACAGTTTACCAGCAGATCGAGTTTGCCGTAGGTGCCCCAGACTTCGCTGGCTACCTGCGTCAGCATTGGGCTGTCGTCCACGCGCACCTGCATGCCAGAGTGTCCCTCGCCCGCGAGCCCCTGCAGCAGCGCTTCTGCTCGCTCGGCACTGCGGTGATAGGTGACGATGACTCTTCCGCCAGCCTCGGCGATCGCCTGACAAATCGCCGAACCAATCCCGCCTGCGCCCCCCGTCACGAGCGCAACGCGCCCCGCCAAATGGTCTGTCTGCAAAACAACCTCACTTTTTGTAGCGACGGACGCGGATGTCCGCCTGTTCTTTGTGTCCGGCGAAGTTCTCTAGCGCGCAAAGCCGAGAGCAGTATTCACCGATGAGCGTGCTGGCTTCTGGCGTCTTGACCCACTGATAGGTGCAAGTTTTGAGGAACTTGCCCACCCAGAGACCGCCCGTGTAGCGCGCGGCTTTGCTCGTGGGGAGCGTGTGGTTGGTGCCGATGACTTTGTCGCCATAGGCCACGTTGGTCTCTTGCCCGAGGAACAAGGCGCCGTAGTTGGTCATGTGGTCAAGGAAGTATTGCGGGTCGCGCGTCATGACTTGGACGTGTTCGGAGGCAATCTCGTCGGCTTGAGCGACCATCTCTTCGGCGGTGTCGCAGACGATCACTTGTCCATAATCGCGCCACGCGGCTCCTGCTGTCTCTCCGGTGGGGAGCACCTTCAGCTGACGTTCGACTTCTGCCATCGTCTCATGAGCCAGCTTCTCGGAGTTGACCAGCAACACCGCCGGCGAGTTCACGCCGTGTTCGGCTTGCCCTAACAAATCCGCAGCGCAAAGCTCGGCGTCGCAGCTCTCATCGGCGATGATCAAGGTCTCGGTTGGGCCGGCGAAGAGGTCGATCCCGACGCGCCCGTAGAGCTGACGCTTGGCTTCTGCGACAAAGGCGTTCCCAGGCCCCACGAGCATGTCCACCGGCTGCATGGACTCCGTTCCAAGCGCCATCGCGCCTACGGCTTGCACGCCGCCAAGACAGTAAATTTCATCCGCACCTCCGAAGTGCATCGCGGTGATGATCGCCGGGTGCGGCTCTCCCTGAAACGGCGGAGCGCAGGCAATCACCCGCGGGACGCCAGCCACTTTGGCGGTCACGACGCTCATGTGCGCTGAGGCGACCATGGGATATTTCCCACCGGGCACATAGCAACCCACGCTGTTCACGGGGACGTTTTTGTGTCCGAGGATCACGCCCGGCAGCGTCTCTTGCTCCACGTCTTGGATCGCAGAGCGCTGCACTTGCGCGAAGTTGCGGATCTGCGTCTGCGCGAAGCGAATGTCTGCTTGGGTGGACTCGGGAACTGCCTGCACCGCGGCCTGGATCTCGTCTGCGGTCAAGCGGAAGGTGGGCTTTTCCCACTTGTCGAACTTTTGCGCGAGCTCGCGCACAGCGGCGTCGCCACGCTTCTCAATGTCTTCCAAGATCTGCTCCACCGTCTGGCGGACTTGGGAGTGGTTGGTTTTCGCCGTCTCGGCGCTGATGCCTTCTTTCAGATAACGAATCATGTGTCTCCTGTGGGAAGCGAGAGAGTTGCGGGAGTCGTGGCGTCAAGACGGGGAGGGCATGACGCGCGCCAACAGATCTACCCCAAATTGACGGAAGAGGTGGAGCATGTCCACAAAGACCCAGTTCTCGACATAATGGCTGCCCTCACTGCGCCAGAAGTCGATGCCGTTGAATGTGACTTGCCGGTGAGTCGCAGGGCAGTCCAAATAGGGGCCGGAGTGGGTCGCGACGACCGCCTTCCAACCCGAAGAAGCGCTGTAATTCCCCTCCGCGAAGAGCGAGTCGAGGTCTTGCACTTGCCGATCGGGGTAGGCTGTGAGCCAAGGTCGCTGATGGAAGTCTTCAAACTCTCGTAAACTGCGACACGCCCCAATCCCTCCCGGACCATACCACTGCACGTGGGGAGCAAAGAACGCGGCGACGCCCATGCTGCTGAGGTCTGACTGATCATAGGCGTTGAGCCCTTCAAACAGAAAGCGCCGAATCAAGTCGCGGCTGGCGTCTGTGCTCGCGGAGTCTTGCGCTGCGAGCATGACCCCGTCTTGGCTGGCAGGTGCTGGCCAGACTCCGTTGGCGCCTCGCGCTGGTGGGAGGACTTCAACGCCGATTTGACTGAGAAAGTCCACAAGGTCGAGCAGGCAGTACGTCGCCGCGATGCGGCCCTCTTCCATGCGGTGAAACTCGCCCCAGCGTATCGCGACGCGCTGTCCGTTGGCGGGAATCGTGACGCCGCCGAGGAGCCAGTCCCGCTCGAAGGTGCCGTGGAATAACCCCGTCCCTCCGACCCAAAGTTGTCCGTCTGGTCTGCCATCGACGTTTCCGCTGGACGCTCCGCCCATGAAGATGTGCGTCTCACGCTTGAGGTCGGGAAGCGAGGCGTTGAGCGGATTCCAGAACGTGTCGGCGAAGGCTTCTGCGTTGGGGAGGCGGTTCAGCGGGTCGAAGCCCTGCCACACAGCGTCGCCTCGCTGATAGGCGCGCGTCAGCGCAGCGACCTCGGCAGGCGCGGCTTGTTCCAGCTGGTTCCAGTAGTCCCAAATGGCGTGTTTGTTTTGTTGGTTTTGTGCGGAGACCGCGCTCATGTGACCTCATCAAAAAACGCGGGCGGCTTGGAGCCTACAAACTTCAGCACTTTGTGGACGTCATATCCGGCTTGCTCCAGCACGCCCAAGATGTCGATCAGGACTAAATTCTCGGCGAGCTTGGGGTCACCGGTCGCGTCTCTCTCAACGCGCCAGAAGTCCATGTAGCGGACGCGAATTTTCTCATTGGTCGGAGGGATCCCCAGCCACGCATTGGCGAAGGTGGCTTCTTGAAAGCCGGTGCCTGCGACCCAGTCTCCTTCGGCGATGCGCACGAGGTCGGTGGCGTGCTTGTCAGGAAAGGCGTGAATGAAGGCTCTGCGGTAGTCGTTCTCAAATGCGTCGATGCCACGCTTGGTGCCGATGCCCGCAGGTCCTTCCCAGACCATGTCTGCCTTCCAATATTTTTCCATCAGCCCCAAGACGTTCTGGTTGAGGCCGTCGTACATATCGTCAACGAGCTGTTTGTTCGCTTCTGTGGTGGACATTGCTGCTCAGGTTAAGGTTTGGGAGAGCCGCCGGGCCAAAGCTCGCGCAACTTGGCGGCAGAGAAGCCTTCGGCGCGCGCTGCGGCGAGGATCGGGGCTTCTTTGTCGTGAATGGCTTGGATCGCAGCGGGCATCGCGGCGAGGTGCTCGGGGGCGATCACGACCGCACCGTGTCGGTCGGCGTGGATGATGTCGCCGGGGCGCACGGTCATGCCGAGGATGTTGACCGTACTGTCCAGCTCAGTGACGTGGACGAAAGCGTGGCTCGGGCCGACATTGCTAGCGATGACTTGAAACTCCGGCTCCAGCTCATCCAGGTCGCGCAGCAGCCCGTTGGTGACAACCCCAGCGACGCCCAGCCCCTTATGAATCGCGGTGTTGACTTCCCCCCAAAACGCCCCCACGCAGTGCGGCCAGTCGGTGTCTTCAATGACCGTCACGACCGGCGGTTTTCCGGCTTCCATAAATTCATAGTATTGCAGGCGCAGCTCACGAACCTCGGCGGGGGAGCACAACGGCGCCGAAGCGGCGCGAATCTTGGCGGTGCGAGCATATCCGACGACGGGCGGCAGCTGTGGATCAGCGCAGACCGTGGGGAAGCGAGTGAAGCCGACGGCAGCGCGCGTTCCCAGAATGACATCCAACGCGTTGGAGATGGTCGGCGTGTCGACCTTCCGCATCGCGGCGAAAATGAGCTCAGACATCGGCGGCTCCTTGTGCGAGGGTTTGTAATTTGGCATACGCGATTTCAGGATCAACCGCGCCGAAGCCAGCGAAGGTCCCGAAGCCACAGTCGGTGCCAGCGACGACCCGCTCGCGTCCGACAATCTCCACGAAGCGCTGCAGCCGCTGTGTGACCAACCGAGGGTGCTCCACAAAGTTGGTGGTTGTGTCCACGACCCCTGGAACGAGGACTTTGTCTTCAGGGATCTCCGCTCTGCGTTCGGCGAAGACGGTCCATTCGTGGCCATGACGCGGGTTGGCGTTCTCAAACAGGAGGTACTGCGCGTGGGTACGCATCAGCGTAGAGAAGACGCGCTCCATGTCGATGTCACACGTGTGGGGACCTTCGTAGTTGCCCCAGCAGATGTGCAGGCGGATGCGCTCTTTGGGCAGCCCTGCGAGCGCGTTGTTGAGTACGCTGACATGCAGATCTGCGAGGCGCACGAAGTCTGCGTCTGACTTGTCCATGAAGAGCATGTGGCGCGACAACGCCAAGTCGGGACAGTCAATTTGCAGCTGCAACCCGGCGTCGATGATGGCGCGGTATTCGTGCTGGAGGGCTTCCCCCAGCGCGTTCAGGTAGCTTTCGTGGTCTGGGTAGTGCTGATTGGGCAGGAACAGAGCGATCACGCCCGGACTCGCGGCGTTGAGGAAGCCTTCCACGACCCCAGAGCGCTGCATCGCCGCTTGGAGATGCGCGATGTCGGCTTGTAGATCGTGGTCGTCCTTGGGCGCCACAGGGCCCACGCAGCAAGGGCGGGAGTAGGTGGGGGTGCCGCCGCTGTCGGCGAGGCGCTGCAAGAAGCTGGGGAACTGTTTGAGGTCTGCAGGCGCTTGGCGGGGGCTGTCACCATCAAATCCAGTGTAGCGATCCTTGACGTAGGTCGCGTAAGAGATCTTGGAGGTCTCGCCGTCGCTGACGATGCTCACGCCCGCCTCGGTTTGGCGTCGCACGGTCTCGGTGACTTCCTCCGCCATGATGTGATCAAACGTGGCGCGATCCCACGGCGCGTTGCGTTCTCGGGCAAAGATCTGATCGACGGTGCGTTGGCGACGGGGCAACGATCCCACGTGCGTGACGGCTAGGGGCATGGGGCTTCTCACAAGTAGGTGGTTTCTCCAGCAGGATCATCGGTCGGGGTGATCACAAAAACTTCGCTGTTGGCTGCCGCTGAGATCGCATTCGCTGCGTCGGCTTCCGCATACAGCACATCGCCGGCTCCTAACAGGGCGCTCTCGACCTTGGCCGAGCCCGCGTTGCAGATCACGACGCAAGGGCGCCCTGCTTCGGGGGAGAGCGTGTGTTCGGAGGTCAAGCGCTGAATGCTAAAGCCTGTGCGTTCGCGGAGCTTGGCTGCGGCGTTGGTTCCCAAAATCCACTCAGTGGTGTGGGCGCGGCGCGCGATCGCCTTGGCCTCCTCGCGGATGGTGTTGCGGTCGAACGCCGCGAGCGCTTCGCCCTCCAGCGCTTTGCGGGGGCGCAGGCCCGTAGGGGCCGTCTCTCCCAGCTTCGTGTTGAGCAGGCGGCCATTCTCCAGCAACACCAGCCCATGGTTCTGTGCGGCCTCGAGCACCTGTGGAGCCCAGACCACGCCACCGCCGGCGTCGTTGCCCCCCAAGACCGCGAACATGAACCCGTAACCATCTGGCGTTTCAGGGGTTGGGGGGGTGATGTTCTCAAAACCCCGAAACATGTGCGTCGGCAAGCTGATGGTGTCGCCGGGTCTCACGGTGACGGAGCCTTTGTCACCGTACAGCCCCCAGAAAAAACGCCACGTGCCGCTGTGGATGAGAAACACCTCGGCGGTGCGGTGGCTGTGCAAGGAGTTGGTGCACCCAGCCGGTTGCGCGGCCGCTCCGATATTAAACCCCGGAGTTTGGGCGATGTGGACGTGCTGGTCGGGAGACTCAGAGACCCCTGCGCCAATGATCGTGTAGTTCTCCTTGCGGTCAGAACCCGGCGTGTGCGCGTCGATGAACGCCGAACGACAGGGGATCAGCTCAGCGAAGCGGACAATTTCTAAACTCATCCTTTGACAGCTCCTTGCGTGAGACCGGAGACAAGTTGCTTCTGAAACATCATCACGAGCAAAAACAAGGGCGCGGTGATTGAGACCGCCGCAGCCACGGCTTCGACTTGGTCAGTGGCGGTGGTTTCACGGTTAAAGAACCCCGAAATGGCGGGGACCATCGTTTGATTCTGAATGTCGAGCAGCAACGCCGCGACCAAGTAGTCGTTGTAGGCCAGCAAAAAACTGAACAGCCCTGCGGTAATCACACCAGGCCACATCACCGGCATGATCACTCGCACAAACGCGCCGATGTGGGAGCAACCATCCACACGAGCGGCTTCGTCAAGCTCACGTGGGATGTTCTGAAAAAAGGAGCGCAACATCCAGATGGTGAACGGCTGATTGATCGACGCCAACACGATGATGATCGCCCACGGTTTGCCGTACAGCACCGGCGCGGCGTCTCCCAAGAGCGGACGGAGCAGCTCTGCAGAGTTGATAAACACCGGTAAGTAGCCCGAGACCAGCACAGAGTGAGGCAGCGCGCGAAACACCAGCGCGACCATCAGCAACCAAAACGCCAGCGACGACCCCGCCCGCGCGATCCCATACCCCGCCAAGGTCCCAACCGTCAGCGAGATGCTCACAACCCCGCCTGTGACGAGCAGAGAGTTCAGAAACTGACGGGTGAACTCCTGCTCCACCCAAACCGCCCGAAAATTTTCCAGCGTAATGCCGAGCAGAGGAGTGTTCAGCAGCGGGATGAAGTCCAACCCGCGCGCGATGCTTGGGAGCAAGGTCGCTAGCAACAGTCCACCGCACAACCAAGCCGCCCCACAAAGGAGCGGATGCAAACCTGTAGACACTACGACCTGCGGAAGCCGCTGAAACGAGCGGCGCAGCGCCCAAATAAACGCGCCGCCGAGCAAGAGGTCTGCTGCGCTGACGGAGGGCCCAGCTTCACGCGTGCTCGGTCCCAAAAGCACGACAAGCGGGTTCTCTGAGAAGGCGTCTACCGGCAACTTCAGGCTCATCATGGTGATCCAAAACAGCGGAAACGCGGCGATCACACACCAAAAGGCTAAGCAACTTCCAGAGAACCAACGCAAGGTCGCCGGTGGACGCAAGGCACGAGGCAAGGGCGCTTCGCTCATTTAACCTCGACTCTGGTGATGATCGCGCCAAGTGCGCCGTAGCAGTGGAATCAACAGCAGCACAATCCCAACCATCGTCAGCATCGAGGACGCCGAGGCGCTGCTGATGAGTCGGTTCCCGCTGTCGTCGGGGCGAAGCAAGTCAAAGGTGAGCCACTGCAACGAGATGACATGCGCTTCGCTGCGGAACCCAATCACCTCCTCGAACACGCGGTAGCAATCCATCAAGTGAATGACGCTGATGAACACAACCAGCGGCGCGAGATGCGGCAAAATCACATAGCGCATGCGCTGCCAACGGGAGGCTCCGTCCACAATCGCGCTCTCCAGCGTGTCTTGGTTAACAGTCTGGAGTCCCGCATAGAACACAACAAACGCGAACGGCGCGACGTGCCACACGCGGTAGAAGAGCATCAGCAGCTCGATCGTCCAGCCTTGAGCGAACAGGGCGATGTCTCGCGCTAGCCACCACTCAAGGAAAGCCGTGAGGATGCCGTCCCCCACGAACAGCCAGCGGATCGAGAGCGCTCCGATCACCGGCGTGATGATGAAAGGCAGCAGCGACACAAAGATGATCGGTCCACGGAGCGCCCGCGTCGCCTGGTTCACCGCTAGCGCGACCAGCAACCCGACCACCAACACGAAGGGCAGCGTCACCAAAGTGAAGGTCAGGGTGAACCGCAGCGCTTTGTAAAAGTCTAGGTTGAGCAGCGCGTCCCACTGCCCCTGCTGGAGCGCGGTCAGCGCGACCTCTGGGTGGAGCAGGTTCCGATAGCTCTCCCAGCCCACAAACTTGGTCTCGGTAATGATCTTCCCAGCGTCGTCCAACACCGGCTGCGTGCGGGCTTCTGTCTTGCAGATGGGCTGCAAAAACCCAGGCGTACAGACCTCAACTTCGACCGTCTCAAAGACGGGCTGCGTGACATGAAAGCTCTGCCACGCCACGCTGAAGAGTGGCCCCGCGATGAAGGCGCTCATCAGCAGCAGAGACGGCGCGACGAAGAAGAGGAAAGTGCGTAGTTTCACGAGGCTTGACGACGAAGATTAGAGCAAGCCCTTCTCACGGGCAGCGGCGGTGTAAGCGGCTTCGATGTCACGTAGCGTCTGCTCGGCGGTCTCTTTGCCTGTGAGAAAATCAGCGATGTTATTGCCGAGTGCGGTGTGCATCAGCCCCATCGCCGAGCCGGTGGGATAGGGCCGCGCGCCGTTTTCGGCAGTCGCAGCAGCGCCGGCGGCCAGCTCACCTGGGCGATACCCTTGAATCAGCCAGACCGCAGCGTCGTTGTGCGCTTGGACCATCTCGGTGTCGAGGCCTTCCATGGCCAACTGAAAGGCTTCCTCGGCCTCTTGGTCTGAGATGTTCTTCGCGATCACGATGCCGTCCCACCAGAGGGACGAAGCGGGCAGGTTGCCAGCGAGAGCGAGCGGCGCAGCGGCCATCTTGACTTTGCCTACGACTTGACTCTCTTTCGCGTCGTTCATCGCAGCGGCGCGGGTCGCCCACAACACGCCCATCGCGATTTTGCCCTGCTGAAATTGCTGCTGCACATAGGTTGAGTCGGAGACCAAATATTCAGGGTCCATGTAGTGCGTGAGGTTGCGCATCATCTCTAAGGCGCGGACGCCTTGCGCGTTGTTGATCGCAGCTTGGTTACCATCAAAGAACTCTCCGCCTAGCCCGAGGTACATGTTCACGAACTCTTCTGCGAGGTTCCATCCCGCTTTGTAGGTTCCACCCAGCGCGTATTCGACTTTGCCAGAAGCCTTGATTTTGTCTGCAGCCGCGAGGAGTTCAAAGTAGGTTGTCGGCACGGGGATGTTGAGCGCCTGGAAGATATCCTGGCGATACATCAGGTGCTGGTTGTTGACCATCATCGCGACGGCCATGGTCTTGCCGTCAATTTTGATGAGCTGGTTGGCAGTGAGCTGTTGCCCGTACTTCTGCACATACTCGTCGAGGGGGCGGATCGTGCCGGCGTCCAACAGCGGCTGAATTGTTGAGTTCGTGACACCGCCGAGGTGATACAGCGACGGGTTCGCGGCGAAGGCTTCGGGCTGCTTCTCACGGAACTCGGTGTCCAGCTCGGGCTTAAAGTTGCCACACGCTGCCATGGCGTCAGAGACAGCTTTCCACGCCTCAAAGCTGTTGGAGAGCATGCGAAGCTCGCTGCTCGGGCGGAAGTCACAGTCTGCGGTAGCGCTCAGCGGAGCCGCGACAAGCGACGTGAAGACGGCGGCGATGGATAGGAATTTCTTCAACATATGAACCTCATCGACAGGGTTGACAGTTATGGGGTCGGCAGGCGCTGACCGCTCTCAAAATCAAACAAATGACAGTCTTCAGGCGCGACGGCAATCGCCGCAGGGTCTCCAATTTCGGCGCGGAAGTCTTTCGGCATTTTGACCGTGACCAGCGCCCCCGCGATGCGCAGCGTGACCATCGTGGCGTCGCCGAGCATCTCAATCGTGTAGATCGGTCCACGCAGCGAGCCGGTCTCGCGGAGCGTCGCGTCCTCGGCGCGGAAGCCGAGCGTCACTTTCCCCGCAGGTGCTTTCAACTGAGGAACCTGGGCGTTCTCCGCCAAAAACACGTGCTCGCGGATGACGCCGGGGAGCAGATTCATCGCGGGGGAGCCGATGAACCCAGCGACAAACGTGTTCGCGGGGTGGT
This sequence comes from uncultured bacterium, assembly GCA_965662845.1. Classification (GTDB taxonomy): domain Bacteria; phylum SAR324; class SAR324; order SAR324; family NAC60-12; genus JCVI-SCAAA005. The sequence continues at coordinate 33,161 of CBFIJD010000004.1, read as the reverse complement.
TGTAAATGTCGAGCGGGCTGCCGACCTGTTGCGCTTCGCCATGATTCAGCACGACGACGCGGTCGGCCAGCGTCATCGCTTCGGTCTGGTCGTGGGTGACATACACCGTGGTGACCTTCAGCTCATGCTGAAGGTTTTTGATTTGTGCTCGGGTCGAGAGGCGCAGCTTCGCGTCAAGGTTCGAGAGTGGTTCGTCCATCAAGAAGACGTTCGGTTGACGCACAATGGCTCGCGCCAACGCGACGCGTTGCTTCTGGCCGCCGGAGAGCTCCGCCGGACGACGATGCAGCAGGGCTCCCAGCTCCACCATCTGAGCGGCGCGTTGGACTCGCTCGTCGTGGGTGTTCGCCGGGACTTTGCGGACTTTCAGCGGGAAGCGGATGTTTTCGTAGACGTTCAGGTTGGGGTAGAGCCCATAATTTTGGAAGACCATCGCCACGTCGCGGTCTTTCGGCTCTAGGTCGTTGACGCGCTGTCCCCCAATCAAGATGTCCCCCGCAGTCGCGTCTTCGAGACCCGCGATCATCCGCATAGTCGTGGTCTTCCCGCAACCAGAGGGCCCCAGCAGCACCAAGAATTCCTGATCTGCGATGGATAAGTTCAGGTCGCGCACGGCCTGAAACGCGCCCCAGCGCTTGCTCAGCTTGCGGAGTTAAATGTCTGCCATGCGAGGATGCGGTGCTGAAAATTAGGTGACAAGGTAGCGCTGTACGTTTGGAAAAGGGAAATATGTTTGACAATGTCGCAGCGGATTGCAAACAGAAAACGCGCGGAGGCCGTCAGATTGGGAAATGGATTTGTTTCCAGATGGCGAGTTCATCCAACAGCACCCACTCACGTAGGATTTTGCCGCTGCGCAGCTCAGCGTGGCTGATGCCCAACAGATGCAGCGGCTTCCCCGTCGCGGCGCCATAGCGTCCGCTCCCGCCATGAGTCGCGGTGACGCACCAGCGCATCGCCAAGCGCGCAGGTTGGCCGTCGTCTTCGCGCAAAATCAGATGAGCAATGGTGAACTTGACGTCGCGCAGGCTGGCGAGCAGCCCGTTCCAGAATGCGGTGACTTCCTTCCAACCGTGGCAGCTCTCCCCTCCGGGAATGGCGACGGAGCAAGCGCGGTCATAGCTCTGCGTGATGTCTCCCAGCTTGGCTTGGCGAAAGAGCCCACGATACAAGTCGGCGTAGTCTTGGGCTGGGACGTCATCGTTGACGTGCACACCGTCGTAGGCCGGTCGGTGCGTGATGCTCGCGAGGTGCAGTGGCGGTCTCCCCGTCGCAGCTTCAGCGGCAGCGAGCGCGTTGGCGAAGTCGGAGAGGTTCAGACCCAGCTGACGCACAATCGCGGCTTGGTCTCGCACCAGCCACTCGTCGTAAATCTGGTTGTTGCGAACCGCGCAGTCCGCGATGGTGCGCACGTGGACTTTCCGTCCTGTTGCCGGACCGAAAAACCCATCTCCCAGATGGGTCATCGGCGACAGAATTCGGTGCGAGGAGTAGAAGTCTCCGGTGGCGTCTTCCGACCAGATCACATCTTCGCCAAGCAGCTCGCGATCGGGGAACATCACCAGCGTCTCAAGCGTGGACTGGACGACGGTTTCCACAGAGTTTGTGAGGCTTGCGGGCGTCTCCACGCGGCAGCTCTCGGTGTAGTAGCTGCGAATTTTGTTCACTTGGCGCCCTTCCCAGATGCGCTCGGTGATCTTCAGAATGTAGTCGGGGAGGTCGTGAAACTCAGAGTCAAAGCCTTGCATAGATCCTTGGGGAGGGAGCGGAGTTAGAGTCGATAAACGCGTTGGGCGGTGCCGCAGGTGATCTGTTGCTGCTCGGTCGCTGGCAGCTCGGAGAGCCACTGCTGCAACTGCGCGACGCAGAAGGCATAGGAGCGCATCAGGCGATCGACAGGGAAGTTGCTGCCCCACAGCATGCGCGCCGGACTAAAGTGAGTATATAGCGTTTCAAAGAGGGGCTTAGCGCGGGCGGCGTCCCAGGCGCGGTCGAACATGCCGAAGCCAGACAACTTAACGTGCACATTGGGCAACTGTGCGAGCAGCGCGATGCCGGTCGCCCACGTTTGAAGACCCGCCTCCGTTTGGTCGTATGGTGAGCCCGCGTGGTCGAGCACCACCGGAATCTCTGGCAATTGGGAGAGTAGCTCAGCGGCGGCGGGCATCTGCTCGGGGTAGAGCTGTAAGTCGAAACTCAGGTGATGCTCATGCAACAGCGCCAGCTGAGCACGCCACGTTGCGTTGCGCAGAAAGGGTTGTGGGGCAAACGACAAGTCAGGTCGAGATTCCAACTGTGCGATGATCTGCCGGACGCCCCGAAATCGCGAGAATTGCTTGTGACGCAAGATCGTCGCTTCGGCTTGGTCGCTGCTCAAATCCACAAACCCTACCACCGCCGAGGGCAAGGTGTCGTCTGGAGTATGGAGCCACTTCGTCTCGGCGACAGGATCCGGCAGCGCTCCGTCGGCTTGCACATGCACAGAGCCAATCAACTCGACCGCTGCGGCGCCTACATCTTGACGAAAATGCTCCCACAGGTAGTCCCGCTGAATCGGGGTTGGGTCGCCGAACGGCTTGGGCTGCCCGCGTTGGCGGAGCCAACCGTAGGGTAGGGCCTCGGGTTGCCAGAGGTGGTGGTGGGCGTCAATGAGTCGCATGTTCTGCTTTGAGTGCGGACCGCGCTTGGAGGCGACCGAGCAGGTCAACGTTCATTTGCAGTAGAATGTGCAGGATGTCGATCGGCACCCAGTTTTCCCGAATCAGGTTGCCGTCGCAGCGATAGAAGTCCATCACGCGCATTTGGATGGTCTTGCCGGTGGGCGCCATTCCGAGCCAGCCGTCGCCGTGATGTTCGCCATAAACGCTAGGCCAGCCGCCGGTGACGGCATAGTCGCCATCGCCGATACGGATGTAGTGATTCCCCCCTCTGCGGTTGGGGAAGGCCGTGCGAAACGGCAGCTGATGGAAGTCTACGAAGCCCTCCAGACGACGCGTGGTGCCGATTCCACAAGGCCCATACCACATCATCTTCGGGTGCCAGTATTCCTTCTGGGGCATGGTGAGCAAGCCTTCGCGTCCCGTTCCTTGCGTGTCATCGTAATCTCCAAGTGATTTCTGCATCGCCAGCACGAGCGCCAAACTGCGCTGAGACTGAGCAGGCGCGCTATCGTGCAGGCGGATGCCATCGCCGGTCGCGGGCCCGTGCCAGAACCCTTCGACCCCTAAGCTCGGAGCCTGCAGCCGATGCCCGGCTTGGCGCATCACATCCAGCACGTCGATGAGCACGTTGCTCTGCACGATTTGTCCTTGTCGCAGCTCGTGGACTTCTCCATAGCGCAGCGAGACCGCGTTGCGGGTCGCGGGGATGCCCGCCCACGCTTGCTCGAAGGTGCCCACGTAGTGTCCGACAGCGGCAACGTAGTGTCGTCCTTCATAAACACCGCCGACAAAGATGGAGTCGCAGCGCTCCAAATCAGGAAACGCACGCAACAGCGGTTGCCAGAACTGCTGCTCGATGGCGTCAATTCCGCTCAGCTCGTTGAAGGGATGCGCGCCGCGCCACTGCGCGTTGGGGTGATAGCACCGCTCTAGCGCCGTGCGTAGGTGAGCTGGAGAGGTCTCGGCGAGCGAGTGAAGGGAGTCGTGAACCTGTTGTTTGGTCTTGGCAAATGGAGTGAGCATGGCGGTTCTCAGGTGTTAGGTGAGGCTGGCTCAGACATTGTGCGCAACCTGCAATGAGGGCTCTCCGAGAGAGCGTTTGTGGCAGAAGTGAACTGCAATATCAGCCGTTTAGCGTTTCCTTGCAAGGACTTTGCGCGCGCTCGGGTGTGTGAAAAATTACGCATCGGGAGGGAGCGTCTGCGCCAACATTTCTCGCAAGGCGGCGACTTCCAACAGGTCTAAGAGGTTCTCCAAAAAAGGGCGGCGCCAAGGTCGCTGATCGGCACCCCGAAAGCGGTGATCGGTCCACTGTTGGAGCTTGTCCTCGTAGGTTTGCATTTCTCCATGAAGCTGATGCATCGTCGCTTCAATCCGCTCGCGTTGGCGCATAAACACCGACATGCGCTTGAGCTGGGCTTGGGGGCTGTGCGGGTCATCTTTGGGCGACGTGAACGAGCTTTTCAGCAGCGTCGCGGCGCGGTTGGCAAAAGATCCCGTGGTTTGGAAAGCCTCTAACAAATTGACCACATCCAAATTCTCTCGCGGGCGGGTGTCGACCTGTTTGCTCAGCTCTTTGATGCGCAGCGTGTCGCGACGGAGCTGCAAGGTGAGCTTTTTGCGATCCCCAAGCAACTGTCGGTAGTGTTGTTCGTCTCCCCGACTTTGCGTGCGGCCTGTATTCTCAATCAATTGAAGTTGCTGCACGACGGCGTTGAGTTGGGTTTCATGGCGCTGACGTCGCCCTTTCAGCTCTTCGAGTTTGCGCTGATTTTCAAAGTGTTGGGAGGCCTGTTGCTCTTCCTTGCGGCTCAGGTTGCCGGAGGTTCTCGCGAAGACCGCGACGGGTAGGCCATCGTCTTTGAATTTCCAAGGGTTGACCAAGATGAGATCAAACTTCTCAAACTCAGGCTGTTGGAAGACGGCTGGCGAGAGCGCGTGCACGTCAATCTCTGCAATCTCAGGTTGTTGTTTTTGCCAGAGCTGCCGCAGCTGGAAGAGGCTCATTGTTGAAATGCGGGGGCTGCGGTAGCCGCGCGCCTGAAGATTTTCTGGCACCAGCCCTCCCATGCCGTCAATGACCAGCACCTTGACCAGAGTGCGCACGACCTCTTCCATCGTCGTGATACCGGTGGCGCGGAGAATGGCTTCATCCAAAGCTTGCCCCAACGCGTCAAAATAGAGTCCCTCAAAGGGCTCTACTTTAGGGGCTAACGATTGCAGGACTTGATTTTGCTGCCAGTGTTTCTCGGCTTTGCGGAAATATCCCACGCTGCTGCCGCAGAACTTGAGAAAGTCGCTGTCGGGTTTGCGTTCCAAAAGTTGCTTGTGCAAGCGCTTGAGGCGTCGCAACCACACTTGTTGTTGTGCCGGAAGCTGGCTGATTTGTGTGGGCGGCGTGAACGCGGACTTGTGCTGAATTTTCAACCCTGAAGGCTTGGTTTGTCCTTGAAAGTCATCGTCATACCAAAGCCAAAACACCTGAGCGCGGGGCGACAGCGGCTTGCCGGGGCGGTGCGCTTGGATCTGAGCGGGGAGTCGTTGGCGTTGCAGGCGCCGTTGTAACTCTTGTTGTAAGTTGTCGAACCAGATTTGCGGCAGTGAGACCAGCAGTGAATCGGGCATGCTTTGCTGAAGAGAAGCGTAGAAGAAGTGGTTCAGTTCCCCTCCCCATCGGTTGTGGGAACTCCTGACGGCGTGTTCTTGAATGACCAGATGTTCAACCACGCATTGAAAGAGCACATGGAAGCCACCCCGCTGAAAGAGATCAGGAAGCCAGCGAGGAGGCGAACGCAGAGCGGAAATCGCTGGAGTGTGACATAATGTTGAAAGTTTGCAAGATTCTGGGCAGTCAACCTCTGAACTTCACGAACATCCGTCTGGACCACAACCAAGGGACGCTTGAGCGCAACGCATGAACATACCTGACTACGTACCCACGGTACGCCTCTCCTTGCCAGAACCTTGGCATCAAGAGCTAAAAGATGAGATTCAGCGACGTTTTCAGGTGAACCAAGGGCAGCTGCATCTGCACATGTACGCGGTGGAGCGCAATATGCCCAAGTCAGATGTCTCATGGGACTGGCATGAGTGGTCAAGGTTGGTCTCGCAAGAGGACATCACTCCGCGCACAATGGGCTTCCATCTGCGCGCAGAACCCCTGACATCTTCGACGCTGGAGGCCTTTCCTGAGCTGGCGTTCTGGAGAGAACGCATCGAAAAGCTGCGGAAGGCTCAGTCCCAGATGGAGGAGGAGCAACCCTTCCCCAAGTTTTTCCGCTGGGGCATGAAGCTGCATCACTTGGAGCACCGACAGCAAAACTTGCAGCGCATCTTGCAGTCAATCACACCAAAGTTTGAGCCGTTGTTGCCCTACTATTTGCCAGGAGTCGTGAAGCTCTTTGAGCGCACAGTGGTGGAAATCAGCGGTATGCAGCAGTTAGAGGGCGTGATGAAGTCGCTCTTGCGAATTTTGATCGTCGATGGCCTAGGCAACCGCATGGCGCAAGCGATCGGCAAGCACGGCTACAGCCCGAATCGAGTCCGGACGATGCGTCTGCAAGATTTGTTGCACATCCGCAATCGCTTCCTCAGCAACCGACCCGAGTCAGACCACAAGCAAGCCGCGCGCTCTTCCGACTTTCTGTTTCAAGTCCCGGAATTTGAAAATTTTGATTTGATATATATCAATCCATGGAAAGCGAGCGCAGAGCAGCTGTCCGTCGTGGTTGCGATCAATAAAACGAAGACGCTGAGCCGCAAGGAAGAGGAGCGGGTGGCCCAGCAAGCGCAGATTCGGCAGCAGGCAGAGGTCTTGTTAGGAAAAAGACAAAAGTGGAAGGAGTTGTTGCTGCAAACGCAGCGCGAGGTGCGAGCGATGGAACAGACCGACCCTCACGACGCCGACGAGGAGCATGAGCGCCACTATCAACAATTGTTGCAACAACGCCGCCGGTTGATTGAGCATTTGAAGGCTTCTACCGTTGAGATCCGTGAGCTGTTGCGGCCGGTCAAACAAGAGAAAAATAGCGCTGCGCGGACGGTCAATCTCTATGAAGTTTACCCCAGAGAGAGTGGTTTTTATCGCTGGGCAACAGAGCTGGTGTCCACCCCAAAAGATCCTGAAGTGCAACGTCGAGACGCGACCCGAGAGCTGCAAGAACTCTCTATTTGGGTGCGTGAACAGCTGCGCTTGGAGAACACGCTCCAGCAGCGTGAGTACCAACTGAAATCTTTAGATGAACGCCTGCAAATGCTGGAGTTCAGCGACACATTCCGCAAAAAAACGTGGCGTCACATCATGCTGGACTATCTAGTCAATCACCTAGAGATCCTGCTTCTGGAGCAAACCCTCGTGAAGTATGTGGAACGCAGCTAGTCCACAGCTGCGGCTCCTCCACGAGTTCCCTCCCCTCCTCACCTTTCGTGCTTCATCCCCGCCGCGCCATGGTGCTCCATGCCGTCATGGTGCGCCGCTCCTCCATGCTGACCGTGAGGCTCGCTTTGCATTGGGCTCCCATCGCCCACCTCCGCCGTGACGATCTGCTTGGATTGGTCGGCAAACTCCAGCTCAAGTTGCACTTCTTGTCCTCGCTCTAGCGGCTGTTTGAGACCGATCAACATGAGGTGAAATCCGCCTGGCGTGAGCGCCTGCGCACCGTTCGCTGGGATGTTGATCTCATCAACAGGGAACATCCGCATCATCCCGTTCTCTTCAGCAATGTTGTGAATCTCCACGGTCTCCGCGATTGAGGTAGACGCTCCCACGAGCTGTTGGTCTCTCGCGTTCGGGTTCTCCAGACGCATGTAGGCTGCAGAGTTACTCGCGTTCGGTGGAACCGCGCGGATCCACGGATCGGAGACCGCAATGGACTGGGGCTTGGCTGCGGGTTGGTCTGTGGTGGCTTGAGTACACCCGCTGAGGGCGAGCGCGAGCAAAAAAATCAATAAAAACAGCTTTTTCATAGGACTCCTGAGTAAGAAAAGTTGCCTAGAGAGACAACCATGAGAGAAGAGAGCGAGGCTCTCTTCGGTTTCAAGGAAGAGGTCGCATTTCGACGACCGATCCCTGCCAGCGTTGGATGTCGCGGCGTTGATGCGTCACATACAGCATGGTGGTGTGCAGAGCGCTCTGTGTGTGCGCGATCAAGTCTAACATCCGGTGTCGTAAGGCCTCATCGAGGCCCGTCAGCGGTTCGTCGAGCAGCAGCAAGTCTGGCTGAACCGCCAGCGCGCGTCCCAACGCGACCCGACGTTGCATTCCGCCGGAGAGCTGGCGCGGAAACAAACCTGCGCTTTTGTGCAATTCCAGACGCTGGAGCCAATCTTGAGCTTCTTGCTGAGCTTGGGAAGGAGCCCAGCCTGCGGCTTCAAGCGGGATGCGTAGGTTGTCGAGAGTGCTCTTCCACGGCAGCAATCTTGGTTCTTGGAACACAAAGGCCCTGCGCTGCGCCGCGTGTAGGATCGTCCCTGTCTGTATGGGTTCCAGCCCTGCGATGAGACGTAACAGCGTCGTTTTGCCGCAGCCGCTAGGCCCTAAAATCGACACAACCGAGCCTGCATTCGCCGCTAGTTCAAAATTGTGCAGAATGGGTCGCGTGGCGTAGCGATGTGACAAGCCTTGAATGGTGAGGGCTACCATCGCTCCACTCTCTGTTGTAGAGGGCGGAGCAGCAGGTTCTCTAAGGCACCGATCAGCAAGAGATTGACGACGATCCACGCAAACAACTCTGCGACCTCCAAGTGTGTGCGTGCGAGGGACACCGCATACCCGATGCCCTCGTTTGCGCCGAGGACTTCGGCCATCACAACGACCCGAGCACTGGTGCTCAAGACCAACGTCGCGGAGGCCGCGAGGGGACTAGCTAAGGCGGGCAGATAGATTTGCGTGAGCCATTGGCGGGGAGTGAAGCGAAACACGCGCGCCATCTCTCGCAGTTGCGGATCGACGCGTTCCATGCCGCGCAAGGTGTTCACATAAACCACCGGGCTCAACAACACACCGGCGAGCGTGAGCACCATCGGGGTGCCCATTCCCAGCCACAACATCATGAGCAAGACCAACACAATGGGAGGAACCCCGCTTGCCGCCCAACGTAACGGCTCTACAAAGGCGCGGAAGGCTCCGCTCAAGCCGGCTGGAATGCCGAGAACGATCCCCAAGAGGAGCCCTAGTGTCGCGCCGCCGAGCATGCGCAACATCGTGATCCAGAAGTGTTCGTGAAAGTAGGTCGTTTGAAACAGCTCCACCATACGAAAGGCGGTCGCATCCGGCGTTGGCACTAACAGGGGAGACCACCACGCGGCGGCGAACCAGCCTGCGGTCAGCGCAAGGGCTCCGCATCCTCCCCACAGCAGCTGGGCTGAGAAGGACTTCACTGGGGCTGATAAAACGAGTCCGCAGGGAGCTTCCCGCCAAGCAAGCGGGGCTCGACCTCCAACAGCCGTTGATAGAAGGGTTCCAAGTGCGCTCGGGCTTCTGAAGCGGGAAGAGGTTGCCAGCGCGTGTGTTGCCACGCCTCTTGTAACACCGCCGCTTCGAGCTGTGGGAGCGCTCGGCGTACCAGCGGGATCACCGCTGCAGGAGAGGTCCTCCCCAAGTGGACGACGTCAGCGTACTGCTGCGGAAGTTGTGCGAGGACTGCAGCCAGCTCGGGGCGCGGATCAACGACTGCGACCACCGCTTGGGGCATCGACGGGGCTTGGGGAAATTCCACCTCCCAGCGCTGATGAAGACTGAAATTGCGATGCAGAGCAGGATTTTTGCGCAGAGCTAAGGACGCCGTTGGCTCAGCAAGCAGCGCGTGTGTCGTTTGTTGAGCAATCACCAGCTGCGCGGCATCCAAAAGCCCTGGCGTGTAGCGCAGCCGCAGATCGGCTTTGACGAGCTTTTCCCGTTCCAGCAGCGTCACAAAGAGCGCTTCAGGCATATTGCCGCGAAATGGTAGCGCGAAGTCGGTCTGACGCATGGAGGCAAAACGCTGGTGTTTTGCTTCGGAGGAGACCACCCAGAGCATTCCTGAGACCGCGCTCATCACCAGTCGCACATTTACCCCTTTGTTGTGCAGCTGAGCGGCAACATTCGAAGGCATCGCGGCGATGTCGACCTCGCCACGAATAACGAGCGCACGCAGCTGTTCAGGGGTTTTCCAAAATTGAAAGGTCATGTTCTCAGCGACGTCATCCCACGCGCCAGATTCTTTTAAGTAGAGTAGCGGATGCGAGGTCATTGAGACTGGACCGGCGATACGAAGTTCGGGGAGTTTCGCGGACACGTTCGTCAGGCCAATCCCCCACACCAGCAAGGCCCATAGCGCCCCGCGATACGTTGTTTTCATCAAGCCTGTTCATCAAGAGAGTAAAAATGAGGTCTGCCCTGCAACAACGGCAACGCGGCGCAATCTTCCGTACAAGACGAGGGAGAGCACCTGGCTAGACGGGAAGGAGCGCGTGACAGACGAAAAAAATAAAGCGCAGGAATTCAGATGACAGGAGGAGCGCGGAGCGAAGGGCTGTGTTGCGGGTGAGCGGCGAGCGCGTTTTGTGTCTCTAGGGAGAGAGCCGCAGGTTGTTGCAATAGCTCTGGAGGAAGCGTCGGAGGGAGAGACGTTGACAGAGGCGCGTGCCCAGCGTTCCAAAGTTGCAGCACTGGACATTCTGTGGGAGGCGACGTGTCTTCCGGCGAGAGCGGAAACGGTAGGCAATCGAGCTGCGCGGCGAGCGTTGCAGAAACAAATGTCCCGTCTGGAGCGCGGAAGCCGGCTTCATGTTGTACATGGAGAGGAACCAAACAGAGCCACCCCAACAAAAACAGCCCAAGGCAGAGGCTGCCGAACCGCTTTAGCAATGTGGGTTGTTCCGCTGTGTACATGCTGAAGAGAAGTGTGAGGAGTCAAAATAATGCGGCGAGATGATTACAGAACCTTGGACAAAAAGCGAGGAAAGTTAGCAGGGAGTCTGCTGGGGAGAGGCTTTGTTTCAGCGCGCATCTTCCTTTTTGAGAATGGACGCGATGTTGCTGAGTTGAGTGGCCAATTGATTGAATCCGACTGTCATCTCTGTGCGCAAGCCTTGAACTTCTGTGCGCAAGCCTTGAACCTCTGTGCGCAAGCCTTGGACCTCTTCGGTCAGGTGATCTAGCCGTTGGTTGGTTTGCTTGAGCTCATCGTTGGTTTGGTCAATACGTACGTTGGTTTGCTTGAGCTCTACGTTGGTCTGCTTGACCTCTTCATAGAGCAGCAGGTCACGCTCGCGCAGGGCAGACAGCTCGTCCTTTGTCTGTTGATGTGATTCCAGCATGGCTTGGGCGATTTGTCGCATCTTTGGGACGAGGTTATCTTCGTTGATGCTTTCGGGAGCAGGGAAGTCAATCACGGGGCCTCCTTCGGTGAAAATTTACTCTTGTTTGCCAGCATAAAGCCACTGAGGTGGCTTTGCAAAGGAGACATCAGGATCTCTGTCATTGGGGAGGGGGGCGTGAGCTGCTCTTAGCGACAGAGGCGGTTGTAGTTGCGCTGCTCGTTGCGGGAGTGGTTACCGCCTCCGCTTTGATGAGCGATTGCGTGCTCCCAGTGCGTGCAAGGAGGCTCCCACTGGTTCTCGCGGATGAACGCTGCCACGGCTCTCAGATCGGCCTCAGGGAGCGGCATCGCAGGCATCAATCCTAAACTGGCGGCGGACTTCTTCATGACGACTTTTTCCATGGTAGGGTGCTGCACAAAGTCGATCATCCGAGCGCTGAAGTTGGCCTCGCCATACTGCTTGAGATAGCGCCGCTGCACTCCAAACATGGGCGGTCCCTGCGGAGGAATCAGCTCTGGATTGTGACACGCGGCGCAGACGGTCTCGTAGACTTGCTGGCCGCGAGCGAGGTCTTCCTGAGCGAAGGTTGGGGTTCCGCCAAGCAAGCAGCCTAGCGCTGTGAGGAACGCGAAAGATTGAGTGCGCATTGTTCTCTTTAATATGAAGGGTTAGTCGTAGTCATGGTCGTCGTAGTCATGGTCGTCGTGGTCGTCGGAATGTCCACGCCGAGAAGACTCCTCAACGTTGCCGTAGCGAGCTCTGATTTCGCTACGCAGCATAGCGATCTGCTCGGGACTTAGCTCCGCTTCCGGATGCGTGAGGGTATACACCCACATCGGCATCTCGCCTTCTTCCATCTCTTCGATCGACTCCGCGAGTTTGTGGTGCTTGCGCCCTTCGGAGTAGCTGTCCCACTCCGAAAAGTTCAACTCCTCCCGGCCATCTTTGATGTCGTGCGCGACCAGCATAGAGACGAAGGGCACATTGGCGTACCACGGCCACGTGCTCTCGTTGCTGTGACAGTCAAAGCACGCCTGCCGTAAGACGGCGTCAGCCTTTGCCGAGACGATGTGCCCTGTGTGGCGCTGCGGTGGATTTAGTTCAGGAACCATCACATTCGCCAACACCAGCGTACCGACCGAGAGCGTGCCGACAACACCGGCGGCAAATTTGAGCTTTTTCTTACGATCCATAAAGTCTCCATCCGTTGAGTTGGGGCAGTAAATTCTTCTCAAAGTTCAGCAAGAATCTCAATATCCTAATAATCAAATTTGAAGAAACGAAGGAGATTCTTAGGAAAAAGTGTCGGCAAACAGGTTCTCAGACCAGTCGAACATGCGGCGGTAGTTAGACGTGGTCGGCGTGCTGGATTGTCCGAGCGATTCAGGCACCGCCTGCATAGTCCCCGTCGCGGCGTCGTAGCGATAGACAACGGTCAGCCACGATGCGGTCGTCTCGCTGATGGGGCTGTAGCAAGCGGAATTAGTCATCGGCGTGCCATACGGAGACATCCCATTCAGCAAACGGAGGACGGCGTCAGCGCAGACTTTGGCCTCTGCGTTGCCAATGTGTCCGGCTTTGGGCTGGCCTGTGCCTTGCGAGTCGCCAACAACGTGGAGGTTGTTCGCGGCGGTGGAGGCGTAGCTCAGAGGATTGACCTCAGCCCAGCGGCGGTCAGCGGAGTTGGCTAGGCCGTTGTCGTGAATCAGGGAGCCGGCTTCCTGCGGTGGAATCACGTTCAGCACATCCGCAGAGAAGTCCCCCAGCGAGGTGTAGGCGAGGCGCCGGTCAGAGTCGACACCTAGCAGCGAAGCGTTCGGGATGTACTCAATCACGTTGGCATAGGTTTGCGTGAAGGCGGTGTCGAAGGTCTCGCGTTCCGCGACAATCGCTGGGTTGGCGTCTAGCACGATCACTTTGGAGCCGGGTTTGTTGCGGTTCAAGTAGTCTGCGACGACACAAGCTCGTTCGTAAGGCCCAGGAGGACAGCGATAGGGGGCGGCAGGAATCGTCAGCACAAAGGTTCCCCCAGCAGGCATCGCGGCGAGCTGCTGCTGAAGCTGCTCCACTTGAGAACCCGATTTCCAGGCGTGCAGGATCTTGGTCGAATCCAGCCCGTCCACGCTGCGGAAGCGAATTCCAGGCGCGAGGATGACCCGGTCATAGCCGAGAGCAGCGCCGTTGCTGAGCCGTAGCGACTGGGCGTTCGTGTCAATTCCATCCACCCGCGCTTGCACAACATCGACGCCGTACTGGCTGGTGAGCGTTTGGTAGCTGAACGCAAGCTGGTTCAGAGTGCGCTGCCCATTGAGAATCAGGTTGCTCAAGATCGGGGAGTAGTACGTGGGGTTTTCCTCAATCAGAGTGACCCGCACGCTGGTAGACCAGTGGCGCAGGTACTTCGCTGCGGTTGCACCAGCGAAGCCTCCTCCGACAACAACGACATGCGGTTGTAGCGCCTGAGCGCTCAGAAAGGTGGGGAAGGCGAGCGCGGCGGTTCCAAGCCCTGCGGCTTTGAGCCATTGACGGCGTGTGAGATGTGTCATGGTGTGTCTCCAGAATAGAATATTGGAAATCAGTTGTCGGGTTGCGGCAGATCAATCGTCGTCATCGTCGTCATCGTTTTCGTAGTGCTCGTCGTCGTCGTTTTCGTAGCGCTTATCGTCGTCATCGTTTTCGTAGCGCTCATCGTCGTCGTCGTTTTCGTAGCGCTCATCGTCGTCATCGTTTTCGTAGCGCTCATCGTCGTCATCGTCGTCGCCAGCAGTGCCGCTGGAGTGAGAAGCAAACCAGTCTGCAATCGCTTGGACCTCGGCGGCGGTGTAGCCTCGGGCTTGCTGATGCATGATGTCATTGGTGAATGACGAGCTTCGCATCTCCGCCATCTCTTCGGGAATTTCGCCGGCCTCGTGGGCGAGCCCTTCAATTCCACTGCGCGAGAGCCCATCGGTGCCATGACACTGCGCGCACTGCGCGGCCAAGAGTCGTCCAGCCGACGGAGTCATGAGCGCGACGATGTTGGTCTCTTCACTGGCGAAAGCGGTTGCGCTGGAAGCGTCATCTTCGTTGAGAGAAGCGTCATCTTCGTTGAGGGACGTGCCACTTTCTGTCGTCAAGGGAGGTTCCACTTCACTGCAGGCAGCAAAGCTGAGAGTTAGGGCAATCAGCGCCGCGCGGAGCCAATATTTTCGCATGAGGTTCTCTGTGGGTTTGGGTTGAGCGGTCCGGCTCGCGAGGCGGAGAGACTCTCCAGCCCCTGCTGATTTCTCAGTTGCGAACCGCAGATCGGATCGCTACGGTACCGAGTCCTCAGCAAATCCCTATCCGACAAAGGCACGATGAAAGAAGAAAACAGTAAAAACAGTCTCTTAGACGCTCTGCTTCCGACAAATGACGGATGGGAAACGGCTCGCCTACGGAAGGTTTATGTGGCGATTTTTCTGACGGTGGCGCTGCTTGTGCTCGATATTTTAGCCGATACTCTAAATTGGTTGAGCGTGCTCTCTCACTTGCTGGTTGAAACCGCCGCAGTGGCGTTGCTGTTGGGCTTGCTGGTGTGGCTCCAGTGGCAGCTCCTGCTGGCGCGCGAAGAGACGCAGTCATGGCAAACGCGGGCTCACGACGCTGAACAAGACGTCGTACGCTGGAAACAGGAATCGCAAGATTTGTTGGCTGGGCTGGGGCAGGCGATCGATCGCCAGTTTGCAGAGTGGCAGTTCACAGACGCGGAGCGAGAGGTTGGGCTGTTGTTGCTGAAAGGTCTCTCTTTCAAAGAAATCGCAGATGTCCGCAAGACCAGTGAGCGAACCGTGCGTCAGCAAGCCGGAGAGCTCTATCGCAAGAGCAGCCTGCGAGGACGCAGCGAGTTCTCGGCGTTCTTTCTGGAAGACCTGCTGTTGCCACGCAGTCCTGAGCCTCACTCAGCGCCACAGAGCTAAGAGTGCTTCTCTTGCCATCGTGAGACGGGACGTAGCCGCGGGCTTCGCGGCGAGAGAAACTTCCCCTCTTTTGTGAGCGAACGGTTCCTATTCGTGAACCAAATCCGTCGGGAGATGCCTCGGTCTGTTTGGAAAGAGTGGACTCCGAGGCTTGGGAGGCGAGAGATCAAGCAGGCGAGGAGGGCAGGGCTTCGTGAGCGAGCTGTTGGAGACAGCTGTGGCATAGGCACGAGTCAAAGCGCTCGGCGAGCTGTTCCAACTGCTCTCGATTCAACGAGACCGCCACGCAATGGCAGCGGTTGATGTTGTTCATGCGGCACTCGAACGCTGCGCCACAGCGGGGGCAGCAGAGCACCTCGTGTTTGCAATGCGTGTTAGCTTGCGGCATGGAACAAGCGGGGCGCTAGCAACGGAGAGTTCTGTTGCCCGTCCAACAGCTTCGCGACCGCGAGTACGCCCAAATCCAAGACAGGTTCCAGCAAAATCACGCTCAGATACGCCACTCCGAAACTGCCCACACTCGCCAGATTCTCCGCCCCGAATCCTTGCCCGTAGAACGCCCAGAACGCGACCCACGCGACAACGCCGCCCTGATAGACCACCGAAAGTCTCAGCACTTGGCTGTAAGACAAGTCTTTGTACGCGACGTTCTCAGGGATCACGCGCTTCGCGACGGCGGCCATGGCGAACAGCGGCAAGAGCAAAGTCGTGGCGTTCACGGCGTACATCGGTAAGTCCCACGGGGCAAACAGAAAGCCTTGCAGCAATAAACCTCCGGCGAGACCAAGCGCCGCCGGAGCCGCTCCGAACAACAAAAACAGCGTGGAGCCGAAGATGAAGTGTACCTCTGAGACGCCAACCGGATGGTGGGGCAAGACCTCAAAGAAGCTGAAGACCAGCAGCGTAGCGATCAGAGCGCGGCTGACGAGCGAGAGCAGACCACTCTCGCGGAACATTGTCTCGGCGTGACGCAAGGTCAACCCGCCCGCGACCGCGACGGTTCCATAACTGAGAAGCATCTTCGCGCCTGCGACGATGCCCGGTTCAATGTGCATACGATTCTCCGACAAAGAGGAAGGAAAGAGGTGGCGAGAAGCGGCGCAAGGCCGAGAGGTGGGGAGAGCAAAGAGCAGGCGTTCTGATGACGCTTGTAGGTCGTTGCTTTCCAGTTCCGTCGCCTGGTTTCAGAATGTTTAGGCAGGTCTCCTGGCTTGCAGCTCGTCACGAACGCCTTCCCGCGTGGCGACGCAGTGGCGATTGTTCGCACGATAGGCGGCTTACAGTTGCGCGGACAGCTCCGGATTTGCACCGGATTCCCTATTCTCTCTCGAGCACAAGCGCGAGAGCACCTAAAGAGTCGGCAACCCTAGATTGTTACGACAAAGTTTCAAGGGGAAAGCGAGAGATTTCTTGTTTTGCGAATGCAAGGGCGGGCTCCTCGCGCAGCTGACGAGGAGCGTGAGGTGTGGGGCTTAGGGCTTGATATACGTGAACCCTTCGAGCTGCAGCTTGGAAAGCTCGGCGACGCCACTGGGGACGATGTCTGCTTCGGTCGCGTCGTAGAGATCTTCGACGAGGTTGACGTTGCGGCCCTTGAGAGTGTTCGCACAGACGTGAAAGCGCACGCCTTGGTTCTTCAACCCGGTGATGCGGGTCTGCATCGCTTCATCGGCGTTGCCGCGCTTCATCTTGGTGCCTTCGAGTTCGTCTGGATACATCAGCAGCGCGAGACCGTTGCCGTGCATCACGACCTTGATCTCCATGTTCTCCGCCCCGACGGCGTTGATGTGATTCTGGATGTTGCGCAGTGCGCCGGTGTTCTGCTGCGGGTTGTCGCCATTGATGTGATACACGACCTTCTGCTTCGCGTAATCCGCGGCTCCGGCGAGGCTGCCTAACAGCATGCTGGAACCAACAATCAGGGCGCTGATGACTTTCTTCATATGCTCTCCTCAAGTGCGAAATGTCCCCATGATGAAAGACCGCACGCAGCAGGGGATAAGTAATGCTACGTACGTACATCATGATATTACAGGGTGTCACATCAATGTCACGCAAAAATCGGAGGGGAAGTTCGGCGGAGGAGGCGAATGCAAGCGGCGGGAATCAGCGCTGCCAGAAGGAAGTAAAGACGTAGTCAGAGAAGAGGATGAAGACCGCGGAAAAACTGACGGCTTCGGTAGTGGCGCGCCCCACGCCTTCGGCGCCATTCTCGGTGTAGTAGCCTTTGTAGCAGCCGACGTGGGTGAGGACGAGGCCAAACATCGCCGCCTTGAGGAGGCTCCCCCAGATGTCACGCACGACGACAAAGTCCTCAATTTTGGAGAGAAAAATGCCCGCGTCCACGCCCAGCAACAAGACCCCCACCAGATAGGAACCCAAAATCCCAGTGACATTCGCGACCATTGTTAGGCAGGGCAGCATCACAATTCCCGCGAGGATGCGAGGCGTCACCAAGTATTGGACGGGGTTCACTGCTAGCGACTGCAAAGCGTCGACTTGTTCGGTCACGCGCATAGTCCCGATCTCTGCGGCGATGGCCGATCCGGCGCGGGCGTTCACCATCAGAGCGGTGAGGACGGGCCCCAGCTCACGCGTCATGCTCACGGCCACCATCCCCCCAACGATGCTCTCCGAGCTGAAAGTGCGCAACGCGAAGTAAGATTGGATGGTCAAGACCATCCCGGTGAAGGTGCCCGTTAAGATGGTGATCCACATCGACTTATTGCCGATGAACTCCATCTGCTTGAAGAAGAGGTTGAAGCGGAGAGGAGGCCGAAAGAGGGCGAGGATAGCCTCCCCGAGCAGCATTCCTGCGAGGCCGAGGCCGAGGATGGTATTTTGGGCGCTGCGGGAGAGACCAGAAAATAATCCTGAGGAGGATTGGGACATGGACTTGCTGAATTAGCGTTGCATGATCGGTTCGTATTGTTCGCGATAGACGGAGACGATTTGGCCCGGATCTTCGTCGGGCATGTTGCGCAGCAGAATGCGGGCCAGATTGCCGTTAAGCTCTTCCAGATTCTTCATGGCGTTGAAGTGCGAAACGCGCCGATCCCAACACTTGCTCACCGATTGAGCAACCGAGCGCGAATCTCCTGCGTCATAGTAGGCTTCATACAGCAGGTAATCTTCGCGAGAGTTGAAATAATTCACGAGCCCTTGCTTCGCGTCCTCATGGAGCGAGAAGGCGTATGAAATCGTTGGATCTGCGCAGGCCGCTGCCGCCACGGGAGCATCAGGACCAAACGCTTGCTCCACGGTGGAGCAGCCTGTGAAGGCAAAACCTGCGGTCAAAAAAGCTAATAGAGAAGTTCGCCAGCGCATAAGTTCCCTGTGTGTGTGAGGTGTGCCGTGCTGAGTTTTCTTCTCTTATCGGCCGCAGCGCACAAAACTTTAATGCTTTCTGTGGGACCCTCTGCGCAATAATTCCGCAAATTTTGCAGGGGTGTGCTACCTTTGCCACAAATTTGTCACCACTTCCCTCTTTCTCGTATGCGGAGATCAACATGCTGAACCACAAACCCGAAGTCCAGAGCCTGTGGGACTACATCGCGCAGTCCCAACAAAAGACCGACAGCACCTCGCTGCTAGAGTCCGTCGTGCGACACTTGGAGTTTACCCAATGCCAAACCCCTGAACACGCCGACCAGAGCGACTTGTTTGAAGCGCTAGCCCGCACCGTCCGTGACCGCTTGGTAGGGCACTTGAACGAGACCCAAGAGCGCTACCGTAAATCGGGATGCAAAGAGGTGAACTACCTGTCGCTGGAATATCTGATCGGGCGCAGCTTGCGGAATAACCTAGTGAACTTGGGCATCTACGAAACCGCACAAGAAGTGCTGCAGCGCTTGGGCTGTGACTTAGCAGACATCGAAGAAGTGGAGCAGGACGCAGGGCTCGGCAACGGCGGCTTGGGGCGCCTCGCGGCGTGCTTCCTCGACTCCATGGCGACCTTGCAGCTGCCTGCGTATGGCTATGGCATCCGCTACGAATATGGGATCTTCAAGCAGCAGTTTGAGCACGGACGCCAGATCGAGCTCCCGGACAACTGGCTGGAGAACGGCTACCCCTGGGAAATCCACCGCCCGCACATCACCTACACCGTGCGTTTTTATGGACGTGTGATCGACTGCGACGATGAAGAGTCCAAGGCCGGGCGGCGCTGGGTGGATAGCGAGAAGGCGCTCGCGGTCGCCTACGACGTGCCCGTCTCGGGCTACCGAAACCAGACGGTGAACGTCTTGCGTCTCTGGTCCGCGCGGGCGCAGCGGGACTTTGACTTTGAGAGCTTCAACAGCGGCGACTACATGCAGGCGGTGCAAGACAAGCTGCGCATTGAGACCATCTCCAAGGTGCTCTATCCAAACGACGCGGGGTTTCACGGCAAGGAGCTGCGCCTCAAGCAGCAGTACTTCTTTGTGTCGGCGTCTCTGCAAGACATGCTCGGTCGCTTCAAAGCACGCAACCTGCCGTGGAGTGAGCTGCCGAACTGCATGGCGATTCAACTGAACGACACGCACCCGTCCATCGCGATCCCCGAGCTGATGCGCCTGCTGCTCGACCACGAGGGCTTAGCGTGGGACGAAGCGTGGGACATCACGCGCCACACCTTCGCGTATACGAACCACACCGTCTTGCCCGAAGCCCTAGAGCGCTGGCCCGTCGACCTGATGATCAGCCTGCTACCTCGCCACATGGAGCTGATTTATCAGATCAACGAGCGCTTCTTGGAGAGCGTCCGGCACCAGCATCCCCAAGATCTTGGGTTGCTCGCTCGCATCTCATTGATTGAAGAGGGCTGGCAGAAGCAGGTGCGCATGCCTTACCTCTCCATCATTGGGAGCCACACCGTGAACGGCGTCGCCGCGCTCCACACCGAGCTGCTCAAGCAGACCATCTTCCAAGATTTCTACCGGATGCACCCAGAGCGCTTCCAAAACAAAACCAACGGCATCACCCCCCGCCTGTGGCTGCGCTGCGCAAACCCCGAGCTGTCTACCCTGATCTGCGATCACATCGGCAGCAAATGGATCACCGACTTGGATGACCTCAAGCGCTTGAACGACCTCGCCGACCACGAAACCTTCCGCCGCCAGTGGCGCGAGATCAAGCTGGAGAAGAAGCAACAGCTCGCGACGTGGCTCGCGCAACGAGAGGGCCTCACCATTCACCCCAACTCGCTGTTCGACGTCCAAATCAAGCGCCTGCACGAGTACAAGCGTCAGCTGTTGAACATCCTGCATGTGGTCTATCTCTACCAAGATTTGCAGCGCCACCCACAGCAAGACTTCGTGCCGCGCACCTTCTTGTTCGGCGGCAAGGCCGCGCCGGGCTATCACATGGCGAAGCTGATCATCCGCCTGATCAACGACGTCGCTCGCACAGTCAACAACGACGCGTTGATTGGCGACAAGCTCAAGGTCTTGTTCGTTGAGAACTACGGCGTCTCGATTTCCGAAAAGATGATCGCAGCGAGCGAAATCTCAGAACACATCTCCACCGCAGGCATGGAAGCTTCTGGCACGAGCAACATGAAGTTCTGCCTGAATGGCTCCTTGATCATTGGCACGATGGACGGCGCAAACGTCGAGATTCGCGAAGAAGTCGGTGATGACAACATCTTCATCTTCGGCCTGAACGCAGAAGAAGTGATCGACGTGAGAGGAAAAGGCTACGACCCGCGTCAAATCTGCGACGCGAACCCTCGGCTGCGGGAAGTGCTCGACGCCGTGCGCTCTGGCGTGTTCAACCCCGAAGAGCCCCACCGCTACCAAGACGTGATCAACTCGCTGGTGTACACCGACTACTACCTGCTGCTGAAAGACTTCGCGAGCTACGCCGAGTGCCAGCAGCGCGTCAGCGCAGCCTACCTCGACACCGAGCGCTGGACCAAAATGTCGATCCGCAACACCGCGAACGTCGGGAAGTTCTCCAGTGACCGCACCATCCGCGAGTACGCTACCGAGATCTGGAACGTCCATCCCCAACTCGGCAACGGAGGCAACGAGTGAGACGACGGAGCATCGTTGTGAGTTTGCTCGGGCTGTTGTGGAGCGTGCCCTTGTGGGCGCAGCAGAGCGTCACGCCAGAAGCGCTGACCTATCACAGCTTCGGCAGTCGTGGCTCTTCATACAGCACGCTCGGGCTGGGCATGGGGATTTATCTCACCGACAAAGAGCCCGGTGGCCCGCAGCGCTATCTGAAGCTGCTGGGGCTCTTTGTGCCGGAGAGCACGCTGGGCTTAGAGACCCGTCTCGGCGATCGCACCTTGCGCTCCGCAGGGCGGGGCTTTGAAATCGCGCTGCACGATCAGTGGCTGGAACCCGCGGGCAAAGGCGCTGAGATCTCGCTGCGCTATCTGGGATGGGAGGCGTCGGCTGGGGACGATCGAGAGAACGTGGGGCGGAAGGGCGCGGCTTCTGTGAACCTCTTCCACATGGGCTGGAACGGCGCGATTGACTCGATGCCGTCGTGGTTGGTCTGGTTTGTGGGGCTGGACTTGGCGATGGTCAACGTCCCCAGCGACAACTACGGTGAAATCCAGATCGCTGCGGGACTGCGGACCGCGTTCTTCTGACACACGGATTCCGCCGCGCCATCCGCCGCAAAACCCGTCTGTGTTGAGGAGACAAGCGCAATGGCGCCCTCTGAGAGAGCGCTCAGCGCGTGGGAAACTCGGCGACGACGCCTTCCACAAAGTATTGCATCTGCTCAATTTCAGAGCGCCCGACCTCTCCGGCAGGAACTCGGGTGCCGTCTTGTTTGGTGAAGCCGGCAGAGAACGGGAAGTCTGCGTCCATCAGGTCGTTGATCCACTCCATCTTGACGGTCTCTACCTTGTTCACGACGGCGCCTGGAACGTTCGGACCCCACGGCGACAAGCCGACGCAGTTCTCCTGAAGGCCCCAGAACGAGCGCTCGAGCTTGAAATTCCCCTCGGCAATCTGATCCAGCTTGTACTTGTAAAACACGTTCCAGTTGAACATCGCGCCGGTCGCATAGCGGTCAGGGCCGAAGGCGTTCATCGGGGCGTCGTTGCCCATGCTCCAGAGCGGCTTCTCAGGCGTGGATTGTTGCTGCGCGAGCGTGACGACATTCGGGGAGTCCGTCGTGGTGTAGAGCACGTCCGCGCCCCACTCTAACATCGCTTTGGCGGCGTCCATGTCTTTGGGCGGATCGAACCACGAGTTGATCCAGACGACGTTGATCTCGACCGCCGGATTCACAGAGCGCGCACCGAGCGCGGCGGCGTTGATGTTCTGGACGATTTCCGGGATGGGATAGGAGCCCACGAAGCCAATTTTGTTGGTTCGGGTCAACATCCCGGCGGCGATGCCAGTCAGATAGCGGGCTTGGTAGAGGCGACAGTGATAGACGTCGAGCTTGCCTTCGATGGTTTTGTAACCGGAGGCGTGCAAGAAGATCGTGTCGCCGCGGTCGCGCTCGGCGGCAGCGACCATCGGATCCATGAAGCCAAAAGAGGTCCCGACGACCACGTCATGCTTCCGCGCTAAGCGAGTGAAGACGCGCTGTGAGTCGGCTTCAGGGACGCTCTCGACGACTTCGGCCTCATAGCCGTATTTCTGGAGT
>CBFIJD010000004.1:6917-9899 GCA_965662845.1 uncultured bacterium | reverse complement strand
ACCGGAATGTCGGACAGCAGCGGGAGCGCAAGGGGAGACAACGGATCGAAGGTCTTCCCGACCAGCTCTCTGCCCAACAGCCCGCTCAGCCCAGCGCCAAAGAGCGCCAGCGCTAGGCCCGAGGCGATCTGGTTCGCCCGCAGCACCAAACACACAACGCCGTGCAGCGCCGTGACGAGCCCCCCCGCGAAAGCCGCCGCGCCAATCGCGAACAGCATCGACCCCGTCTCCAGCCGCACAACGAACGCGGTCAACGCGCCGACGAGCATCACGCCTTCCATGCCGAGGTTGATGACGCCCGCGCGTTCGCTCAGCACGCCTCCGAGGGTCCCAAACAGCAGCGGCGTCCCCATCGAGACCGCCACCGTCAGCAGGGTCAGCAGCCACTCGCTCATCCTCTCCTCCAGCGCAGGCGATAGTCCAAAAACAACTCGGAGCCGATGATCGTGAACAACAACAAGCCCTCAAAGAGATACACCACGGCGATGGGCAGCTGATATTCAATCTGAAGATTCTCGCCGCCCACGAAGATGACCGCCAACAAGAACGCCGTGAGGATCACCCCCAGCGGATGATTGCGAGCCATCCGCGAGACGATGATGCCCGTGTAGCCATAGTTCACCGAGAAGTTCTGCTGCAACTTCTGGTGCACCCCCGCCACCTCGGTGAGCCCCGCGAGCCCCGCGACAGCTCCGCTCAACACCAGCACGCACACCAGCAAGCGGCGGGACGCAAAGCCGGCGTAGTCGGCCGCGGGAGGGTTGTCTCCGGCGACGCGCACTTGAAAGCCAAAGGTCGTGCGCTTGAGAACGACCCAGACCAACACCGCCAGCAGCAGCCCAAACGGGAGACCCCAGTGCACCGGAGTGCCGAACATCTCTGGGAGGCGCGCGGCTTCGTCAAAACGGGAAGTGACCGGAAAATTCAGGCTTTGTGGGTCGCGCCACGGGCCAAACAGCAGGTAGTCGGTGAGGCTGATGGCGACGTAGTTCAGCAGTAGGGTGGTGATGATCTCATTGACGCCGAGATAAGCGCGTAACACTCCCGGGACCGCCGCCCACAGCCCGCCCAGCAGCAAGGTCCCGCCTAGCATCAGCGGCAGCAGCTGCCAGCCAGCGAGCTGGTCACCGAGGCTCAGCGCCAGCCCCGTGGTCGCGATCGCGCCGAGATAGAGCTGACCCTCCGCGCCGATGTTCCAGAGATTCATCTGTGCGGCAATCGCGACGGCCAGCCCCGTCAACAGCAGCGGCGTCATCTTCAGCAGCAAGTCTTGCCAGCCCCAGACCTCCAGAAACATCTGCGAGGCGACCAGCGGATAGGCCTCTAACGGCGAGACACCCACCAGCCACAACGTCACCCCTCCGAGGAGCAGCGCCGCGATGACCGCGCTCAGGCTCACCGTCGCGCGCACCCACCAAGGAGTCGCCAGCCGTCGCTCTAGGTGCACCGCGATCAACTCTGCACGCCTGTCATGCGCAGACCAACCTCTGCAAGGCTGGCTTCGGCGCGGGGCAGCACATCCACGATCTCACCACGGCACATCACCACGATGCGATCACTCAGCAAAAATAACTCGTCGAGGTCTTCGGTGATTAACAAGATCGCTAAGCCATTGTTGCGGGCTTGCAGCAGCTGATGCTGCACAAAAGCCGTCGCGTGAATGTCTAAGCCTCGCACCGGCTGAGAAGCCAGC
The DNA here is from genome assembly GCA_965662845.1 of uncultured bacterium. Taxonomy (GTDB): domain Bacteria; phylum SAR324; class SAR324; order SAR324; family NAC60-12; genus JCVI-SCAAA005. The sequence continues at coordinate 8,206 of CBFIJD010000004.1, read as the reverse complement.
AGAAACTTGAGAGGCCGCGACATCTCTCGCGCCAAGATGACCTTTTGGATGTTGCCTCCAGACAAAGAGCCGACGGCAGTGGCTTCCGACGCGGCGCGGACGTCGAACTGTCGCATCTGCTCACGTCCAAAAGACCGAATGGAACCCGCGCGCAGCCAGCCGTGCTTTTGGAAGCGAGGGTGCTCCACGTCGCGCAACAAGAAGTTCTCGGCAATCGACAGATGAGGAGCGATGCCCACGCGCTTGCGGTCTTCGGGGATCAGCCCGACCCCGCGCCGAATCAAGTCCTGCACGCTTGGGCGCGTCAGCGTCTCCCCTGCGAAGCGATAGCGCCCTTCGTCCAACGAGCGGAGACCGGTCAAGACCTCAGCGAGGGCAGATTGTCCGCTGCCCGCGACGCCGGCGAGGCCCACAATTTCACCGGCACCAACGTGCAGGTTCACGTTGCGCAGGTGCCAGTGTCCGGCGGGGTCGCAGACGCCGGCGTCTTCCAACGCAACGACCGGCGCGGAGAGTTGGCGCGGCGCGGGGCGCTTGTCCGCTTCGTGCTCGATCTCCTGCACTTCAAGCGTGCTCTCGCCCATCATCAGCCGCGCGAGGGACGCGGGGTTGGTCTCTCGCACCGCTAGCGTGGCGCGAACTTTCCCGTGTCGGAGCACCGTGATGCGATCGGAGAGATCCATCACCTCTCTCATTTTGTGTGAGATGAACAGAACCGAGTGCTCCGCGTCGAGCATTTGGCGCAGAATCTGGTAAAGCGACGCAGACTCCTGTGGGGTGAGGACGGCGGTGGGTTCGTCGAGGATGAGGATGCGAGCGCCACGGTAGAGGACTTTGAGGATCTCCACGCGCTGCTGCTCGCCAATCGAGAGCTGCCCGACGCGCTTAGACGGCTCCACCGCCAAGCCGTAGCGTTCGCCAAGTTGGACAATCTCTTCATGAAGTCGCTTGCGGCGCGTGACAAAGGGCTGCGGCGTCCCGAGGGTAATGTTCTCAGCGACGGTGTGGTTGGGCACGAGCATGAAGTGCTGGTGCACCATCCCGATGCCCGCAGCGATCGCTTGGGCTGGGCTCCGGAAGTGCTGCGAGACCCCGTCGAGGAAGATCGCTCCTGAGTCGGGCGTGTAGAGCCCGCTGATGATGTTCATCAGGGTGGACTTGCCGGCGCCGTTCTCGCCTAGCAGGGTGTGAAGCTCGCCACGCCGCAGCGTCAAGTCGATGTTGTCGTTCGCCTTCACCCCAGGGAAGCTCTTGCTAATGTTTCGCAGCTCTAACGCTGGAGTCACGCG
>CBFIJD010000004.1:0-6879 GCA_965662845.1 uncultured bacterium | reverse complement strand
TTGCACATATTCGCGCAGCACGGCGGCTCCTTCTTCCGCCAAGACTCCGGTTTGTAGGGTGATCCCGCGCCGCGCCAACTCTCCGCGCACGTCGGTAGGGACCGGCCCTTCGTCGAAGCCAGTGAGCGCCTCCACCTCTTTGCCTGCGACCGCGTAGCTCACGCTGCGGACCCCCGACCAGATCACCGCGCCGAGGCACATCGCGCACATCTGCGCGTTGACGACAAGCTCTAAGGCGGGGAGCTGCGGGGCGCCGAGGTCAAAGCTGCCCAGCTCTCGCTGCGCCAAACTCAACGCGACAATCTCTGCGTGCGCTGAGGAGAGACCGGCTGGCACGACGCGGTTCAGGCCCACTGCGACCAAACGCCCGCTCGCTTGTTCAAACACCGCTGCGCCAAAAGGACCACCGGTCTGCTCGGTGATGTGCCGCCGCGTCAGCTGGAGAACAAAGCGCATGCGCTCGGCGGCGGTGGCTTGAATGGCGGGGTGTTGACGCAGAAATTCTGGAACCCAAGCGGGCAGATGTACGGAAAAGTGTGAGGCCATCACAAGCTTATGAGATGAGAAAAAACGGTGCATTTACGCAAAGCCATGAAAAATCTCAAGTTTTGTGCGCAGCGACAAGTCTCCATGTAAGGGGAGCGGGAGGAGAGGAGAAGTGGGAGCAAACCTGCAACTCAAAGGCAACGGGCACTCATCGCGAGAGCACAACACCGCGACCGCGTCAGTTCGCAGCGGTCAGCTCGGTAGACCTTTGCTCGGATAAGGGCGGGATGGTCACGCGGAAGCAGGCGCCGTGCGTTCGGTTTTCGGCGACGAGCGCTCCTTGTAGATGATCTTCAATGATCATCTTGCTCATGTAGAGCCCCAAGCCGGTGCCGTTGAGTTTGCTTTTGGTTGAGAAATAGGGCTCAAAAATTTGTGGCAAGACGTCTTCAGGAATGCCCCCCGCGTTGTCTTCTAACTCGAGCACTTGCTGCTCGTGCTCGGAAAACAGTCGAAAGACGATCTGCTTGGTTGGGATCTCTCGCTCCACCAGCACATCCAAGGCGTTTTTGAGGAGATTCAGCAACACTTGCTGCAGCTCGTTCGGATGCGTCAGGAGCGCCGGAAGCTCTTGGGTCTCGCGGATGAACTGCACCTGGTGCTTCTGGAAGGGGCTGCTCATGACTTCTAACGAGCGCTCCATCAGCACGGAGAGTTGGATGGCCTCGCGGTCTTTGTCGGGACGAAAGAAATTGCGGAAATCGTTGATGGTGCGCGACAAGAAGTGAGAGGTCTCCTGAATCTTCTTCAGCTGCGTGATGACTTTCTCAGGGTTGTTGCGTTGCAGTTGCGTCTCGAGGGAGACTGTCGCGGCGATGGCGTTGATGGTTGCGAGGGGTTGTCGCCACTGATGTGCGATCATCGCCAGCATCTCGCCCATGGTCGCCATCTTCGTGGATTGGATCAGTTGGTTCTGCGTCGCTTTGAGCTGTTCCTCGCGTCGCACTTGCTGCGTGATCTCTTGCACCACTCCCAGCAAGTAAGGGGTGTCTCCTGGCCCTTGCACCACACGCCCCATCTCCGCCACCCAATATTCGCCCTCTTCGGTTGATCGCCGGACCTGAAAGCGCATGGCAAACCCCTGTTGTTTCTGGCGCGCCTCTGCAAGCGTCTTCAAGACGCGTTCTCGGTCATCAGGGAGCACAAATTCGGCGTAAGAACTCGGCCAGAACTCAAGGTGAGTTGTGCGCTGGGCCTCTGTGCGTAGCCCTAAAATCTGAGGGACCGCGTCGCCCACCAACGTAAACTCCTGAGTGCGCAGGTTCAGGCGATACATCCCCGCGCGCAGCAGGTCGCTCGCTTCTCGTAACCAAAAGAGTTCTTTTCGGTTGCGTTCGTTCTCTCGCAGGCTCTGGGCCATTTGATTGAAGGTGCGGCCTAGCGTGTCCTGTTCGGAGCGAGGCTTCACTTCTGCGCCTAGATCGCCTTGGGCAATGCGCTGGGCCTGCTGCTCCAACTGCGTGAGACTCGAGGAGATAACGGTTAGCGAGCTGTGAATCGGGTAAAGCTCAGAGGGAATCGGATGGAGGGAGGAGCCCAGCGCTTCCCCGCGCGCGAGGCGCATAGCTTGTTCTTCTAGCTGTCGCACCGAGGACATGATCGAGCGCCGAATCACCCCTAACGACAGGCTCCCCAAAATCGCTAACACAACGAAGAGGGCCCAGTTCAGCATTTGGAAGCGCTCTACTTCGTTTCGTTTTTCCTGCATGAGTTCGGTGATGCGGAGTCGATACAGCTCGCGGAGCGTTAAGAAGTTTTGATAGCGCTGTGTCATCAGCGGTTGCGCTGTGCCGCGCAGGTCTTCTAAGGCCATGTCTCCAAAGCCGTCGGTGGCGTTGGTCACGATGCCGCTCATCACCTGAAAGGTCTGGTCGCCTTGACGCCCCATGCTGTCCAAAATGCGCAGCAGCTCGGCGTCGCCAGCCCGCTCGGCTTCTTGACGCAGCTTGCCCATCTCTGCGCGGTAGCTGTCCAACGAATCGTAGAACTCCTCGCGATATTCCATGAGCTGCTCACTCTCCGGGTTCAGCAGCATCTCGCGCACGAAGAGGTGGCGCTCCAAGAAGTGGCTCACGGCCGCCTCAACGCTATGCAGCCGGTCGATGTGTCGCGTTCCGAGGTCTTGCAAAGAGTCCATCAAACGCTGCTGAAACCAGAGAGAACTCAGCAGTCCCAGAAAAGCGATGCCAAGCAACAACACCAGACCCAGCGTCAGGCGAGAAGAGATGCTGAAGGTGAAAGACGGAGACGGCGGGGACATAACAGTTGAGATTCGTGTGATGAAGCGCGGGTGTGTCTCCTCACTGTGTTATGTCAAACCTAAAGGTAAAGCAAGCTAAGCGGGGAATGTGAAGAGGACGCCGTGCTTAAAACGGCACGGTCTCATTCACCGCCGCCGGTCATCCTCAGTGAGGGCGAACAACCTTTCGCCCCTACCGACTTTGTGAGGTCGAAAGACGTTTTGAGAGCAGCGGAAGTGGTTGCAGACGCAGCAGAGAGAGCTACGAGTGAGGGTTGTGCGTCGGCAGGTGAATCCGAACGGTCGTCCCTTGTTGGGGGCGACTTTCCACCAGCAGGTCTCCTTCATTTTTCTGGGCAAACTCTCGGCACAGCAGCAGACCTAGACCGTTGCCTTCTTCCCCTTCGGTCTCTGAGCTCGTATAGAGCTCGTCCATGCGGAATAATTTACTCAGCACCTCCTCACTCATGCCCACACCGGTATCGCGGATCCGAATCTCCATCACGCTGGGGCTAGCGTATCGGAAGGAGAGGCGGACTTGCCCCCCTGACGGGGTGAATTTGATGGCGTTCGAGAGCACGTTGCGCAGGATGGCGGCGAGCATATCGCGATCGCAGTACACTTGGCCTTCGGTATCGGTCTCCAGCCGCAGATCAATGGACTTCTCTTTTGCCTTGTGTTGCATGAGGTCTAGGGCCTCTCGCAAATGCTGGCGCACTTCACACTCCCTGCGGCGAATCCTCATCTTCCCTGTTTGCAGTTTGGCCCAGTCGAGCAAACTCTCCGTAAGGTGCCTCATCTTCGTACACGCGTGCAAAGTCTCACGGAAAAGCTCGTTCTGCTTTACGTCTGCAATACTTTCAGCCACAAACTCCAAGCTGTATTGCATGGCTGTCACGGGGCCTTTGAGGTCATGACTGAGCAGAGAGAGGAATTTGTCTTTTTCGCGATTGTTTCGCTCCAGCTCGCGGGCATACTCGGCCTCTCGGCGTAGGGCGCGGCGCATCTCCATCAGGTGCAAGGCTTGTTTGCCAAGGGTTTGCAGAGCCTGTGTTTGAAAGGGCGTCAGCTCGCGGGGTTGCGTGTCAATCACACACAGGGTGCCCAGCGCCTGACCGTTCGGGGCGACGAGCGGGGAGCCGGCGTAGAAGCGAATGCTCGGCGTCCCGGTCACCAGAGGATTGTCGTGGAACCGTTCGTCACAATGCGCGTCAGGGACAACCATCAGCTCGTGGGGCTGGAGCAGGGCGTGGGCGCAGAAGGCTTGCTCTCGTGGCGTCTGGTCGGCTTCCAGACCCTTCTTGGCTTTGAACCACTGCCGTTGGGAGTCCACCAGACTGACCAGCGAGATCGGGACTTCACAGATCTGAGCAGCCAACTCGACGATCTCGTCGAAGTCCTGCTCTGCCTCCGAGTCTAGGATCTCGTAGTAGTCAAGGGTCGCTAGGCGTTCACTCTCTTCGGGGGTTGGGGGTGCTGCAATCATCAGAGACCTTTCCAGACGTGTGGTTTTGTTCAATGTTGTTGGGTGGCGTCACTCTTCATAGACCTGCATCAGCTCACGCACTGCGCGCAGCAGCTAGTTTGTGTTGAATAATAGCGGCAATCGGGAAGCAAATCTGAAACGTCGTCCCTTCTCCCACAGCGCTCTCCACTTCAATGCTCGCGTCATGTTCTAAGAGGATGCGGCGCACAATCGACATCCCCAGCCCCGTCCCTTTGCCGACGGCTTTGGTGGTGTAAAACGACTCAAAGATTTTCTGCTGCACTTCGGGAGACATGCCGCACCCAGAGTCTTGAATTTCAAGGACGACCTGCTCGCCGGCGGGCTTGAGACGGACGGTGATCTGCTTGGTAGCTTGCTCCTCAAGGGCATCGCGAGCGTTGTGCAGCAAGTTGATCAGCACCTGCTCCACCTGAATGTTGTTGGCAAAGATGTGAGGCAGGTGAGGAGTGAGTTGGGTCTCCAACCGAATGCCCAAGCGGTTGAACTCGGGGCGCAGCAGCAGCAGGGTCTCTTGGAGCACCTCTTCTATCGAGACGGGGCCTTTCTGCGTGTGATCAGAGCGCCGCGTGAAGTTGCGCATGTGCTGTAAAATTTCGTTGGTTTTGTCAACGATGCGGATGATCTCGTCAAACTTTTTCGCCGGGACGGGCTTGTCCATTTCGAGGGATCGTTTGCACATCTCGGACTTCAGGCGGATCGCTCCCAGCGGAGCTTTCAGCTCGTGCACGAGGCTGGCGGCGGTCTCTCCAACGGCTGCTAATTTAGAAGACTGCATCGCGATCTCTTGGGCTTCCCGAAGCTCATGGATGTCTTCTATGTGCAACACGAAATATTCCACCTGCTTCTGGCGATTTAGCACACTGCCCACGCTCACCTTGGTCCACACGGTCTCGCCATCTTCTCGCACATAGCGCTTGGTGGTCTGCACCTTGTCTTGCTTGCTCTGACGCATGTCCTCCAGCAAGCGCTCCCAAGAGTCCAAATCTTCGGGGTGCGTGAGCGCCGGCTCGGACAGCGTGTGGAGTTTGTTACGTTTCAACCTCTCTTGCATCGCAGGGTTGGCGCGGAGGATCTCTCCGTTTGCATTCAGGATACACTGACCATGATACGATTGCCCAAACGCGGAGGCGAACTGTTGCTCTTTGACTTTCAGCTTGGAGAGGGTGTGTTTGAGGTCGTTGATGTCTGACATCACCCCGACAAAACGGTAGGAGAAGCCATTTTCATCGAACAGACCCGTCCCTCGACAGCGGAACCACAGGTAGTAGCCCGTCTTGCGCCGCATGCGATACTCCACCGCAAAGTCAGAGATTTGCTGCTGCAGGTAAAGCTCCAGCATCATCTTCCACTGCCCCACATCCTCAGGGTGCATCAGCGCCTGCAGCTCCTGAATCGTCTTGGGTAGCTCATCGTCTGCCCACCCCAGCATCTGCTGAAAGCTGCCGCCACACTGCACCTGCCCTGTGTGCCGATTCCAGTCCCAAATCCCATCGCGCGAGCCTTCATACACCAAGCGGATGGTCTCTTGTTGCTTGAGAATCCGTTGCTTCATGTAGTGCTGCTCTGTGATGTCCATCCCGTTGAGCATCAAGCTCCGGTCTCCCTCAAATTCCATGATGGAGGCTTGCAGCAACACGATGCGCTCTTCTCCCAAGTGGTTGAGGAGCCTCGCTTGATCCGCCTTGAAGGTCCCGTGGCGTTGCACCTGCTGCTGCAGCGTGTCGAGAAAGTCGAGCTCCATCATTTCATTCATGTTGTGGCGCACCGCTTCAGCGCTGGAGAGCTTGAGCAGCTCCTCTCCCGCTGGATTGAGCCACTGAATTTTGCCGCTGGAGGGGTGAATGATGATCACGGCGGTGGGCATCCGCTCCAGCATGCTGGAGAGCTGCTTGCGGCTCTCTTCTAAGGCCGTTTGCTGTGTGTGAATCATGGAGACATCTTGACTAGGTAGTCCTATTATTGCATGATGAATATTTTAGCTAAACATATTCGGATAGGAGAAAATGCAGTGTCCAAAGTGTGCTTCACGTAAGCTCTCCAAGAATGGAATTCGTGGTAATCATAAACAAAATGTTCGCTGCAATGAATGTGGTCGCCAGTTCGTCGAAAATCCTTCGGGCCATTACCGAATCAGTGAAGAGACTCGCCGCTTCGTGGACCGTTTATTATTGGAAAAACTCTCCCTAGCCGGCATTGCGCGTGCAGCGAAAGTTTCCGAGAGCTGGTTGCAGCGCTATGTAAAGCAGAAATATCAACAGGTTCCACGAAACGTAGAACCGCAGGCCTGCTCACCAAAAAAAAACGCGTGGTGATCGAGTGCGACGAACTCTGGTCTTTTGTCGGAAAAAAGGCCCGCAAGCAGTGGATTTGGATCGCCATGGACCGTGAGAGTCGCCTCGTCGTCGCCATGTACATTGGTAGTCGTGGTCTGAAGGGAGCGCGAGGACTTTGGCAAAATTTGTCCGAATCTGATCGCGAGCAAGCTTTGTTTTATACCGATTATTGGGAAGCCTATCGTGCGATCTTACCCCGTGAGAGACATCGGGCCGTGGGCAAAGGTACGGGGCAAACCAATCATATTGAACGT
>CBFIJD010000003.1:0-131426 GCA_965662845.1 uncultured bacterium | reverse complement strand
AACATTACAGCGGAGTTGAATGAAAGGGGTGAACTAATGGGGATTGAAATATTAAAAGCAAGCGAATTCATACAAAACATCGTACTTGAAAAAGCTGGTTTGAGTGATTTGAAAATTGCTGGTTAATTGAAAAAAGTAACTGTTCAGGCCCTCCAAACTTCGCTAACAGCCTAGTGGCGGTTCAGCCTTTCCGAGGCGAGTTACTTGAGGATTCAAGAAAGTGGCTGGACTGCCGATAGAGCTCTTATGGAACAGCTCCCTGATCTCAGCACCCTCTCGCACGCCGAGAAAGACCACATCATTCACGCGATCTTCGACGCCCTCGTAGCCCTGCGTCAAGACGTGGCCGTCTTGCAAGCGGAGAACAGCGCGCTGCAGACTGAGGTCCAGTGTGATGTGTTGACAGCCTTCCTCGGTGTAATTATATTGTGATTACACAGGCAAGATAAGGAGGCTTTATGACTTCATTGATAAGAATAGGCAACTCACAAGGTGTTCGGATTCCAAAAGCTCTCATAGAGCAAGCCCAATTAAATGACCAAGAGTTGGAATTTAAAGTTCTGGAAGATGGACTTTTAATTCAGCCTGTTAAAAAAACAAGGCAAGGCTGGGCTGAGAAGTTTGAGAAGGCTTTGTACGTTCAGGATTCAAGCGAAATAGACCAAGAGTGGCTTGATGCGCCTTTGTCGAGTGACGAAGACTGGGAATGGTAAAACAAAAAGTACAAAGGTTTGATATTTGGTTGGTTCAATTGGATCCAACACAAGGATCTGAGATCAGAAAAACAAGGCCTTGTGTGATCATTTCACCAAATGAAATGTCCTCCCTAAAAACTGCTATTGTTGCCCCTATGACTTCAAAGGGATTCGACTTCCCAACTCGAATTCATTGCACGTTCCAAAGAAAGCGCGGGCTGATTCTATTAGATCAAATGAGAGCTGTTGATAAATCGAGATTAATTCAAAAGCTTGGAGTCATTTCTAAAAGCGCACAAATAAAAACTATCAACTGTCTGCAGGAACTATTTGCATATTGAGATGAACACTGGTCGGCGATGATTACTTTGCGTGCTGAAAAGAGCAGCTCGCTTAGTTTTATTGTTAGGAAAATGGAGGTTGAAGGTGACTATTCAGGCCCCCCAAACTGTCGCTAACAGCCTAGTGGCGGTTCAGCCTTCCCGAGGTGGGTTGCTTGAGGATTCAAGAAAGTGGCTGGACCGCCGATAGAGTTTTTATGGAACAACTCCCCGATCTCAGCACCCTCTCGCACGCCGAGAAAGACCACCTCCTTCACGCGCTCTTCGACGCGCTCGTGGCCCTGCGTCAAGACGTGGCCGCCTTGCGAGCGGAGAACAGGGCGCTGCAGGCTGAGGTCCAGAAACTGTGCGGACAGCCGGCCAAAGGCCGCCACAACTCCTCGAAGCCACCTTTAAGAGCTGACCTGCGCAAGCAGACGTGCAGCCTCGCTCTCGTGCTGTACCAGCATCACATGCTCCCGGCGTTTGTCATGTTCGTTGTGCTTGTCATGTCTGTTGGATGCAACGGGCAATCTGGCGGGGCGTCTCAGCAATTTAGCGATTCGTTTCACTTGTCCTTGGGACCAGCACACCGAGGAACTGGGTTTAGGCCAACGCGTGAGGATGCTGCCCCGTGGGGTGACTCTTGGGGGGCGTCGGTTTTGCGCGGGGACGACGGACTTTACCATATGTGGGTTTCAGTCATTGCCAACAATGCCGATATTGAATATTGGCCTGTCAATTCATACGTCATTCACGCCACTTCAACAAACCCTCAAGGGCCATACGAATATGTGGGCGACGCCTTTCCCGTATTCGCCCATGCCGTTGACGTCAAGCGTGGCCCTGGCGGCAAATGGATCGCGTTTCTTACTGCGGGAGTAGTCGACGGTAAGCTGGGCCCTTCGAGCTATGGGCCGGCCGTCGAGTTTCATGAAGATGGACAGCCAACGCGAGAGGTCAATCTAGGAGCCTCAACCGAAGCGACCGTTCTGGTCACCGCCGACTCGCCTTACGGCCCCTGGTCAGACCCTATCGTGATCCTTGAACCACGAAAACTTCTCGACGGCATCGACGCCAACTTCTCGGCGGTAGTCCATCAAGACGGATCCTTAGTTGGTCTCTGGCGCACCTATCCCAAAGGTTCCCAGGTCCACTGGGTAAGCGCTACAAACTATCTTGATCCCGAGACCTACGAATGGCAGGAGCAGGAAACCCCTTTGTTCAAAACCCCTTATGGCGGGCACACTCCAGAAGGCCTTGAGGACATGTTCGTATGGTATGACCACGAGGAGAAAATTTACCACGCTCTTCTTCACGACATGGTCATCCCAGCGGGCCAGCCATTCCATGATGCTCTGGGCCACGCTTATTCAATTGATGGGAAGGACTGGGTGTATACGGGTGAGGTGGACACGGGTGAGAATGCGAGCACGGTTGTCAGGTATACCGACGGGACAACAACCCGGTCTTCTCGAGCTCGGCCCCATTTGCTAATCGTGGATGGTCAGATCACACACCTCATTTCCGCGGAACAAGAACCCGAAGACGGACGAAACTTCACGTTGATCGAACCCGTGTTGCACGTTGAGTTCTAGAGAAACAGCGAATCAAATGTGATGCCCTTGGAGAAGTAAGATGAACCGATTGATACGTAACCGACTTTCATTTCGAGAGTGTTCAAAAGCTTTCAACGGCGCGACAGGAAGTAATGTCGTCGTTAGGCATGTGTTGTTGTGTTCATTGGTCTTGGCAATTGTCGCCTGCACTAGTGACGCCGGTGGTTCTGACGTGATTGCCTCGGATGTTCCTGTTAACGGCTTGGTATCTTCTAGTGAGGAAGTTGGCGAACGGGAGGACGGTAGTGGAGCCTTCCGTACGCACTGTCTGGAGTCGCACGAGAGCTTTGATGATCCGTTGGTGTTTCCTAGTCAACCTGGAGCCTCGCACCATCATGTTTTCTTTGGTAATCCGAACGTGGACGCCGAGACAACGACTCGTTCACTGTTGGAGGCAGACGAAACAACCTGTGATGGCAGCACATTGAATCGATCGGCTTATTGGATGCCGGCTCTGTACGATACCCATGGAGAGCGAATCGAATATGGGGAACCCCTCTTCTACTACAAAACAGGGTACCACGTTCCTGCCGTGACGATTCAGCCGCCACCAGAGAATTTGCGGATGATTGCAGGAAACGCACATGCCACCACGCTCCAGGATGTTTCGGTTGTTAAGTTTCGGTGCGAAAGTTGGGAGTCTGATCAGGAGTGGTTTGACCCCGGTGACCCTCTTGATCACGTATCGATACTGCCGGACTGTCCAACAAACGACATTCTCGAAATTCGTATTGTTTTTCCACAATGTTGGGATGGCAAAAACCTGTACCTGCCCGATCAAAGTCACATGGCGTACCCAAAGCGAGCCACGCCCCCGGTAGTCGGCACTGGCGCGTGTCCTCATACTCATCCGATTGCCATACCAGAAATCTCATACAATTTCGGATTATATGTGACCGAGGACCGCGGGCCCTCAAATTCATGGCGATTCTCATGCGAGACAAACCCTGGTGGCCTCTGCGCACATGCTGACTGGATGAATGGTTGGGATCCAGAGACGATGGAAAAAATTGTAGAGAATTGTTTGCGACCTGCTCGTGAGTGCCTCGTTGGGCTTCTTGGTGATGGCACCAGATTGGATCCAGTCGTTACGGATTGATTCAAAAGCGCACAAATAAAAACTATCAACTGTCTGCAGGAACTATTTGCATATTGAGATGAACACTGGTCGGCGATGATTACTTTTCGTGCTGAAAAGAGCAGCTCGCTTAGTTTTATCGTTAGGATAACTCGATAAATCGGAGATCCTCAAATGCCCGAAGTAGCAAGATTTTATGGGATTATCATAAAATTATTTTTTGGCGATCATCCGCCACCTCATTTTCACGCAGTGTATGGTGAGCATATCGGTCTTTTTAATATTGAAACAGTTGAAATGATAGAAGGCGACTTACCAAAAAGAGCAAAGAAACTCGTCATAGAATGGGCAAATCAACATAAGCACGAATTAAGAGAAATGTGGAATAAACAAGAATTTCACAAGTTGCCACCATTAGAGTGATTATGAATATTCCAAAAATTAAAACAGCATCACCTATCGACGACCATACACTAATGGTAATCTTTGATAATAATGATAAAAGAAAATATGATGTAAAACCACTATTATCAAAAAGCATGTTCGAGCCATTGAAAAATCCCGTATTATTTAAGTCATTCAGCATCGAGAATGGTGGCTACGCGATCATTTGGAACGAAAATATTGATTTAAGTGAATATGAACTTTGGGTTCATGGCCAACCAATGCCCTAACAAAAACATCCAGCGGACGCGCCAAAAGCGCACGCCATGATGGCTACCGTTATGCGCAGAGAGCAGCTCCCTGACCTCACCATAGAATTAGGACATTGAACCCAGAAGGGTAGCAACAATGAGTAAACTAACATGTGTAGAAATCCGTACTGGTGCAGGAGGGCAGGCGCTTGGCCTTGAAAGAGCCGGTTTTGAGCCGGAAGCACTGATTGAGGTTGAAGCGCCTTGCTGTAGCGCACTCAGAGAAAACCGCCGCAAAGCCCAAGCAGCTTGACGCGTCCTGTTCACTTTGCGGGTTCTGCCTTAAAAAACGCGTCCCACAGCGTCTGCAAACGCGTGGTCTCTCTGGCAGAAGCGCGGCTTCGGTCGCGCAAGCGAATCGGTTCACTTGTGACGCCCGCCCCGACTTCTTGCAGCTCTGTTTGAATGACAATCAACTTCATAGGGCCGAACCCTGCGGGCATTTTGACGGTCAGCAACTCGGATTCAAGGGGAAACTCCCCGCGCGCAATGACCTTGAAATTCGGGTGCTCGCCGGTGAGCGCGAACGCTCGCAGGTTCCGTTGCACTTGCGGCACGTCAAAGCCTTTCCACTCGGTGGGGACAACCCGCTGTAGGGACTCTCCTTCCAGCCACAGCTCTTGTTGCAGGCGCTTTTGCGCCGTCCTCGCGAAGTCCCCCCACTGCTCTTCAGTGAAATTTTGGACGCTCTCCGCTGTGATCTCTCCATCCAACCCAAATTCTGGACGCAAAAATTCAGGCAAGTCGATGATCATTTCCAACTGAAATGTCGCATCATCAAACAAATAGAGTTTGGCCTGCCCAGTCCGGATGTAATGTGCGGAAGCCGCCGCGGTGCATCCCCACCAGACCCCTAAAACGAGCAGGAAGTATTTCATTTTTACGCTCATGGCGAATAAAACTCACGGGAGTTGAGAAATTGTGCGGTGTGCCCCTTGCTTGCCGAGAGGATTTTTTCCTAAAATGGCTTGCTGGGCCCACGGATTCGCAGTAAAAAACAAAATTTTAGCGAAAATTCGCAGCTATTGACAAAAAACACGAGCACCATGTGGAACTTCAACGAGGCGCACGCCATGACTGAAGAAAACTTTAGCCGTCCTCCCGAAGGACAACAAACCATTCACCAACTCGCCGCTCCGGTCGGCGTGACGCTGCAGCGGTTTATTGCCAACGAGCAGCGACACTACCCGCAGGCGCAAGGAGAGTTCTCTCAGCTGCTAGCCGACGTCTCTTTGGCAGCCAAGATTATCAATCGTGACATCAACCGCGCTGGCCTGATCAGTTTAGAAGGGAGCGTGGGCGAAGAAAACGTGCAGGGCGAAGATCAGCAGAAGCTGGATGTGATCGCCAACACGCGCTTCATTCGGGCGCTCCGTCGGGGGGGGAAAGTCTGCGCCCTCATCTCCGAAGAAGACGAAGACCTGATCTTAACCGGCAATGACGACGCCAAGTATGTGGTGGCGATGGATCCGCTAGACGGCTCCAGCAACATCGGAGTGAATGTGTCCATTGGCACCATCTTCTCGATCTATCGTCGTCGCAGTCCCCAAGGAAGTGTGCCTACGCTGGAAGACGTCCTCCAGCCTGGGAGAGATCAAATCGCGGCGGGCTATGTCCTCTATGGCTCATCCACAATTCTTGTGCTGAGCACGGGGCACGGCGTCAACGCGTTCACTTATGACGCTTCGCTAGGCGAGTTCTTTCTCTCACACGCGCAGCTTCGCATTCCCACGGACGGGAAGATCTATTCGTGCAACGAAGGGAACATCCTGAGCTTCACCGCAGGCGTACGCGCCTATCTGGACACGTGCCGCGCGCGCCAGCTTCAAGGCCGCTACATCGGCTCGCTGGTCGCAGACTTTCATCGTAACCTGCTCAAAGGAGGGATTTATTTATATCCTGCGACCGAGAAGGCGCCGAGTGGCAAATTGCGATTATTGTATGAGTGCAACGCGCTGGCGCTCTTGATTGAGCATGCCGGGGGCAAGGCCACCGACGGCACCAGAAGAATTTTAGACATCCAACCTCAGAGCCTGCACGAACGTGTTCCGTTTTATGTGGGCAGCCCCCGCATGGTCGAGGACGTCTGTAGCTATCTGTGCCCATGAAGCTGTCTTATCGCGTAGCCGAATTGTGCGCGGCGATGAACGGCCAAGCGCAGCACGTCTCTCCCGATCTCCGGGTGGAGTCGTTCACCACAAACTCGCGCGATGTCCAAGCGGGCGACTGGTTTGTGTGTCTGCAAGGGGAGCACACCGACGGACACCAATACGCCGCTCAAGCGTTGCGCCAAGGAGCCTCCGGCTTGATCGTGAGCGCCGAGCGCCTCCCCGCGGAGCTTCGTTCAGCCCCGCACATTGTTGTCTCTTCTCCCAACCAAGCCTTGCTAGATTGGGGTGCCGACTTCCGCAATCGTTTTGATGGGACGGTCTTGGGCATCACTGGCAGCAACGGAAAGACCACCGCCAAAGAGATCGCTCGCCAACTCTGCGCTCACTGGGATCCCCAAGCGCACGCGACCGCAGGCAACTTCAATAATTTCATCGGCGTGCCGTTGACGCTCCTCTCCGCTCCCTTGGACGCGGACTGGTGGATCGTCGAGATGGGCACCAATCGCTTTGGCGAAATCGCGACCCTCTCCGAGATCGTGCGGCCAACCGTGGGCCTGCTCACGAGCATTGGGGAGAGCCACCTAGAGTTTCTAGAGAGCACAGCAGGAGTGGCCCGCGAGAAGGCGGGAATTTGTGCTGGGATGTCAGCCGGCAGCGACGTCTGGGTGCCCGCGAAGGTGCTGGAGCGCGAGATCCTAGAGGCGGAGATCGCGCAGGCCGGTATGCAGCTGCGGACTTTTGGTGTCGACGACCCAGACGCGGACTGGAACCTTAGCGTGCTCTCGATCGGGAAGTCGCCCACCGAGCCCACCGCTCTGCTGACGCCACTCGGAGAAGTCACCACGTCTTTGCAGAGCCCGCTGGCCCTGCAGAACTTGGCTGGCGTGCTCGCGGCGCTGCACTCTTGCGGAGTGGCGGCGGCAGAGGTGCCGTCGGCCGTCGCGGCGTTACAACTAGAGGTTGCCGGTCGGATGCAGTTTGTGCCGCGCGAGCAGACGTTGTGGGTGAACGACAGCTACAACGCGAACCCGTCATCGTTTCGGAGTGTCCTTGAGAGCTTACGGAAGATGTTCCCTTCTCGACGCTTGCTCCTTGCAGTGGGCGACATGGCAGAGCTAGGAGCCCAGGCGCCGCAGCTCCATCAAGCCGTCGGCCGGTTTGCTGCCGAGGTCGCCGTCGCGGAGATCTTCGCGTGTGGCCAGTTTGCTGAAGACTATGTGCGTGGGTGGCAAGACGTGTGTGATCGTCCAGCCCACACTGCAAGCACTCCCCGTGAGCTCCTCCCTGCTGTGCAGCAGCGCCTGCTGCCAGACGACATCTTGCTGGTGAAAGGCTCCCGCTCTGCGCGCATGGAGGTCTTGTTTGAACAGGAACGCTAACGCGTCCCCCGCTCGCCAAACACTCCGTCGCGATAACCTTGAATGGAGGGGTCGCTAAGCGCTCGCTGCAAGCGTTTTTCAGCGAAACAAGCGTAGAGTTCATCCCGCTCAATCCCCACAAAATGACGTCTGAGTTTGCGCGCCACAACAGGCGTCGTCCCCACACCACAGAACGGATCGAAGATCAGCTCGCCTTCCCGTGAACTCGCCAAAATCAGCTTCGCGATCAGCTTCTCCGGCTTCTGCGTTGGGTGCTCTGTGTTTTCCGGCATCGACCAAAAAGGGACCGTGAGGTCGTTCCAGAAGTTAGAGGCGTGCGTCAGCCGAAACCGTCCGTCATCGGTCTCTTCCCAACCTCGCGGAGTTTCTGCCGCGTCGCGGTAAGGGGCGTTTACACGGCGCCGCAGCTTTACGGCGTCAGCCGCGAAGTGGTAGTCCTCTCCGGCGGTCGCGTACCAGATGTCTTCACTGGTGCTCTTCCAGTTGGTGAGGGAGCCGCGGCCCTTCTCGCGCTCCCACGTGATGCGGTTTCGCACGTGGAAGTGCCGTGACAACACGCGTTGCAGCGGCGCCGAAGCCTGCCAGTGGCTGCACACGTAGATAGACCCGGTCGGGGAGAGCAGACGAGGGAGTTGGCCGATCCACGCCTCTAGCCAAGCTTCGTAGTCTTCGTCGGATTGTGGATTGACTCTCTGGTCGCGGAAGCGTTTGCGTAGATTGTAAGGCGGGTCAGCGATGATCAGGTCGGCAAAGTGATCGGGGAGGTGAGGAAGCCAGTCGAAGGCGTCGCCACAGATCACACGATCTTGCAGCGCCGGCAGCGTCGGCTGGTCGGGGACTTTGCGCAGGAGGCGCGCTTGGAAGTGGGCCCGCTCCGTTTCAGAGAGGGTGACCGAGCGGTTGCGCGTGGACATCAAGAGTGCCAGTTGTCCAGCAGACGACGTGCCGAGCGCGTCGGGAGCAAATGGCCAACCTGCACCTCTCGCTCGATCTGGGGGATCTGTTCGCGAATGGACGGGTGTTGCCGAAAGCGCTGGCGCAGCTCTTCATCAATGAGCGTCCACATCCACTGCACGGACTGCTTGCGTCGTTGGGAATCCCACTCGCCGGAGTCTTTGAGTTGTGTGCGAAACTCCTGCATCGTCTCCCAGAGTTCTGCGATTCCAGATTGACGCAGCGCGCTGCACTGCTGCACGCGGGCTCTCCAGGAAGTGCGTGTCGGTTTCAGCAACTTGAGCGCGTTGCGATATTCGCGCTGCGCGGCGTTCGCGAGCGGGATTTGGTCGCCATCCGCTTTGTTCACAACGATCAGATCGGCGATTTCTAGGATGCCTTTTTTGATCCCTTGCAGCTCGTCGCCGGCGTTGGGGAGCATCAGCACCATGAACAGATCGACCATCGACGCGACGAGTGTCTCCGACTGCCCGACCCCGACGGTCTCCACGAAGATCACGTCATAGCCTGCGGCTTCACAGAGCAGCATCGTCTCGCGCGTTTTGCGAGCGACGCCTCCGAGCATGCCCGACGACGGCGACGGACGCACAAACGCCTGCGCATGATTCGAGAGCTCGTTCATGCGAGTTTTATCGCCGAGAATGCTGCCGCCGGTGACCGGACTGCTCGGATCTACCGCTAACACTGCGACCTTGTGTCCCTGCGCGATCAGGTGCATCCCGAAGGCTTCGATGAACGTGCTCTTGCCCACGCCCGGCACCCCTGTAATGCCGATGCGCAGTGAGTTCCCGGTGTGGGGCAGCAGGTCTTCGAGCAGCGCTTGGCCCTGCTCCAGTTTGTCGGCGCGTGTGCTCTCAAGCAGTGTGATGGCTTTCGCGATGGCGCGTCGTTCGCCGTTGCGGATGGCAGTCAGAGAAGGAATCTTCATGAAGGCAGAGCTGTCGTTGCGGAGAGAAAATTAGGGGCGTTGGGTGGGGTGAATGGTTCACACTTGCCAAAGTGAACGAACCGTTACTTCTGTGATGCGGAACATGAGCTTGTTCGGTTTTTCTGCTGAGACCAATTCCTCACTCTGTGCGAGGCCGGTATTCCTGCTCGGCTCCCGCCCTGACGTTTGATGCGGGCGGTGGCGCGGTTGGATCCCGCGGCTTCGGCTCAGGGGCAGCCGCTGAGCCTTCGCGAAGGAGTCACATGAACTCCCACTTTTAGACGATCGGGAGGCGTTTGACTTCCTGTTGGATCCGTTCTGAGAGCATCGTTCTCCTTGTGGTCGTTACGCCGCCTCTTTCACTTTGGCGCGGACCGCTTGCAGGACTTCCCGCGCGGCTACGGGAATTTGCGTGCCTGGACCAAAGATGCAGGCTACGCCTTGTGCATACAGGTAGTCGTAGTCTTGCGGTGGAATCACTCCGCCGACCACCACGACCATGTCATCGACGTTTTCAGCGTGGAGGGCGTGCATCAACTGCTGCACGAGCGTCTTGTGTCCCGCAGCTTGGCTCGACACTCCGATGACGTGTGCGTCGTTCTCTACCGCTTGGCGTACGACCTCTTCTGGCGTCTGAAACAGCGGGCCGACATCGACGTCGAAGCCCAGATCCGCGAACGCCGTTGCGATGACCTTCGCGCCTCGGTCGTGTCCGTCTTGTCCCATTTTAGCGACCATGATGCGCGGACGGCGCCCTTCGTCGGCGGCGAAGGCTTCAATCTCTTGGCGCACTTGCGCGAAGGTTTCGTCTCCTTCGTATTCGCTGCCGTACACACCGGAGATGGAGCGGATGGGCGCGTTGTAGCGTCCCCAGATTTTTTCCATGGCATCGGAGACTTCACCGACCGTAGCGCGGAGGCGCATCGCTTCGATGCTCAAGCCAAGCAGGTTGCCCTCGCCAGATTGGGCGGCTGCGGTGATGCGCTGCAAGGCGCTCTCGACGGCGGTGTTGTCACGAGAAGCGCGAATCCGCTCCAGCTGCTTGACCTGCGCTTCACGGACGGCGGTGTTGTCGATTTCGAGCACCTCAACGCGCTCTTCTTTCTCCAAGCGGTATTTGTTCACTCCGACGATGACCTCTTTGCCTTGGTCGATGCGCGCTTGTCGCCGCGCGGCCGCTTCCTCGATGCGCTGCTTCGGCATCCCTGACTCGACGGCTTTGGTCATGCCGCCGAGGGCTTCGATCTCTTCCAGCATCTGGCGAGCCTCAACGATCAGCGAGTGCGTTAAGGACTCCATGAAGTACGAGCCACCGAAGGGATCGACCACGTTCGGGATGCCGGCTTCTTCTTGCAAGATCAGCTGCGTGTTCCGCGCAATGCGAGCCGAGGTCACTGTTGGGAGCCCGAGAGCTTCGTCGTAGGAGTTGGTGTGCAGCGACTGCGTGCCGCCGAGCGTGGCAGCCAGCGCCTCAATCGTGGTGCGCACGATGTTGTTGTAGGGGTCTTGTTCGGTGAGGCTCCAACCGGAGGTCTGGCAGTGAGTGCGCAGCATGAGCGACTGCGGCTTCTGCGGCTGGAAGGGCTGGATCAACTCCGACCACAACAGCCGCGCAGCGCGGAGCTTGGCGATCTCCATGAAGAAGTTCATCCCAATGCCAAAGAAGAACGACAGCCGTGGCGCGAACTGGTCAATCTGCATCCCGCGCTTGAGCGCCGAGCGTACATATTCGAGACCATCGCTGAGGGTAAACGCCAGCTCTTGAACCGCTGTCGCACCCGCTTCTTGGAGGTGATAGCCGCTGATGCTGATGGAGTTGTAGCGTGGCATGAACTCGCTGGTGTAGCCGATGATGTCGCTAATGATGCGCATGGAGGGTTCTGGCGGGTAGATGTAGGTGTTGCGCACCATGAACTCTTTGAGGATGTCGTTCTGGATCGTGCCGCTGAGCTGCTCTTGCTTCACGCCTTGTTCTTCGGCAGCGACGACATAGGCGGCGAGTACTGGCAGCACGGCGCCGTTCATAGTCATCGAGACCGACATCTCATCCAAGGGGATCTGGTCAAACAGCACCTTCATGTCTTCGACGGAGTCAATCGCGACGCCTGCTTTGCCGACGTCTCCTACGACACGCGGGTGATCAGAGTCGTAGCCGCGGTGGGTCGCTAAGTCGAAGGCGACGCTGAGTCCTTTTTGTCCTGCGGCGAGGTTTTGGCGATAGAAGGCGTTGGAAGCCTCTGCGGTGGAGAAGCCGGCGTATTGGCGAATCGTCCAGGGGCGACCGGCGTACATCGTCGCCTTGGGACCACGCAGGAAGGGGAAAAAGCCCGGCAGGGTGTCCGTTGTTTCGAGGGTTTCTAAGTCTGCCGCGGTGTAGAGCGGCTTGATCGTGATGTCTTCGGCGGTGTGCCAGTTCAGCTCTTCAGGGGAGCGCCCTTTCAGCTCTTTGCGGGCGAGTGCTTCCCAGTCTTGCAAGGTCGGTTGTTGTTCGCTCATTTGCTCCTCCCCGAGAAATGTTCATGTGTAATGCGAAAAGCAGAAGTCATACGCCATTGTGACATAAGTGCAAGCGGTGTGCGGAGAAGAACGTGCTCCGTGCGTCGCTCCTCGGCTCGTCTAGCGCTGCGAGATGCAGAGGGGGAGCGGCTGTGGTTCACAGTCAATGACGAGGTCTCAGGCTTCGTGCAAAATTTGCCGGATGAGCCGTGGCGCTCCTGCGGGTCTCTCACAAACGCGGGAACCTGCGCACGCAGGAGGCTTTTCGCTCTACAGGTTCCCGACACAAACAGCTTACCCTTCCAAGGCAACCACTCTTCTCTCCCCCGCAGTTAGCCTGCCAAGATCGTGTCGATGCGCTGGAGCTCCTCGTCGGAGAACGACTTGTTCTGTAGCGCGCCCACCGCGTCTTCGATTTGCGCAACCTTGCTCGCGCCGATCAACGCGGAGGTCATCTGGGGCTGACGCAACACCCAGGCAATCGCCAGCTGCGCCATCGTTTGCCCGCGTTCGTCGGCGAGCTTGTGCAGCTCTTGAACCTTCGCGATGCGCTCTTGTGTGACTTGATCTCCCCAGTGGAAGGCGCCTTTGAGCTTCTCGGCGCGGGTCGTGCTCTGGTCATCTGACAAGTATTTGTTGGTCAAGATGCCCTGACACAGCGGAGAGAACGCGATACAGCCGATGCCTTCGTCGGCGAGCGTGGCGAGCAATCCGTCTTCAATCCAGCGGTCGAACAGGTTGTAGCGCGGCTGATGAATCAGGCACGGGGTGCCCATCTCTTTGAGCAGACGGCTGGCTTCGCGGGTTTGTTCAGGGGAATAGGTCGAGATGCCGGCGTAGAGGGCTTTCCCGCTGCGGACGATTTGATCGAGCGCTCCCATGGTCTCTTCGAGCGGCGTGTTGGGATCAAAGCGGTGGCTATAGAAGATGTCCACATAGTCGAGCCCCATCCGCTTGAGGCTCTGGTCACAGCTCGCGATCAGATACTTGCGCGACCCCCACTCGCCGTAGGGCCCAGGCCACATGTCGTAGCCGGCTTTGCTGGAGATGATCAGCTCGTCGCGATAAGGGCGGAAGTCTTCTGCAAAGATGCGTCCGAAGTTGGTCTCGGCAGAGCCGGGAGGCGGGCCGTAATTGTTGGCGAGGTCAAAGTGGGTGATGCCCAGGTCAAAGGAGCGACGCAGCATTGTGCGCATGTTGGCGATCGAGTCGACGTCGCCAAAGTTGTACCAGAGCCCAAGCGAGATCTCGGGGAGCTGCAGCCCGCTGCGTCCACAGCGGCGATACGGGAATGAGTCATAGCGCGTCGGGGCGGCGTCGTAAGGCATGAAGTCCTCCAAAAAGTAGTGTTGCGAGAGCGTGTTTCGTTGAAAAGCGCTGGGCATTTTCTAGAAAAAACCGTGGCCATTCAATGGGTTTGCGAAGTCTTGGAGCCTCGACAGCGCAGAGACTGCGGAAGACGCTCCTCATTCGCGGCGGTCACCAATTCCACATGGTCCCGTCTTCGAGGCGGTTCACGGGCAGGTATGCGCGTTGGTAAGGGTATTTGGCGGCGAGCGCTTCATCAATGTCCACGCCGTGCCCGGGAGCTTCGCCACAGTACAAATACCCCTCGTGGAAGGTGTAGTCGTGGGGAAAGACTGCGTCGGTCTCTTCGGTGTGGCGCATATATTCTTGAATGCCAAAGTTCGGCACCCACGTGTCAAAGTGCAGCGCGGCGCCCATACAGACCGGCGACAAGTCGGTCGCGCCGTGGCTGCCCATGCGGATGTGATACAGCGCTGCTAAATCGGCGATGCGCCGCAGATGGGTGATGCCTCCCGCGTGCACAACGGTTGTGCGGATGTAGTCCACCAGCTGTTCTTCCAGCAGCGTCTTGCAGTCCCAAATCGTGTTGAAAACTTCCCCAACGGCAAGAGGCGTCGTCGTGTGCTGTCGGATCAAGCGGAAGGCGGCTTGGTTCTCAGCGGGGACCGCATCTTCCAGCCAGAACAAGCGATATGGCTCTAGCGCCTTGCCGACCTGGGCCGCCTCTAGGGGCGTGAGGCGGTGGTGGACGTCGTGCAGCAGCTGTAGGTTCCAGCCATAGGTCTCGCGCAGCTTCTCGAACAGGCGCGGCACAAAGTCGATATATTTGCTGGTGGACCAAACATTCTCGGTCGGCAAAGCAGCGTCAGCAGGCTCATAAAACATGCGATCTTTAGAGACGCCGTAGGTGCTGTTGAGTCCGGGCACGCCAGACTGGGCGCGGATCGCTTTGTATCCTAACTCTCGGTACCGCCCGACCTCTTCAATGGTCGCTTCTAAGTTGGCTCCGTTTGCGTGCCCATACACCAGCACGCCTGTGCGACTGCGCCCGCCGAGCAATTGATAGAGGGGCAGCCCCGCCGCCTTCGCCTTGATGTCCCACAGCGCCGTATCGACCGCCGCGATCGCAGACATGGTGACCGGCCCTCGCCTCCAATACGCCCCGCGATACAAAAACTGCCAGATGTCCTCAATTTGGTGAGGATCTCGGCCGATCAGGCACGGCGCGATATGATCCTCAAGGTATGACGCCACAGAAAGCTCTCGTCCGTTGAGCGTGGCGTCGCCAATGCCATACAAGCCGGCATCGGTCTCGATCTTCAGCGTGACAAAGTTGCGTCCAGGACAAGTAACGAGGACGCGGGCAGATGTGATCTTCATGGGGCTTCCATCAGAAAAATTGGGCGCGAAGGAGCGAAGACTTTCTCTTTTGATTAGGTTTTGTTTGACAATAAGTCAATCGCTAATATATCAATATCTCACCTCGCGACGTCAACCCGACCTTTCAATTCTTTCCGCTTGAGGTCTCATGGATTGGTCTACATACGCCCAGCAATTTGAGCAGGACGGATATTTTGTCGTGCCCCAGTTTGTT
The DNA here is from genome assembly GCA_965662845.1 of uncultured bacterium. GTDB lineage: Bacteria > SAR324 > SAR324 > SAR324 > NAC60-12 > JCVI-SCAAA005. Next base: position 116,249 of record CBFIJD010000003.1, on the reverse strand, counting down.
GCTCCTGACCGACTGCAGCAGCTGCAAGAGCGCATGGATGACATCATGCTGGGGAAGTCGGTTGTGCCCTACGCGCAACTCTGGATGCAGCTCGACTCGACATCAGGCAAGTACGCAGACCTTGATTTTCAGGACACGGGCTTTCGCGGGCCGTCGCGGGCGTATCGCAAGATTGAGGGGTTAGAAGCGGACCCGCTCTTTCGCGCGCTGATCACACAGCCCGCTTTGGTGTCGCTGTGCCGCATGGTGTATGGAGAGAACCGTTCCATTGGTAGCTTTCGGACGATGTTCATGAACAAACCTGCCCAACAAGGGACGTGGCTGCCGTGGCACCAAGACCGCTGGCAGCAGCTGGATCGTGACCCGCTGCTCACGATCTGGCTCGCGCTCGACCCTGCTACGGAGGCGAACGGCTGCGTCCAGCTCCTGCCCGGTTCGCACCGCAACGGTCTGCTGAACCCTGACCACCCCTCCGGCTTTTTGACCGATGAGTTGACCGCCCAACACGTGACCTCTGAGGACGTCGTGCACTTGACCATGAACCCCGGCGACATGGCCGTGCTCCACAACCACCTGCTGCACGCTTCGGATGTCAACCGCACTCAGGTCTCACGCCGTGCGCTCAGCGTTTGTTATCTGGATTGTGCAACCCAAAATTTGCAGGACGCTCGTCAGAGTTTTCCAGAGTTATTCCGTACCTGACTGCTGTCTCTTTCAAGTGCGCCGATGTCACCGAAACTCGTCCCTCACCCCTCATCCTCTAGCCCTGAACGAAGACGGATCAACCGCCGCCTGCCGATCGTCCCTCAAGTGTATGACGCCTTGAAGCAGGCGATTGTGCACTGTGAGCTGCTACCGCGCCACGCCTTGCGTGAGAAGGAGCTGAGTGAGCAGTTTGACGTGTCACGCACCCCGATCCGTGAGGCGCTCTTGCAGCTGGAACAAGACGGGCTGGTGGAGATCTTCCCGCACTCTGGGACCCGCGTCGCGAGCATCAGCTTAGAAGCGGTACGTGAGAGCCACTTCATCCGTGAAGCGATGGAGACGGCGACTGTTGCTTTCGCCGCGCAGCACGGGACGCCTCAGCTCAATGAAGAGCTTGCTCAGCGATTACAGCAGTATGAAGGCGCGATGACCAAGGCCGACGCGCATGAATTGTTCGCCTTTGATGAGCTGTTCCATCGCACCATCGCGGAGTTTCGCTTCCAGAACCGGCTCTGGAAAATCACGAATGCGGCCAAAGCGCACATGGATCGTGTGCGGCATCTGACGTTACCGCTGCCTGTGCGCATTCAGGAGATCGCGGCGGAACATCGGCGCATCACAGAGCAAATCGTCGCCGGCAACCCCGCGCTCGCAGTGGAGGCGATGCGTGAGCACTTGAACAAGGTCTTCACGGATGTCGAAGCGATCCGAGGAGACTTCCCTGAATATTTTGTGGAGTGACGCATGCCGAGTTTGCACCCTGATCGTCTGTTCTCTTCGGATCCTGACCAGCGCGCGGTCGCCAGAAGGCTCTACGCGGAGGTCAAAGACTTACCGATCATCAGCCCCCACGGGCACACCGACCCACGGTGGTTTGCAGAGAATGAAACGTTTGGGAACGCGGCTGAACTGTTCCTGACTCCCGACCACTACCTGCTGCGGATGCTCTATAGCCAAGGCATTCGCTTGGAGGAACTCGGCATCGCGACGCGCGCTGGCGCACCGACGGAGCCAGACCCCCGCCGCATTTGGCAGCGTTTTGTCGAGGCTTTTTATTTGTTCCGAGGGACGCCTTCGCGCCTGTGGATGGATCACGCGCTCTATGAAGTGTTGGGGGTCTCTCGCCCGCTGTTACCCGAACACGCTGACGCGATTTATGACGAGATCAACGCCACGTTAGCGAGCGAGGCGTTCCGACCGCGTGCCCTGCTGGATCGCTTCCATATCGAAGTGATCGCCACCACTGAGTCGCCGCTAGACGAGCTGTCGCATCACCAGCAGCTCCGGGCAGCAGGGTGGGGCCAGCGCGTCGTGACCGCCTATCGTCCCGACCCAGTCGTTGACCCCGAGTTTGAAGGCTTCGCGCAGAATGTTGAACGTCTGGGCGAACTCACAGGCGAAGACACCGGCAGCTGGCGTGGTTATCTGCAGGCGCACCAGCGCCGCCGAGCCTTCTTTCAAGCGATGGGGGCCACCTCCACCGACCATGGCCACGCCTCCGCCCGCACAGCCGATCTGTCGGTGCGCGAGTGTGAACAATTGTTTGCCCAAGCCTTGCGCGGCGAATGTTCGCCCGCAGAAGCCGACCTGTTCCGTGGGCAGATGTTGACCGAAATGGCGAGAATGAGCTTGGAGGACGGGCTCGTGATGCAGCTGCATCCAGGCTCGTTCCGCAACCACAACGCGCCACTGTACGAGCGCTTCGGACGCGACAAGGGAGCCGACATTCCAACGCGCATCGAATATGTCCACGCGCTGCGTCCTCTGCTCAACCGCTTTGGCAATGAGCGAGACTTCACCTTCATTTTGTTCACGCTCGATGAGAGCACATACAGCCGCGAGCTGGCGCCTCTGGCAGGACATTATCCGGCGCTGAAGCTCGGCCCAGCTTGGTGGTTCCACGACAGCCCCGAAGGGATGCTCCGCTTTCGGCGCACCACCACCGAGACGGCAGGATTTTACAACACCGTGGGATTCAACGACGACACGCGCGCATTCCTCTCAATCCCGGCGCGCCATGATCTGGCTCGTCGCATCGACTGCCGCTACCTCGCAGAGCTAGTCTGTGAGCACCGTCTCCCAGAAGAAGAGGCGGTCACCGTCGCGCACGATCTGGCATACCGCCTCGTGAAGCGCGCCTATCGGTTCGAGTAGGCGGCTCATTTTTTGTTTGACGCAAATTTGCAAACTAGTATATCAGTATATCGTCTAACAAAATTTCACGGCAGCGCGAAGTCCCCGGCCTGTAGCGACACGGCTTGTCCGATACGAATCGACTCTTGCGCGGCGAGTCCCATCAAAACGGACTTGGCTCCATCGTCAAGCGTGACTTCTACCGGCGCCGCGCCTCGCACGGTCTGAGCAAAGCGTTGATGCTGGTAAAACGTGGAGCCGTTGTGGTCTCCGGCGGCGAGCAGCTGTGGATCGACAGGAATTTCGCGGAGTCTGGGGCCTTTGGGGGCGCGCGGGCTGAGGATGAGCTGGGGAATAGGTGGCTCGCCAAGCTCGTGATCCCAGAACCGCGTTGGCCCCGGAATCAAGCACTCGGCTTTGCCTTGAGCGCCGACTACGGTGATCTCTTCTTGGTAGCGGGAACCCTCAGCGAACATGCAGAGCTCCAAGCAAGCTCGGTTGCCATTTGCAAAGTCCACCAGCACGAAGGCTTGGTCTAGGATGTCTGGGGTGGCGCTGTCGTAGCGCTCGTCGAGGTGGTTCACATCTTGTCCGCCGGTCGCATACACCCGCACGGGTTCGCTCTGTATGATGAGCCGCATCAGGTCAAAGAAATGACAGCACTTCTCGACCAACGTCCCGCCGGTGTTGGCGTTGAAGCGGTTCCAGTCTCCGACTTTGCTGAGGAAGGGGAAGCGGTGCTCGCGGATCGTCAGGGTTTTGAGGTCGCCGATGGTTGTGCCTGAGCGCAGCTCTTCGAGCAACGCCGCGAGAGGCGGCATGTAGCGATATTCCATCGCGACCCACACAGGAGCCGGGTACGTCGCGGCCAGCGAGCGCAGGCTCCGCAGCTGCTCCAGCGAGGTGCAGAGCGGCTTTTCGATTAAGACGGGCAGGGGCGACAGCGCTGCCAACTGTTGCAGCTGTTCTGCGTGCCGAAAGTTCGGGCTGGTCACCACCCAAGCGTCTACGAAGGCCTGGCGCAAGAGCGCATCGAGAGAGTCAAAGAAAGCCAGGTTGGGCTCTAGCTGGCGAGCGACTTGGCGCATCTCGGTGTCCGGTTCAAAACAGGCTGTGACCTCCGCGTTGGGCAGGAGCTGGATGTTGCGAATGTGCTCTTGCCCCATCATGCCGCAGCCAATCAGACCGTAGCGCAACGTTGTTGTCATGTTTGTTCTCCAGAAAATTGTAAGCAAATAGGTTTCATGCAAGCTCCTGTTCCCGTCCGTTCCCAAGATGTCAACGCTGTAGAAGTCGCGTGGTTCGCGCCGCTGTGTTCAGATGACTATCGCTATCTGGGCGTTCCGGAGGGGAGCTTGCGCAGCAGCTGGCAGCACACGAGCCGCATCCTGTTGAAGGCTGAGGAGATGGGCTTTGGGAACATCCTCTGCCCTTCTTCGTATCAGGTGGGACAAGACACACTGACTTTCGCAGCAGGAGTCGCACCACAGACCTCACGGATCAATCTGTTGACCGCCGTTCGTTGCGGCGAATTGCACCCGGCGATGCTCGCCCGCACGCTCGCCACGCTCGATCACATGCTGCAGGGGCGCTTGACCGTCAACATCATCTCGTCTGACATGCCCGGCGAGAAGTTGGAGAGCGAAGACCGCTATCAGCGCTCGCGGGAGGTCGTAGAGATTCTCAAGCAGGCGTGGACGCAAGACGAGATCAACTTTCGCGGACGCTTCTACGATCTCTCAGGGCTGAGCGCAGACCCCGTGAAGCCATACCAGCAACACGGCGGACCGCTGCTGTATTTCGGCGGCTACTCGCCCTCGGCGCTGGAGCTTTGCGGCGAGCATTGCGACGTCTACTTGATGTGGCCCGAACCGGAGGCGTCTCTGCAAGCGCGGATGCAAGCCGTGCATGCGGTCGCCGAGCGCTTTGGGCGGACCTTAGATTACGGGCTGCGTGTGCACATGGTCGTGCGGGACACAGAAGCCGAGGCGCGGGAGTATGCGGCGTCTTTGGTCTCACAATTAGACGACGAGGTGGGGCAAGCCATCAAGTCACGGGCGCTAGACGCTAAGAGCCTAGGGGTCTCGTTTCAGGCGCAAAATGTCCTCAACTCTGACGACGACGGCTTTGTAGAGCCGCACCTGTGGACAGGTGTCGGACGCGCACGATCTGGCTGTGGCGCGGCGCTAGTTGGGAGCGTCGATCAAGTCCTCAGCAAACTGGAGCGCTACCAGAAGATGGGCATTCGCGCCTTCATCTTCTCAGGCTATCCGCACATGGACGAGTGCGAAATCTTTGGCAGCAAAGTGCTGCCGCAGCTACAGACCTGTCAACTGGCTCAAGCGCAAGGCCGCGTGCCTGCTGGCGAGCCACCAACGCCGCTCGGTTGTGGAGCGCGTCGCTGACGTTCACCTCAACCCAGCCAATTTCCATTCAACGGGAGGACTTCATGTGGAATCAAATCAAAAAGATTGTGGCGGTGAGCACCGTCTCGCTCGCGGTGTGGGCAACCCCACTCTGGGCAGAAACGACGCTACGCATGACGTGGTACAACGACGGCGGAGAGGGGGAGGTGATGCGCTCTATCCTGGATCGCTTTGAGCGGGAGAACCCAGACATCAAAGTGAACCTCGACGTGGTGCCCTACAAATCGATTTTGGAGAGCTTGCCCGTACAACTCGCGGCAGGAGACGGGCCTGACATCGCCCGCGTGACCGACCTCGGTGGGCTAGCCAAGTATTTCATGGACATGCGCCCATACCTGCAGAACCCTGCGTATTGGGAGCAGAACTTTGGCCCCTTCTTGAAGTGGAAGCGCCTCCCCGGAGACACCTCCTCGATTCCGGGGTTCATGACGCAGCTGACGGTCACTGGACCCTACGTCAACAAGACGCTCTTTGAGCAGGCTGACGTCGCTATGCCTAGCAAAGGCGCGACGTGGGATGACTGGGCGCGAGCCTCCAAGCAGGTCGCCGATAAGCTCGACATCCCTATCCCAATGGCGTGGGACCGCTCCGGACACCGCGTCTCTGGCCCAGCGATCTCGATGGGCGCCAAGATGTTTAGCGCGAGCGGTGAGCCGGCGTTAGTTGATGACGGGCTGAAGATGATGAGCCAGAAGCTCTACAACTGGCACCAGCAAGGGATCATGCCCAAGGAACTCTGGGGCTCGGTCTCGGGGTCGTCTTACCTCGGCGCAAATGAAGATTTCGCGAACGCGCGCGTCGTGATGTACATGAGCGGGTCTTGGCAGATTCCTCAGTTTGCCAAGACCATTGGCGATGGCTTTGACTGGTGGGCGGTCCCCGCTCCTTGTGGTCCGGCGGCCTGTACCGGCATGCCAGGTGGCGCGGCGCTCGTGGCGATGAAAGGGACTCAGCACCCAAAGGAAGTCACTCGCGTCATGGAATACCTTGCGCAAGAGCAGAACCTCGCCGAGTTCTATGGCAAGACCTTGTTCATTCCAGGGCACTTGGGCTTGGCGGAGAAGGGCCTGGACTTTGACACCAGCGACCCTCGCGCGAAGCATGCGCTGGAGACCTTCGCGAGCGCCGTTCCGGGCATCTCGCCCATCGCGTTTGACCTGCAGGGCTATCCCTACAACCGCGTGATGTTCAACGCGCTCATCTCTCGCGTCAACGAAGCGATCATGGGAGAGCTTACGCTCGACCAAGCCTACGTTCGCATGGAGCAGGACATCGAGAAGCAAATCACCGAGAAGCAGCGCGGTCAATAATTCATGGCTTCCCCCGCTGCAGAAGATCAGGGAAGCCGACTGCAAGCCTTCCTCGCGTTGCCAGTCAAGCAGTTGTTTCGGCTGTTGGAGTGGCCGATGAACCTCTTGCAGCGCTGGTTTGGACAAGGAGGCATGCCGTATGTCTTCTTGTTGCCGAACCTCGGCTTCTTTGGGCTGTTCGTCATCATTCCCCTCTTTATCAACTTCGCCTTCTCCCTCACGGGAGGCACGAACCTCTTTCTCTCTGACCGGATCTTCACCGGCACAGAGCAATACGGGTTTTTGTTGGACTGCGCGAATTACATCGACCCGCTGACGTGCCGTGAAGACCGCTTTTGGAAGGGGTTCTTCAACACCGCCGTCTTCATTTGCTTTCAGCTCACCTTCTTGGTTTTGTTCTCGCTGATCACCGCGCTGGTCTTGAACCGCAAGATTCGGGCGCGTGGCTTCTTCCGCTCGGTCTATTTCTTCCCGGTGCTGCTCTCTCCGGTGGTCGTGGCTCTGATTTGGAAGTGGATTCTGCTGCGAGACGGCATCCTCAACGCGTGGCTGGTCGCTCTCGGCTTTGAGAAGGTGCTGTTCTTCGTGAGTCCGGAGTGGGGCATGTTCTGGGCGGTCTTCGTGTCGATCTGGGCGCACATGGGGTTTTACACTCTGATTCTCCTCGCCGGCTTGCAAGCCATCCCACCGGATCTATATGAGGCTGCCGAGATGGACAGCACCAGCAAAGAGCGCATGTTCTGGCGGATTACGCTGCCGTTGCTGTGGCCCAATCTGTTGGTGGTGATCGTGCTGGCGCTCATCAAAGGGGTGCAGACCTTCGACGAGGTGTATGTGCTCACCGGAGGCGGACCCGGAACCGCGACCCAGTTCATTGTGCAATACATTTACTACACAGGTTTCTCTAACCAAGTGCAGAACTTCGGGCTCGCCGCCGCCGCGTCTGTGCTGCTAGGTGTCGTCCTGTTTGGGTTGACGATGCTGCAGCTTGCGGCCAGCAAACGGAGGGATCATGGCTGAGCTGAGTCTGCCTCGCCCAAGTGTGCGCCAGCTCCTCACCGTCCGACGTGGGGGGAAGCGTTGGCACTGGACGGATGCGTTCACCTACGGCTATCTCGCGCTCGGCGTCTGCTTGATGTTCGGCCCTGTGTTGTGGCTGGTGCTGTCGTCGTTCAAGACCAAAGCGGGGCTCTTGGAGTTTCCCCCGCCGCTGCTGCCGATGGGGCAAGTCGCGGTCGCTGTGGAAGGCTTTGAAGAGCCGCTGCTGCTGTTCAACGTGACGTTTGAGGACGGCTCCACCCGCGAATTGGCACAAGTGCGCCGGATCGGCATCATCAGCCAGATGGTCGATCCCGCCGACCCAACGCAAAAATTCAAGGTCCCCATCGCGAATCGCGAGCCGATCCGCGAGTTCCGCATGGCGTGGGAGAACTATCTCGATCCGCTAGAGCGCTTCAACTTCGCGAACTATCTGTTCAACTCTGTGATTGTCACGTTTGCCGCGACGCTGATTACGCTGTTGATCAACTCGATGGCGGCGTTTGGGCTGTCCATCTATGAGTTCAAGGGGCGCAACGCCGCGATGCTGCTAGTGATCGGGACGCTGATGATTCCCATCACGGTGATTCTGGTGCCGGTGTATTTGGTGGTCACCGAGCTCGGCTTTGTGAACTCGCTGTGGGCGGTCATTCTGCCGGGAGCGGCGACGCCGACAGGCGTGTTTTTGTTGCGACAGTACATGCTCACTATCCCCAGAGATTTGATTGAGGCGGCGCGGATGGACAAAGCCAGCGAGTGGCAGGTGTACTGGCGAGTGGTCTTACCGCTGGCGATGCCTGCGGTCGCGGTCTTGGCGATCTTCTCGATCATGTGGCGCTGGAATGAGTTCTTGTGGCCACTCATCGTGCTCAACCGCTCGGAAGTCTACACGCTGCAGGTCGGTTTGAACGCGTTCCAGGGTGAGCTTGACGTGCAATGGCACTACATCCTCGCGATGACCGTCGTCACGTTGATTCCCGTGGTAGTGGTGTTCGCCTTTCTGCAGAAGTTCATCACCACAGGGATCGCTAGCTCAGGTATGAAATGACTCCCCAGCCGCTCATCTTTCTGGACCCGTTCCCGCGCACTGAGGCGATGGTGTACACGCCGGAAGCCGCCGCTGAGCTCGCAGCTTTAGGGCGAGTCGTGGCGCACTTCGGTTCCCGTGCGCCAGAGGACCTGGTTGAAGAGATGTTGCCAGAAGTGCAGATTCTGATTGGTCAGACGGCGATGCCACGCGACCGCTTCGAGCGCGCGCCCCAACTCCGCGCGATTCTCAACGTCAAAGCGAACTGGGAGCCGAACATTGACTACGCTGAAGCACAGGCTCGGGGCATCTATGTGCTCTCGGCTGCGCCTGCGATGGCTCCTGCCGTCGCAGAGTTTTGCCTCGCTCAAGCGATCAGTCTCGCGCGCGGTCTGCATCGGGCAGACGCGTTGTTCCGCAGTCACCAAGAGGCTTATGGCATCGGCGGAAACGCGACCGCATACAGTCTCTACGCGGCGGAGGTTGGGCTGCTGGGCTACGGAAACCTCGGCCGCGCGCTGGTGCCGCTGCTGCGCCCTTTTGGCGGGAAGCTGCTGGTGCATGACCCGTGGCTCTCAGACCGCTACTTGCGCGCCGAAGGTGTGGAACCCGTCTCGCTAGCAGAAGTGCTGTGCCGGCCTACGTTTTTGTTTCTGCTGGCCGGCGTGACTACCGAGAACGAAGGCTTCCTCAACCGTGCCGCGCTGGAGACCATTCAGCCGGATGCGGTCGTCGTGCTAGCGAGCCGCGCTGAGATTGTGAACTTCCAAGATTTTCTCGACCTCGCCGCGGCAGGGCGCTTCCGCGCTGCTGTTGATGTGTTTCCAGCAGAGCCAGTCCCCGCCGATTCTCCGAGCCGAAACACGCCCAATGTGCTCTTCTCGGCGCACCTCGCTGGGGGCCTCCAGGCGTCTTATGCGCGCATCCGAGAGATGATGCTGGGAGACGTTCGCCAGATCTTACAAGGGTTGCCGCCGCTACAAATGCAACGGGCGGAGCCGCATCTTGCCGCTAAAATGCGCAGCCGCTGAGGAGAGCATGACCGAAATCGTTCTGAACCAAATCCGTAAAACCTATGACACATTGGAGGTGCTGCACGGCATTGACCTGCACATCCGCAGCGGTGAGTTTGTGGTGTTTGTGGGGCCATCGGGGTGTGGCAAGAGCACGCTGCTGCGCGTCATCGCAGGGTTGGAAGAGATCAGCTCAGGCACGCTGGAGCTAGATGGTCAGATCGTGAACCATGTCCCCGCTGCCGAGCGCGGCTTGGCGATGGTCTTTCAGTCATACGCGCTGTATCCACACATGACCGTCTATCAGAACATGGCCTTTGGCCTAGAGAACGCGAAGCTGCCGCGCCCCGAAATTGAACGCCGCGTGCACGAAGCTGCCGAAATGTTGCAGATCACAGACTACCTCAAACGTCGTCCCAAGGCGCTCTCCGGCGGACAACGCCAGCGCGTCGCGATTGGTCGGGCGATTGTGCGCGAACCCAAAGCTTTCCTGTTTGACGAGCCGCTCTCGAACTTGGACGCCGAGCTGCGTGTGGCAATGCGCAAAGAGCTGGCCGCGTTGCACGCGAAGATCGGGGGAACGATGATTTATGTGACCCATGATCAGACGGAGGCGATGACGCTGGCCGATCAGATTGTGGTGCTGCAAGGAGGCTCGATTCAACAAGCCGGGCGACCGCTAGAGCTGTACAACCAGCCGCAGCATCTGTTTGTGGCAGGGTTCATCGGCTCCCCCCGCATGAACCTCATCCCTGCGCGCATCGAACAACACGGCGCGGAGTGTGCGCTCATCGCGGGGCCCAACCGGCTCCTGATCCCGCGTCACACCGACATCCACGCCCACGCAGAGTGCACGTTTGGCATTCGCCCCGAACACCTCCGCTTGTGCAGCGAGAGCGAGGCAGACCTCACGGCGCGGGTCGAACTCACCGAACAACTTGGCGGCGAGACCTATCTCTACTGTGAAGCAGAAGAGATTGGCGCGCTCACCCTGCATCAAGTAGGGCAGCTGCCCGTGCAACGCGGTGAGGTCTTGCACCTCGCGGTAGATCGCTCCCAACTCCACATCTTTGACGCCGACGGGCGCGCGCTCGTCAATGGCTTCCCGACCGCCAACTAGCTTGTGCGCTTTGTTCACCTCTCTTCTGAGATTCCTATGCAACCGTTGACTCTGGGCGTAATCGGCGTTGACCATCGCCATATTTTTGGACAGCTCGAAGGCATGCAGAAGCTCGGCTGCACCTGCAAAGGCTGGTGGACCGAAGGAGAGCCGCAGCCCGTAGAAGGCTTCGTCAAGCGCTTCCCGGACATCCCGCGTGTGGACGATCGGCGGACGCTGCTCGACGACCCTGACATTGACCTGATCCTGCTGGCTGACATCCCAGCGCGGAGAGCTGCGCGCGCGCTAGAAGCCATGCGCGCTGGCAAAGACGTGATGACCGACAAGCCGGGCTGCACCACTTTAGCTCAGCTCAAGGAGCTGAGAGCTTGCGTCGCCGAGACTGGGCGAATCTGGTCGATTGACTTCTCTGAACGGTTTGAAGTCCCTGCGGTGAGTAAAGCTACCGAGCTGATCCAGAGCGGTGCCCTCGGGAGAGTCGTGCAAACTGTAGGGCTGGGGCCGCATCGCTTGAACCGACACCTGCGCCCCGACTGGTTTTTTGAAGAAGAGCAGTACGGCGGCATTTTGGTAGATATCGCCTCGCATCAGATTGACCAGTTCTTATTCTTCACAGGTTCCACCGAAGCGGAGATCGCCTACGCCAGCGTGGGGAACTTCGCCAACCCCAAGGACCAGGGACTACAAGATTTTGGGGAGATTGTGCTGCGTAGCCCCCAAGGCCAAGGCTACATCCGTGTGGACTGGTACACGCCCGACGCGCTGCCGACGTGGGGAGACGGGCGCCTCACCATCTTAGGTACTGAAGGCACCTTGGAGCTGCGGAAGTATGTCGATGTGGCTGGGCGTGCCGGCACCGATCACCTCTTCTTGGTCAACAAAGACCGCTGCGAATATATCGACGGCTCGCAGGCGCCGTTGCCTTACTTTGAAAACCTCATGCACGATGTCCGCAATCGCACCGAGAACGCGATGCCGCAGTCGCACTGCTTCTTGGTCATGGAGCTAGCCCTGCAAGCACAGGCCAAAGCGGCTCGCGTGGGGAACCTCTCCTAACCAAACTTGGCGCAACTCGGAGTACAGCATGTCTCAAGTCCGACTCGGAATAATCGGTCTCGGCAACATGGGGAACCAGCACCTGAAACAACTGATGGCAGGCGAGGTCCCCGAGATGACCGTGACCGCAGTGAGCGATCGAAACCCCAGGCGCTTGGAGAGCCTGCCCGCAAGCGTCCAGAGCTTCCATGACCCCCAACGCCTGATCGAGGCAGACCACGTAGACGCGGTGCTGATCGCGACTCCCCACTTCGATCATGTGCCCTTGAGCGAAATCGTGCTCAAGGCGGGCAAACACCTGCTCATCGAGAAGCCCATCGCAGTGCACAAGGCCGACGCAGCGCGTCTGCTCCACGCCATCGAGCAACGCCCACGCTCAGAACAAGTGGTCGCCGCGATGTTCAACCAACGCACCGATCCTCGCTATCAGGCCGTGCGACGGATGCTGCAAGCAGGAGAACTCGGCGAGCTGCGCCGCATCAACTGGGTGATCACCGATTGGTTCCGTACCGATGCGTATTATCAGAGCGGCGGCTGGCGAGCGACCTGGCGCGGCGAGGGCGGCGGTGTGCTGCTGAATCAATGCCCGCACCAACTAGATCTGCTGTGGTGGTTGTTTGGCTCCCCCAAGACCGTGTGGGCGCACTGTCGTTTCGGACAGTGGCATGACATCGAGGTCGAAGACGACGTGACGGCGCTGTTGATCTACGACAACGGCGCGACGGGGAGCTTTGTGACCACAACCGGGGAAGCCCCCGGCACCAACCGACTCGAGATCGTCGGGGAGCTTGGGCACCTGATCGTGGACGACCAAGGGCTTCACTGGCGGCGCAATCAAGTGAACGCCACAGAGTTTTGCCGGACGTCTGAGAACCCTTTCGGCAAGCCAGACACCGAACTCGTGGAGCTGCCCCTGACAGATCGAGGTCTCCAACATGTAGGCATCCTGCAAAACTTCGCGCGCTGTATTCTGCAGAACGAAGAGTTGTTGGCGCCTGCAGCAGAAGGCATCCACAGCGTAGAGCTGGCGAACGCGATGCTGCTCTCAACCTTTGCGCAACGGGCGGTAGAGGTCCCCATCGACGGGCAAGAATATTGGTCACATCTGGAAGCCCGTATTGCCTCCAGTCGTTACACCGGCGCGGTTCAAGCTGACGCAGCCCCCGCGGCCGACATGAGCCAATCTTTCTAACGCGGCCCGCTCTCACTCATTGAGTTCTCCTATGCCACAGCCTTCTCTCGCAGCTCATTTCGACCAGCGCTACCACCGCGACAGCCTGAAGATTGGCATTGTCCACTTGGGGATTGGAGCCTTTCACCGCGCGCATCAGGCGTTCTATACCGATCGCTCGCTCGCACGCGAAGTAGGAGACTGGGGGATCTGTGGCGTGAGTTTGCGGAGCGCGGCGGTGCGAGAGCAGCTTCAACCCCAACAGGGACTGTACACGCTGCAAGTGCTAGAGGAGCCGTCGAGTCAGGTGCAGGTGCTGGGCGCGGTCAAAGAAGTGCTGTTTGCCCCAGAGCAGCGCGAAGACGTCCTCGCGCGGATGACGCATCCGCACACCAAGATTGTCTCGCTGACCGTGACCGAAAAAGGCTACTGCCACGACCCCGCGACAGGGCGACTGAACCAGCAGCACCCAGACGTGCAGCATGACCTCGCGAACCCTTCCCAGCCAAAGACCGTGCTGGGGTTTTTGACCGAAGCCTTGCGCCTGCGCAACGGAGACGGCACGCCACCGTTTACGGTCGTCTCCTGCGACAACCTCTCGGAGAACGGGGCCTTGTTGCGCAGTTTGGTCGTGGAGTTCGCTGCTCTGAGAGAGGCTGCGCTCGCCGCTTGGATTCGTACCGAGGTCGCGTTTCCGTGCTCGATGGTGGATCGGATTGTGCCGGCAACGACCGAGAGCGACAAAGCCCGCATCGCCGCCTTATTGGGATGCAAGGACGATGGCTGCGTCGTCGCGGAGCCCTTCACCCAGTGGGTCTTGGAAGATCGCTTCCCGCAAGGCCGCCCTGCGTGGGGCGACGTCGGTGTCGAAATGGTCTCTGACGTCCGCCCCTTTGAACAAATGAAGCTGAGAATGCTCAACGGGACGCACTCCACGCTCGCGTATTTGGGGTTTTTGGCAGGGCACGAGTTTGTCTATGAAGCGGCAGCGCAACCGGAGTTTGTCCGCTTGCTGCAGGAGATGTGGCGCGAGGAGATCATCCCGACGCTCTCCACGCCTGCCGAGACGGACTTGAACGCCTACGCCGAGGCGTTGCTCGCTCGCTACCAGAACCAAGCGGTGAAGTATCGCCTGTATCAAATCGCCACAGATGGTTCGCAAAAAATGCCTCCACGCCTGCTGGAGACGCTGCGCTTCTACCGAGAACGAGCCCAGCTGCCGTCACGCATTCTGCTAGCGATCGCAGGCTGGATGCGTTTTGTCACCGGAGTCTCTGAGCGCGGAGCGCGCTTTGAGGTCAACGATCCTCTCGCCCCGAAGCTGCTCGCCCTTGCCGAGGCCTCGGGCTTCAAAACCGCAGCGACGCTAACGGCCGAACACGCCGCCGCTTATGTGCAGCAGCTGTTGCAAGTCAAGGAGATCTTTGGCGAGGATTTGGCGCAAGACCACGCTGTGGCGGAGGCGCTCACAGCCCATTTGCGAGCGCTGACCCTCGGAGGGGTGCAAGCCGTGTTAGCGCCGACCTAGCTCGGGCTCCCGACCAGCCACTGGATCAAGCTGTAGCTCAAGATACCGACCGTCGTTGCCGCCACGAAGCCGATCCCAAGAGGCTTCCAGCCCAGCCGCCGCAGCGCGTGAACATCGGTGTTGAGACCCACGCCGGCGAGGGCGATCACCATGAGCCACCCCGCCACGCTTTTCAGGTGCATCAGCCCAGCCTGCCACGTCTGCTCGGAGAGGATGCCAAACACAGTTCCCCACCAAGCGAGAGAGGTGTCGCCCAGAGAGCGCACCAACGCGAGCCCCAAGAACCACAAGAGAAATGTGGGCACGAAGCGCAGCGTCCGCTCCCGCCAAGAGGAGCCGGTGCCCGCTGCGTCCACTCGAAGCGCAGCGTCCTGCCGCGCAAACGCGTAGCTGATCGCTGGAATCAGCAAGACCATGCTCAAATTGCGCACCAGCTTGGTCACAACCGCGGTGTTCAGCGCTTCCGGTTTGCCAAAGACATCCGCGAAGAGCAGCGCGGCGCCCGTCACTTGCGCGGTGTCATGCACGGCGGTCCCCAAAAACAACCCGACCTGCGTGGCCTCTCCCTGAAACAGCCAATGCGCTAGGTAAGGATACGCCACGGTCGAGAACAGCCCAAAGATGGTAATCACGGAGACCGCATAGGCGATCTCTTCTTTCTTGGCCTGAATCGCTGGGCCCGTCGCGACGATCGCCGTCACGCCACAAATAGAGGTCCCCACCGCGATCAGCGCGGCTAGTTTGCTCGGCAGCTTCAAGAGTGAAGACAGCAGCGCCGTGCAACCGATCGCTCCTAAAATACAGCCCGCCACAATGGGCAAGCCCACCACCCCAATCGACCAGATGTCCCTCACGCTGAGTTGGCTCCCGAGCAGCACAATCCCCACGATCAGCAGCCGCTTCATCGCAAACTGAACCCCAACCAGCACCGACGACGACAGCGCAAAGCGGTTGCGTATCCACATCCCGCTCACAATCGCGAGCATCACAGGTGAGACGGGAGACTTGTCGAATCCGAGCAGCGCTTCTCCCAACAACGTACTGAGCAGCCCGCTGACCACGGCGATACCGACCGCGAGTCCCAGCCCTGGCAGCTGTCTTGACGTAGCGTCTCCTAGCGCGGAGCGCAAAGCGTGGAGCGAGCGACTCATGTGCCCGCTGCTAGCATTGCGCAGGTTGTGGCGCGGGTTGGCAACGAAGCGACCGCTCCATACCTTTGGACAGAGAGCGCGGCGGCTGCGTTGGCGTAGTGAGCAGCGGTGAAGACGTCTCCTGTGCGCAGCCACTCCGTCAGAAACGCGCCGTCGAAGCAATCCCCCGCGCCGGTGGCGTCTCGCACGTCCACGACGTAGCCCGGCAGGTGTCGGCTCTCGCCGGCAGCGATTTTCACGAACACCCCCTCAGAACCCAGCGACAGAGCGACGATGCGAGGCCCCAAGCGCAAGTAGAAGTCTGCGATGGCGTGAGGGTCACTGAGCCCGGTGAGCTGTTGGGCGTCGTCCAGCCCAGGCAAGACGATCTCACTCAGCGCAACCGCTTGATGAATCAAGGCGCGGGCGCGTTCCAGTGGCCACAGCTTCAAGCGCAGATTGGTGTCAAACGAGACCGTCACTCCAGACGCGCGCGCCGTCTGCATGGCGGCTAAGGTCGCGTCACAGGCGGAGTCGCTGATCGCGAGGGAGATGCCAGAGGCATGCAGCAACTTGGCGCTCTGGAGGGCGGAGAACGGTAGGTCTGAGGTTCGCAAGCGGCTCGACGCGGATCCCGCCCGTCGGTAGCTGAAGACATGCCCCTCGGCGCGGTGCTCCACAAAATAGATCCCAGTTGGGGCCTCATCTCGCACGATCCACGAGGCATCGACGCCTTCGCGAGCCCACAGCTGCAGCAGCGCCTCAGCAAAAGAGTCGTTGCCCACTCTCGTCAGCATTCCGGCAGAACCCTCTTGCCGCGCAATCGCGACCGCGACATTTGAGACGTCTCCGCCGAAGTGCTGTCGGAAGGTCCCTGTGGACTCTTCGTTGAACTCTAGGAGGGGTTCTCCGAGACAGAAGATCTCAGGCATTGGGCGCCGTGGGGGGGAGAGCTTGCAAGAAGGTCTGCGCAGCGGCGGCGACTTGTGCGGGCGATCTGCCCGGAGCATAGAGCGCCGCGCCAATCCCAACGGCGTCGGTGACCGCTAAAAACTGCGAGAGGTTCTCTGCGTTGACGCCGCCGGTGACGATCAAGGTGGTGTTGGAGGGAAGCACCGCTCGCAGCGCTTTGCAGACCTTGGGGCTGAGCGCGTCGCCGGGGAAGAGCTTGAGCGCGTCGGCCCCAGCGGCCAACGCGTGGAAGGCCTCTGTCGGCGTGAAGACGCCGGGAATCGAGAGCAGCCCTGCCTGTTTGGTCGCGTGGACGACCTCCGCGTTGAAATTGGGTGCGACGATGAATTGCCCGCCGGCGTCCTGCACTTGCGCCACCTCTGCGGCGTGCAGCACGGTTCCTGCGCCCACAAGCGCGTCGGCGCCAAAGTGCTCTGAGAGCAGCTGGATGCTCGCCAAGGGCTCTGGTGAGTTCAAGGTCACCTCCAAAACACGTAGCCCTGCAGCGACCAGCACCTCACCGACGGCGATGGCTTCTGTCGGAGAGATCCCGCGCAGCACGGGCAAGAGAGGTGGGGTGAGCCAGTCTGCTAGGAGCATCGCTGTGGGGTTGTGCATGGAATCTCTATCAATGCGGGAGAAAGCAAGATCAGGACATGAGGTGACGGTCGCTAGGCTACGTCGTCGGGCTGGACCTCGACCATTTGTAACCCGTAGGTCTCGAAGCTCTCCAAGGTCTCTTGGATTTGCGCATCGCTGAGGATTTGGGGACCACCGATCAGCAGCGAGTGATAATACTGCTTGGCGAGAGTTTCGAGCTCGACGGCGAACCACATCGCCTTCTCAAGCGTTGGGCCTGCCGTGACCATCCCGTGATTCTGTAGAATGCAGCCGCTGCGGTCTCTCATCGCGAGGACGACATCTTGGGCAAGCTGCTCCGTGCCGTAGCGGGAGTAGGGCGCACAGCGAATGTTGGGTCCTCCAAACGCGGCGATCATGTAGTGACACGCGGGAATCTCGCGCCCGGTGAGGGCGAGCGTGGTCGCAAACGTTGAGTGGGTGTGCACGACGGCGTGCAGCTCTGCGCGATCCTGCAAAATTCCCATATGAAAGCGCCATTCTGTCGAGGGCTTCTGTGGCCCTTCCCACACGCCTTGTCCGTGGAGTGGCATCCGCGCAATCATCGCTGGGGTCAACTGTGCGTAAGGAATCCCACTCGGCGTGATCAGCATCTGGTCGCCGTAGCGCACGGAGATGTTCCCCGACGTGCCTTGGTTCAAGCCTGAGCGGTTCATCCACAAGCACTGCTCGATGATCTGTTCACGTAGCCGAAGTTCTTGAACCTGCATCGTTGCTCCTCAGAGGAAAGATGATGAAAACCACAAGCAGCGCGGGAGCCTCCGCAGCAGCGAAGGTCAGCCACGCCCGATCAAGTTGAGGAAATGGCGCACATTGGCGACCAAATCCGGCGACATCCCGTAAAGTCCGCCTCCGACCAGATACATCACGTCATCACCGTAGGCTTCGCGCATGTCTACGACACGCTCAGCGGTCATCCCGCCGCCAGGCGTGGGGAGCATCGCCGCCAGCGTGTCGTCGGCTTGGAGGCAGCTCGTCGCGATCTCCAAGCACTCCTCGCGGCTGAAACCAAAGCGCCCGCCATAGTTGGGGAAGATGCTGCTATCTGCGCCCGCAACGCGCTGGAGCTTGCCGAACAGCAGCCCGTGCGTCATCCCATTCTGGGGATGCGTAACGAAGCCTCCCAACAACGCCGGATGTGAGACAATCGGCAGCCCAAAGTCCACATTTCTGCTCAGAGCGCGCATCCCCTCAAAACCACACAGCCCGGGTGAGATCAAGACTGCGCCGGCGCCCAGCTCTTTCGCGGCCAACGCCCGCTGTGTCATCTCTCCTGGCGCGGCGGTGACGTTCGGTGCGTAGCAGCTCTTGCCTCCGGTCTGAGCGTTTGCTTGGTTCACCGCTTCCACGCAGCGTTTGAGGCGCTCTTCGTACGGTGCCCATGGCTGATCGCTGAGCCCGTGGTCGTCTTTGATGATGTCCACGCCGCCCAACGCAAAGTCATACGCCAGCTTGGCGAGCTGTTCGGCGTTCAGTCCCATCGGCTTGAGCGCAGACATCAGCAACGGCTTGCTCTCCACGCCCAGCCGTTCGCGCAGCCCTGTGAGGCCAAAGCGTGGACCTTGGAAGGTCTGTTGCAGTTGCGGCGACAGCGCGATGTCTGCGACGCGAATGCCAGCGTTCAAGCTGCTGTTGCCAAACACGACGTTGAGCAGCTGCGTGAGCTCAAACGCCGTGGCTTCCACAGGGAAGCTAATCTGCACCTCGGTGGCGCGCTCACTGAGCGCGCGGCATCGCTCCAAGCGCCCGATGACCTCGTCGCGAATCCAGCCTTGGGGGGCGAGGTGTCGTGGCAACTCGACGGTCTGTTCCAGAGCGATGCGCTCCGCCCACTCTGGCGCTTCGGCTGCCGAGCAAGCGAGTTGATAGGTGACGGTGAAGCGTTCTTGAACCATCAGAGCGCCTCGGCTTTTGCGGCGCTGTGCACAGCGTCCAGTCGCACCGCGTGGAGGTCGCTCTCTTGTAGCCCCGTGCGGTGTCCCAGCAGCTCCTCCACGGCGCGCACCAAGCGTAGCGCGTCTAGCCCATACTTCTTCATCAAGTAAGGTCGGCTTGCGCCGTGCGCGAAGGTATCGTTCAGACCGAGGCGGATCAAGCGCTTGTTCAGGCCTTCCTCCGCCAAAATTTCGGCGACGATGCTGCCTAGACCGCCTGTGATCAGGTGATTCTCCAGCGTGATGACGCCACCACGAATGCGGGACAAGTGCTGCAGAAGCTGCTCGCGCGCGAAGGGCTTGAGGGTGGAAGCATGCAAATGCCGCAAGTGAACGCCCTTGTCACGCAAGGCTTGTGAAGCGCGCATGGCCTCCTCTGTCGTGATGCCCGCCGTCAGCACCAACGCGTCGGCGCCTTCGCTGAGGACGCGCAGTTCATTGAAGCGGAATGGGGTGTCGAACAGGCGTGGCACCTCGCCCCGCAAGACGCGCACATACACAGGGCCGTCGATGTCGTCTGCGACCGGCAACACGGTCTCCACTTCGGTCGCGTCTCCGGTCTCTAGCACCGTCATGTTCGGAATCGTGCGGAACACCGCGATGTCTTCAATCGCTTGGTGCGTGATGCCCCCCGGCGTGGTGATGCCGGGCAAAAAACCCATCAACCGCACCCTGCGGTTGGAGTACGCGATCGAGTTGACGAGCTGGTCATACGGGCGACGATAGAGAAACACCGCGAAAGTGTGGACGAACGGTCGGAAGCCTTCCAGTGCCAAGCCGCCTGCCATGCTCAAGAGGTTCTGCTCGGCCATGCCACCCGACACGAACTGCTCGGGGTATTGGTCTCGGAACTGATCGATCTCACACGAGCTTGTCAAATCGGCAGACAGACACAAAATTTCTGGGCGTCCTCCGGCAAATTCTAAGAACGCCTTGACATACGGTTTGAAGACCAAGTTGCTCGGCGCAGATGGCCCCGGTGGAGGCGGAGGAGCGGACGCTTGAGGAGAGCCGTGGGCGCCATAAATGCCCAGCCCAGCAGGGACGCCTGCGAGCGCGTTGGACGGGGTCACCGCTGTCGCTGAAGATGTGTCTGGGTATAGTTGAGCGCGGATCGCCGCCTCAAGCTCGTCTCGTTCTTGGCGGTTTTTGAAGCGCACGTAGTGCAGACGGGGGAAGCGCTGCCGCAAAAAGTCCATGCCTTCATAAGGGGAGGTGTGCGCCAAGATCGCGACGGCTTTGCCTTGGGGACGGCGCGCTGTGGCGGCGGCGATTTCATCGAGATTGTGTCCGTCAATCTCGACCACTTCGGCACCAAAGGAGCGGAGTTTCTCCGCGATGGGCTCGATTTGCAGCACGTCGCACATCGCGCCGTCACACTGCTGGGAGTTCACATCGAAATACACCGTCAGGTTATCGACTCTGTGGCTGTGCAGGTTCGCGAAGGCTTCCCACGTCTGTCCTTCTTGCAACTCACCGTCGCTGGCATAGACCCACACTCGCCCCTGCTCGCCTCGTCGCTTCCGCGCCATCGCTACTCCTATCGCCATGCTCAGCCCTTGCGCCAGAGAGCCGGTCGTGACTTCCATGCCGGGAGAGTGCTCAGCGCCGATCATCTCGACCGAGCCGCCATCTTGGTTGAACAGCTCCAAGGCTGCGGGGGCCATGCGCCCGACCTCAATCAGCGCAGCATAGATCACGAGCGCGTAGTGTGCTGGGCTGATGATGAAGCGGTCGCGATCGGGATGCTTCGCGCCATGGTAGCCTGCGCCCGTAAAGGCGTCCGGATTTTGCGCCGATGGCACGCCGGCAAAGGGAAGCGGAAGCGGTGGAGCGACGCTCGGGCCAAGGTTCATTGCGTGCGTGTAGAGGGTCGCTAAGGACTCGGCGGCGGAGCAGGCTTGCGAGAGATAGCCGCCATTGTTGCGCATGGAATGTTCAAAGACGCGTCGCCGGATGCCTCGCGCGACCTGACGTGCTTGGTCTTGCCACATGTGTGTTGACTCGTGCAAAGAGGAGATGACCCGTCCGTGTTTGCCATCCACATTGCAGAACGGTGATCGCCACTTCTTGTGACGTGATGGAATCGGTTGCGGACCGCGAGGGTTCAGTTTGCGGGCTCTCTCGCGGCAGTTTGGAAGCTCGCGCCGGCTACTTTTCCGCATACACAAAGAGGCGCGCGCGTCGGTTGGCCCATCGGTGTCCTCTGCTAGCTGTGCGCGGCGTCTCCGTCGCGGTGTGTCTGGACACAGGCGGGGTTGCGTCCTGCTTGCTGCGCTCAGGTTCCCGCGTACGCTGCTCGTAGCGTCTCGTCATAAGGCGCTTGTAGAATCCCTTGCTCCGTGATGATGCCGGTCACCAAGCTGGCAGGGGTGACGTCGAAGGCGGGGTTGCGCACTTGGATGTTCTCAGGGGCGATGAGACGCTCCCCAAAGTGGGTGACTTCTTCGGCGCCGCGCTCTTCAATCACAATGTCGGAACCCTGCGCGGTGCGCAAATCAATCGTGGACGCTGGACACGCCACATAGAAGGGGACTCCGAAGTGCTGGGCGAGGATGGCCACGCCCAGCGTCCCGATCTTGTTGGCGACATCTCCGTTTGCGGCGACGCGGTCTGTGCCGACGATCACTACGTCAATCAAGCCAGCCTGCATGATCGCAGCGGCCATGTTGTCGCAGATCGTCGTGACGTCGATGCCTGCGCGCTGGAGTTCCCACGCCGTCAAACGAGAGCCTTGCAACAGCGGGCGCGTCTCGTCGGAGTACACACGAAACGGCACGCCGCGCTCATGCGCGAGGTACATCGGCGCGGTCGCTGTACCCAATTCACTCGTCGCGAGCGCCCCGGCGTTGCAGTGCGTCAACACACCACAGCCTGCGGTGATGAGCGGCAGTCCGTGCGTGCCAATGCCTCGACAAAGCTGACGATCTTCGGCGTGGATTGCTTCGGCTTCTTGGCGCAGTCGCTGATAGATCGCCTCGCTGGAGGACAGCTCGACAGCGCTCTCTACGAGGCGGCGCAGCGCCCAGCTCAGGTTGACCGCCGTTGGGCGAGCGCTGTTCAGATAATCCGCTTGGCGTTGCAGCTCGCGTCGAAACGCTTCCACCGACAGACCACGCCGCGTTTGCATCGCCAATACCAGACCATACGCCCCCGCGATGCCAATCGCTGGCGCCCCTCGCACCCGCAGCTTTTGGATCGCCTCAAAGACAGCCTCTACCGAGTCGGGCTGCAGCAGGACTTCCTGCGTCGGCAGCGCGGTCTGGTCCAGCAGCGTGAGGGTTTCGTCTTCCCAGTGAATGGTCGCGGGGATGGTCATGATGTACTCCAAACGTAGGTCAGAATTTGCCTGAGGAGTCCCGTGGAATCCACGCCGCGTTGGCGCGATCGACGGTGTTGAACTCAGGGAACTTTTCAAACAGGTCGTTGAAGCGCTTTACGTCGTTGTCGCGCAGCATCTGCTGGGTGAAGAGCATCGGCGGGATCGTGATCTCTTGGGGCAACCACTCTCCGGTGAGCTTCATCGCCAAGGCGCGGATGCCGGTTGCGCCGATGGCTGCAGGGTTCGTCGCGGCGGTCGCGACCCACGGGCTGCCGGCTTGAGTCATTTGGCGGATGTCAGCGGTGCTGATGTCTGCGCTGTAGACCTTGACCTTGTCGCTCATGTTCAACTCTCGCAGGGCAATCACCACCCCTTTGGCGAACTCATCGTATGGCGCGAAGTACGCGTTGATGTTGCGGTTGGCTTGCAGCGTCGCCTTCACCTGATCGGCGTTCTTGGTGGAGATGGGCGATTCCAGCGTGCCGTGGCGCGCGATCTCTTGGATGCCTGGGTAGTCTTCCTTGATCTTGGTGAAGCTGGAGTCGCGCTTGTCGAGTGGCAGCACGCCTGGGACGTAGATGTAGCCGACATTTGCCTTCCCGTTGAAGTCGGCGACCAGCCCGTCGAGCGCCATCTTGCCGAGCAGGACGTCATCTTGGGCCATGTGGGTCACGATGTGCGTCAGGTCTTCAAAGTAGATGTCAAACGCCACGACACGGATTCCGTTGTCCAGCGCGCGCTGAATCGGTTCGCGCATGGTCTCAGGGCGCCCGTGGCTCAGCAGGATCGCGTCCACTCCGAGGCTAATGGCGCGGTCTACTGCATCGGCTTGGGCTTTGTTGTCAGCGTTCTTGGTGTTCAGCGCAAAAAACTCCATCCCCAGCATCTCGGCTTGACGCTGCGCGCCGGAGCGGAAGGTCTGCATGAACTCGCCTTCCACGAGCAATTGGATCAGAGCGACCTTCAAGGGACGGGAGCCATCAAAAGGTGGCGGCGCGCCGGGGATCGCCTTTTGCGCAAAGGAGACGCTCACCCACAAGGTGAGCACCAGCAACAGCGTCGCCAGCACGGAAATCAGCTTTTTCATGAGAACCTCCAAACAAACACGCGGAACATCCTTCCGCTGGAACCCCCGACCATCGGGGAAGTCAAGAGCGCTTGGCGAGCGCGAAGGTGAACATCAGCGAAAGCACCAGCACGCCGCCTTTGATGAAGTCTTGCGTGTAGTACGGCAGGCTGAGCATGGTCAGGCCGCTGAGCAGCATGCCAATGAAGATCGCACCGACGAGCGTGCCGAACGGGTTGGGGCGGCGCACGCCGAAGACCGCGAACCCAATCAACGCCGCGCCGACGGCATCTAGGAGCAGACCGGTACCGCTCGTGATGTCTCCCACGCCCACTCGCGCGACGAGCAGCACGCCGCCAATGGATGCAATCGTGCCGCTGATCACATACGCCATGATGCGGTAGGTGTTGACAGGCGCCCCCGCGAGTCGTGACGCTTCTGGGTTGCCGCCAATCGCGTACATCACACGCCCCCAGCGGGTGTGATCCAAGACGATGTACACCAGCAACGCGATCACGAGCATCACGATCACCGGGATCGGTACCACGCCCAAGAGTCGCCCCTGCCCCAAAAACAAGAAGTCTTCATCAAAGAAGCCAAGGGCTTCCTCGCCATCCTCTAGCAGCATGCCTTCGCTGATGGTTCGCCCGGCCGAAGGGATCAACTGAATCCCCTGAATCAAGAACATCATGCCAAGCGTAGTGAGCAAATCGGGGATCTTCATCTTGACGATAAGCAGCCCGTTGCAGAGCCCAACGAGCGCTCCGAGCGCCAAGCACACCAAAATGCTCACGACGGCGCCCTGCTCTAAGATCACCATGCAGTACGAAGAGATCATCACGCTTAGCGCGGCGACAGCGCCGATCGACAAATCCAGCCCGTCCACCACAAGCGTGAAGGTCACCCCCAGCGCGAGGATGCCGTAGATCGCGATGCCCAGCAGAATCGAGAATTGGTTGCTCCATGTCAGAAAAGCTGGCTCCAGCACGCTAAACGTCCCAAACATGCCGCACAGCACGAGCAGGAATCCGTAGCGAATCGCGAACGGCTTCGGGTCAAACTTGGTTTTGGCTGCCGACGCTGAGGTGTGCGTTGTGACAGAGGCTTCAGACATGGGCACCTGTAGGCGTTGCGGAGATCCAATCTAGCAGTTGTGGACGTTCCAATTGATCGCGGGGTTGCTCGCCCATTAGACGTCCGTGGTTGAGTACGAGCACGCGGTCTGCGACCTCCAGAATCTCATCGAGATCCGCAGCCAGCACCAAGACGACCTCGTCGCGCAGTTGTTCGCGCAAGTACTGAATGATGTCGTGGCGCGATTTGATGTCCACGCCTTGGAACGGCTCATCGAGCACCAAGACGCGGAACTTCTTCTGCAACCAGCGCGCGACGATCACTTTCTGCTGGTTCCCGCCCGACAAGCTCGTGATGAGGGCTTGGATGCCAGCGCACTTGACGCCCAAGTCGTGCACTAGCCGCTCGGCTTCTTGTTGTTCGCGGCGCGGTTGCATCAACGCCGACCAGCTGAAATCGCGCAAAAACGGCAGCGACAGATTCTGACACACGGAGAAATTGGGGATCACGGCGCGGTTGCTGCGGTCTTCCGGCACCAAGTGGATGCCTTGGCGAATCGCGGCGGCGACCGACGTGAGCTGCAGCGGCTCTCCGTCTAGCCGGATGGTGCCGGAGATGGGCTCCCGCAGCCCGTAGAGCACTTCTGCGAGTTCAGACTTTCCCGCGCCGATCAGACCTGTGATTCCAGCAATTTCGCCCGCGTGCAGGTCGAGGTTCAAAGGCGGCGCTCCCGCTTGCACGACCAGATTGCGCAGCTCGAGCCGCGGCGCCCGCTGAGACCGTCGGCGAGTGCTCGCCGCGGCGTCTTGTTCGATTTCGCCCACCATCGCTCGCACCAAGTCCTGAGAGCGGATCGGGCGCGTCAGCTCTGCGCTCTTGCTGCCGTCACGAACTACGCCGGCGCGATCCGCCAGTCGTTCAACTTCGTGCAGCCGATGCGAGACATACACAATCGCTACGCCAGTTTGTCGCAGCTGCTCCAGCTTTTGAAACAACCGCTCGGCTTCCCGTGTACTGATCGACGAGGTGGGTTCATCTAGAATCAGCAGCTTGGGTTGCCCGACCAAAGAGCGCGCGATGCTGATCAGTTGGCGGTCACTCTGGGACAAGTCAGAGACTGGTTGATCCCAGTCCTTAAACTGCAGCTCCATTGGCGCGGCGATTTCTTGGGCGCGCTGGCGGATGTACGCGCGGCGGTAACGCATCCCCGACGCGGGATCGAGGAGTTCGTGCAGCGCGAGGTTTTCGGCGACGCTCATCGTCGGGATCACGCCTTGGTTGATGATCTGATGCACGGTGCGGATGCCCTTGCCGAAGGCATCTTGCGGGCTGTGAAAGCGCGCCGGTTGTCCATCGATCAGGATCTCACCTTCAAAGTCTTCGTAATAGCCACAGATGATCTTAATCAGCGTGGACTTCCCTGCGCCGTTCGCTCCGACCAAGGCGAAGATTTCTCCTGCATAAAACGAGAAGGACACACCGCGCAGCGCTTGCGTCGCTCCAAAAGACTTTGCGATGTGTTGCGCTTCGACGAGGGCTTTCATGCTTCAGCGCAACGGAGAGATTTCGTTGGCAAGAGCCGTCAGCTCTTCGATGTCGTGGAACTGCTCCCGCTGCGTGACCATGATTTTGCCCATGCGCAACACATTGCGCTCCACGGCAAGGCGGGCAGGCAGGTCGGGGATCTCAGCGATGTCCGCGACCTTCGCGAGGCCGTAGATCCGACGCATCATCTTGCAGGCCGCAAACCCCACCATGTCCGTAAAAATGTGGTTTAAGAACTTGCGCCGTTGCATCGCAAAGCCGCGTGATCCGCCAGGATAACTCCAGTAGTGGGATGGGTTCTGGGGCTCATGAGCGAGCCAGTTCTGCTCAAACTTGCTGTGGAAGCCGTGCCACGTCGCCTCCGCGGTGCGGAGGATCCAGCTGCGATACTCGTAAGGTTCGCGCCCGAGCATCTGTTGACGGACTTCGTGAGCGAAATACGCGAGGAAGAGGTTCCCGATGAACGCCCCGACGTCAAAACCAATCGGTCCGAAGAAAGCGAACTCGGGGTCAATCATGAAAGTCTCCTCCTCGTTGGCCATGATGCTGCCGATGTGCAGATCTCCATGCAGCAGCGCCTCCGCGTGGTTCATGAAGGCGTACTTCATCTCCGCGACCGCAACCTTGAGCTGCTCATCTTGCTGCAGGTAGTCCTTGTCGGCTTGCGTGACTAGCTCGTGATAGACGTTCGTCGGGCTGTCTTCGTAGGGGTCTGTCAGCACAAACTGCTCGGTGATCTGGCACAGCTCCGGGTTGATGAACTTGGCCACCAGCGCCTTCTTTTCTGGGCCGCTCAGGCAGAGGTCGGTCGTGGGGAAGAGCGTGTTTGCCAAGAAAGTCGAGACGTGATCCGCCAGCTTGGGGAAGACCTTGCCTTGGATCATTTCACCGCGCAGCACCGCGTGTCGGTTGAGGTTCTGCATCACAACCAGCGACATCTCTTTCGAGGCGTGGAACACCTGCGGCACATGCTGCGGGCAAAACTGAGCCTGATGGGCCAGCGCCTCAATCTCGAAGTTCATGCGAGAGCGCGAGAGCGGCCACGACTCTCCTACGATGCGCAGGAACGGTACCGCTTGCTTGACAACGACCGTCTCGGCGGGGTTCTGGCGGTTGTGGACTTTGTACACAAAGTTGAGGTTGCCATCGCCGACTTCCTCCACGTGCAGGTCGTCAAAACTAGAGAAGACTCCCAGCAACTCCGGCAGCTCTCGCAGATAGGTCGGGACGGTCTCCGTCGTGAGTTGACGATATTCCATATAGGTTCCTCTAGGCTATTTGAGGTTGCGCTTGCGGATGATCTTAAACTCAAAGACTTGGCTGCTGTAGTAGTCGTTGCTGTAACAAACTGGGACGCCGCGGACGTCGTAGTTGACCTCTTCAAACAGCAGAAAGAAAGCTTGCTCGCTCTCTAGTTCGGGGAGGTCGTCGCGGGTGAGGACCGTTGGGGTGATGCGGCTCTCGGTGTGCGACACAGGGTGGTGATGCTCGCTCAACAAATCAAAGAGCGACTCGGCGAAGGATGCTTGAGAGAGGGCCGAGGGCAGTAAGTGCTGCGGAATGATGTCAATGCAGTAGGCGGCAGGGACGCTGTCGGCGAGCCGCACTCGCTCGATGCGATAGCAGGCGGTGCCGAGAGCCACTTGGAGTTTGAGCGCGAGCGCTTCGTCGGCTTCGATTGCAGAGACCTGCATTCGCCCGGTAGAAGGGACCGCTCCGACGTTACGAATGTGCTCTGTTACGCTCGTCAGCTCTTCTAGGCCACTCGCGAGCATGACCGGCAGCTGCCGCAGGAACGTCCCGCGTCCGTGAGACTTCTCCAAGATGCCCTGATCGACCAGATTGCCCATCGCCTCCCGCAGCGAGGAGCGCCCCACGCCGAAGCGCTGGCTCAGCTCGGCTTCGGTCGGTACTTGATCGCCGGGTTGCAGCTGCTCTTCCCGAATCAACTGCAACAGCGCCTCTTGCACGCGCTTGTTCAGCGGCTTGTCCACGCGCAGCAGCATCGGCCCCTCCTGAGAAATTTTTGTCCGTCAATATTCAAATATTGAGATAATTCTTCAGATGTCTGATGTCTCGTGAGCGAATTTTGTTAGACTAATTTTTGGAAATTGACAACCTGATTTTTGGGAGACAACAGTGAGCCAGCATCCAACCCACAGACTGCGCAGCGCCAAACCGAGCGAGAACGCCAAGCGCAAGAAGTTGTGAGCGCGCAGTGCGAGCAGCGGCTCTACGCCGAGGCGACCTCAGCGAGCGGGGGCAGAGAGATGCAGAAACAAGCACCGCGTGCGGTGTTCTCGACGCTGAGCTGTCCCTGCATGTGGTCTTCGATGATCATTTTGCTCATGTAGAGGCCGAGACCGGTTCCATTGAGTTCGCTTTTGGTAGAGAAGTAAGGCTCAAAAATACGGCCCCGAATGGAGTCTGGGACGCCGCCAGCGTTGTCTTCAATTTCGATCTGCGGGATGTGTTCGGTCGTGAGGCGCAGCCGAATCCAGAGCTGTTTTTCGAGGATCTCGCGCTCCAGCAGGACGTCATGGGCGTTCTTGAGCAAATTCAGCACAACTTGTTGCAGCTCGTTGGAATAAACCGGTTGCTCAGGGAGCGTTTGTAGCTCCCAGTGCACGTGGATGTGCTGACGTGCAAAGTTCTCTTCAAGCAGATGAAACGCGTGTTGGAGCGGCTCTTGGAGCGCGACCACCTGAAGCGTGCGGTCGGGACGGAAGAAGTTGCGGAAATCGTTGATGGTGCGCGACAGGAATTGGGTGGTCTGTTGGATCTTCTCCAGCTGTTGCTGTTGCGTTTCGGGCGTCTGCTTCTGGAGCCGAATTTGGAGCCCCATGTTTGAAGCGACGGTGCTGATCACAGAGAGCGGCTGGCGCCACTGGTGCGCGATCATCGCCAACATCTCTCCCATTGTGGCCATTTTGGTGGACTGGATCAGCTGCTGCTGCGTCTGCTGCAAGTCGTCATGAGAGCGCTGGAGTTCCTCCAAGAGCTGCCGCAGCTCCTCCTCGTTCTGTCGTTGTTGCTGCTGCGCGTCGTGCAAGCGGTCGAGCGTGCGGTTGAAGGCTGTCCCCAACAGCTCCAGCTCTCCGTGTAAACCTTGCAGAGGGAGACGGTGCTCTGAGAGGCGCTCTGGGTGGAGCGAGCGTAGCGTGTTGGTGACGCGCGTGAGCGGTCGTCCAAGGAAGCGATGGGCGAAGAAGAGAAACAGCAGCCAGAGCGCGGTGGTCTTCACAAGAGCGCTGAGCAAGATGAGGAGCAGGCTGTTCTCTAGCTTGGCGATCACCACCGCCGGACTGGAGTAGAAGCGGGCTTCGCCTAAGAACTCGCCGTTTTCTTCCAGCGAGAAGCGGTGCTCCAGCAGGTTCTCCACAAACTGCACGTCTTCAGGGACGGGGACGACCGCCCCATTCACGTCCACGGAAGGCTGCTGTTGTTGGTCTATGGCGAGGAGGCCCCGTCGCCCCAGCGCGGCCTCATAGGGGTCATGCAAGCTGACACCGACAATGTCAGGGAACCGCATCGCGCCTGCGACGGTGGAGTCAATCAAGACGGGGTCCAGATGCCACAGCCCCTTGCTCAGCACAGGCGAGAGGATCTCTTCTGCGCGCTGTAGGTTGTGGCGTGTGAGCTGGGCTTGGTGGCGATATTCCAGCGCCACGTGCACCAACGTCACGACGAGCGCGAGCAATAGATAAATGCCGAAAACGCGGCGCAGGAGCAACAGTCCCAGTTGACCGGAGCCCCCGCTTTTTCTGGGGAAGAGTCTCATGGCAAGCGAGGCTTAGAACCCGAAAGATTGCCGCAGCGCGCGCCACGCTGTGTCCTGTTGCCAGTCGATGCTCTCTAAAAACGCGGCGAGATCTGGACGAGAAGGTGGAGTGAAGAAGTGTCGCAGATAGACGGAGTGTGGCGTCGCAGAGACGTGCACGGCGTCCTGCAGCTTCATCTCGGCGAGCAGATAGCGGGTGGTCGAGCCGGGTAGGATGGTCACGTCTAAGCGTTCTCTGGCCACGAGCCGAAGGTTTTGTCGCTCATTGCGACCGTCAATACGCTCGATTTTTCCAGCGGTCACCAAGTCGTCAATGCCGACATAGCGGTGGCCGAGCATGCCGCCGAAGCGTTTTCCGTAGAGGACTTCAGGGCTGGTGTATTCTACGGGCCGCGTTTGGGGAGAGAGGACCGCGTTGGAGTCTGCTTGGACTGCAATCCAGCGGTATTTTTGCTGGTCGTTGTCGCCAAACCACAGCGGATTTGACCACAGCGTGATCCATGCGCCATCGCGCCGAATGATTTGGTTGAGGCGGTTGCGGGGCAACTCGCGCACGACAAATTCGTATTCTCCTGCGCTGCGCTGGTTGAGGAAGGCCGCCAGCTCGTAGGTCAGTCCCTGTTGTGGGGCGTTCACAAAGGGTGGGTGCAGGTGATAGGTCAGCAGCTGAACGGTCTCGGCAGCAGACGCGGCCACCGCGAGCAGCCACAGCATGGAAGCAATCAATCCGGTTTTCCAAGCTTGGGTTCTCATGCAGAACTCCTAATTATGGTATGACAAAAAGCATTGATTAGTTGGTCTACTGTCAAAAGACAAGTGAGCGAAGCTGAGCCAGCAAGGGCGAGAATTATTTCGCCCCTACCCATTCACGTTCGCGCCAGGTTTGACGGTCGGGAAGGATCAAAAGCGCTGCTGAAATTTGCGTTTCAGCTCTGACTGGGGGAGGGCAAACCAGAGGGGGGCGCCGTCTATCGCGCGGTTGTCGAGGGCTTGTCCTTCGAGTTGACCAAGGAGCGCTTGTTGCGCCGTCGGTGGGAGGGGGCTCGTTGCTGGAAGCGCGGCGTGTTTCGCGACGGTTTGCCATAGATCTGGTTGCAGCATATCGGCGCGTCCTCGCTTGCCAAAGAGCGCGCTCTGGGCGATCAGGTCGAGCAGCATCGCGTCGGATTTGTCTTCAGGCAGCAAGTGCGGTTGCTGCTGCAAGGCATAGGTGCGCCCACCGAACGGTTCGATCCCAAAGCCACCTCGCCGCAAGAGCGGGAGGAGGGCGTCGAGCAGAGCGACATCTTGCGGTGAAAAATTCAACAAGCGAGGGGTCGCAAAGACTCGCGTCTCGCTCTGTTTCTCCAAGAAGTCCGCGCGATATTTTTCGTACAGCAGCCGCTCATGCAGGCGTTGTGTGTGAAAGAGCACCAATCCCTCCGGTTCGGTTGCGAGGAGATAGCACTCGAGGACTTGTGCAATGGGGGTGAAGCGTTCGTGGCGCCACGCGTCTCTCGGCCAAAGCTCAATGTTCTCGGAGAGCGCTTCAGTTGCGGAGGGCGTGGGCTGGTCCGCCGCGCGGGGCACCGGAGGAGGCGTCACCTCAGGTTGGCGCACCTCGCGAGAAGGAGGGCTGTGGTCAAGGGAGGTTGCAGGCGCTGTGGGTGGCGTGGGCGCAGAGCGCGAAGGTCGTCTGGCTGGCGCGGTGTCGTCGCTGGGATGCGCTTCCTGAATCGTTTGCTGAGGGGGGAGGTCGTCTGCTAATGGGAGCGCAGACTGCCTTTGGGGAGCCGAAAGTGTGCGGGACGCCGCGCCATTCTCCCGCCCAAAGAGCCGCAGCTTCGTTTTGTGACGCAGCGCCTTGCCAAGGTGATCTTGCAGAATCGTGTGCACGACCTGGCTGTTGCGCAGGCGGATCTCTGTTTTGGCAGGGTGCACGTTGACGTCAATCTCGCTGGGGTGGAGGTGCAAGTGCAGAAAAAAAGCCGGATGCTGCGTTTTGCTCAGAAACGCGCCGTAGCTTTGGTAGATGGCGCGCTGAATCGAGGGACACTTCACAAAGCGCCCATTGACCAATAGATATTGCCAGCGGCGGCTGGTGCGCACTCGCTCTGGAATCGAAATCCAGCCGTGATAGCGCAGATAGGTCTCTTCGTGTCGGACCTCTTGGAGTCCGTCGCGGAACTCTTCCCCAAACAGCTGATGCACGCGTTCTTCAAGGGTGGAGTCGCCGCTGAGGCTCAAGAGCACCTGTTGATTGTGCACGAGTTTGCACTGCAGCTCTGGGTGCGCCAGCGACTGGTTGATGATCCCTTGCTGGATGTGCTGCATCTCGGTTGGTGTGCTCTTCAAGAACTTCAGACGCGCCGGCGTGTTGAAGAACAGCTGCTCGACCTTGATGCGGGTTCCTTGGGGGAACCCGACCTTGCTGATCTCTTCTAAACGCCCGCCTTTCATCACCAAGCGCACGCCGCTTTGGTCCTCGCCTGCGCATGTCGTGAGCTCAAAGTGAGACACAGCCGCGATGGAAGCCAGCGCTTCTCCACGGAAGCCGAGGGTCTCAATCTGGAACAGGTCGTCGTCTGTGTAAATCTTGCTGGTCGCGTGGCGTTCGACGGCAAAGCGTGCGTCGGCTTCGCTCATACCCCCGCCGTTGTCCAGGACTTGGATCAGGTCTTTGCCTCCGTTTTTGACGGTCACTTGCAGCTGTGAGGAGCCCGCATCGATCGCGTTCTCAACCAGCTCCTTGACCACAGAGGCCGGGCGTTCGACGACCTCGCCAGCGGCAATCTTGTTGATCAGCGACTCAGGGAGGATGCGAATTTTTTGGGAGGACAGCGAGGTGGTCATGGGCAGGAGATCAGCGCGCGGCGCCCACCAGAAGTGAGCGCTGCCAAGAAGCGATTATTTGTTGAAGGAATCGTCGAGTGTGCCCTTCAAGCAGTAGGGAAGATAGGGAAAGTCATCGGTGAAGTAATAGGCGTAAGAGCCATCGGCAGTGAGCTGATCGGAGCCGTTGCACTCGTCCAAATTGCCCACGTTGGTGAACTCATGGTCGCTCATGTACTTTCCGTCGTAGGCACCGCCGCCACCACCGGTACGCGTTCCTGACTTCAGGGTGTAGCCAGAGGTCGCTCTTTGAGCGTCTCCATTTGCATCTTGATAGTACGCATAGATGGGGAATCCGTCACCGGCGTAGGCCACAGGGTTGAGGGTGTCTGCGGCATAGTTTTTGGGGTCTCCGTGGTAGTGATAGGTTCCATCGGGCTGCGGATGCGCGTTGTTGTTGTCGAAGCCTAGGCGGTTGGCGATGGCGGTGTCAGAGGTCCCAGGGTTGTACATGTAGTCGGAGCCGTCGCAGCTCGTAGTGTCTCCTTGGTCTTTCTCGTAACACTCGTTGGGGAAGAAGTCGATGGGCAGACCGTTGAGCACGACCCCGTCCACGATCCGCAGGCTCAGCGCTGTGGAGGCGGCGGCTTGGGTGGGGGAAGTCGTGACGGTGTATTCTTTTGCGTTCTCTGCGAAGTCTGACCCCGGCGCATTCGCAATCCCGAAGTCATGGTCGGGGACGCCGTTGCCCGAGACCACACAGCTGCTCCCTGACACGGTGACCGCCGATTGATGGGTGTGCGTGGTCCCTAACTTCGCATACGTGTAGGTGTTCCCGTTGTTGACATTGTCGCCGACCATCTCGGCGCAGGAATAGGCGACCTCCACAACGGCGCTCCCTGAGTCGCTGTCAGACGCATCGGAATCATCTTCGGAATCATCTGTCGCATCGGAGCTGTCTGTATCGTCTGCGCTGGTGTCTGAGTCACTGTCGCTGGTGTCTGAGTCGCTGTCGCTGTCGTCGTCTGCGCTAGTGTCTGAGTCGCTGTCGCTGTCGTCGTCTGCGCTAGTGTCTGAGTCACTGTCGCTGGTGTCTGTGGTGTCTGAGTCACTGTCGCTGGTGTCTGTGGTGTCTGAGTCACTGTCGCTGTCGTCGTCTGTGCTGGTGTCTGCGCCATCGCCTTCGGAGTTTTCATCGCTGTCATCGGCGACCAAATCGGTGTTGAGGCTGTCGGTGATGTTATCGAATGCAGAGTCAGAGTCTCCGCTGGCGCATGAGACCAGAGCAAAAGTGGAGACGAGAGCGATTGCGACTAAGAAGCGTTGACACATTCTAAACCAAGAATTTTTCATAAGACCTCACCAAGGATACGAGATGCGCGGGTGCCGTCTTCATTGGCGGCGAAAAAGAGGAGAGTACTGCGAACGAGGAGGAGAGCAAGGCGAAATTGCTTCGCCCTGCGAGATCAGGAGGCGGTTAGTCGACGAGGATGACGACGCGGGCTTCCCGCAGGAAGTTGAGGTTGGCGGCAAGCTCCCGCAGGCGGTCGGCGTCGCTGTCACTCAAGACGAGATCGGTCTTGTTCTCGCCTGCAATCCCGACGGCCTTGAGGACTAGCGGGTTGCCTTCGACGCGGTCATTCTCTTGGGCTTGTTCTAAGGTTTTGACATAGCCAGCCATGCCGTGCTTGAGCACAAACTCACGGTCGACGTAGGCGGATCCGTAGAGTTCTTTGCCTTCTTCGTCAAAGACACGTGGCGACATCGCGGGTTGCGCTCCGGTTCCGCGGGCATCGATCACCAGTCCGGTGTACACGCGGTTCATGTCAATGCGGGTAGGGGCGTTGTCGCTAGCAGAGGTGATCTCTACGGGAGGCGCGATCTCTACAGGAGGTTGAAAGAACGCGACCTGTGGCACCATCTGTCGCAGCTGGGCTTCGACGCGGACTTTCACGCTGCCATCGGAGAAGTAGCGTGGTTCTCCCATCGGGCGCAAGCCATAGACCTTGCCCTGTACTTGAGAGCGGATGCTGTCGCTGGTGACCATCGCCTCTTCCATCGTTGTGTTGGAGCTGAGGTTGATGCCTTTGACCATCTCTAGGGCGTTACGGGCGGCATCTAAACGAGCGGCACGTTGTGCGCTAGCGCTGCGCTGTGCTTCCGAGCGGGCGCTCTCCGAAGGAACACCGATGCCATCCGCGAGCACCACGCCGTTTTCCCAGTCTACGCAAGCGGAGGTTCCGTTTTGTAGACAGCGCTCGTCGATGGATTCACCAAAAGCTGTGCCGCTGAGCAGCAACAGACCGAAGAAACTAGACCAAGTCTTCATGAGGTTCTCCTGACTAAAAACGAGGAAGCGGCGGGGCGAAGGACCCGTCGCAGTCGGCAAACAATGCCGACTGGAGATGCAGCTTTTGTGCGAAGGCTCAGACGTCTTTGATGCTGAGCTGGAGCTTGCCACGCTTGTCAAGACCCATGGCCTTGACGTCGACGACGTCGCCTTCACGCACCACGTCGGTGACGCGGCCCACGCGCCCTTCGGCCAAGTTCGAGATGTGCACTAAGCCTTCGGTGTTGGGCAGAACTTCTACGAAAGCCCCAAAGTCCACCACACGTTTGACGGTTCCTTTGTAGGTCGCGCCGATCTCCACGGTGCGGGTCAGATCCTGAACGATTTGCAGCGCAGCGTCGACCGCCTTGTGATCACGAGAGGCGATGGAGACGATGCCGTCGTCGGAGATATTGATCTTGACGCCGGTCTTCTCAACGATGCCTTTGATGACCTTCCCGCCTGGGCCAATGACTGCTGCGATCTTGTCGGGTGGAATCTTGTGGGTGACGAAGCGAGGCGCGTGGCTCGACAGCCCCGCGCGTGGCTTCTCAATAGACTCATTCATGATGCCGAGGATGTGCAGGCGGCCTTCACGAGCTTGCTCTAAAGATTGCTGGACAATCTCACGGGTGAGCCCTTTGATTTTGATGTCCATTTGCAGAGCGGTGATGCCTTCCGTCGTGCCGACGACCTTGAAGTCCATGTCGCCGAGGTGATCTTCATCTCCCAAGATGTCTGACAAAATAGAAGTTTTTCCGTCATCGTAGATCAGCCCCATCGCGATGCCAGCCGTCGCCGCTTTCAAGGGGATGCCAGCGTCCATCATCGCGAGCGAACCGGCACAGACCGTCGCCATGGAAGAAGAACCGTTGGATTCCAGCACTTCGGAAACCAAACGTACGGTGTAGGGGAAGATTTCTTTTGTTGGGAGCATGCCGCTGAGGCCGCGCTCGGCGAGGTGACCGTGGCCAATCTCACGGCGTCCAGGGCCACGCGGGGGGCGGGCTTCTCCAACGCAGAAGCTGGGGAAGTTGTAGTGCAGCATAAAGTTTTTGTACGACGTCCCAGAGAGAGAGTCAGTCATCTGCTCATCTTCTTGCGTGCCCAGGGTCGCTACGGCGAGGGCTTGCGTTTCACCACGTGTGAACAAAGCCGAGCCGTGCGCGCGCGGCAGGATGCGCGTTTCGCACTCGATGGGCCGAATCTCTTTGGGGCCGCGCCCGTCGATGCGGATTTGGTCACTGAGGATGCGCTCACGCATGGTGCGCTTCTTCACATCGCTGATGACGGTCTTGGCTTGGCCTAAGGCTTCTTCTTCGGGGGTTGCGTCCCCAAAGTATTCGCTGAGCACTTCGTCTTTCACTTCGTCCAGTCGCTGATAGCGCTCTTGCTTATCGGTGATCTGTAGCGCTTCCTGCATTTTCGGTAAGCTGAGCGCGGTGACTTTCTCGCGCAAGTCGGCGTTGATCTCAGGCACGCTGACCTCACGCTTGGGCTTGCCACAGCGCTTCATCAAGTCTTCTTGCATGGCGATGACCGGCTGCATTTGTTCGTGTCCGAACCACAACGCGTCCAACATGACGGTCTCGCTCACTTCGCGGGCTTCGCCTTCTACCATCAAAATGGCGTCTTTTGATGCAGCCATGAAGATGTTGAGCTCGCTCTCGGCTTGCTGCTCCTTGGAAGGATTGAGCACAAACTCGCCGTCGATGCGCCCGACTCGAGCACCTGCGATGGGTTGGTAGAAGGGAATGTCTGAGATCGCTAGGGCCGCAGAGGCGCCGACCATCGCGGCGACGTCAGCTTCATTTTCGAGGTCATAGCTGAGAACGGTCGCCATGATCAGCGTTTCGGCGAGATAGTTCTCGTCAAAAGAAGGGCGCAGAGGGCGATCAATCAAGCGAGAAATCAAGGTCTCTGCATCGGAGAGGCGGCCTTCTCGCTTGAAAAATCCGCCAGGGATACGGCCTGCGGCATACGATTTTTCAACATAGTGAACAGAGAGAGGAAAGAAGTCGGCGCCTGCGCCAGATCCTTTTTCGGCGGTGGCGGCGACGAGGACAACGGTGTCTCCGTAGCGAACGAGGACCGATCCGTTGGCCTGCTTGGCCATTTTGCCGGTTTCAATTGAGAGAGTAGCCTTACCAAAGGCGACTTCTACGGTTTCCATGAGGGCTCCTTAAAATGAAGGGAGATTAGACGAAATGATCAGATGCGCGTTCGTGGATGTCTGTAGGGACGGATAGCCCCCACGCGACAACGTGCCGAAAGAGTCGGGATGCGAAGAGCGAGCGACAGGAGAGAGCGTGACGAACGACGTGACCAGTTGCAGGGGGTTTCCTGTTTGCGGATGAGCGGGGTTGGGAACGCGGACACGAGCCCGCGTCAGAGATTATTTGTTGCGGATGCCGAGCTTTGCGGTCAGCTCTTGGTGCACTTCTGGGCTCTGAGCTTTGAGGTACTTGAGCAGATTGCGGCGACGTCCAACAAGACGTAGCAGGCCCCGACGGGAGTGGAAATCTTTGGGCTGCTTTTTAAAGTGCTCGGTGAGGTAGGTGATGCGAGCTGTGAGCAGCGCAATTTGTACTTCGGTCGAGCCACTGTCTTTCTCATCTTTGCCATAGGTGCGGATGAGTTCGTTTTTCTGTTCTTTGGTCAACATGAGAGAGAACTCCTCAAATCAAAACTTTGTTCGGTTGGAAGAGGTATCCGTGCGCATCTTGCCGGAGGCAGCCTAGGGCCCAGATTTCCGGTGTTTCGTCGCCGACTTGATACCAGTCGTTTGTAGTAGAACCAAGTGAGACAGTCTGCTGGGGTAATGGCGAAGGAACCCGCACAGCCTGTCCCTGAGCGATTTTTCCGCGGTCTGCAGGAGACAGTTGCAGCTTTGGAAAGGTTTGAAGAACCCGCGCGGGGTCTATCAGCGGCGAATCGTGTTGCGCAAGCTCGTCAGGCGAGATGGCGTCTTCAATCTGAAAGGTGAGGCCGCAGCCTAAGCGCCGCAGCGCGATCAAGTGAGCGCCGACGCCGAGGTCTTGGCCGATCTGCTCGGCGAGCGCGCGGATGTAAGTCCCCTTGGAGCAGTGCACGGTAATCTCTGCATCGGGCGCCGTGAACCGCTCTAAGCGCAGAGCTTCCAAACAGACGCGCCGCGACTTGGTCTCTACGGTGTGGCCTCGGCGTGCCAGCTCGTAGGCCGGCACCCCGTTGATCTTGACCGCAGAATACGCAGGCGTTGCTTGTTCTTGCCAGCCCTCATGGGTCTGCAGCCAGCGGAGGACTTGGTGCTCTGTGAGTTGGGACGCATCGCGTTCTTCAAGAATCTGTCCCTCGGCGTCGAAAGTATCGGTGCGCACGCCAAAACGAAGGGTCGCACGATACACTTTGTCTTGTTCATTGAACAGCGAAATCAACTTCGTCGCTTTTCCTAAAAAAACGGGCAGAACTCCTGAAGCCAACGGGTCTAAGGTCCCTAAGTGCCCTGCTTTTTTTTCCTGAAAGTGACGACGCAAGAAGCGCACAACGTCGAAAGAGGTCCACCCAACGGGCTTGTCAATGTTCAGAATCCGGAGCATGGGAGGCTTCGTCTTCGGGCGTGTTTACTTTGCGCAGCGTCTGCTCGAGTTCCACGCTGTAGTCAAATCCCGCATCAAAATGAAATTGCAGCTTGGGCGTATTCCGTGTCGACAAGGCTTTGCCTAGGCGGTGGCTGAAGAACCCTGCCGCCCGATTGAGCGAAGTGACCACTGCCTCGGCGTGATCACTGGGAAACATGGAGACATACACTTTGGCGAAGGAGTTGTCTCGAGCGGCCTCTACGCGACTGATGGTGACCTGCTGAAAGCGTGGATCCTTGCTCTCGCGCAAGAGAATCTCGGCGAGTTTGCGCTGGATGAGGACTCCTGTAGGAGAGTCTTTGCGTGCTCGCATCTCAGCTCAGAGTCGCGGATTCTTCGACCTGAATATAGGCCTCAATGATGTCCCCTTCGGCGGCCTCTTGGAAATCCAAGACGATCCCACACTCGTAGTTCTGAGTGACTTCCTTAACGTCATCTTTGAAGCGTTTGAGCGAGGCGATTTGTCCCTCGTGGATCATCTCTTCGCCGCGAGAGATGCGCGCGTAGGCCCCGCGCAGGATCTTCCCATCTGTGACCAGACAACCGAGGATCATGCCCAGCTTGTTAGCGTTGAAGATCTTATCAACACGCGCGTGGCCGATGACTTCTTCGCGGATTTCTGGAGCAAGCATGCCCTCCAAGGCGGCTTTCACATCGTCAATCGCGTTGTAGATGACGTCATACAAGCGCATGTCAACGCCTTCTCGAGAGCGGGCTTCTCGGGCTTTGGCATCGGCGGTGACGTTGAACGCGATGATGATCGCGTCCGAGGCAGAGGCCAAGACGACGTCTGTCTCGGTCACGCTGCCCACGCCTGTGTGAATGAACCGCACGGACACCTGTTCGTTCCCCAGCTGAGAGAGCGAGTTTTTCAGCGCTTCGACAGAGCCTTGCACGTCGGCTTTGAGGAGCAGATTGAGCTCAACACTGCCCGTTTCTTCCAAGCGACTGAAGATGTTCTCCAGATTCGTTTTTTGCAGTTGGCTCGCGTTGGCTTGCTTATGTTCTTCGAGGCGTTGCTGCACAATCTGGCGCGCCATTTTTTCGTCTTCCATGACCACCAGTGTCTCTCCGGTGGCTGGGACGCTGTCGAATCCGGTGATCTCCACAGGAATCGCAGGGAAGCTCTCTTTGAGCGGGTGGCCATGATCATCATACATTGCGCGCACACGACCGCAGGTGGTGCCGACGAGGAAGAAGTCGCCCACGCGCAGAGTCCCTCGCTGGATCAGCACCGTGCCGACCGCGCCTTTGCCTCGGCTGACGTGGGATTCGATAATTGTGCCGCGCCCCAGACCTCCGTGGAAAGCCTTCAATTCTAGGACTTCGGCTTGTAGCAGAATCATCTCAAGGAGGTTGTCGATTCCTTCGCCGCTCTTCGCAGAGACGGGCACGAGAATCGTGTCTCCCCCAAGCTGTTCGGAGACGAGGTTGTGCTCCAAGAGCTCTTGTTCGATTTTCTGCGGATTGGCGTCGGGTTTATCGACTTTGTTGACCGCGACGATGATGGGGACTTCCGCGGCCTGGGCGTGGTGGATGGCTTCCACGGTTTGAGGCTGGACGCGGTCGTCAGCAGCGACAACGAGCACGACAATGTCGGTCACATTCGCGCCGCGGGCGCGCATCGCGGTGAAAGCCTCGTGGCCCGGAGTATCCAAGAAGGTGATGTTGTGCTCGTTGTGCTCGACGTGGTAGGCGCCGATGTGTTGGGTGATCCCACCGGCTTCGCCTTCGGTGACTTTAGCAGAGCGAATTTTATCAAGCAGAGAGGTCTTCCCGTGATCGACGTGCCCCATGATGGTGACGATGGGCGCGCGTTCCCGGAGGTCTTCACCGGAGTCTTTCTCTGTGAGGACATCTTCAATGTTGACGGTCTCTTGGGTCACTTCCACATCAAAGTCGGTGGCGATGAGCGCGGCGGTCTCGCCTGGGATGCTCTGGTTGATGTTGGCCATGATGCCGTTCGCCATCAATTTCTTGAGGATCTCAGGGACTTTGATGCCGATCAGGCTGGCCAACTCACCCACAGTGACGTGATTCCCGATCTTGATGCTCTTTTTGCGGGGGTTGAAGACATGCTTCTCTTGCGTGATCTCTCGGCCACGACGGTCACGTCGCTTCTCCGATTTGCGTTGTTTTCTCCGTGGAAGCTCTTCTTCGGAGTCCTCGCTGATCGCGGTTGGGACGATTGGTGGTGGAGCGTCTTTGCGGGCACGTCGGCGTTCTGCTTGTCGTTGCTCTTCCTCTTCTTCCGCTTTGGAGCGGTGGCGATGCTTGCTGCCTTTCTTCTCTGATTTGCGTTCTCGCTGTTTTCGCTCGGCCTCACTCTCGGTCTCTTTCTTGTCTTCCGCTGCTGTTGGAGGCTGGAGAGTTTCTGCGGCAGGAGCGCTCGCCGGAGCGCTTGGTTCTGCTGGGGGGGCTGCTGTGTCTGCTGCCGGCAGAGGCTCTGCTTCTGGGGGCGCCTCTGAGGCTGCTTCTGCAGTGGCGTTGGCTTCTGCTTCAGGAGACGGGTCTGTGGGGGGCTCATCTTCCTGTGGCGGAGTGGTTGGAGTGATCGGCTCTGCTTCTGTCGCGACCTCGACGTTCGGCATTTCTGTCGTTTCGACGGTTTCGGCTGTTGAGGTTTCGGCTGCGTCGGTCGTCGTGGTGCTTTCCAACTCTTCTTCGTTGCGCTTGCGGCGAATGCGCCGTGGGCGTTTCCCTCCGATGAGCGCATCACCTTCAATCTCTCGTGTTTCAGTCACAGAGCCTTCAGGGCCACGAGTGGAGATGACACGGCTCATGCCGGTGCCGGTGTGTTTGTTTTGTGCGGCGGTGCTCGCGGCGCCCCCGATTTTTTTGCGGATCAGCGCGATCTGCTCGTCAGTGAGTGCGTTGAAGTTGCTGGAGACGGGGATGCCGATTTTTTTGATGCGCTGGAGCAGTTGTTTGGCTGGCATATCCATCTCCTTGGCCAGCTCAAACACTCTCATATTGGACATAGGGTCTGGTTGGGTTGAGTGTTTCAGGGGGTTTCCGGGGTGGGAATTGCGGTTTCAGAGGGTTCGTCTTCGGGAGCGCTCTCTGGGGAATTAGTGGCAACCTCTTCTGCGGCGTGGGGCGCCTCTTCGGTTGTGTCAACAACTTCGGCAGGTTCTGGGGTAGCTAGTTCCTCAGCAACCGCGGGCATCCCTGCGGTCATTCCCGAATACAGTAGCTCGCGCTCTTCCCGACCGCGCTCCAACTCCATGGTGAGTTGCTCTTCGATGCTGGGCGTGTTGTCCTCTTTGGAGGAGATGTTGATTTTGTAGTTGACCAACTTGGACGCCAGCCGCACGTTTTGTCCTTTGCTGCCAATTGCCAGAGAGAGCTGATCGGAGCGGACGGTGACGTCGATCTCGCGCTCCTCTTCATTGATGTCCATGCTCTCGATCTCTGCGGGGGCGAGCGCGTTGGTAACATAGGTAACCACGTTCTCATTCCAGCGGACGATGTCGATTTTTTCGCCGTAGAGTTCGTTGACGATGTTTTGTACGCGGCTGCCACGGACGCCTACACAAGAGCCTACCGGATCTACGTCGGGATCGGTCGCATAAACCGAGATTTTTGCGCGCTTCCCCGGCTCTCGCGCCGCGCTCACGACCTTGACAATGCCGTCGTAAATCTCAGGGACTTCCATCTCAAACAATTTGATCAGCAGGCCGGGATGGGTGCGAGAGATAGAGAGTTGGGAGGGCTTCTGCGGGTTGTTGTTGACATCCATGAGATAGACTCGGACGTGGTCACCGTAGCCAAACGTCTCTCCAGGGATCTGTTCCCGGCGGAAGAGGTAAGCGTCTGTTTTGTCCAAAAAGCGGAGCGCGATCCGGCCGTTGCTCTCCGTGCGTAGAACCG
Source organism: uncultured bacterium (assembly GCA_965662845.1). Lineage (GTDB taxonomy): Bacteria > SAR324 > SAR324 > SAR324 > NAC60-12 > JCVI-SCAAA005. The sequence goes on along the minus strand of CBFIJD010000003.1, from coordinate 73,647 downwards.
TGCCGGTCAAAACTTCTCCCACGCGCTTTTCGAAGGTGTTGACGATCATCTCGCGTTCGGCGTCGCGGATGCTGCTGAAGATGATATTGCGAGCTGAGCGCGCGATCCGATTGAACTCTTTCTCATTGATTTCATACTCCACCTCATCGCCGATCTGGGCCTCAGGGTCAATCTCTTGAACCTCCTCAATCGAGACTTCATTGTCACCGTCTTCGACGATTTCGACGACTTCTTTATACTGGAAGAGCTCGATCTGTCCGGTTTTAGGGTTAAAGCTGCCCTCAATCGTTTCGTAGGGAAGTTTGCGCTTTGCGGCTTGCACGATCGCTTCGACGACAAGGCGGACAAGGTGATCGCGATCTAAGGCTTTTTCCTTGGAAACTTCGGTGATGACTTCCAGCAAATTCTCTCGCAAACCGTACCTCAGAGATAAAAGATGAATGCGGGGCGGCGTTTAGCCGAAGAGCAGCGGATCTAAGTGAACGCTGTCGATATCTTGAAAAGCGAAGCGGTGCGAGGTTCCGTTTTCGCTCAGAATTTCAACGGATGTCTCGTCGTGCTGCTGCAAGGTCCCTGTCCAGCGTTTGTGGCCGCCTTGGCTCCTTTTCAGAAGTACGGCGACGCGCTCTCCCCGGAAACGATCATAGTGTTCGGGGCGCAACAGCGGGCGATCAATGCCTGGAGTTGAGACGTCTAGACGATATTCGCTAGAGATCAGATCGGCTTCATCAAGCAAGGGGTCGATGACCTTGTTGACCGCGACGCAGTCGTCGATGTTCACGGTGCGCTCAGGGTGGTCGATGACCAGCAGAAGCACAGAATCCTTGCCCTCTCGGGTCCAATCTAATTGCAGGATTTCGTAGCCGAGTTGTTCAACTGGAGGGGTCAGCAAATGCAGCAGACGCTCGCGCAGATGGGCCATGATGAAGGTTCCGAAGGAACAGCGAATTTAGATAAACTGAAACTGATAACACTTTTGTCTGTGCTTGTCGACTGATTTTTCCGACTAAAACTCAAAGCGGGCGTGTGGGCTGCGGCCTCCACCGCTGGAATATGAGGGCTCATGAACTACGCGTTCCACCAAATCGTCGGGCAACTCTTCGAGAAATCGGGAGCGCCCGTTGTGGCTGGGCCCTTGATAGCTAGAAGCGATCGCTGGGGCGGTAACACACAAATGCCGCTTTGCTCGAGTGAGCGCCACATAGAACAGCCGTCGCTCTTCTTCGATCTGCTCCGCGCGGTCTAAACTACGCTGATGTGGAAACAAACCTTCGGTCAGGCCAATCAAGAACACCGCTTCCCACTCGAGCCCTTTGGCCTGATGGATCGTCGTCAAGGTCAGGGTCTCTTGCTCTTCCCACTCACGCGCCGCTTGATCTGTGACCATGGCATTGCCGAGCAGAGACAACTCATTGAGGAACGCCTCTAGCGAAGCGTAGCCGGCGGCATATTCTTGCAGAGAGTGCACATCCGCTTCGCGCTGTGGAGCGTTGTCAAAGGTGTTGAGCAAGATGTCGCGATACAGCCGCTGATAGACAATCTCGAGCATCTGATTGGGTTTTACGTCTGGCTCCAGCATCTTCTGAAAGCACTCCAACAAGCGCGCCCAGTCATCGCGTGCTTTGGCGGGGACCAGCCGCTGCAACTCCTCGTTGGCCGCGGTGAGCCGGACGGCTTGTTGTGCTTGGAACACGTTGTAGATCTTTTGTGCTGTCACATTGCCGATGCCATTGAGCATCTTCAGAACCCGCATCCACGAGATCTCGTCCAGAGGATTGAAGAGGACCTTCAGAAAAGAGAGCAGGTCTTTGATGTGGGCTTGCTCAAAGAATTTGACACCCGAATGAATTTGAAACGGGATCCCAGCGCGGGTGAGCGCGACCTGCAACACCGCGGCTTGCGCGTGGGTTCGATAGAGAACGCACATGTCATTGAGCGCCACGTCTTGATCGCGCAAGTGCAGGATCGCTTCGAGGAGAAAATCGGCCTCTGCGTAGCTATCCCACACGTGATGGATTTGCGGCGGCGCCCCTTCTGCCAACTCGGTGAAGAGGTGCTTCTCAAATTGCTCGACGTTCTGGTTGATGCTGGCGTTCGCAACCTCGAGGATTTGCGGCGTGCTGCGATAATTTTGCTCTAGGCGATAAGTCGCGGCGCCGTATTGCTCGGGAAAGTCTAAGATGTTGCGGAAGTTGGCTCCTCGCCAACTGTAAATGGATTGCGCGTCGTCGCCGACGACCATCAAGTTGCGGTGCGGACGAGACACAAAGTCTAAGATTTGTGCTTGAATGCGGTTGGTGTCCTGATACTCATCCACGAGCACTTGTTGAATTTGTTGGCACAGCGGCAGCTGGTCGTAGCGCGTGCGGAGCAAGTCCAGCCAGCCTTCAAGGAGGTCGTCAAAATCAAGAACTTGGTTGCGTCGCTTCTTCTCTCGATACTTCCGCAGAATCTGCCCCATTGGCTCCAAATGCGGCTCTAGATAGGCGTACGAGCTGCGCAAGACGTAGTCTTCCAGCTGAAAATCACGCTCTGCATAGGGTCTCTCAGCGAGCAGCTCGACGGAGCAATTGGCGTTAAACGCGTTAGAGAAGACATTGCTGAGCACGGCTGCGTTTGGGAAATGCTTTGACGTCTTGCCCATGACTTCCGCGAGCGCCGCTTTCAACAAGTCTTGGGCATCAGAGCTGTCGAGGATGCTGAAGTTTTGCTCGTAACCCGCGTTTTGGGCGTAGCGACGCAAGAAACGACTCGCCATACTGTGAAAGGTCCCATGCAGCAGGCGGGGGCCTTTTTCATGCGCAGAGCCGGTGAGCTGCGCAACGCGCGTGGCCATCTCTTGGGCGGCTTTGTTGGTGAAAGTGAGCAACAAGATGCTGGAAGCGGGGACGCCGTGCCGCAGCAAGTGTCCCACACGATGCGTGATGACGCGTGTTTTGCCCGAGCCTGCGCCAGCAATGACGAGCGCAGGGCCCTGTAGATGTTGAACGATTTCCTGTTGGGCAGGATTCAAAGGGGTGAGGATAGAGTCAGACATGAAACGTGTTGTAAATGTGAAGGTGGCAGGGTATTTTCGGCACCCAATCTCGCAGGTACGCCCGATGCAAACCAAGTGTCCGGCAAATTGCACCCCAACCCCCTTAGATTGTCATCGGAGGCCGATATGGATGAGCAACAACGCACGATTCTGATTGTGGACGACACTCCTGCGAATCTGAGCGTTCTACACGACCACCTGATTGAAGCAGGCTTTCGCGTCTTGGTCGATGTGAGCGGCCGCTCGGCGCTGGATAAGATTCACGCGACGAAGCCGGATTTGATTCTGCTGGATATCATGATGCCCGATATGGACGGCTACGAAACTTGTACTCTGCTGAAATCGAACCGCGAGACGAGCAACATCCCCGTGATCTTCATGACCGCGCTGACAGATCCGCTAGACGAAGTCAAAGCCTTCGAGGTGGGCGCGCTGGATTACATCACCAAGCCTGTGAAAGTGCTCACGGTCGAAGCGCGCGTCCGAAACCACCTGCATCTGCACTTCCTTAAAGAAGAGCTGCGCCAAAACAACATTGAGCTGGACGCCTTCTCGCACACAGTCGCTCATGACTTGCGCGCCCCACTCTCCACGATCCAGACCTACGCGGATTACCTGATGACGCAAAATCAGGAATTAGACGCCGACCACTTGCAAAAAATGCTCTCGAATGTGTACCGCTCTTCATTCAATGCGAGCAACATGATTGACGAACTGTTGCTGCTCAAAGGACTGCGCACCAAGCAGGTGAAGTCGCGTAAGGTAGACATGGAGCGCGCCGTACGCAAGGCACAAGATCGCTTGAAGTTGGCGATCATCGAACACAACGCGACGATTGAACCGCCAGCAGAGTGGATCCCCGTCAGCGGATACGCGCCGTGGGTCGAGGAGGTCTTGGTCAATTTACTCTATATGGCGATGCAGTTTTCGGTCGAAGAAGACCCCGTGATTCGCCTCAACAGTGAGAACAACCTGAGCCGTGTGGAATACACCATTGTGGAAGAGCGCGGCGGCATTCATCTGAGTGAAGAAGAGCGAAACCTCACCGCGTATGCCGAACTCCAGACCATTCGACCCACGGGTCACGGCCTGGGTCTGCCGGTCGTACAAAAAATCTTGCAGCATCTGCAGGGGAACCTTGAAGTTGAAGCCTCCGCAGATGGGAGCTACTTCTTCCGCCTTAGCATGCAAACCGTAGATTGATGCGCCTCACCTCTGAAGTCCTTGAAGCCCTGACGCCGGACTTGATCGAACGCCTCAACCAGTCCGGCCCCCGCTACACCAGCTATCCCACGGTCCCCAACTGGCAAAGTGGCCAGTTTGCCAATGAACTGCAGCGCTTTCTTCAGCAAGAAAGTCTAACCGCTGCGCCGCTTTCTTTATATGTCCACCTGCCGTTTTGTCGCAGGCTCTGTACGTTCTGTGGTTGCAACAAACACATCACCAACAACCGCTCGTTGATGGATGAATACCTCGACGCGCTGACCTATGAGGTGCGCTGGGTAGCGTCCCAGCTTGGAGAGCGCCGCTCGCTCGCGCAAGTCCACTTTGGCGGCGGAACGCCCACATACTTGACCGTGACCCAGTTACAGCGCGTGTGGCAAGCGATTACCGAACACTTCGAGATTGCGCCAGAGGCTGAGCTGGCCTTAGAGGTGCACCCTGGTGTGACGCAACGCGCGCAGCTCGCCTGGCTGGCAGAGGTTGGATTCCATCGCATCAGCCTAGGGGTGCAAGACCTCAATCCTGAGGTGCAGCAGGCCATCAACCGGTTTCAGACGGCTGAGCAGACATGGCAAACCCTGAACGACGCCCGCGAGCTGGGCTTTCAGAGCGTGAACATTGACCTTGTTTATGGGCTGCCACACCAAACTGCTGAACGCTTTGCGCACACCCTAAATGAGGTGGTGCAGATGCGCCCCGAACGCCTCGCGGTTTATAGTTTTGCTTACATCCCCGGATTGTTCCGCACCCACGAACGCGCGATCCACGCAACGGACTTGCCGTCCACCGCAGACAAACTCTCGCTACATTTGCAGGCAATTCGGACTTTCACGTCGGCAGGTTACGAGATGATTGGAATGGACCACTACGCGGTTCCAGAAGATGAGCTGGCGCTGGCAGCGCGCGAGCACACTTTGCACCGGAATTTCATGGGATACACAACTCTGAGAGGCCTCTCACAGCTTGGGGTGGGTGTCTCGGCGATTTCGGATTTTGGCAACGGATATTTCCAAAATGAAAAGGAGCTGACGCGCTACTTAGAACATTGGCAACAGCAGCAGCCGGTCCCCGTCGTGCACAAGGCGCTCGACAAGGACGATTGCTTGCGCCGAGAAGTGATTGAAACGCTGATGTGTCACGGTCGGCTTGAATTTGAGCCGTTCGAAACACGCTACCACGTGCGGTTTCGTGAATATTTCGCGGAGTCTTTGCACGCTCTACAACCCTTTGTGCGCGATGGCTTGCTGCAAGAAGAAGCCGCAGCGCTTCAAGTGAAACCGCTCGGACAACTCTTTTTGCGCAATCTGGCTGCACCGTTTGATCGCTACCTCGGGCAAGCCGCCGCGCATTATTCTCAAACCGTTTAACTGCACTATCACATGGGCTTTGAAATTGAGCGCAAGTTTCTCACTTGCAATGAGGACTGGAAACAAAATGCGGTCGGTACGCTGTATCGGCAGGGGTATCTGAGCCGGGATTCGTCGCGTTCGGTGCGGGTGCGGGTCAGCGGTCAAACCGCGATGTTGAACATCAAAGGAGCCAAGTCCACACTCTCACGGGTGGAGTATGAATATCCTATTCCTGTGAAAGACGCGCAGCATTTGCTGGACGAACTCTGTGAGCGACCGCTGATTGAGAAGACACGATATGAGGTCCAATTTGAGGGGATGCTCTGGGAAGTGGATGAGTTCCACGGCGAGAATGAAGGGCTCGTTGTGGCCGAGATTGAGCTTACCAGCGAGGATCAAGCGTTCGCTCAACCGGCGTGGCTAGGCGCAGAAGTCAGTCACGACGCGCGCTATCTCAATATCAACTTGATCCAGAACCCCTATTCCAAGTGGAAAAACGAAGCGTGATGTGTTCTGGCGTCGAAGCCGGAGGCGGCGGTCACGAGCCGTGGCGCGCCTTGAGGTCAATTTGCATTTGCGTCTGCTCCAGCAGCGCGCGCTGCATGCGGATGACCATCTCTTTTTTTGAAGCGCGCTGCTCTTGATTCCCTCGAAACTGCAGCTCATCTTTCAACAGCTTGTCCAAATCCAGATCGGCTGCGGTCGTCTCCTGCTCTTCTTCCAATCGCCATGTCACTCCAAACAGCCGAATCTTCATTCGCACACCTCTACTTCTTGTGTTTGGCGCTCCGAGCTGAGTTGCCCACAAGCCCCCTGAATATCTTGCCCCTTGGAAATGCGGAGCGTTGCCACGACGCCTCGGTCTAACAGATAGCGCTGGAACTGTAGCACTTGCTCCCAGTCTGGGCGCTTGTACTTGCTCCCAGGCGCCTCATTGAAGGGGATCAAGTTGATCTTAAACTTCAGCCCATGCAGCAGCTTGATCAGGGCCTTCGCGTCTTCGAGTGAGTCGGTTACATCACGCATGAGGATGTATTCAAACGTGATCCGCTTGCGGGCCTCCAATGGATAGGCCTGACAGGTCTGGACTAACTTTTCCAAGTTGTAGCGGCGGTTCACAGGCATCAGTTGACTGCGGACGGCGTCGGTCACCCCGTTGAGAGAGACCGCGAGGTTCGCTTTGATGGGCTCTTTGCTGAAACGCTCAATTTGCGGGAGCAGCCCTGAGGTCGAGACCGTGATGCGCCGTTGGGAAAAGTTGAAGCCGTGCTCGTCTGTGAGGATCGCCAGCGCGGTCATCACATTGTCGTAATTGTGGAAGGGCTCGCCCATCCCCATAAAGACGATGTTGCGCAGCGGCAGGTCCTCCGTCGCATCTTTGTAGGCTTCCAAGATTTGATCAATGATCTCAGCGGGCTCCAGATTGCGAATCAGCCCCATCCGCCCAGTCACACAGAAATCACAGCCCATCGCGCAGCCGACCTGCGATGAGACACAGACGGTGTAGTGATCGTGGTGTGGCATCAGGACGGTCTCGATGGCTTTCCCATCTTGCAGCTGGAAGAGATACTTCAGCGAGCCATCTTGCGAGCGCCACTCTTGCAGTCGTTCCAAACGGCTGAGAGTGCAGTTCGCGTTGAGAAATTCGCGTGTGCGCTTCGCGAGGTTGGTCATCTCATCAAAACTCTCCACGCGATGTTGGTAGAGCCAAGAAAAGATTTGTTCAGCGCGGAAGGGCTTTTCGTGGTGCTCGTTGAGCCACGCCCGCAGCGCGGGGCGAGACCAATTTTTTAGGTTGTGTGGTGGCATGCCATTTTGGGAGGAAGGCGGAGAAGGCGCGCTCAGTGGGGGGGATGCAGGAGAGGGATCAACTCGCTTCTTCCCGCACAAATTGTTCGTACTCATCGCGGCTGAGAAGCTCATCTTGTTTCTGGGGTTCGCTGAGTTCAACCCGAATCAGCCAACCGTCGTCATAGCAGTCTTCGTTCACCGTTTCGGGGCGGTCGGCTAATTCTGAGTTGATGTCGGTGACTTTGCCCGCCATTGGCGAAAACAGCGATGAGACCGCTTTCACAGACTCGATGGTGCCGAACTCTTCACCAGCTTCAAACTCGTCTCCCACATTGGGAAGCTCGACAAACACGATGTCTCCCAGTGATTTTTGAGCGTGGTCGGTGATTCCGATTTCAGCCTTGTTGCCGTCCAAGCGAATCCATTCGTGTTCACGGGTATATTTCAGTTCCGCTGGAGTCTCTGACATCTTTCCTCTTGGCGTTGGTTGACGGAGAACAAAATGTCGGGAACGCCGCTCCCGACAGGAATTTTGGTGCAAATCCTAGTCACAGAAGTGCGAAAGTCCAGCAAAAATTACGCACTCCGTTGGATTTTGTAAAATGGAGTCGGCACGACCTCGGCGTGGAGAGTTTTTTTGCGCACCTGCACTTGAAAGGTCTGGCCGATGTTGGCAAAGGCGGGGGCGACATACGCCAAGCCTAAGGGGATGTTGAGGGTGGGCGACAAAATGCCGCTAGTGACGTTGCCGATGGGCTGTCCCTCATGCAGAATCGCGTAGCCCGAGCGGGGGATGCCAAATTCCGTCATGCGAAAGCCAACGAGCTTTTTGGTCAAGTTTTCTTTGCTGGCTACGAGGGCGGGTTTGCCGATGAAATCGCCTTTGTCGAGTTTGACGACCCAGCCTAAATTGGCCTCGTACAGCGAGGTCTGCTCATCGAGTTCATTGCCGTACAGGTGCATGCCGGCCTCCAGCCGCAAGCTGTCTCGGGCGCTCAGACCACACGGCTCAATGCCCAAAGAGGCGCCTGCGTCAAGCAACCGCTGCCAGACAAATTCGGCAAATTGGGGCGGAAAGTACAGCTCAAAGCCCTCAGAGCCGGTGTAGCCGGTGCGGCTGATGAGCATGGGGACAGCCAGCAGAGACTCTTCCACAAAGCGATAGTAGCCCAGCTGCCCAACGGTCGACGCACCGAGCTTTTCGAGCAAACTCAAGGCTTTGGGGCCTTGCAGAGCCAACTGCACATACAACTCACTGGCGTGGACCAAATCCGCACCGAAGCGCTGATTTTCTGCCTGTAGCCACTCGAAGTCGGTCTCTTGATTGGCCGCGTTGATCACGAGCAAGAATTTCTGTTCGTCTCGCCGATAGATCAGAATGTCGTCCCACGCGCCCCCTTGCGGAGTGGTGAGGACGTTGTAGTGCGCTTGGCCAATCGCGAGTTTTGAGACGTTGTTGCAAGTGACATATTGCAGAAACTCTAAAGCTTTCGGTCCATTGACTAGCACTTCTCCCATGTGGCTGACGTCGAACAGCCCGACCGCTTCGCGTACCGCGTGATGCTCTTTCTTGTCGCCTGTGTAGCGCACAGGCATGTGCCAGCCACCAAAGTCGGTCATGAAGGCGCCGGCAGCGACGTGTTGAGCGTGAAGGGGCGTGTGACGTGGGGATTCAGACATTTGCGGGCTCAGGAGAGGTTGGTCGGCAGAGAGGCGGCCCCCAAACAGCGGAGGCCGAAGACAGAGATGCACCCCACAGCTTATTCGCGCTGCATGCTCGACATCGCTGAGGGTTGGTAGTGACGCATCATGTAGTGGAGCGTTTGTCCGAGGACTTTGCGGCTGTAACCTGGCATCACCAGCTGTGAGACGGATCCTAACTTCAGGGCTTCTTCGGGGTTGAGAAGCTCTTCCTCATAGCGGGCGGTCAGCGCCGCCATGGCTTGATCGCGCTGCGCGATGGCCTCGGCTTCGCTCATGCCGTTGGCTAAGTTTTGATCGAAGGCTTTGGTGATCGCCCGGAAATCATCTTTGTATATGTACTGACGTCCGGCTGGACCCATCACCGCGATCCGTGCAGTTGGCAGCGAGAACACGTAATCTGCGCCGATGTGATAGCTGTTCCACGCGCAGTAGGCGCCTCCAAACGCATTCCGCACGATCAGCGTCAGGCGAGGCACACGAAGATCAATAATGGCGTCCATCATCTCGCGTCCCGCCTGCACAATCCCGAGCGTCTCTTGTTCCGACCCAGGCGCGAAGCCGGCCACGTCCATCAAAAAGACGACGGGGATGTTGTATAAGTTGCAGAAGCGGATGAACTTGGCGACCTTGCGCGAAGCTTGAACGTCGATGTTGCCCGAGTTGAAGGCGCTGTTGTTGCCAATGAATCCAGTGACATAGCCACCGAGTCGCGCGAACGCGGTGATGACTTGCCGCGCCCGGGACGGCTGGATCTCAAAGTAGTCGCCATAGTCGGCAATTTGTTGCAGCAGCAGTCGCATGTCTAGCGGTGTGTTGAAGCCCGTGATTGGGTTCGAGAAGGTCTTTCGCAGCAAGACTTCTTCTTCGTCGACTCTCTCCTCCAATGAACCAAAGTTGCTGTTGTACGTCGCGAGGGAATGGTTGTTGTCTGGCAAATAACCAAGCAGACGCAGCGCCATGCGCAGAGCGCCAAGCTCGTCGGTTGCTTCTAAGTCGACGACCCCACTTTGGGTGTGCACCTTCGGGCCTCCAAGGTCATCTGCGGTGATGTCTTCGCCCAAAGCCTCACGAACGACACTGGGGCCCGTCAGGCCGAAGAAGGTGTTCTGCGGTTGAATCAAAAAAGAACCTTGACGTGGCAGGTATGCTCCGCCACCGGCGTTGTAGCCAAACATCAGCATGATGGACGGCACGACTCCGCTAATTTTACGCATCGCCGAGAACGCCTCTGAGTACCCGTCGAGGCCACCAACGCCCGCGGGCACAAACGCGCCAGCGGAGTCGTTCATGCCAACGAGGGGAATGCCATGCTCGGCAGCCATCAAAATCTGACGCGCAAGTTTGGCGCCGTTGGTGGCGTCCATCGAGCCGGCGCGGACGGTGAAGTCATGTCCGTAGAAGGCGACGTCCCGCCCTTGAATGTTCAAAATCCCCGTCACAATAGAAGCGCCGTCTAGGGCCGGCCCCCAATTCTGAAATGTGATGTGCGGCTCGTTTTCGGTGAGCACACGCAGCCGCTCCCAGATGGTCATGCGCTCCTTGCTGTGCTGCACGCGAATCCGTGACGGCCCCCCGCCTTGACGCGGTTTGTTGATCAGCTCAGCCCCCCGCCTGACCATGCGCTCGTAAGTGTTTTCTGGCGATGTCGTCGCAGTCGTCGCTGCGGTTTCAAAAGGATTTTCCAGACTGTAGGTTTCCACGAGGCGATCCTCCTAAAGGTGAGAGCATAAACAGAAAAGGTACGAAATCGGTGGGGTGCGGTTCTACGCGGGCTCTGTGGGTAGAGCAAGCCAAAAGCCTGCGCGAGACCCATGAGAAGCTGGCAGACCTGAACGCCAAAGCCGAGAGACTGGCAGCGGTGAGCCAGAAAAATTCGGCACACGGCTCTCTCTTCCTCGACGATGCGCTACAGTAGACGACTCGCCTCAGCGCGACGCTTGGCTCGCTAGGTTGGCCGACCACCTGAAGCATCCGTCAGCGCAGACGTCTTCCGAGACTGTTCCCAAAAGATTGCCCTCGCGCACAAATTCGCGTAGTGTTTTGCATTCTCGACTTTTCGCTTGTCGTCATGCACAAATCTGCGTAGCATTTTGTACTTTTGACTTTTGAGCAGTTTCGCTTTCACGCCTCTCTTCCGACACAACCCAAACTGAGAATCTCTATGAAGCGTCATCATCTATCTCGTCTGGCTTTACCATTATTTGTTCTGGGCGCCGTCGCCTGTTCAGAGAAGACCACCAGCATCGAGCCTACGACCGTCGTCGGTCCAGACCCCAACGAGTGCTACTACCCTGGGAGTGAAACCCGAGCCCCCGATTGGGTCTGCGGCACTCCGGTGGAAGGCTACCCGGTTTCATCGATTGGCTCCTTTCGTGGCACCGGAGCGGGCATCAGCTTCGCACGGAATCAAGCGGCTGCTGACGGACGCGTTCAATTAGCGACAGAAATGCGTGCCAAGGTCGGCGCCATGGTCAAGAATCACGCTGAGACGACAGGCGTCGGAGACCAAGAAACGATTGACGCCGTCGCGTCCGTAACCCAACGGCAGATTACCGCCGAGATGCTCTATGGCTCCAAAGCGATTCAGTATCGCACAGGCCCCGACGGCACGACCTACGCTCTCGTGGTGCTCGATGCGCAGCAAGCTGCGACAGCGGCCAAGCAAGCGGCGCAGAACAGCTACAAGAATCAACAAGCCGCGTGGCAGCGCTTCTTGGGAGAAAAAGCGCAGCAGGAACTAGGCGCTGAGATGGACAAGATGATCGAAGGTGAGTTCGGCGCAGAGCCACAGTCCTAAAAAACAGCGCCGCGCCTGCGGCTGCTTTTTCCATCCTCTTGAGAGCGTTCCTATGCCCCGCCGATTGCTGCTGCTTCTTGGGTGCCTGTGCCTTCCCGTCCTCGCTTGGTCGCAGCGTAGCCCCGCACAGATCTACCAACAGGCCAACCCGGCGGTTGTGCTGCTGATCAGCCACAACGCTGGCAACCCTCAGCAACGCGCCCGCGGGACGGGTTCGGTCGTGGCGCCCAACCTGATCCTCACCAATGCGCACGTCGTCCTCGACGCTGAACGCCCCTTCGAGCGCATTTGGGTCTTCCTCAGTCAAGAGAACCAAAACGACGACCTCGCGCAGAACTTCCGCGATGGGCGCAAAGCCGAGGTGTTGCATTTGGACGCCGATCTTGACCTCGCGCTGTTGCGTGTGAAAGACCTGCCCTCAGATATTCAACCTTTGTTGTTCGGTGACTCCGCACAGGTGCAGATTGGTGATGATGTGCTGGCGATCGGGCATCCAGAGAACGGAGGGCTCTGGTCGCTCACGTCGGGGCGCATCGGCGCGCGCATTCGCAACTCGGAGGGAGTGCGAGGCAAGCATGTCTTTCAGACGGAGGCGAGCTTGAACCGTGGCAACTCTGGGGGACCGCTGCTCAATATGCTCGGCGAGCTGGTTGGGGTGAACACAAGCATTGCCCGCCAAGCCAGCGATGGGCTCGCGATTACGGGAGTCAACTTTGCGGTGCAGGCTCAAGTCGTTCAGACGTGGGCGGCGCAGCTCGGCGTCCAACTCCCCGATGCGGCCCCAGCGGTCGCGTCTTCGGTCTCATCGTTACAGCCAGCGCCAGCCCCTGAGCTGAAAAACACTTCCCGTCCCGCCCAAGCGAACCAGCCAGCGCCAGCAGCCCCAGCTTCTGTGCCCGAGCCCGAGCTGAAAGACACTTCCCGCTCTGCCCAAGCGAACCAGCCAGCGCCCAAACCGCCAGTCACCGCCGAGCCACAGCTGCTCACCCCTCCCCGACCATTCTCAGAGACTCAGCTCTTCAAGCACGTCTTGGAGCAAGAGTTCGCCGACTTTCAACAACAGCAGCAAAGCGAGTTTGAAGCATGGCAGCGCAGCCAATGAGAGGTGTTGTCCGCGGAGCAGTGTGGCTGCTGGGGCTGCTGCTGTTGGGGTGCTCGGCAGTCACCCAGACCGCGCCTCCCGCGGCGGATCCGTTGCAGCGTCCGGCTTGGATCAATGAAGTCCCGGTCGGACATTTTGTGGGTTCCAGCAACTACTCGTATCGCTCCACGAAGCAGGCTCGCGAGCTTGCGATCACTGCCGCTGTTAGCCAACTGGTGGTGTCGAAAGCGGGGAACACGGCCTCGGTGCAGAGCGAACTCACGAACCAAATGACGAGCTTGATTTCGGGCAATCGAGAGCGCTTGAGCGGCTCCGCTTCGATTCAAACGCAGGTGACCCTCTCTGGAAAGAGCATCCCCGTGCAGTTTCGGGTGCTCTCGTTTTGGAAAGATCGCGATGCGGGAGAAATTTACGCCTTGATTGAAGACCTTCAATCGCCTTGAGAGGCCTGCTTATGTCGCGTCTATTTGTGTTGTGTCTATCTGGCTTGCTGCTGTTGTTTTCTGTGACGACCGCGTCAGCGCAGGCAATTGGGCTGGCGGTTTCGCTGGGAAATACGCTGGCGGGCTATGTGTTTGACCTGTATCTGCGGGGCGAGCAGGTCTTTGAATTGGATGGCGCTCCCGACTGGTATGGCCACAATGACGACGAAGCGTGGGACTGCGCGTTCGGCTATGAGAAAGGCGGTCTAGAGGCGGTTGACGTCGCAAAGCGCAACGCAACGGACAACCTAGTGCAGCAGCAAGAGCGGGTGGTTCAGGAAGCGATTCGAGTAGAATTGCAGCAGCGCCAACTCCGTGACGAAACCGAGCGAGCGCTCGTCGCGACGTTCCGCCAAGATGCCGAGTTGGGTGATTTTGTGCGCGGCAACCAGAGTTTTCGCAAAGTAGAGTATGAGGATGACGAGGATGTCCGCGCTGCGTTTGTGGCGGCTTGTCTCGCTCGAACAACGATTGTGGAATATCAACAAGCGCGGCTACAGCGGATCACCCAGCAGTTGTCCCAATCGCGCGCGACGAAGGCTTTCAGCGAGCTGGACACCGAGTTGAACGAAGACCAAACTCCCGCCAACACGTCTCAACGTGACCTTCCCCCTGTGCGTTCGGATCAAGCGAACGACCTGTCCTTTGAGGAGCTACAGCGCCTGATGCGCGAACGCTAACCCTCAGGTTCGCTTCCACCACAACAAGCCGACCGCAACTCCTGCGAATAACAGGTTGGTGCCCCACGCTGCAAACCAAGCGGGGAGGGCGCCAGCATGCCCCACCGCCAGCAAAATTTGATTAAGAATCCAGAACATGACACCGATGAAGACGGCGATGGCCAGCGACTCAGCGGCTTTGGTCTGTCGGTGATGTGTCGCAGAGAGCGCCATCCCAATGCCAATCATCACGAAGAGATGCGCGGGGTACGCGAGTTTCTGAAAGAACTCAACCCAGTGTGCGGTGACATCCAAGCCTTGATCTCGTCGTTGCCCAATGAGGTCCCACAGCTGGCCGAGAGGGATATGGTGTGGATTGCGATAGGAGTCAAAGGAAACGGCTGGGATTGTGTTCAGAGGCCGTCGTTCCTGATCAAACGCTTGAAATTGTAGCGCTGCAGAAGCAAACACGCGCTGCTGCACACGCTGGAGCTCCCACGCCTCGTCGCTGGCGCGTGCGTGCTGAGCGAGAAATTGCTGCTCTAGGTGGTAGCTTGGGGAGTCGATCCAGCCAAAGCTCGCGAGCGTCTCCACCACTCCGTCGGCTTGGCGGGCGCCGAAATAAAAAAGCTGTCGCTCTCCGCCGAGTTTCCATTGGGAGGGCCTGCCACCTACGGCTGCATTTTCGCTCCAATGCGTCTGCATCCATGGTTGCGCATAGTGCTGCGTAACGTATCCCGCGATCGCGATTACCGTAGCGACCCCGAGCACGGGACGCACGAGACGTTGAGGTCCGACCCCTGAGGCGCGCATCGCAACAATCTCTGAGGTGCGACTCAGGGCGCTGAAGGCGGCAATCGTCGCGAGCAAAACGGTGACAGGAAGCGTGAGCTCTAGCAGCAAGGGCAGCAAAAGCGCTGTTTGACGCAGAAAACGCAACAATCCTTCCTGTCCGGAGAACGCGTCGTTGATGTTCTCGACGAGGTTCCCCAGCAGGGTGATGGCGAGAAACGCCAGCAAAAACAGTAGGAAGAAGCGCAGAAACTCTTGCGCTAGATAGCGAGAAAGAATCGAAATCATCGCATGCACGTTGTTTGCAGAAGTTTTTGCCTACTCTGGTTCACGAGAGAGTGTCTGGTTCATCTGAGGTGAATTTTTCTGAAATTTGTGACGTCGATTGTAGGGCTGTTCACGAAATGCACCCTGCAATCACACGGATTTTCCCAGCTTTGCAAGCAGAAGGCACGGTACTGGAAAATCCGCTTCAGATCCGATACGCTCGCCCACGTTTTGCGCAACTCCCGATCCACCGGCCCCTCTAACCGGTGTTATGCTGAGGAATCATCATGTCGAATGCGGTTCTTGTCTTCGAAGAAAATCAAGCCATCCAAGGCCTCATCGCCTCTACAATCAGCGATCAAGTGGAGCTGGTGCAAGAGAGCAACCCGGAGCGCTTTGTGCAACTGGCTGTGGAGACCCAAGCCGCGTTAATGTTCATTAGCAACGCGGATCAGCGTCGCGACTATGCGCTGTGCAAGCAGCTGCAGCTGCACCCGGAGCTGCGTCACATCCCGCGCATCTTGCTGGTGAATGCGCGCGACAATGTTCAAGAGGAGCAACTCCAAGCGCTGGGACTGCAAGGGATGATTCGCAAGCCGTTTGAAGCCGCGACCTTGCAAGAACACATTCAGCGCCACTTGCCCTCTGTCGAACTCAGCCTGGGGCCCGACGCCAGCGATGAAGTCAATGTGTTTGATGACGAAATGCTGGGCTTGATACAAGACTCTGAAGAAGATGACCTGCCCTCAGCCCCCGCTGCGCCAGCAACTGCTTCCGCTACGCCGCCGCCCCCGCCAACCCCCGCTGTCACCGCAGCCGAGGACGACTGGAGCGGCTCGGCAATCGGGGAGCCCCCTCTAGAAGAGGAGGTAACCGAAGCGCCTGTAGCGGAACCAGAGGAGTCTGCACATTCTGATGAAGCTGTCCTTGATATGTCCGACGCGACCCCTGCTCCGAAGCAAGTCTCCGCTCCGCTGATTGAAGAGGAAGAAGTTCCTGATGTCGATTTTAGCGCTGAAATGGAAGGCGAAGAGCCCCTGATGTCGGAAGAACCCCTCTCCAATGAAGAACCCTCTATGGCTGAAGAACCAAAACGGGCTGAAGAGCCCGAAATTGAACCAACCCAAGCCGCGCCAACGGAAGACCAGCCTGCGGGTGACGAGCCTGCGGGTGACGACGAAGACCTGCAGTCGCTGGACTCTTTGCTCAGCGAAGAAGCCACCATGGAAGTTGGCCCGAACATGATGCAGCATGACGCCGACTATCTGCCGCAAGCGCAGTTCAAAGTCGCAGAGCTAGAAGCCGACGTCGCTCCGGAACCCTCTGTCGCAGCCCCGGAACCAGAAGCTGAACCAGAACCAGAACAGCTAGCGACCGAATCAGCAGAGTCTACCACAGCTGAGGAGCCAACCCCCGCAGAACTAGAAACCGAAGAATTGGAAGCTGGCGCCGTTGAAGACGAACCCTTCGCAGACTTGTCCGACGTAGAAGAAGTCGCTTCTTGGGATGATGTGCACTCAATGGCTGAATACGAAGCTGCCGAGGCCGAGGATGACTTTATGCTCATCGACGAAGACGACTCGTTCAGCGAAGACGAACCGCTCCTCGCCGCAGAAGACGAGCCCACCGTGCCGTCGATTGCTCCAGCAGAGACCGAATCTCCAACAGCAGAGGCCGCCGATGACGAGGAGCTAGATCTGAACATGGAAGATGGCTTTGGGGCCGATGACGAGGAGCTGGATCTGAACATGGAAGATGACTTTGGGGCCGAAGAGACCGCAGACGCTCCTGCGGCTGCCGCTCCTTCAGCAGATCCGGCAGATGAGTTGATGTTGGACGACGACGAGGAGTTAGACCTGAACATGGAAGATGACTTTGGGGCTGAGCTAGAGGCCGACGAGTCCCAAGTCGCCCCCGCCCTAGACGCTAGTGTAGAAGCCGAAGACGCCGACGACGAGATGAGCAACGAAGTGCCTTCAACCGCAAACCTCGTGCAGCAGGGGCCGGTCGATCGTCCGGTGACCTCCTCGCAAGGTGTGGTCATGACCGACATCGGGCTGGGATTGAATGACTTTGATGCGCCGGTTGAAGAAGTCTGGACTAAAGAGCCCGACCTCGATCAAGAACTGCGAGAGACAACCTCGATTCGGCTCGACCTCAATGACTTTGAACCCAAACTCCCGACCACCTTGAAGGCGATGGAAGCCATCGATGGTTCAGGGCCAGCGCGTGCGCGCTTCACACCAAACGTCAAAGAGATGGATTACTACCTGATTACTGCGACGCTGGAAGACGAGGAGATGGCCCAAGAGCAAGAAGAATATGACTGCATGCTCGTGACAGAGCACAGCAGCTTTGAGCACGAACCTGACCTGATAGATGTGCTGGAAGATATGGACGCCGAAGCCCAATCAGCGCTGGCGCTGGCAGACGACGATGGTGATGAGTTCCATATCAGCGTTGATGAAGACTTCGGCGATTTTGAGGCGCCGCTCTCTGCCGCTGAAGCGGAAATGGACGAAAACGCCGAACCTGCGGCCTTGGAAGACGACTCCTTAGAAGAACCTGCCGATGATGAGGAGATCACGCTCTCCGAAGGCTTTGAAGATGACTCGCCTTTTGATCTTGAAGAAGACGAAGAGCTGAGCGTCCCCGAACCAGAATTTGAGCCAGTGCCCGCCAATGAGACAGCAGAGCTGGCACCAGAACCCGCCGCTGCCAAGCCAAAACGCCGCAAATTCCAAGTCTTTGAGCAAGACCTAGACAGCCTACAAACGCCCGCACCAGTGGCCTCAGAACCAGAACCAGAGCCCACCGCCGAAGCTGACTCTGAACCTACAGAAGGTGAACTGGAAGCCGCTGAAGCCGAAGCAGACGCTGCGCTCGGAGAGTTGACAGAACTGGGCAACGAAATGGCAGCCCTCGAGCAGCAAGAGCCAGAAATGCAGGAACTCTCCCTTGACGATGATGGCTTAGAAGACGAGCTCACCGCACTTGAAGGCGAGGAACCAGAAATTTTGGAAGAAGAGACGTTTGGGAACTGGGACGACGCGGTGGATGCCCTGGAAGAAGAGTC
Source organism: uncultured bacterium (assembly GCA_965662845.1). Taxonomy (GTDB): domain Bacteria; phylum SAR324; class SAR324; order SAR324; family NAC60-12; genus JCVI-SCAAA005. The sequence continues at coordinate 55,367 of CBFIJD010000003.1, read as the reverse complement.
CGCTCCTGCAGATTCTGATTCTCCAGAGATGCTGGAAGAAGAGACGTTTGAGGACTGGGACGACGCGGTGGGGGCCCTGGAAGAAGAGTCTGCCCCTGTAGATTCTAGTTCTCCAGAGATGTTGGAAGAAGAGACGTTTGAAGACTGGGACGACGCAGTGGGGGCCCTGGAAGAAGAGTCTGCCCCTGCAGATTCTGGTTCTCCAGAGATGCTGGAAGAAGAGACTTTTGAGGACTGGGACGACGCAGTGGGGGCCCTGGAAGAAGAATCAGAAGTCCCCGCAGTAGCTGCGACAGCATCGCCAAGCACAACAGAAACTCCCGTCCAGCCAGCGGCCCCAGCGAGCATCGCTTCCCTAGAAACAGTGATGGAGAGCATGATTGCTCGCTCTGTTCAAAAAGCGCTCAGCGATGCGATGCCCGAGATTATCGAGCGCATCGTCTCCGAATTACGGCAGCCTCCGCGTTCGTAGACTATGAGCAAACCTCCCGCCCGTCAGACGCAGGACTACGAAGCCATCCAGCTCAGTCAACTGATTACGGAGCGCAAACAGATTCGCATCGTATTTCAGGATGGCGACACGTTGATTGAAGCCGTCCGCTGGCACACACCCCAGTGGATTGGCCTGCGCGACGGCAAAGTCGTCAATAAGCAGGCCATCAAGTTTTGGGAATCTCTCGACAACTAAGGCAACCCTCCTCTCTCGCGCATCCATGTCCACCATCAATCCAGCGTTGCGCATGCGGGAGCTATCCCGTGAAATCCATGCGCACATGGCCCGCTATTACCGCGGGACCCCCACCTTGACAGACGAAGCCTTTGACACACTGAAAGCCGAGCTCTCTGCGCTGGAAGCCGCATTTCCCGCTGACCGCGACCCGGCTTCCCCGCTGATTCGGGTCTCTTCAGAAGCGCTAAGTTCGTTTCCGTCTCGCGCACATCGCACTCCCATGTTGAGTTTGAGCAACGCCTACTCGGCGGAAGAGATGGCCAATTGGGACGCGAGCGTGCGCAAGCTGCTAGAACTGTCTCAAGTTGAGTATGTGGGAGAGCTGAAAATAGACGGTCTCGCCGTCTCTGCAGTGTATGAAAAAGGCAAGCTGGTCGCCGCTGTCACGCGAGGCGATGGGCAGGCGGGAGACGAGGTCACTCCGAACTTGTGCACGATTGACGCGCTGCCTGTGCAGTTGCCGCAACCGCTGGATCTAGAAGTGCGTGGCGAGGTGTATCTGCCGCGCTCATTCTTTGAAAAGCTGAACGCGCGCCGTCAAGCGGAAGGCGAACCGCTCTTTAAGAATCCACGCAACGCCGCTGCTGGCACGCTTCGGTTGTTGGACAGCGCAGAGGTTCGCCGCCGTCGCTTGCACATGTTTGTGTATAGCCTCGTGCAAAGTCCAAGGCAGGGGTCTCATTCTGAAAATTTAGCGTTCCTGCGTGAGTTAGGCTTCCCGCTGAATCCACAGACGCAAGTGCTTTCAAGCTGGGAAGCGGTCACGGAGTTCTTGCAGCACTGGGAAGCCAAGCGCGCGCAGCTCGACTATGACGTGGATGGCATTGTGGTGAAGGTCAATTCGCTGGAAGATCAATCTGCTCTCGGGATGACAGCGAAGTCTCCTCGCTGGGCGATTGCCTTCAAATTCACGGCAGAACAAGCAATCTCGACTTTGCGCGACATTGAGATTGGGGTTGGGCGCACGGGAGTCTTGACGCCGGTCGCGCTGCTTGCGCCGGTGGAGTTGAATGGCACGACGGTCGCGCGCGCGACACTGCACAATTATGATCAAGTGCAGCGTTTGCAACTGCGGATTGGCGATCAGGTTGTGGTGGAGAAGGGCGGTGAAATCATCCCGAAGATTGTAGCTGTGCATCTCTCAGCGGAAGACGCCGTCGCGCGGGCGATCCATCCGCCAGAAGCTTGTCCGTCGTGTGGTTCCGTAGCGGTTCAGCACCCCGGTGAGATTGATTGGCGCTGTCCAAATACGATGTGTCCGGCGCAGCAACTGGAAAAAATCCTCCATTTTGTCGCTCGCAAAGCGATGAACATTGACGCGATTGGGCCCGCCTTAGCAGAGCAGCTGTTGCGGCGAGGGCTCGTGCGCAACGTCGCGGATTTGTACCGCCTGACGGTAGAGGATCTGTTGCCGTTGGAGCGCATGGGACAAAAGTCGGCGCAAAACGTCGTGCAGGCGGTGGCTGCGTCGAAGGATTGTGCGCTCTCGCGTTTTCTCTTCGCGTTAGGCGTCGCTCATGTGGGGGAGAAAACGGCACAGATTTTGGCGAAGCAGTTTGGTTCCCTTGCCCACTTGCGCGTTGCTTCGGCGGATGAGATCGGAGAAGTGCACGAGATCGGGCCGGTCATTGCCGAGAGCGTCTTTCAGTTTTTCCAGCATCCTGAAACGCAAGCGCTGCTGCAAGAATTCGAGGCTGTAGGCGTCGTTCCTCAAGCGGAGCGCGCGCGCGCGATCGCGGATTCTGTTCTTAAAGACAAGACGGTGGTGGTGACTGGCGCCCTCTCCGAAGCGCGTGACGTGTGGCAGCAGCGACTGGAGGAGGCCGGAGCGAAGGTCTCAGGGAGCGTCTCAAAGAAAACGGACTACTTGCTCGCCGGAGAGAAGGCCGGCTCCAAGCTTGAGAAAGCTCAGAAGCTCGGCGTTGAGGTGGTCTCAGAAGCTCAGGTGTTGGAGTGGCTCTCAGCAGCTAAAATGCAAGAGTAGCCTTCGCGGAAGGTGGGATAGCGCAGGTGCAGGCCCGTGTCTCGTAGGCGTTGATTGGAGACGTAGCGCTCTAAGAAAGGCTGGGCTTCGTCGGGTTCTGCGAGGGTAGCGGCGGCTTCGGCAGAGAGCAGGTCCGGGTGCTGTTGGGCGCACCACTGGGCGATGCGTAGTGACGGGATCGCCTCGTGATCTACCGCGTTGATGCAGGTCGGCAGGTCTGGGTTGACAATCAGCAGTTGAATCAAACGCGCTAAGTCTTCCACATGAATGCGATGTGTGGGCTGATGAGGCGAAGTCGGCATGGGCTTACCTTGCAGCAAACGCTGCCACAAGTTTCTGTTTGGACCGTAAATTCCTCCGGGTCGTACGACCTGCAGATCAAAATACTCCCCTAAAATCTCTTCGGTTTGACGACGCAGCTTCCCCGACTCCGACGTGGGAGGTGTGGTGTCTTCTTCGTGCCAGAGTCCCGCTTGTTGTGGATATACTCCTGTTGTCGAGACATACAGCAAGCGCCTGCACATCGGACGGTGTTCTTGCATCCATGCCGTCCAGCGTTGTAGATGACGCGCGTTTTCTTGCCCATCGCGGAGGGGAGGAATGGTGAGCACGAGCGTCGCGGGGGCTGCTGGAATCTCTCTCCACTGGTTCGGGTCTGTCCACTCCAGAGGGATCGCAGGCAGGGGTTGTTCGCGAAGAACGCTGGGGTAAGACGCAGCGCGGCAAGTGCCCCACGATAAAGGAGAACAGGGCATCAGCCGCGCTAGCGTTTTGCCTAGGTAGCCGAGCCCGAGGATGCCAATCGTGCGCTCTAACATCAGTTGGGGAGGGCGGCGAAAGAGGACGCTTGGGCAGCTGTTACCGCGCGGGCGTAGCTGGGTGGAAGGGTGTCACTTAGCAGGCTGCCGGGCTGCAGATAATCGTAGATTTCACCGTAGTGCTTGACTTCGGTGGGGCTGACGCGGCGCATCAAATGCCAGGGCTCCAGCTCGCTGGGGTCTTGGAGGCCCATCGCTCCGATGATCTCGCAGACGCTCTTTTCGAGGTTATGGTGGAAGTGGAAGACTCTCACTTTTTTGTCTGCCGGATCGAGTCCGTCCATCAAGGTCTCATCTTGAGTCGCGACGCCGACAGGGCAGCGGTTGGTGTTGCACTTGAGGGCTTGGATGCAGCCGAGCGCCATCATCATGCCCCGCGCGGAGTAGCACATATCGGCGCCGAGAGCGAGACGCTTGACGATGCCGAAGCCTGAGATCGCTTTGCCGCTAGAAATGATCCGGATGTCTTTGCGCAGATCAAAACCGTTGAGCACGTTGTGCACGAAGATCAGGCCTTCGCAGAGCGGAGTGCCGATGTTGTTCGTGAATTCTAAGGGCGCAGCGCCCGTGCCGCCTTCTCCGCCATCGACCGTGATAAAGTCTGGCTTGATGCCGGTTTGCAGCATGGCCTTACAAATTGCGATGAACTCGCGGCGTTTGCCGACACAAAGTTTGAAGCCGACAGGCTTGCCACCGGAGAGGTCGCGCAGCTGCTGGATGAATTGAACCAACTCCAGCGGCGTTGAGAACCTTGAGTGTGCTGGAGGAGAGAGCACAGCTTTGCCCATGGGGACTTCGCGCATTTCTGCGATTTCTGGTGTGAGTTTGGCGGCGGGTAAGATGCCACCATGCCCCGGCTTTGCCCCTTGAGACAGCTTGATCTCGATCATTTTGATGTTGGGCAGCGTCGCTTTCTGTTTGAATTTTTCTGGATTGAACGTCCCGTCATCGTGGCGACAACCGAAGTAGCCAGTGCCGATCTGCCAGATCAGGTCTCCGCCGCCTTCTAGGTGATATTTGCTAATCCCCCCTTCTCCAGTGTTGTGCGCAAAGCCTCCCATTTTGGCGCCACCGTTCAAGGCGATGACTGCGTTGCGACTGAGAGATCCAAAGCTCATTGCGGACACATTCAATAGGCTTGCGGAGTAAGGCTGCGTGCATTCAGAGCCGCCAACGTTCACCCGGAGGTCGTGCTGCTCCAAGTGAACAGGCTGCAGCGAATGGTTCACCCACTCATAGCCGACTTCGTAGACGTTAGATTGGGTCCCGAAAGGAACCGTGTCGCGGACGTTCTTTGCGCGCTGATAGACGAGGCTGCGCTCCAAACGGTTGAAGGGCGTGCCGCTGGTGTCGGATTCCACGAAGTATTGGTACATCTCGGGGCGAATCTCTTCGAGTAAGAAGCGCAGGTGCCCAATGACAGGAAAGTTGCGCAAAATCGTGCTCTTGCGTTGCTGCAAGTCACGAAAACCAAGGGCGATGAGTGGAATGCCGATGATCAAAGACCACGCGTACGCGCCATAGAAAGGCGCGACTACCACAACAGAAGCCGCGTAGGCGGCGGCGAGGGCGTAGAAAATTTTACGGACGCTGATGGGAGAATCAACGATCATATGTCCTCCAAGAGGTGATGATGAAATGCTTCTTCAGTTTTGCTCAGGGCGTGGGTTGCTCAGCGACGCTAGGGCTCGGACTGAGGAAGGTAAGGTGAAATAGAACCGCGAGCCCTGCTCAGGTTCACTCTCGGCCCAAATGCTGCCGGCGTTCTCGCGCACAAGCTCATAGCAAAGGATCAGGCCCAACCCGGTCCCTTTCTCATTTGCCGTGCCGACGGTTGAAAACGAAGTCTCAATTTGAAACAAACGCTGAAGATGTTCTTTATCCATGCCTAAACCGTTGTCTTCAACGCAAATTTCTACCAGATCGTCTTGCTGACTCGCGTATACCTGAATCCCGCCTTGAGATCGCGTAAATTTGACCGCGTTTGAGACTAGGTTTTGGAGAACAAGGGAGAGGTGCGTGCGATCAGCGTAGACCATCATCTCAGGGTCAATCCCACAGTCAAAAGCAATCTTCTTAGCGTGCAGGTTCCCTTGCAGCAGGCTGGCGACCATTTCGACGCGTTCGCGCAGCAGCAGCGGCTCGGGTTGATAGCCCATGTGGCCAGACTGCAAGCGAGTCCACTGCATCAAATTTTCGAGCAAGTTGAGCAGGTTTTGGGCGCCCACGTGGATGTGATTGCCGTAAGAGCGGATCTCATCTAGCGTGAAGTCTCCGAGGTCGCCAGAGAGAATTTCTGCGAAGCCGAGAATGGAGTGGAACGGGCTTTTGAGGTCGTGGGAGATGATGGAGAAGAATTTGTCTTTGTTCGCGTTCTGGCGGCGGAGTTCGCTCTCGGAGTCACGCAGTCGTGTGTTGAGCTGTTCCAGCTCGTCCGTGCGGTGCCGCAGGGTTGCTTCCATGTCTTTTTCCTGCGTGATGTCGGATTGAACGCCAACGTAGTGAGTGGTGTTCCCCTCGGCGTCTTTGATTGGGGTGATGGAGAGTTTGTTCCAGAAAGGGCGCCCGTCTTTTGTGTAGTTGCGCAGCTCCACGCTGCAAGGTTCATGTTGGCGGAGCGCTTGCCGAATGCGTTCGACGGCTGCGGGGTCGGTCCCTTCTCCCTGCAAGAAGCGGCAGTTGCGTCCGACGGTCTCTTCGTTGAGATAGCCCGTGATGCGGGTGAAGCCGCTGTTGGCGTAGATGATGGGGTTCTCGGTATTTGTCGCGTCGGTGATGGTGATGCCTTCGGCGGCTTCTTCCATCGCGCGGTCGCGCAACCGCAGATCTTCCTCTGCGATTTTTTGCTGCGTGATGTTCTCGTGCGCGGCGACCAGCCACATTTGTTTGTCAAAATGAAAGCTGGTGAGCGAGAGAGAAAACCAGCGTCGCTCTTCGCAGCTGTGGCAAGGATACTCCATACGAAAGGAGTCCTTTTGACCGTCGAGCAGCTGATGAATGGCGTCGGCGGCTCGCTGGGCGTCCTCAGACTCTGGCCCGATGGTGTATTTGCAGATGTCAAGGTAGTTCTGGCCGATGCCGCAGTGTGGGTCGGCATAGTCGTTCAGACCACCGAATTTGCGCCAAGCGTCGTTGACAGCGACGATGGTGCCTTCTTGATTCAAGATGGCGATGTGAGCGGAGAGAGCGTCGAGGGTGTCCTGAAAAAACTGCGCGGAACCTCGAAAAGGGAGCGTTTGTTCCATGAGTTCTTGGGGCCTCAACAAGCAGAGCGAGAAAAGAGTTAATCAGACAGTGGAGGGTACCGACGGACTGAGGTGGTTTTCCACATATTGTCTGAGCTGATGTGGTGCGATGGGCTTCCGCAGCATCCCTTGCGCTCCGAGAGACAGCGCCTCTGATTCGCGGCGTGTGTCTTGGTCGGCTGTAAGGAAAACCACGGGAGTGTTGGAGTCGTATGCCCGCAGTTCCGCACAAAGCTGCATTCCTGATTTATGAGGCATGTTGTGATCGAGCAAAATGAGATCGGGTTGCGTTTCGGCAATAGCCTGATGGAACGATTCTTCGTGGTCTAGACAAATCAATTTCCAACGCGGGCGCCGGAACACAGCGCGCACCAAATCTAGACTAGGGCGTTCGTCATCCAGGGCCAAGATTACCTTGGGTCTGGTCGGTTGATTCACAGAATTCCCGTCAATATAGCGTTTGTCAGAAAAGAGTAAACTTTTTTTCAGAATAAAGTTGTCGCAGTTTCTTTCACTATGACAAATTCGTCTGGAAAAGATTTTTCGGACAATAAGCTTTTGAGGAAAGTCAGCGAGGCCAAAGTTTGGTTTCGCCTGTGCAGCAGTCTCATTGTCCGAAACGACACTGCGGTCTCTGCTACACACGCTATGCCAATGTGAGTAGATGATTCAAAGAAGTTAAGTTTCTGTTTTTCATGTATTTTTTTGATTTTCTGTGAAACCTTTCTCACAGAGCCTCCGCACAAGGGAAAGGCAACCCTTCTTTGCAGTGATTTTTATATTTCCGTGATAAAAGAGTCTTTTTCAGGCTAATATCTCACAAAAATAGGTATCCATGAGAATTCTTGTGATTGACGACGAGCCCTATGTCGAGGCGCTCATCAAAGGCTGGTTCCGGAGTTCGGGCCACGAATTGGAGTTCTTGCAGAACGGAGCGCCCTTGCTGCAGGCGACTCCAGAACTTGCGCAAAAGTACGATGTCGCGATTATCGACAAGCAACTGCCAGAGGTGGATGGGCTGAAAATCGGGAAGCACCTGAAGGAAATCGCCCCTGAGTTGGTGACGATCATGGTGACCGGCTTCGAGAGCACTGAGACGCTGGTGGCCGCTTTCCGGGATAGTCGCTTCGACGATTATATTTCCAAGCCGTTCGACTCGCGCAAGCTGCAAGACGCCCTGCTGCGAGCGCAGAAGCTGGTGGAAGAACGCAAGGCGCTCAGCAGCGAATATAAGCTGAATGAGACGCTGCGTCTGCGCACGATTGAGATGCCGCGGCAGCTCGTCGGACAAGCGCCACGGTTTCAAGAGATGATGCAGCTTGTTGAGAAGTTTGCTCCGCTAGACGGTCCCATTCTCGTCCGTGGAGAGACGGGCACGGGAAAGGAGCTAGTCGCCCGCGAAATCTACAAGCGAAGCCGCCGCAAGAACGGCCCGTTCGTCCCTGTCAATTGTGGAGCGATTCCGTCAGAACTGTTCGAGAGCGAGCTGTTTGGGCACGAGAAGGGCGCGTTCACGGGCGCGATTGGCAAGAAAGAAGGGCTAGTGAAATATGCAGATGGCGGGACGCTGTTCCTAGACGAAATCGGGGACACCCCGCTGCCCCTGCAAGTGAAGCTGCTGCGCATGTTGCAGGAAGGCGAAGTGCTCCCCGTTGGCAGCAACCGGCACATGAAGGTCAACGTGCGGGTGATCAGCGCAACAAATCAAGGCTTAGAAGACCGGATCAAGTCACGCGATTTCCGCGAAGATCTGCTCTATCGTCTGAATGTCTTCACGATCCATCTGCCTCCACTGCGCGAACGCCAAGAAGATCTCCCGCTGCTGATCCAGCACTTCATTCAGAAGAACGCCAGCTTGAATCCACGCGTGATCGGCGTAGACCCGAACGCGCTAGAGCTGCTGCGACTGTGGCCTTGGGAAGGAAATATTCGTGAGCTAGAGAACGTCGTCCAGCGCACGTGCGCCTTAGCCGAGACCGAATATTTACGGCCGGAAGACTTCAAGGAAATCTATTACGAGCTGGTGGAGAAACGCCGCAAAGTTCCTGTGTCGAAAGACCTGCAATCGAACGGCGAAGCTGCGAGTGAAACCGAAGACGTCCCAGAGGTCCCATTTGCCGTCGTGGGCAGAGAGAGCGCAAGCTCTGCGCTGGCTCGTCAGAGCGAGCACCTGTGGAACACGTTCCGCGAAAACGGTTGGCGCTTGTGGCAGATTGACAATCGAGAGGCGTTGCGCGAGAAGCTGGCCGATATTTTGGAGAGCGCGACCTACATTAAGATTGGGCACTTTGGTCGGATTCAGACGCAACAGGACGAGACCTTGCCAGTGCAGATCAGTTATCTCAACCCAGAGACCGGACGCGTTGAACCGGTGCGCATCAACTTCAACTTCTATTGTGCGTCGTCGCTCGGCAATGCGCCGATCTCGGCGTCATTTGAGTTTGGACGCGAGAGTGGGAACTGTCATCTGATTCACCAACCGGTGAAGAAGGGGCTGCCAGATACATATCTGTTCAATCTGCTGTATCGTAACCGTCACCGCAACCAGACGATCAGCATTTCGCCACAGCATGTGATCCGCGCGCTGGTCTTGCGCTATGCCCAAATGGACACGCCGGTGCGACCACTCAAGAAGGTGTTTGACGACTTAATGGATTTCCTCATCGAAGACGAGACGGTGCAGCAGTTTGAGTACTTGCCGCATGATGGGCTGGAAGCGATGCGCGGCTGTTTGTGCAGCAAGGCCCATGTTTTCTCGGGGTTCTCCAGTAAACTGAAGGCCAATCCGAACTTAGTCGCGCAAGAAATCCGCAAGGTCTTCCCAGACTATCAGCTGCCCTTCTCCACGCAGCGTTCGCTCGCCAACTAAAGCTCTTCCTTCTCTCCTTCCTGCCTTCTCCGGAGGGCAGCCTCAACCTCCCGTAACGATGCTCATGTACGCAAACTCGCTCTTTTTCTTTCGGCGCGACCTGCGTCTGTCAGACAATCTTGGCCTTCATCAAGCGCTCGCATCGTCCTCCAAGGTGTGGGCTTGCTTCTGTTTCGATCCTCGTCAACTGGAAGCTCATCCCTATCGCAGCGACGCGGCGTTGCGTTTTCTCGTGGAATCACTAGAGGACTTGCAGCGTCAGATGGAGGTCGCGCAAGGCAAACTCTATGTGTTGTATGGACGACCGCATGAGCTGCTGCCCGAGCTGTTGAAACAGACACAAGCCGCAGCGGTCTTTGTCAATCGCGATTTCACGCCCTTCAGTCAACAGCGCGATCAGCAAATGGCAGACGTGTGCCAAGCGCAGCAAGCCGTTTTTCACAGCGTGGATGACGTGTTGCTGCACCCACCAGAGAAGACGCGCAAAGCCAACCACGACCCTTACACCGTCTTTACGCCTTTCTACAAAAACGCGAGCAAGCTGCCTGTGCCGACGCCGCAAGCTCTCCCCGCCGCTGCTTTCGCAACAGACCCGTTGCCGCTGCAGGAGTCGCGCGGGCATGTGTTGAGTGACTTCTCATTTGGCGCCCGACACGCCGATACGCCGCTAGGTGGCAGAGCCGCCGCCCAGCAAATTTTGGCGGACCTCTCTCGTTTTGGCGACTACCAGACCGAGCGAGATTTTCCGGCGAAGAAGCGGGAGACGACCAGGCTCTCTGCGCATCACAAATTTGGGACGGTCTCCGTTCGTGAAGTGTTTCATGCCATGTTGTCGACCTTAGGGGCAGAGCAGGGCTTGGTTCGGCAGTTGTACTGGCGCGACTTTTTTACACAGATCGCGTTTCATTTTCCGCGCGTGTTTGGAGCCGCGTTTCAGACGCAATATGACGCGGTGGAGTGGGCGCACAACGAAGAGCAGTTTGCGGCGTGGTGCGAAGGGCGCACGGGCTTCCCAATCGTCGACGCCGGCATGCGTGAGCTGAACGCCACAGGATATATGCACAACCGCGCACGCATGATCGTCGCGTCGTTTTTGACCAAAGATTTGCACATCGACTGGCGTTGGGGCGAGCGCTATTTTGCCCAGCGCTTGGTCGATTATGACCCCTGTGTGAACAATGGAAGCTGGCAGTGGGCTGCTTCTACGGGATGTGACGCGCAGCCGTACTTCCGGATTTTTAACCCGTGGCTTCAGCAGCAAAAGTTTGACGCAGAGGGGGCCTATATTCATCGCTGGGTTCCAGAGCTGCGTTCGGTGTCCCCGAAGCGTCTGCATCAATGGCACAAAGAGACCGGGGGGCTGCTGCGAGAGGAGTATCCTGCGCCCATAGTAGATCACCGCGTTGCGAGTCAACACGCCAAAGCGATGTTTGCCGCTGTCGCCAAAGGAACTAAGTGAGCACAGCGCAGATCCCGACCCTGACGAAAATAGGGTATTCTGTCGCTGAGACCGGCATCAACGCGGTGGAGACCTTGCTGCGTCTCTATTTGCTGATTTTCTACACGGACGCTGTGGGGCTCAGCCCTGGGCTCACAGGGTTGGCCGTGGCGTTGGGGCTGCTGTGGGATGCGGTGACGGATCCGTTGATGGGCTATCTCAGCGACCGCTGGTATGAGCGGTTGGGCGGGCGTCGGCTGTTTTTGTGGGTGGGGGGGGTGTTGCTCGCGGTGAGTGTCTACGTCTTGTTCTCGCCGCCAGACTTGCCAGAGACGTGGCAGAAGTTTGCGTATCTGCTAGCTGGGTTTCTCTTTCTGAACACTGCGATGACGGTACTATCTGTGCCGCATATGGCGATGGCAGGAGAGATGACGACCGACCGTGACGAGCGCTCAACCTTGTTTGCGATCCGTTTTGGTTTTGGGAACATGGGAGCGATTGTGGGGGCGGGATTGCCGGGCGCGTTTTTAGCTGGAGAGGCCGCAGAGCGGACTGCAGCTGCGCAGCTAGGCGCGATGAACTCGATGAGTGTGATCCTCGCTGGGATTGTGTTGGGAGTCGCCTTGCTTGCGTGGGCGGCGACGTCGCGACAGCCGATGCACCACCAAGCAGAGAACGTCTCGCTGCGCTCGAGTGTGCTCGCTTCCTTGCAAAATCAGGCTTTTCGTCCGCTGCTGGTTGCCTATATCATCGCGACCTTTGGCGTGGCAGTGAACGGAGCGTTGGCGCTGTATTACTATCGCTATCGCTTAGAATTTGCGGAGGAAGATGTGCAGACGATCCTCGTCGTCTTCATGTTGGTGTTGACGCTTTCGCTGGTGGGGTGGGTGCTGCTCTCGCGGCGCATTGGCAAACTGCGCCCGTTGCTGTACGGCGTGTCTGCGTTGGGGATGTTTACGTGCGTTACCTACCCATTTTTTCCACCGGGGAACGTGTGGATTCCGATTGTGATTGGGGGCGTGTTTTTGGGTAGCTGTGTGGGATCAGTGGTGCTGTTGGATTCGATCTTGACGGATGTCATCGACTATGACCAGGTGTGCACCGGCTCCAATCGCGCGGGCGTGTATTTCGGAGTCTGGCGGCTGGGCGCAAAAATCGCGCGGGCCTTAGCTGTCGCAGGAGCCGGTGTCGCGTTAGAACTCATTGGTTTTGTGCCCAATGTGACGCAATCTCCCGAGGTCTCTGCTGCGTTAGCGTGGCTATTTGGTCCCGGAGTCGGTGTGTTTTTGATCGTGGCCGCCGCGATTTTATTGCCATATCGCTTTGATGACCGTAAACAACGTCAAGTGCAGCGAATTCTACAGCGTCGCCAGCTTCTGGCGGCACACGCCTAGCACGTCCCAATTTTCGTCAAACGTATTCTTCCCCACGCAGAGCTGTTCGGCTCTGCTCGCCCACAAGGTGCTTTATGAAATGGATGCACTGGGGTTTGATCGGGTGGTCTCTGCTAAGCAGCGGAAGCTTTGCAGGGGCCGAGATGCTGCCAATGGCCCGACTGACCCTCCAAAGCCCTAAGCCTGTCCCCAGCCTCGCAGAACAAGAGTTTCATCAAGAGCTACAAGACATCTTAGCTCCGAGTTATGTTTTTGCTGCCAACGCGGTTCCGCCGTCAGCGCGCTCCGTGGCGTTTTTCGTTCAGGTCGAAGAACAGGCGCGCGGCTGGAGAGTGCGACTGTCGCGCAGGGACGCTACGTCCTCGGTGCTCTACACGATGATGTGCGAACAACCGTGCACAGCGGAGCGTCGGACCGAGACGGCTCGCACCCTCGTCGCGTTTGTCGAACCGACGGCCACGGCGCTGCTCGCCCCCAAACGCCCAGAGCCTTCCCCCATCGCTCGGCTAGAACCGGCCCCACGACCGGCCTCTCCTGCGCCAGCCCCAGAGCCTCAAGCGCTCGCTGAGACTCCGCCAGAAGCGCAGCCTGCGCCAGCGGAACAAACAGCAGACGGGGCCACGGCGTTGGTTGCGCAAGAGCCGCTCACGCCCATAGAGCCTTCCCCCCTTGCCAACGAGGATTCGACCGAGTCGACCGCAGCAGAGGCCTCCGCGACGCAGGAACCGCCGCTCTCACAGTTTCGCCGACATTTAGCAGAGCGCACATACAACCGGCACATCTGGCAGACGCTGCGCAACCAGCTGATGTTCTTTCGGCAAGAAAATCGGAATTTGCGAGAGCGAGCGCTGGATCCCTTGCGGGTTCAGCTGCAGATTGATGCGCAAGGGAAGGTCGTGGGGCAGGAGATTTTGCAGACGAGCCGAGAGCCGATCTTTGACGAGTTGGTGCTCACGACGGCTCCAAACTTGAGGCTAGCGCCCCCCGACGCTTCGTTGGTGCGTGAGCCCCCGTATGTGGTCGTTGTGCAGATTTCGCCGTGATCAGCCGCCTTTGCCGGTAACTTTGGGGATGCCACCATAGAAGACGGTTGGAGGCAGGGTGCGGCCTAGGGGGGATTCGGGATAGATGCTGCGAGCGTGCGGCATGTTCCGCGTTTCGGTGTTGGGCTCAAGATAGAGCCCGCGCTCGTTGGTCTGTTCGTAGGAAATGTTCTGTGCGGCGCGGCGGATGGTGTCTTCGTCTACGCTAGGCTGCGCCTGTTGCGCCCCGACGGGGAGTGCCCAGAGCAGCGTAGAGCCGAGTAGGTAGGGCAACAACTTCTGCTTCATCAGAGACCTGTGTGACAAAAAGCCTTGGGCTTTTGCATGCGGTCACGGCAGTAGAGTCCATTCTACTCGCCCATGACGAAAGGATTGCGTTCATCCTGACGCAGGGAGTTTGTGCGTAATGCAACGAATATTCCGAGGGGGTTGGCTACTCGGGGGTGACTCCGTAGTCCTGCAATTGCTCGTTGATGCGCGCTTGCATCTTGCGTTGGTTGGGGTGCGGTTCGATCACCATCGCGAGGTCTACCGCTTGTTTGGCGTCTTTCAACATTTCGGCAACGTGTGAAGACTCCAGCCCTAAGTTTTTGCGATGTAGGTGAGCGAGGTAAGCCGCCTGCGCAAACTCAGAGAAGATCGCGAACTCCTTGGCGTCCGGTGTCGATTTCGACGTGCGTTTGAACGCCTTATAGTAGGCCTCCATCATTTTTTTGTAAGTGGGATAGAGGTGCTGTTTCACCGGTTGCTTGAGTTCCATGCGGAGCAAAAGTGTGCTGAACGCTTCCGTGCGAATGCGGGCTTCTAGCAAATAATGCTGAGGAATCGCTGGTTCAATGGCTTGGAGGCGACGCGAGATGCTAATGCCGAGACTGTGAAGGGGGAGGATGTAGCGCATCACGTCCACAATGGCGGTCGCCTTACGGATGATGATGGTTTCTTTCTCGTTGATGCCGCTGCCGCCACCGTTCTCGCCGAGGAAAGATCGCTCTCCGCTGACTTTGGGGTCTAAGCGATTCAATTCCGAGAGATCCAGAGGAATCGAGATGCTGGTGATCATCTGGCTGATCAACTCTTTGTTGCGTTCCAAGAGGTGCAGCGAGAGGTTTAGCTCGTGGAGCGTGGAGACATCTTCTGGTTCCAAGCCTTCTAAATCTTTGTTCATGTCATCCATCGAGATGCGGCTCACGTCGATGGTCTTTAGCTGATCTGAACGCACACTCAGCAACTTTTTCTTGTTCATCTCGGCAACTTGCCGGAGATAGTGCAAATACATCTGCCCCGCAGTTTGCAGGTTGCGGGGGCTGGTGCCGCCGACGTAAAGCGAGAGACAAGACTGCAAGAGCATCTGGCGATACGTCGTGATTTCGTAGCTCTTTTTCTTCTCCAATAAATTTTTCACGAGGTTTGAGCGAACTTGGCAGCGCGCGGGATTCTCTTCAAGTTGAGCGATCAACTCGCGGGTAGACTTCCCACCCTCAACGTCTGCGAAGTAAGCGGCATTGAGCGTCTCGCTGTGCTCCACAGTCTTCTTGCCAAAAATCATTCCCATGAGTTTTTGTATGATAGAAAAACCCTGCTGCTTGCGAATCTCTGTGATCGCATCGTAAACATCACTCTGCAGACGCATGAAGTCTAAGTGCGGCAGGTCAAGTGAGAAATCTTGGCTAGGCTGAGCAAAAGAGGATTCGTAATCCATGGTGGCGTTAACTCCCGATTTTGGCGATTGGGTGGGTCCGGAAAACCAAGTGCATGCCTCGAAGGACAGAGAGGCTTAGAGACCGGTGGAGTCTGGGTGAAAAGGATGTGCGCCCGAATACATAACAGAAAAACCAAAACTTGAAATACCTGACGTACGAAAAAGGTTTTCTGCTTCAACAAAAGGATACGCTTTTCATGAACAAATCAGAGCACGCAAGCCCCTCCATGCAGCAGCAGCTGCTCAACGCTGTGGAACACTATCCGTTCTTGGAGCCCTTCCGGCTGCAAAACCGAGATCAGCTGACGACAGACTATCTACAGCGACTGCGTGCGCGGTTAGACGACCCCGATGACGCTCCCGATTTGTTAGCGTTCGAGATGCTGGCATGGCGTGAGCGGCGGTGCGGAGAGATTGTGCACGAGTTCTATTTGACTGAGAAGGAAAAGATCGTCGCCCGAAATTTGGAGACAAGCAACTCATTTGAAATCTTGGCCTACAACACCACGCTGATGGACAGCATTATCCAAGCGGTGTTTTGCTATGCACTCGCCGACTTGCCGACGTTGCAAGAAATTCATGTGCAGGAGATGGAGAAAGAATTTCATTACAAACAACGCATCCTGCCCGAAAAACGCGAGAAGCTGAGCCGCGTACAAGCCGAGACGGAGCGATTAGCCAACGGCGAAGCCAACCGAGAAGCTCGCGAGATGCGGAAGTATTATCAAAAGATTTGCTCCGATCTGGCTGCCGACATCGCCGAACATGAAGAACGCACTGCGACCTTAGCAGCTCTGCTGCGCACCGCGAAGGATTGCCCTATCGATCGTGCGTTTGTGGAAGCGCACTTGGTCATCTTGGCGCGTGGAGGATATGGGCGCGGTGAGCTGAGCTTCGCGTCTGATCGGGACTTGGGCTACTGCCTAGATACGGCGCATTTGGAAGCCGGAGAAGCGGAGATCATTCGCCAGCTCGTGATTCGCATTGAGACGCTGCTGAACGTCGCGCGCGTAGTGACAGCGCACCAATATTTTGAAATTGACGAGGATTTCGAGCGTTTTCAGCAAGGTGGAATGCTCCAGACGATCCCCTCGATTTTGGAGAGCCGCGTGTTGGTGGGCAGCCAACGGCTCGCCGATGCCCTCAAGCAGCACTTCTTCGCGATTTTGCCGTATGAACCGTATGTGATGGAAAAGCTCGAGACGTACCTGACGCAGGCGCGGCCTCAACTCAACCAAGCCGATTTGAAGAACGATCTGGGCGGTTTGCGGTCACTGCAAGTCCCCTTGTGGATCGCCGCCGCTACATTTGGAGAGTTCCCTTCCTACACCGTGGAGATGCTGGCGTTGCTGCTCAAGCGTCGCTTGCTCACCCCTCGCCAAGCATACAAACTCTGCCAAGCGTTGGAGTTTACGTATGACATCCGCAACTTCACCGGCGTTGCTCAAGAATATTACTTTGATGAAGAAGCACGGGATTCCGGCTGCCACGAAACGGGGCTAGAGCCCAACGTGATCAACGACAACATGGAGCGGTTGTATCTGCTGAAAAAGCGCCGCTTCCGCAACGTGGATGACTTTGACCGCTTCCGCCTCTTGATGCAGCACAACATCCAAGAGCTTTCGCGTGCGCTAGTGCGCAACATCCTAGAGCGTAAGGTGGTGCGGACGTTTCAGATGTTCCAAGTGACCGTCTATCTGCGCCGACGACGGATTGTGGAAATCAACGCCCTAGAAGGCATGCCACAAGTCCCGCTGCGCCTGATTTTTAGCGATCCGCTGCGCCTGATGGACTTGTTCATTTACATTGGCAAGATGGGCTATGACCTCGCTTTTGAGCTCAAAGACGAAATGGCCGATGTGCTCCAGACGCTCACGACCGACCTCATTCGGGACAAGGCGCCTGAGATGACCGAGAAATTCTCAGAGTTGATGATGACGCCTTATGTAGACCGCGCACTGCGGATCATGCTTGAGATCCATGACCCGATTGGCATGAACGACCCTTCTTGTTTCGAGGGAGCAGCAGAGCAAGCGTTGGTGCCCGATACGCTGCTGGGTCGCTTTATCCCCGAGTGCAACCAAATGCGCTTTCTGCTGCGAAACCTGACCTATCATCAGCACCCGGTCTGTGTGCACTCGCTCAACGCCGTGGAGGCCGCCGAAGAGGAGCTGGGCACGTTGAAGCGACAATATCCCGAGTTGCATCAGCACTTGAAACCCAAGCACATCTTGGCGCTGAAGTGGTCGATGTTGTTCCATGATGTGGGCAAGATTGATCCGAGCACCCGCCACCAAATCTCAGGGACGTCGATGGCCGTGCGCGCGCTGGAGCGCCTAGGCTACAACGACCCGGAGCTGTTTAGTCTGATCTCGTTGCTGATTGTGCATCACATGACGGTAGCGCGCCTGAGCAAGACCTCGGCTTATTTTGACCAAGCCGTGCAACAGTTTTTTGAGATCGCAAACCGTGACCTAGTGAACGTGATTTTGCTCTATTTAGTGAACCTCTCGGACTATCGCTCGGTGAGCGACGTGACCGCGAAAGACACGCGGCCGCTGCGCAACTTCTTTGAAGAAACCTATCGGGTGTATACCGAAATGCGCTCCAACGGATATCCCCACGACCCAATGGAAGCGATCAACAACTACTTGGACAAAAAGAAGCAAGACCTCGAATTTGACACGCGCATCAACTTGCTGATTCAGCAGAGCTTGCAGAGCACCTTGGATGACGCGCTGTTCTCTCCTGTGGCGAGACTACAACCACAAGAGCATGAGCGGTTGCTGCGCGATCGCGAAGAGATGGAGAAGCTGTGGCGCCACCTCAAGATGGGCTCGCTAGATGAGAAAGGGACGGACCAAACCACGGAAAAATTGATCCGCAGCATTCGGCAGCATGTGAGCGCCGAGACGCTTGACCAACTGATTGCCAACTACCAACGCCAGATGGACTGGTTTTTTGCGACGTTTCCCAACCGGTTCTTGCTGAGCGCGAAACCGGAAGTGCTCGCCCAACAGCTGCTGCGCTTTGAGAATTGCTGGGACACAGAAGCGACGGTCAGCGTGGTCACCAACCCGCGTGGTCGCCCAACAGGGTTGCTGATCTACGTGCGAGAGGCGCCCCAGATTCACAGCCGTGTCGCGTATGCGCTGAGCCTGCGACATTTGAACATCGAGGCGGGCAAAATGAACAAAGTCCACTTCGCGGACGGGACTTGTGGCTATTGCTACTATTTTCAAATCACTGCGAAGTCCTCGGCGATGTTGTTCCCTCGCGAGTTAGAGCAATCGATCTTGTATGATTCGCCGCCACCGATCGCGACGGAGAAGCAAGGCTTTTTGTATAACCCGCGGTTGCACCTGGAGTTCTTGGGAGATGACGACAAAGGCTACATTGTGCAAGAAGACACCGCCGGCAAGTTCCAGCGGCTCTCGCAACCCTTCTTGCGGGTGAAGCTCACGCTCGAGGACGCTCCGTTGATTTTCTATCGCATGGCCGACAGCTTTGACCGGTTTCAGGTGCCTGTGCAGCAGTCGCTTGTCACAACCACCGGGTTTCAGGTCAACGACTACTTTTATATCCACCAGAGCGACTATCAGAAGTTGCGCAACTCTGGCTTTGAAGAGGTGGTCAAGCGCAGCCTCAGCTTCCCGCAGCCCAACTGAGCGCGAGCGGCGTCCGTGCTGCCAAGAGTTACAGTTGCAGTTACAGTGACACGCTGGCGCCGCTTAGAGCGCGTGGAGAATGCCTCATTCAGCAGGGATCAGATCCGTTTGGAGAATGGGAAAGTTCCCCCACGGAAACTGGAGCGGGGGCCAGCTGAGCACGTGCAAAGTCTCGTCGCGAGTGGGGTGCTTCCACTCCAGTTTGTGTGACCACAGCGCCGGCGTGGAGGCTTTGTCTCTGCGGCCATAGCGATGATCTCCCAACAGCGGGTGGCCTGCGTGAGCGAGCTGCACACGAATTTGATGCGGGCGCCCCGTCTCAAGCTCCACGCGCAGCAACGAGTAGGGGCCTTGGGTGGCGAGGCGTTCAAAATGCAGAATGGCTTCTTGGGCCTGAGAAGTCTGTGGCGCAACAACGCGGACAAGATTGTGCGCACGATCCTTGAGCAGCCAGTCGCAGAGTGTGTCGGCGGAGGCGGCCACATCGCCATGCACCACCGCGAGATAGTGCTTGCGCAGGGTGCGATTGCGGAGCTGTTCTGCCAATCGGGACGCGGCTTTGGAGGTCTTCGCGAACAGCATCGCGCCTCCAACAGGGCGGTCGAGACGATGCACTAATCCGAGAAAAACGTTCCCCGGTTTGGCGTCACGGACTTTGATCAACTCTTTGAGCTGGTTCAAAAGGTCGGGGTCGCCGCTGTGGTCAGCCTGGGAGAGCAGGTTGACGGGCTTATCAACCACGAGCAGGTGGTTGTCTTCGTAGAGAATCGTTAGGTCAAACATAAGCAGTGTGGAGCTGAGAAGCAGAGCGCAATTTTGAAGGAGAGCAACAAATGGAAGTGAACGCTGATTTTTCGCAACGAGTGGTGGCTTCAGCAGCAAGCGCGCGGTGGATCCCATCGCCAGAAGCCGGGATCGAGCGTCGCATGCTCGATCGCATTGGGGGAGAAGTCGCGCGAGCTACCAGCATTGTGCGCTACTTACCCGGCACGGCGTTTCCCTCGCATGTGCACGGCGGCGGTGAGGAGATTTATGTGCTCGAAGGGGTGTTCTCCGATGAGCATGGTGATTATCCAGCAGGTAGCTATTTGCGCAATCCACCAGGCTCATCGCACGCGCCGTTTTCTCGTGAGGGGTGTGTCATTTTTGTGAAGTTGTGGCAGTTCGCGCCAGATGACGAACAGGCGGTGCGCATTGACACGAACCTCGCAACTTGGAAGCCACGCCCTCGGCTGGGCAGCCGCGAGTTGGTCGTGCACCGGCATGGCGAAACGGTGACGCGGCTGCTGGAGTCGGAACCGCATCGCCAACTCCCGCATCACAAACACGCAGGAGGCGAAGAGACTTATGTCGTGCGTGGTGCCTTCTTTGACGCTGCTGGAGAATACTCTGCCGGAGCGTGGCTGCGCCTGCCCGATGGCTCTGCTCACGCCCCAGAGACCGGCCCCGAAGGCGCGCTGTTACTCATCAAAACTGGGCACTTGAACGGGCCCACTCTCCCTTTGCCTCCTCAATAGCTAGCCTCACCTACTTCAAGACACAGCCGCTGCTGCGCTAAAAGAGCGACAGCTGTTCGGCAGCAGACAAGACCGCTCCTGGAAGTTCAGGGACCTCTGGGAGGCGCTCCCTCACAAAACCATGGAAATCCTGGGCTAGCTGGGGCGCCAAGATGTTGTCCGCTGGCGTGTGCAAGAAGACGTAAGGACGGCGGCCCTCACGAATCCACTCGACCACGCGCTCAGCCCAGTCGCGCAACACAAGATGATTCTTCGCGTTTTCAGGGTGGCCCACAAAGCGAACAAAAGGGGCGTCACTGGTGGCGGTAAAGCGCACCGGAACTTTGGGCTTCTTGCGTTGTGCGTCGTGGGTGGACGCGTCGTTGTCATGGCAGGCCATCAGCTCACGGGTGTCGAACAGAACTCGCCCGATGTTGAGCCGCTGCAAAAGCTCATCAAATGCCCGCTCGGTGTCTCTTTCATCAAAATAGGCGAGGTTGCGGACTTCGACGGCATAGCGGAACTCTTGGGGGAGCTGTTCCAGAAAGGCTTGTAGCAGCGGTAACCGATTGCGCCCGAAGTCAGCGGGAAGCTGCAAAAACAACGGCCCCAGGCGGTCTTCTAGCGGAGCGAGTGTGCGCAAGAAATGCTGCGTCGCGTCCTCGGCGTTTTGCAGGCGCTTGTCGTGGCTGATGCTCTTGTGAAACTTGAAACAGAAGCGAAAGTGGGGAGGGGTCTCTTCGCGCCAGCGTTGGACGATTTCGGCGCGAGGCAAGGCGTAGAACGTGGTGTTGCCTTCGACACAAGAGAAGGTTTGGGCGTAGTGGGAGAGAAACTGTGCGGGGCGGGCGTCGGTTGGGAAGAGCGAGCCCTTCCATTCGGAGCGGCTCCATTCAGGGCAGCCGAGGTAGTAGTGCATCATTGCCTCAGCCCGCGTTGTTCGCGGCTTCCTCGGCGGCTTCTTGGTCGTTCTTCTCGATCGCAGCGTTCAACTTTGCAACGAGGGGCAGCATCGAAGTGGGCTTGATGTAATAGCCTGTGATGTCCAGCCGCGCGAGCTCGGTCTCAATGTCGACTCCGCGATAGTCTCCGCCGCCTGTCAACGCTATGACAGGCATCTTGGGGCGAGTCCGCTTCAACTCTACGATGACGTCAAATCCATCGTAAAACGGCATCTTCACATCTGTAACCACCCCTTTGATCGGCGCGTCGTCGGGCTGACTATAGATGATCTTCATCCCCTCTCGTCCGTTTTCTGCGGCGACGACCTCATAGCCAACGTCTTGCAAGAAGTCGGTGAGCGTGTTTAGCAAGTCGCGGTCGTCTTCCATCAAAAGGACTTTGTGCATAGCGCATCTCGTGTAAGGAAAAGTGAGGAACCCCTAAAAAGTGACAACTTAGAGAGTCACCTTGCAAGATGCAAGCTTGTGCCCGACGACGTTTGTAAAAGCATGTGGGCGATCAACGCGGCACCCAGGCCCGCCATTCCAGCGCGCCTTGGGGGGCCTTGCAAAGAGCAGAGGGGCGTGTGTCGGCTGCTGGGCCGGCTTCCTGCGGTGTGGCAGCGCGCGCTCTTCTGAAAAAAATACGTTGGACTTCGCGAGAATGTCATCACGACAGTAAGCTCTCGGAGAGGAAACGCGCCTCCCGACTTGTGTCCGACGTCAGATACAAGTTATTACTCTTGCGCCACACGTTCACCACAGAGCGGAAGCCTGTCTGTGCGTGTTCTCACACAGCTGAAACCCATCACAAAAGGAGTCACGATGAGCGATGTAAAGATTACCCCCGAACAGCGGGCTGAGCTGCCAAAGCCCGAAGATTATCGGGTGAGTGACTTGCCCGACGATCAAGACATTGTCTTTGGCAAAGGACCGATTACGGAAGACACCGTCCGCAACTTTATTTTGGACTATCCCGACAGCGTGTTGAAATTCTTACAGCGCAAAGATTTGGATGAGCGTCCGCTGCCGTTTGATTTTGAGAATGTCTATAGCATGTGGCGTGATCGTGGGCTGCGCAAAGACATCTTGGAGCTTTATTTTTTGCACTTCATGGACTGGCCAAACGGCATCCCTGAGGGAACCATGCTCGACTTGCTCAGCGACTGTCGCGATCGCATCAAGTCTTTCAAAAAGTGACACGCCGCTCCTCTCAACGTGGCCCAGTCTGGCTGACGGGCTGGGCCGCGTCTTTTCCCTCCGCAGCGTCGCCCAGCGCGGTCTTTAGAATTGTGACAAAATTGTTGCGTTATCGTCCAAAACACCGTACATCGCGAGTTTGGTGAACCACCCTCAACCCGCTTTTCTCTCTTGAGCCGTGATCATGTCTGAGATCCCACAACTGACCGCTGCGCTTTGGCAACGGCTGCAGCAGCTGGCACACAACCCCGATTCTGTAGGAGACGCGCTGCTGGCGAATCCTGAGGATGATCCGCTGGTTGCGACCGTGAACGAACTGCAATCACAGCTGCACAACCGCGCGCCTGCGCCTGCGTCTGACTCTGAGCTGGTGCACCAGACGTTGCAGCAAACGATTGACGCGGTGGTGATCATCGACCACGAAAATCGCGTCACGTTCTACAACAAAGCCGCCGAGAGGTTGTGGGGATACACGTCAGAAGAGGTGCTCGGTCGCAATGTGAGCATGCTGGTCCCGCACGAATTGCAAGCGCATCATGATGACTACGTTGGCCGCAATCGCTGCACAGGCCACGATGTGATCGTGGGAACCTTTCGCGAGGTGGAGTTGGAGCGCAAAGATGGCTCCCGTTGCTGGGTGAGCTTGTCGCTGTCTCGCACAGAAACAGACGGCAAGATTGGATACACCGCCTTCCTGCACGACCTCAGCACGATTCGTCAGAGTGAAGAGCGCAACATGCGCCTGCTCCAGCGGCTCAACCTCTCGCTAGAAGCGGCCGGGCTCAAATTGGCTGAGATTGACTGGGAGCAACAGGTGCTCTGTTACGACGGTGACTATGCGCGGTTGCAGAGCTTGCCAGCGAGTGAGAACTTGCCGCTGCCTGAGTTCTTAGAGTGGATTCACCCTGACGATCAGCTGCGATTGCAAGAAATCTGGGAACGCGCGGTCTCTTCAGAAGAGAAGACTTTCACCGTCTATTATCGAATCCGCACCGACGAACGCTGGGAGTGGCGCGAAGTGCTGGGCCGAGCCATCGAAGAAGACGGCTCTCCACGGCTGTTGGGGCTGATTCGTGATGTGACAGCACAAAAGCGCCTGGAAGAAGAGCTGCAACGAAGCGAGCGTCTGTCCAGACGTGTGCGGGAACTCACCAAATCTGGCGTGTGGAGCTGGGACATCCGCACCGATGCCTCTTATTGGAGCCCAGAGTGTTTTGAGATCATGGGGTTGGAGGTAGGGCAAGAGGTGACGAGCGAAACATTTTTGAGCTGTATTCACCCAGATGACCGCGATGAAGTCGCGCGGGGGCTAGAGTCTCTGTTTGACGGCGTCAATTTTTTGTCTCGTGAATTCCGCATCGTTCGTCACGGAGAAATTCGTTGGATTCGCGATGACGCCGCGTTGCGTCGTTCTCCTGAAGGGGAGCCGTTAGAACTCTTCGGGGCTCTGAGCGATATTACTTTGCAGCGCGCCACCGCCACGCAGCGCGAAAACCTGCTGGTAGAGCTGCAGCGCAGCGACAACTTCTCACGCCGCATGCGCAAACTCACGCGCTCAGGGTTGTGGAGCTTCAACCTGCAAACTCACGAAGTCTGGTGGAGCGAGGAGCTGTATGAAATTCACGGCTATGAGCCTACGGCGCAGCTCTCGTCGGCCTATCGCAGCACAGAGTCGGTTTTTGAAGAAGACCGCCCCCTCATACGCGAGGCGTTTCAGAGACTGATTGCCGAGCGGGTGCCGATGAAAGTCGAGCATCGCATTCATCACGCCAGTGGAGAGCTGCGCTGGGTGAGCAGCGAAGGGGAAGCCGTGTTTGATGCAGCAGGGAACCCGACAGAAGTCCTCGGAGTCGTGACCGACGTCTCCGCGCGCAAAAAAGCAGAAGAGGAGTCGCTGCATGTGGCGCGGCTGGTCTCGTTGGGCGAAGCGAGCGCTTCTCTCGCGCATGAGCTGAAATCTCCGCTCGCGGCGATGGATCTGAAAGCGCAGATGTTGGCGCTGGCGCTGCGCCAGCAGAAGGTGATGGATGAAAAGCTGCACGAGAAAATTGGGGACGTGCGGAAGATTTGTGCGCAGCTCCGCCTGCGTCTGCAACACATGCAAAACTTCTCTCGACGCGAAAGCGAAGATGTACAGCAGTGCTCTCTCGCTGAGTTGCTAGAGAATGTGTGGCTGTTGATTGGTCACACCTTCGACAAGTATGGCATGAGCCGTAAACTAGAACTCTCTGACGATTTGCCACCCGTTGTGGGGATTCCGACGCACTTGGAGCAGGTGCTCATCAACATCTTGAACAATGCCCGCGATGCGATGATTGACCGAGAGACGCGCATCCTGACCCTCCGTGGCTCCAGAGAAGACAAGCGCATTCGGATTGATGTTCAGGACACAGGCGTGGGGATGTCACCGGAGGTGCGACAGAGAGTCTTTGAGGAATTTTTCACGACGAAAGGGCGCGATCAAGGAACGGGGCTGGGGATGGGAATTGTGCAGCGCATTTTGCACGAAAATCACGGAGAGATTGCCATTGAGAGTGAAGTTGGGGTCGGAACCACGACGACCGTTTGGCTGCCGATCGTGGCTCCAGAAGCTCCTGAGTAAGCTCAGCTCCCTGAAGAGGAAGCCGCCTCAGGGGTTAGTTGATCGTGATTTGGCGTGCTTCCGCTTTTTGTACTTTAGGCAGTCGCAGCTCCAAGACGCCTTCTTTCATCTCAGCGTGGATGTGCTCGGCGTCTACAGCCAGAGGCAGCCGCAAGCGCCGTTGAAAGCCGCCGTAGCTACGCTCCATGCGCAACAGACCTTCTTTTTGCTCTTCGTGGTTGCTCTTCTTCTCACCTTGGATGGTGAGCACTTGCTCATGCAGTGAAATTTTCACATCCTCTTTGCGCAGACCGGGCAGCTCTACCGTGGCAAAGTAGGCGTCGTTGTCTTCGCGCAAGTCCATTGCCGGCAAGAAACGTCGGGTGGCGGCGCCTTCTCCGAACATGTCGTTCATCGCAGATTCTCCAAAAAAATCTTCGAGCAGGCTGCGGAACGGGGAAGCGGGGAGGTTGCGAGTGGTTGTGGGATACATGGAACTTCTCCTGATTGAGGTGAATCATTAACGTCGCCAAGAAAATGCGCCGTCGTTATTGTTAGCACTCAAAGTAATAGAGTGCTAACAGTTCGTCAAGAGAAAAATCAGCCGCGCCCGAAACGTGACCTTGAGCACCGAACCGCTGCGTTCAACCGACTGGCTGGTCGAGCACAAAGAGCGGCTGCGGTTTCAAGGATTCTGGGGGCGGTGTCTTGCTTTTGAAGAGGTTTCCGGAGTCCTCAGTCTCTTCTCTGAGAGGAGTGGGGGCTTTGTGGGCGTTTGGGGCTGTGGCCACGAGTGATCGGTGATCAGCGTGAGGTGGTTGGGGCTGGCTTCAATCAGGATTTTTGGTGAGAACGCGGAGACGGGGAGGGGTGGCCTCGAAACCGCGCCAAGCTCACTCTACCCACTCATCGGGGTCAGGCAAATTGAGGGGCTTGGAAGACTCTTGGAAGATCTGACGTTGCGTCTTCGGGTGCAAAAAGTCGTCTTCTGGCAGGCCGCGTTTCTTGGCGATTTTCGTGACGACTGCTTTGACAAAGGCGCGTTGTCCTAGGCGCTCTTCCACTTGTTTGCGCATCGAGAGGACTTCTTGGATGGAGTATTTCTTGTCGCCTGGCGGCAGCTCGCCATCTTCCAGCTCTGGCGGTGGAGCTGCTTGCGGCTGTGGCCGCGCAAGAGTCTCTCCGCGCAAGACCATGCGATAATAAGCCTCCAAGAAAATTAGGAAATCGGCGAGCGGCATTGAGGATTGTCCTTGCACGACCTGCATCACATTGCGGCGGAGGTTCTGGTGCTGATGCGCTCCTTGATTGAGCTGCTGAAACGTGCGCCGAATTTTGCGCAGCAGCCGCTCCTGCTGGGTGGCAGAGTCCCACTGAAACTTGGAGATGTATTGCAGGAACTGCTGCAAACGCGGACGCGGGGCAAGTTGGAGCCACCAGGCTGGGTTCATGCCAAAGAAGCGTCGCAGGATCTGCCCCGACTGTTGCAGCTCTGTGCTGGTCGCGTCCTCAAAGAAGAAGCCGTTTTGATACAGCTGTTGGCATAGCTGCAGCAGCTGTGCAATGGGGGGAGGTAATTGACGATCCTGCTGTGGGTGAAAGAGTGGGCCTTGCAAGCGGTGACTACGCAACATGGTACGATCCTGTGCGAGAGGTGAAGGTCAGAGGGGGGCTGACTCAAGAAAATAGGCAAAACAAGCAAAGTGCCTTGAAGAAAACCAGACAAACCGCTATTTTGATGTGTTTATCTACATGGCGCTACTAGCTGTGGCGCTGTAAACTCTCTTCGTTGTTGAGTGGCGGTGGTCTCTGGCAATGAACTGACAACTCCAAAATTAGGAGGCATTTGAGCGACGACAAATTAGAACTTAAAGGAATCGTGGTGGATTCTTCAAACGGCATCTTTCGGGTGCAACTCGAAAACGATCACGTTGTGATTGGGCATCTCTCCGGAAAAATGAAAATGCACAAAATCCGCGTCTTGCCGGGTGACGAAGTCACCATCGAACTCTCAGCGTATGACTTGACCCGTGGTCGTATTGTGCGGCGTGAAAAAATTGTGCAAAAGTCTAACTAACCTGCCCTCCTCGCTCCCTTTCCTTTCATTCTGCGCGTGACGCAGCCGCCTCGACGAGAATTGCATGTCCGGATGGAGATCCCTGTTTCATTGGTTATCAGAAGACCTCGCCATTGACCTTGGTACTGCAAACACGTTGGTCTTCCTCAAAGGGGGCGGGGTCGTCATCCGGGAACCATCGGTCGTGGCCGTGAAGCGCGACAACCGAGGCTCGTTCAAAGTGTTGGCTGTTGGACAAGAAGCCAAAGTCATGCTGGGCAGAACGCCGGGCAGCATCATGGCGATTCGTCCGATGAAAGATGGGGTGATCTCAGATTTTGAGATCGCCGAAGAAATGCTGCGATATTTTATCCAGCAGGTGCAGGGGCGCCGCAGTTTTTTGCGCTTCAAACCTCGCATCATCATCGCGGTGCCCTCAGGGATCACCCAAGTAGAGAAGCGTGCCGTGCGTGAGTCGGCGATGTCGGCGGGTGCCAAAGAGGTCTTCTTGATTGAGGAACCGATGGCCGCAGCGATTGGGGCCGGGCTCCCGATTACAGAAGCCAGCGGGAACATGGTCGTAGACATTGGAGGCGGCACCACCGAGGTCGCGGTGGTTTCGTTGGCGGGGATCGTCTACAGCAGCTCGTCGCGCATTGGCGGTGACCGCATGGACGAGACGATCGTGCAGTACCTGAAGCAGAAGTACAATCTGTTGATCGGCGAGCGCACGGGAGAAGAGATCAAGATGACGGTGGGTTCTGCGTTTGAAATGCCTGAGCGCAAGACCTTGGAAGTCAAGGGGCGCGACATGGTCACAGGCATTCCCAAAACGCTGCTGATCAATGATGAAGAAATCCGCCTGTGCCTCAAAGATGTCTGTGACAGCATTGTCCACACGATTCGGGTTGCGCTGGAAAACACTCCACCGGAGCTGGCTTCCGACATTGTAGACAAAGGCATTGTGCTCGCTGGAGGCGGCTCTTTGCTGGCTGGGATGGACGTGCTGATCCGTGAGCGTACGGGGCTGCCTGTCTTCTATGCTGAAGATCCCTTAGAGGCGGTGGCAAAAGGAACGGGCGCCGTGCTAGATCAGATTGATTTGTTGTCGTCGATTGCATTGGACTGACCTTTTGCCTGCTTTGCATAGCCGCTTATGAGCAAACTAGAGACGTCGATTTACATCGTCGGAACCAGCCGCACGTGGCAGTTTCGGGCGCGCTCGCTCCAACTCCTCATCGGCTCGGTGATCTTTCTGTTGCTGGGCCTAACAGGTGCGCTGTTGTACCAGAGCATTTATCACCTGCAGGTGGTGGGTGAGCTGCAAGAAAAGTATCAAAACGAGACGCACCGCACCGAGAAGATGCGGACGGTGATTGAAGATTTGCGCCAGCGAGTAGTTGACCGCAGCACCATCGCGATGCAAGAGGCGATGTACGCCGGGCCGTCGGTGGAAGAGCTGCTGCGCAAAAATCAACGCCAGCAAGAGACGCTGGAAGACCAACAGCAGAAGCTGACGCAACTGCAAACCGACAACCGAGCCAAGCAAGAAGAGCTGCTGCAGCTGCAATATCAGCAGAACAACGCAGAGAAACGCATTGAATCGCTGGCAGAGAGCCACCACCGCTTGGAGGTGCAACGCGCCGAGTTGCAGCTCGCCCTCGAAGCGAAAGAGGAGCGCCTCGCGGCGCTTCAGACTGAATTGACGCAACTGCAAGCCCAACAGGCTGAAGCCGCTGCGGTCTTAGCCGTGGCGAAGCCGAGCAGCGCCGCAACGCCAGCGCCGCAACCTGAGCTGCCTCCGCAGCCGTTCCCTGTGGATGTGGAAGCGTTGCAGCTAGTGCCCCGTGGCAACGGGCTGGAGGTGCGCTTCAAATTGCGCAACCAGAGTGAGAGTCGCCAGCGAGGGCACTTGGGGGTCTATTTGTTGTCTGCCAATGAAGCGAGCAAAGAGATGCCATATCAGGAGCGCGCAACCGAGACTTACTCCATCCGTAACTTCAAAAATGTCAGCGAGCGCCTCCCAGAGTGGAGCCCGAACGGCGTCGTGCGCGTGGTGGCGTGGGATCAGGACAAGCAGCCCGTGATGGATCGGACCTTCTCATTAGCCTCCGTAAACTGAACTCGACCTACCGCATAGACAATCTCAACCGCCTTTGGTACCGTTTTGGTACGAATTCACCTCAACCAGGAGTTTCCGGTATGTCAGGAGTCAATCCCTACATTCAACAGCCTGATTTTCAACTGCCGCAGCAACGATACAAAGTCACTTTTCAACCGAGTGGCGAGACCGTTGAGGTAGACCCAGACAAACTCCCATACGCGCATGATGGTCTACCTGGGTCTTTGCTGAGTGTGGCGCTTGAAGCTGGGCTTGATATGGACCACTCGTGTGGCGGAGTGTGCGCGTGCTCGACTTGTCACGTGCGCGTGGTGGCGGGGATGGACAGCTGTAACGAAGCCACCGAAGACGAAGAAGACATGCTCGATATGGCCCCTGGATTACAAGCGAACTCGCGCCTGGCTTGCCAGTGTGTTCCCAATGGCAGCAGCGAGATCGTGGTGGAGATTCCCGATTGGAACCGTAACCTTGTTAGCGAAGGACATTAGGAGGCACATGATCAGCCTTACAGAAAATGCCGCGAAAGAGATCCGTAAAATTATGGAGTCGCAAGCCCTCAGCAATGACGTTTGTATTCGAGTTGGCGTCAAAGGCGGCGGGTGCTCGGGGTTCACATATACGTTTGATTTCGACAGCCGCAAAACTCGCTTTGATCTAGAGTTTGAATCGCACGGGCTCAAAGTCTTGGTCGATAAAAAGAGCCATCTCTACATCAAAGACACAGAGATTGACTGGAGCTATAACTTGATGGATCGCGGTTTGAAGTTTAACAACCCTTCGGCGAAAGCCTCTTGCGGTTGCAAGACTTCATTTATGTTCGAGCCGTCAGCACAAGAAAATGTTTTTCAACCCACTTGGTGAGAGCTATGAGCGCTGAACTCTGCAATCAAATTCAACAAGCCGTCGAAACCGCGATTCCAGACGCCACCGTCGAAGTCGCAGGTGGCGGAGGCCACTTCTCGCTCGTCGTCACATCCGCTGCGTTTGAAGGCAAAGGAACCCTCGCCAAGCAACGGATGGTGTATGGAGCCCTCACCGAGCTCATGGCGGGCGAGACGGCTCCCGTACACGCCATTGACTCGCTCCAAACCCTCACCCCCAAGTGAAACGCGGTTTCAGTCTGCTAGAGCTGCTCTTCGCCACTGTGATCGGTGGCGCCTTCCTCGCGCTTGCGCAAACTCCTTTCCTCAGCACCGTTGACCAGCTAGAAGGCCAACTCTCTAACGCAGAGCAGCAGCGGCAAATCGACCGGTTTCTGCTGATGCTCAAAACCGAGGTTGTGCAGTCGGGCTATGGCCTAGGACCCAGCCCAGCGCCTGTGCTCGTCGAACCGACCGAGCTGACACTGCGCGTGGATTTGAACTTAGATGCCGACCTCAACGACACGCGGGAGGAGATCGGCTATCGTTTTGATGCGGATGGGACGCTGCGACGTCGCTCGGGAAGGGGGAGCTTCCAGCCGCTGATTACAGGGCTGCACTCGTTGGAGTTTCAGCAGGGGCAAGGAAGGCAACTTCCAGAGAGTCCTCCGCAATCTTGCGTTCAAGTGAAAGTGCAACCCAACGCGAGGCTCTCACCACGAACGTATACCCTCTGTCCACTTTTTCTGTGAAATTATGCAAAAACTGCAAATTCAGCTGCACTATTCCGAGATGACGGCGCCCACGCGAGCGCACGCTTCGGACGTCGGGCTTGATTTGACGGCGCTGCGAGTCGAAGCGAAGACCGAGCGTCGTTTTGTGTTTGATACGGGGGTCTCCGTGCAGCCACCGGAGGGATTTTACGTTGAGGTTGTGCCGCGCTCGAGTATTGCCAAGACGGATTTCATCATGGCGAACAGCGTTGGCATTATTGATCCCGACTATCGCGGTAAGATCTTGGTGGCGCTGCGCTATCTAGGTGAGGGCGACGGCGCGCGCGCGGCGCAGGAGTTAGTTGGGACGCGGATCGCCCAGCTGCTATTGCGGCGTTTGGAGCCCTGCGAAGTGGAGGTCGTCCAAGGCTTGGAAGAGACGGCGCGTGGCGCCGGTGGGTTTGGAAGCTCTGGCCGCTAGGTGTGAGCTTGCTTTCGGTTGAGATAGGCGAAGATCGTGACGCCACAGGTCACGATGAAGATGATGATCACTGCCAGCGCGTTGATTTCAGGGCTGACGCCTAGGCGCACGCTAGAGAAGACCTTCATGGGCAAGGTCGTAGAGCCTGGGCCAGAGACAAAGCTCGCGATGACTAAGTCGTCCAGAGAGATCGTGAAGCTCAGCAACCAAGAGGCGACAATCGCGGGCATAATCAGAGGCAAAGTGATCAAGAAGAAGACTTTGCGTGGAGGCGTCCCCAAGTCTAGCGCGGCTTCTTCTAGCGTAGGATCCACTTCTCGCAAGCGCGCCGCCAAAATGATCGTCGCGAAGGCCATGCCCACGGTGGTGTGGGCGATCCAAATGGTCAACATGCCACGCCCCTCGGGCCACCCCAGCCACTGTTCCATTGAGACAAAAAGCAACAATAACGAGAGCCCTGTGATCACTTCCGGCATCACCAACGGAGCCGTGATCATGGCCGCAAAAGTGGTCTGCCCGCGAAAATTTCCTACTCGTGTGAGCACCTGCGCCGCGATCAAACCAAGCAGGGTAGCCGCCGACGCTGACAGGGAAGCGACCTGCAAACTGTTCCACGCGGCCTGCAAAATCTGTTGATCTTGTAACAATTCGCTATACCATTTTGTGGAAAACCCCGCCCACACGGTGACCAGCCTTGACTCGTTGAATGAGTAAATCATCAAAATCAACATTGGCAGGTACAAGAACCCGATCCCGACCAGTAGAAAACTTAGCGACCATCGTGATGACTTCATATCCTGAAATGGGTAGCAAGGATCAGTAAACGCCGAGGAGGTTTCTCTCCCGACCAAAGCCCATCTGTTTGACGGAACCCTTATGAAAGATCGAGAGCAAAATTCACTGGCAGAGGCCAAACTGCAATTGCAGCAATTTTGGAACGACACCAGTGTGATTGAAGACGAACGGCTGCTCCAAGCCTTCTTGAACGTGCGTCGTGAAGACTTTGTGAGCGCGACGCATCGGGAGAATGCGTATATGGACTACCCTCTCCCAATCGGTCTGAACCAGACGATCTCGCAGCCGACCACCGTGATGAAGATGCTGAGTTTGCTAGAGCTCGAACCATCACACCGAGTGCTCGAAGTGGGAGCTGGGAGTGGATACAACGCGGCGCTGTTAGGACAGCTCTGTGCGGAAGTGGTGACGCTGGAGTGTCGCCCCGAATTAGTCGACTTAGCTCGACGCAACCTGGCACAAGCACAGCTTGAAAATGTTGAAGTGCGCCACAGCGATGGAAAAGGCGGCGCGTCGGATAAGGCCCCCTTTGATCGCGTGATTGTGACCGCAGCGGCAGGACAATTTCCTAGTGAACTATGGGGGCAGCTGCGAGAGGGAGGAGTCTTGGTGGTGCCGATTGGCGATCCCTATTCATGCACGATGACACGTGCGGAGAAGTTGGCTGAGGGAGAGCGACGTGTGACGCGGCACGGGACTTATGCGTTTGTGCCGCTAGTGTAACGTAACCTGACAGAGAGAGGGAGCATGGCGTTTTGGGAAGTCTGGCTGCAAGCCCTTGGGATTGTGATGTTGGGCATGAGCCTGATGTGGGGACTCAGCGTGCGCTGGACGAATGTCAGCATTGTGGATTGGTGTTGGGGCACGGGCTTCGTGATTTGTGCTTGGTGGTATGAGTGGATGGCTCCCACAGACAGCTATCGTGGCAGTCTCTTGGTCTGGTTAGTGACCCTCTGGGGGCTGCGGCTGTCGATCTATATCGCGTGGCGCAATCACGGCAAAGGCGAGGACTTCCGCTATCAAGAGTTCCGCCGGAGTTATGGCCCGGAACGCTACTGGTGGGTGAGTTTTTTTCAGGTGTTTTTGCTGCAAGGAGTGCTCATCTGGTTGATCTCTGCGCCGTTGCTCGCGGTTCACTGGTATGGGCCGACGGCCCCCGAGTTTGGCTTCTTCGACTTGCTGGGGTTGCTCTGTTGGGGCGTTGGCTTTGTGTTCGAGGCTGGTGGCGACTGGCAACTAGCGCGTTTCAAAGCCGATCCAGCGAACAAAGGGAAAGTACTGGATCAAGGATTTTGGCGCTACACACGCCACCCTAATTATTTTGGAGACTCGGCGGTTTGGTGGGGCTACGGATTTTTGTGTCTGGCGAGCGGCAGCTATTGGCCGGCGCTCACACCGTTGCTGATGACAGCGCTGATCATCCGCGTCTCGGGCGTCATGCTGTTGGAGAAGACCTTGGTGGAGTCCAAGCCCCAATATCGCGACTATGTGGCACGCACGAACGCGTTTTTCCCTTGGTTCCCCAAGCCAGCTTCTGCATCAGGTGCCAGTCCGACGACGCAAGAGGAAGCGTAACATCGGGCTCTTCTGATGGTCGCGGTGGCTCTCCGGGAGGTAAACGGAGTGCTTCCAGTTGGTGATGCTGAGCCAGACGCCCCAGAGCCCCATAGTCGCAATTTGTGCATAGGCCCACTCGGTCGCGCCATACGAGAGCCACAGGTCGTAAGTGCCATGAAAGACGGAAGCGATGAGCCAACCGGCCAGCAACAACCGCACTACCGAGGCATTGTCAGCGCCTTGTTCCCAGCGCAACCGCGCAACGGCTACGAAATAACCGAGCGGGACGGTCATAAAGGCGTGTGCAGGCACGGTGACGACGGCGCGGACGACCACCACTTGGAGGCCGTACTGCTGCATGTAAAACATGTTCTCTAGCGTGGCGAACCCCAGCGCGACGACAGCGCCGTGCAAGATGCCATCAAAGGGTTCGCGGATTTTTTTCGAGGGATAGCTGACCAGCAGCAACACCAGCATTTTGGCGGTCTCTTCGTTGAACCCTACCATCATCCAAAAACCAGACTTGTAAAAAGGAAACTCGGTCCCTCCAAGGTTGATGGTCTCGGTTGCACCGGGCCAAAAAGCGCTATACTTCTCCACGGAGTGATTGAGCAGTAAAGCGACCAGCCCGCACAACATTCCGCCCAAAAACAAGGCCGCTAGCCGGCGCAAGTCTGGTTTTTGGTAGCGATGCAGGCGGTAAAACAACCAGCCCCAGAGCATGCCAGGAGCGAGCAAAAGCCCAAAGGTGGAGAGCATGAATCGGGTCCTTTCAAGGGTTTGCGATTGCCAATAAATCGTGGCATAGTCTTGCCGATTTTCATCCCCTTGTAAAACCCGTCCTGATTTTTCAAGAGAATTTCATGAATCGAACGCCCCTTTCACGTCGCGAAGATCACGCGCAGCTGCATAAATTTGCCGAAGCCATCAAGACTCGCCGCTACTTTCGTAAGATTCACCCGAATTTGCTTTTGGAGATGTTGCGCCAAGGTGCGCTGGTGCAGTTGAAGCAGGACGACCACTTGATTCGTGAGGGAGACACCACGCCGCCAGAGATGTACATCCTCTTAGAAGGTGCGCTGGTTGTGATGTCGCAAGGCGAGTTCATCTTACGTTTGGAATCCCCGGGAGACGTGGTCGGCGAGCTGTCGATCATCTCCCCAGAACCCCGAGCCGCGGATGTGATCGCAGAGGTGGATTCCAAGGTGATCGTGTTCCCGTATGAGATGTTTCAAGTCACCGACGACGCGACGCATGTCTCGGTGGTGTATCTGACCTTCGCACACATCTTAGCCGAGAAGCTGCGCATCACGACGGCGCAGTCAATGCTGCGCAAGACGGTGCGCACAAACACGACGATGGAGCCGCCTAAGATTGCAATTGTAGACGTGAACAGCATGGAGCGCCGTGTCATCCGTGGGGCCCTCAGCACCTTGTGGACAGAGATGAATGTAGTGGAATATACCAGCCCGCAAGAATTCATCGACAACCCACTACAGCACAAGTTCAACCTCATCATCATTGACCCGCTGTATAACCACAGCTTTGCCTCAGATGATGACTTGTTGAATACGCTGGGCGAAGCGCTGGGAGTCCACGGTTGTTCGGTGTTGGCCATCAGCGCGTGGTGTAATGACGAGAGCAACCGCGAAATGCTGGCGAGCATCGGCGTACAAGACTTCCTCGGCAAGCCTTACTCCTCTTTTGATCTCAAGCACCGGCTCTCGGCCTTCAAGGTCTCCTACTATCGTGAGAAAGAGTTGGAGCAGGTGGAGCACGCCGCAGACACAGACCGACTCACCAACTTGGCGAACCGCCGCAGGATGGAAGAGTTCCTAGACGCCCTCGTGACGCTCTATCCCGAAGAAAAGCAGCCGTTCTCATTGGTCATCGCCGATGTCGACAATTTTAAGTTTTACAACGACACCCACGGCCACCAGATGGGAGATGTGGTGCTGGCCACGATCGCAGGCATCTTCAAGAAGAGCGTGCGCCGAGGCGATCTGGCCGCGCGTTATGGCGGCGAAGAATTTGTGGTCATCTTGCCCAAGTGTGACAAGCAAGCCGCAATGAACATCGCCTCCAAACTGCGCCAAACCGTCGAGGAAGAGGTGGTGCCATATCAAGAACAGCAGCCGCTGGGCAACTTGACCGCTACGTTCGGGGTGTCTACGTATCCAGACGACGCCGACAACGTGGAAGACTTGTTGAAACGCGCCGATGAATGTCTGTATCGAGGAAAAGAAGCCGGCCGCAACATCGTCATTGGCGCCAAGCCGATAGAAGAGCCTGCGAAAGACGCATAAATTTCTTGCAATCCCACCACGACTTACCTATTCTTACCGATTTTCCAATTGAGCAGCAAAAAATTGCGTGGGAACCTCCCCACGTGCGAAGGAATCGTATGAGAACACAATTTGTACGCAAAGAAGACGTAGAAAACGGCACCTACCCGCGCAACTGGTGGGTCGTCGACGCAGAAGGCAAAACCCTCGGTCGCTTGGCAACAGAGGTCGCGCGGCGCCTACGCGGAAAGCACAAGGCCATCTTCGCGCCACACACAGACGTCGGCGATTTTGTGGTCATCGTGAACGCAGAGAAAGTCACGGTCACGGGCAACAAAGAAATGAAGAAAATCTATTACCGCCACACCGGCTATCCAGGCGGGATCAAAGAGACGCGCTTGGACGAAATGCGTGAACGCAAGCCGGAAGCTCTCGTAGAAAAAGCGGTCAAAGGAATGATGGCGAAGAACGCACTGAACCGAAACATGTTGCGTCGCCTGAAAGTGTATGTGGGCCCCGAACACCCACACAGCGCGCAGCAACCCCAACTCCTAGAAGTCTAATATGAACGCAACAGTCCAATACTACGGCACCGGTCGCCGCAAATCTTCGGTCGCCCGCGTATACTTACGCCCAGGCACCGGCAATATCGTCGTCAACAAGCGCCCGATCGAGCAATACTTTGGTCGTGACACCCTGCGCATGGTGGTGCGCCAACCGCTAGAGCTCACCGACGCGACAGATCAATTTGACATCTACATCAACGTGCACGGCGGCGGGCTCTCAGGACAAGCCGGCGCGGCAAGGCACGGAATCTCCCGCGCCTTGCTCGAAGCCAACGAAGAGAACCGACCCACGCTCAAGAAAGAAGGCTTCCTCACTCGCGACGCCCGCAAAGTGGAACGCAAGAAATACGGCCGCCCTGGCGCTCGCAAGAGCTTCCAATTCTCCAAGCGCTGATCACTTCCCCGATCTCTCGCCATGGTCGGGCCTTGTGCTCGGCCAACAACCTCTCCCTCCCTTCCTCTCTATCTCCGATCTACCCACCACTGACGGGTGGAATCAAAGCGTACTCTTTGCCTGAGACTAGCTCTGAGTGCTTGCTGACATAGCTCTCCGCGCTCGCTACTCGCGTGCAAGCTAACACTGCGGCGGCTGTGGGAAACTGTGTCTGCAGCTGCGCGATCAGATCTTGCGCGGTACAGCCCTCTTGGACCTCCGTTTCCTTCACAGATTCGGGCAGCTGTTCTCGTAAAATGGCGAAGGGTTTCAGATAAATTTTCATACGGTTGCACTTTCTGTCGGATTTTTGCTTATCACTTCTATGGCGCTCATTGTGGACGCCACAGCGCGAAAAAGCCCTTGAAATCAACAGGCTGGAACGCGGCTATCAAAGCTGAGTTTGCGAAAAAGGATAGGAGTGTAGCATGAAATGGGATTTGAAAGACAAGCTGTTGATCATCATTCTGCCCGGCTTGATCAGCCTCTCAAGCGTCGGCATCTTTCTCGTGGAAGGGTATGGAGACAGTCCCTTCGCGAGTCTCTTCAATAGCCTGTGGTGGACGATTGTGACCTTCACAACGGTGGGCTATGGCGACATGGCGCCGACCACGGTCGAAGGGCGCGTCTTCGGGATCTTGATTTTAGCATCTGGCGTCACGATCAACGCGGTGATCATCTCGCTGGTGTCAAATCTTTTCTTTGGGCTGCAGTCGGGCAAAGAGCGTGGACTCAGCGCGATCAAGCGCAAGCAACACACGCTGGTCTGTTCCGACTCTGTGGGCTTTTTGCACACTGTTCTCAGCGAAATGCCCCAGACCGAGCGCGACCAGGACAACATCATCTTGGTGTGGCCACACAACGAGCATCCTCTCTTAACGTCACCTGAGTTCAAGGGCGTCTCGTGGGTCTCAGGGTTTGCCTACCAAACCAGCGTGTTGCAAAAAGCGTCGGTAGAGCAGGCCAAGGTCGCGTTTGTGTCTTACCAAGACGACAGCTTGACGCTGATGAGCGTGATGCAGATCGAGAGTCTCTCTAAGGGGCAGACGAACACGCTCGCGCAATATCACGGAGAAGACTTCCGCATTCACTTGGAGAACGTCGGGTGCGACTATGCCCTTGACGCGAGCGATCTCTACATTCCGCTGATGGCCCAAGCGCTGCTGGAGCAAGGCTCGACCTCTTGGTTACAAGAGATCATCTTGCGCGACGCCCACTCACCGACGCTGCAAAGTCTCGCGGTGCCAGAGCGCTGTGTGGGGCAAAAGTGGCTCGACTATGTCTGCACCACCAAAAAAGAGTCTGGTGTGATGCCGTTGGGCATTGTTCAAAAGGACGCGGTGTTGGTCAATCCTCCTGCCGATCAAACGCTCAACAAAGACCTGCGGGTGATCGCGGTCTGCCCTCCGGCCACGAGCAAAGGAGACGAAGTCGCCGACGCTCGCCCGTTCTTCGGTTCGGAAGAACTCTTGCCCGTCGGACACATCATTATCTGTTCGGATCGCCAAGAGTTCATTCAGCGGCTGCTGCAAGAGTTCCAAAAGCATGGCATCAAAGACGAAATTGTCGTGATTTCGGAAGTCGAGGAGTTCGCCGCGGAATTTGCCGATTTGCAGCTAGAGTGGCTTCATCTTCATTCCACCAGCGAGCAAGCCTTCCGCTCTGCGCGGGCGCAAGAAGGGAAGGTCGCTTTCATTGACCACCAACATGATGGCAACACCCTCATTGCCGTGCTGCGGATGGAGCAAGTCACAGGTGGTGACATTTTCACGATTGCGAGCTACCGCGAAGACAACTTTGACCAACAGCTCATCAAAGCCGGCTGTGACTTCTGCATCCACGCAGAAGATCTAGTCGCGCCTTTGTTGGTGCAAACGGGGTTGCACGCCGGCACGGGCCAATTGGTGGAACAAATCATTGCCACCAGCGCTGCTACGAGCCGGATGTTTGTGCGCCAACTGCGCAGTGACTGGCATGTTCGCACCTGGCTGGGAACCATCAACGAGCTCAAACTGCGGGTCGGACATTTGCCCGTGGGCTTGATCAAGACGATTGAGCAGCAACCGCGCTTGTTGGTGAACCCGCACTCTCAAGTGCCGGTGGAAGCGGGAGATCGGCTGCTCTTTTTGGCGTTCGCAGACCAAGTAGATGTGCCGGAATATTACCTTGGCCACCACGCTATCGCAGCACCTGCCGCCTCGACGACTCGCCATCTCGTGTTGCCGGAAGACGACCAGATCGCTCCAGAAGAGTGGTTCCGCAAAGGCACCGAGAAGATGAAAGACCCCTCTCCCGAAGCGCAGCTGGAAGCGTTCACGTCCTTCCATCACGCCGCCGTCAAAGGACACGCAAAAGCGCAGTTCAACCTGGGCGTGATGCACTTTCACGGGAAAGGCGTCCCCAAAAATCGGGACGAGGCGTACTACTGGCTGCGGGAAGCGGCCACGAACGGCCACGCGCAAGCTGCCAAAACCATCCAATCGTTCCGCGCCTTACAAAAAGAAGCGGAAGAAGCCGACAAACACGCCCGCCCGCTCAACGCCGACCTCCTCGCTCGCTTGAGCGACGCGGAGCGATTTTGGTATCTGCAG
The DNA here is from genome assembly GCA_965662845.1 of uncultured bacterium. Taxonomy (GTDB): domain Bacteria; phylum SAR324; class SAR324; order SAR324; family NAC60-12; genus JCVI-SCAAA005. The sequence continues at coordinate 15,802 of CBFIJD010000003.1, read as the reverse complement.
GCCATCGTTCGCATGGTCTTGGCTGATGGACGCATTGATCTGCGTGAGCGGGTCTATCTGCATCACACCGTCCGCGCTCTGGAGAACCCAGCGCAGATTCGGGCCTTAGAAGAGATGATTGTGTTTGGACCCACAGAGGGGCTTGTGCCTCTGCCGAATGTGCCACAAGAAGTGAAGAACATGATGATGCGCGAGCTGGTCGAGATCGCCGTGATTGAGCGAGAATTTTCTGAAGAGGAGCAAACGCTGTTGCGTGAGATAGGAGAGAAGCTCGGCGCAGGCGAGGCTTTGATGAAAGAAATGTTCAATTATGGACAGCAGCGTCTGCAGCAGTTCCAGTCACGCTAACGGAACCGCAGCGCTTTGGCGGCACGAGGCTGCACAGAGCCAATCCGAGCGCTGTGGACGCTGCCAGCGTCGTGCAAAGCTTGGAGCGCCTGCTCGGCCTCGGCTTCGGGGAGCGCCACGAGTAAGCCGCCGCTAGTTTGTGGATCAACCAACAACTCTTGCCGCCTCCCCGTGAAATGGGCAGGGAACTCGGTGTCCGCGGCGACCAGCAAGCGGTTCGCGAGGTTGACCCCTGTGCTCATGCCGCGCTCATACATCGCTTGTGCTTCTTCCATGAAAGGCACCTGGGCCACATCAATGGCAAAGGTGTGCCCGCAGCCTTTCGCCATCTCCAGCGCATGCCCTGCTAAACCAAACCCTGTGATGTCAGTCACTGCCTGCACCGTGAACGGACGCAGGGCAGCTGCGGACGCGTGATTGAGCGTCGCCAGATGGGTGAAGCATTGTTGCATCGCCGCGCGGGAGACCCAGCCTTTGAGGTTGGCGTTGAGCAAGACCCCGCTGCCAATCGGTTTGGTGAGCAGCAGCGCGTCTCCAACCTGTGCGGTGTGATTCTTCCAAACGCGCTCAGGGTGCACGATGCCTGTCACTGAAAGCCCAAATTTGGGCTCCTCATCTTCAATGCTGTGACCGCCCGCGAGCACCGCGCCCGCTTCCCGAATCTTCTCTGCGGCTCCTGCGATGATGCCGTGCAGCACGTCTTCGCCAAGTTTGTCTGCGGGAAATCCCAACAAATTCAAGCACGTAAGTGGCCGCCCTCCCATCGCATACACGTCGCTGAGAGCATTGGCCGCGGCAATCTGACCAAACAGGTGCGGGTCATCACAAGGTGGCGTGATGTAGTCCGCGGTGACGATCATCGCTTGCTCGTCATTCAGGCGATACACGCCGGCGTCGTCGCTGGTCTCAAAACCAACGAGCAGGTTCGCGTCCTCGTTGCGCGGCAAGGAAGCTAGGAGTTTTTGCAACCCGACCGGGTTGAGCTTGGCGGCTCAGCCGCAGGTCTTCGCGAGGCTCGTCAGAGACGGGGCGCGAAACAGCTTTGTGATGGATTTCATGACAGATCTCGTTAGGACGAAAAATGCGTCACGAGGACGCGAGGCAGACGGCGAAGAGGGCCGGTTGCCCGTTTTTTTGCGACCCGCTGCGCGACCAGCGGATTGCGGATTCTGTGTGGGAGGCACAGGATTGGATCATGAGCGCGCTAGCGACGCCGAGGGCACTACAAAAGCGGCGCCACGGTGAAGCGAAAGCAGGCGCCGTGCTTGTGGTTGTGGCACTCAAGCCGTCCGCGGAGGTGTTGCTCGGCGAGCATGCGACAAGTGTAGAGGCCAAGCCCAACGCCGTGACGTTGCTTTTTGGTCGAGAAGTAAGGCTCAAAAATTTTGGGCAGCACCTCTTCCGGGACGCCCCCAGCGTTGTCTTCCACTTCAATGATTTGGGCGCCGTCTTCTTGTGCATAGAGCCGCACTGTGAGCTGTCGAGAAGCGTTCGCAGGCTTGTGCTCTAAGGCTTCCATCGCATTTTGCTGAAGTTCGCGCACCACGGTTTCAATCTCGCTGGCAATGGTCACGAGCGGCGGCAAGTCTTCAGAGATCTCGGTAATCAGCTGAATCTTCGCCTCGCTCATCAGCGGTTGCTCTTGCTGCAGCAGCTGTTGCAGCAGCTTGGGCAGAGGCACCGAGGTCGGACGCGGGTTCTCTTCAAAGAGTTTGCGAAACTCCTTGATGGTGTGGGAGAGCTGTTGCGTCGCTTGTTGAATCTGCTCGGCCTTCAGCTGAATCTTCTGGGTAGGGCCGTCTAAGAATTGACTCTGGAGCTGGATGTTGGCGGCCATTGAGTTGATCTGTGACAGCGGCTGCCGCCATTGATGGGCCAACATCGAGAGCATTTCATTCATGGACTCGCGCCGGGTCGCGATGAGCAGATCTTGTTGGGTGGCCAAGAGGTGTTCGTTGGTCACACGCAGCTCTTCTTCGGAGGCGACCATTTTGCCGTTGATTTCTAGCAGGTGTTGTTGAAAGCGCCCCAGCGCCGAGAGCATCGTTTGCACCTCTGCACAGCCCGCTGGGAGATGGTTCAGGTCAAGCTGATAGAGCTGCTGTTGCATCAATTCCGGATGATATTGCTCGTTGGTCACCATGTCTTCTAGGCGTTTTCGAATTTTCACCAGGGGGTGCGCGAGCTTTTTCCCCAGCCCCAGCGTCACTCCCCAAACCGTGGGCAGGCTGAGCAAGAGCAGCAAGACCCCTAATCCTAGCTCTTGCTGGACTTGTGCTCCTTGCTCCTGAGCTTCGCGGGTCATCTCAGCCAGCAGCGCTCGCTCCACTTCATACATCACATCGATCCGCGCCGTAGCAAATTCCCACCACCGCTCGGGGTCTTGGTCAAACGCGCCCCAGCGCTCTTGAGCAATCCGCCGCATCGCCGCGAGCTGCTCGGCGCCAGCGGCGCCACGGAGTGATTGAGACAATCGGGCCTCCCAGTCAGGGAGAGAGAGTGTGAACTGCTTGAGCAGCAGGCGCTGTTCCCAGCGCGTCTCTTGCCAAAAAGCTTCTGCGTCGGCAGGCCAATAGTTGCGTGAGAAGGCCGCTGTTAAGAGCGCGCGCTCCAGACCGGCTTGTTCTTTGGCTTGCTGCAGTTGTGTGAGCGCCGTCCACTTGTGATAGGTCGTCAGGGAGAAAGAGTCGCTGAGCTGTTCAGAGCGTCGCTGGAGCTGGTCGATCCAGCCGCGATAGCGCTGCACAATCCGCTCGGGAGGCAAAGCCCCCTTGTCGATGAGTTCGCGTAGTTGCTGGAGCTGGGAAAGCGGCTCTGGGCGAAACGGCGCCGCCTGCCAGAGGACGCCGGTGTGCTCGCGTTGCTCGGCTAACTCTTCCACAAAGCGTTGTCTCTGTGCTGCGGTAAAGCCCAACGACAAACCTCGCTCGCGTTGCAGATGGTGCTGCAACTCTGTGATGCGTGCAATCTCTTGGGCTTCGCTTATGCTCTGTTGTGTTTTGTCCCACTCTTGCCACCACTGTCCCGCGAGTACGCCAGAGAGCAGCAACAGCAGCAGCAGAGGAAGACACAGCAGCAAGAGCAGCTGCTGAAAGAGTGGACGATGATTCATGAGTGTCTTGGGGAAACCGTACCGTCTTCGTGGTGTCGCAGCGAACCTCACTCTCGCCACTCCATGGCGATGTGCGCCGAGACAGCGGCTGGGGGGCAAACGGAACGGGGTAGCGCTCTACGCCTCGCCGTCAAGTACCCGCGCACGGGAAGCGCGCTATTTTTCAGTAGCGTCGGAGCGCATGGGGACTGTGCAGAGGAGAGGCGCGAGTGTGTGTTGAGCAAAAAAGTGTGACAGTATGAGGATTGGGCCAGCAAGTTGCCAGCTTTTGTATCTCAAAAAATGTTTCGTGAGATCGGCCGCGACTCTCTGTGCTCAGCAACTAAGCGGGGCTTGGCGCGAGGGTCTCTGGCCGCAGGGAACGCTAGGCCGCCGGAGCGCAAACCTGCGCTCGCAGCTTGCTGTGTGCAGAAGGCATCGCCAACTCCCAAAGTTCTGCTGACGGAACCCAGCGCTCTTCGGGGAGGAGCGCGAGCGCCGCGTCAGCTGGAAGCCGAGCCTGAAACGGATGCAACGTCGCCCGAAACGTAGTGTAGCTGTGCGTGAGGGGAGCGAGCGTCTGTTGTCGCTGTAGCGTGGGGCGTCGGGCTTGTTGCCAGCGGGCGCACAAGGTGTCCCAAGGGGAGGCGTCGTTGGAGCTGACAAACTCAGGAAAGAGCCAGAGTCCTTGCATGAGGCCGACTTCAGGCCGTTGGACTAAAAAGGCGTTGTCTTGTTCCAGCAGCAAGACGGCTTTGGTGACGGGAGTTGCGGCTCTGCGTGGCGCTTTGTAGGGCACCCGCTCGGTGGTGCCTGCGGCGTAAGCCTGACAATGCTCTTGCACCGGACAAAGCAGGCAAGTGGGCTGCTGGACATGGCACACCGTCGCGCCGAGCTCCATCACCGCTTGGTTGAAGTGTCGCGCTTGACCAGCGGGGATCCAAGCGGCGGCGATGTTCCACAGGCGCTTTTGCACGTCGCTCTCCTTGGGGTTGTCAGTGATGTGGAACACACGACACGCGACGCGGACGACGTTGCCGTCGACAATGGGGCGGTCTTGCTCAAAGGCGATGCTGGCGATGGCGCCTGCGGTGTAAGGGCCAATGCCGGGCAAGCGACGAATCGCCGCAAAATCTGTTGGAAACGCCCCGCCGTGTTCGGTACAGATTTGCCGCGCCGCCTTTTGAATGTTCCTCACGCGCGAGTAATAGCCGAGTCCCTCCCAGAGTTTCAGCAGCTGCGCCTCTTCTGCAGCGGCAACGCTGGCGATGTCGGGCAATTCCCGCATCCAGCGTTCATAATAGGAGAGGACTGTGGTGACACGCGTCTGCTGTAGCATCATCTCAGAAATCCACACCCCATAAGGCGCGTAGTCTTGCCGCCACGGCAATTTCCGCTGTTGTGCGGCGAACCATTCCAGTAGTTGAGCTTGAAAACGAGACAAGGCAGGGAGCGGCATGGCGAGAGAAATCAAAGGGTTAGCGAGAAAGTGCGCAAAAAAACGCTAAAGAAATTGTGGCGAGGGTCGATACAGTCTGCAAACAGAAAGTTTGGTAGCGAGGGCGAAAAAAAACGCTAAAGTTTCTCAACAAGACGCCGATATCAGCTGCAAACAAAGATTTTTTCGATTTTATCGAGTTAATGGAGTCACGATGGCACTTCGGGTCAATTCAAATATTGCGGCACTCAACGCCCTGCGAAATTTGAATCAAACGGAAAAGGCACTGACGCGAAATCTGGAACGTCTCTCCTCAGGGAGACGCCTAAATCGTGCCGCCGATGGTCCGGCTGAGTTGGTTATTTCCGAGCAAATGAAAGCGCAAATCAACGCATTGGGACAAGCGATCCGGAATTCGGAGACATCGATCTCGATGATCCAAACGACCGAAGGAGCCCTCAGCGAAGTGAGCAACATCCTCCTCAACCTCCGCCAGCTCGCGGTTCACTCCGCGAACGAAGCGACCAACGACGAGAAAATGCTGCAAGCCAACCAAGGCGAAGTTGAGAACTTGCTCGCCACCTTGGGGAACATCGCTCAGAACACCCAGTTCGGCACCCGCTCGCTGCTAGACGGAAGCAACGCGGTCTCGGGAGTGGCGGTCGGCAACGGCATGGACTTCGTCGAGGCCAGCGAATTCACCCGCTCCTCGCCAGCAGAAGGGTTCAAAATCAACATTACGCAGCCCGCGACCCGAGCCATGGTTGTGGCCGAGCGCACTATCGACCTAGAAGACGTGTACCAGTCCTTTGTCATCAGCGAAGGGGGCCGCACCGTAGAGATCAACATCAAAGACAACTTGGAGCTTTTTCGCCAAGTGGAGCGGCTGCGCACCGTAGCGCTCACCAGTGATGAGCCTAGTATTGAAGAGCGTACCGCTCTCGCGGTTCAGCAGCTGATCGCCGCAGAAATGCAGCGCCAAGCCGACGAAGCCGGCATGAAACTGGACGTGATGGTATACAAGCCGCTCAACAGCATCGGCAACCAGCTCTCCGACTTTGACGCGCTGGAAGATGTCCTGACCAAAATGGATCAGTTCCCCAGTGAAGAGGTCTTGAGCGAGTTCAACAAGCTGGCGAACGAAGAAGTGATCGTCATCCGCCACCGCGAATACGGCAGCACTCCCAACTTCACGGTCTCGACCGAGATCGCAGATTTCTTCGAGCCAGACGCGCCCCCCAACAAAGCGGTCTTTGCGATTCCGGGACGAGATGTGGAAGGAACCATCGGGGGCGACCCTGAAACTGGCAGCGGCGAACCGGCCATCGGAGACGGACAGCAGCTCACGGCAGCTCCCGGAACCGTCGCGGAAGGGTTGACCATCCGCTACTCCGCAGAGCCCGACGACATCGTCTATGAAGTCTTCAACCGCAAGAACAACGAAATTGCGGGGATGCTGATTCGCCAGATGGAGCGCGACGAGATGATCGGTGAGGACATCGACGGCTATGTCCACGTCAGCCAACGCTCCTTGGCTTTCCAAGTCGGGCCCAACGAAGGACAGCAGCGCAAGCTCTCAATCCAGAGCGTGCACCCAGCCAACTTGTCACGAAACATTGACAACGACAGCCAGTTCCGCAGCCTCAACGACATCGAAGTCCTCAGCTACGAAGCGGCTACCGACGCTCTGAGGATGATCGACGCCGCGATTGAAGAGGTCTCCTCCCTGCGCGGGGACTTGGGCTCCTTCCAGAAGAACGCTCTGGAAGCCAACCTGAACAACCTGCGCATCTCCAAAGAAAACATGACCTCTGCCGAGTCGACCCTAGCAGATGCAGACATGGCGGAAGAAATGAGTGACCTCGTCAAGAACCAAATCTTGATGTCTTCTGGAACCGCAATGCTGGCGCAGGCGAACCAAGTGCCACAGTCAGTGCTGACTTTACTGGAGAGTTAACGCTACGAGCGAAACCGCTGGAATAATTCTTGAAGATTTTTTCGAATGGCCTTTGTCCTGAGATCAGGGCCAGGTTTGCGGAATAAAATCAGTTTCTTAGCAAGCGAACAAACGGTGGCAATTTCTGCCCCGACGCAAGAGACGAAATCTTCAAGGAGGCACCTTGGCGGAGATGAACCCGAACGCGGTGATGGGACTGGGGTCGAAACTGAACACCTCAGAGATCATTGACCGCTTCATTAAGATCGAGAAACGACGCCTGCAGCCGGTTGAACAGCGCAAAGAGCAGAAGCTGCTCGAAGCCGACGCGTGGGGCGCGCTACAGACGGAGATCTCTAAGCTGAAAGAGACCGTCGAGTCGCTCGATCGAAAGGGAATCTGGGAAGCGAAGACCGTCACCTCCGGCAAACCCGAAGTGATCGTGGCCACAGGAGGGCCCTCGGCAGAGCCGGGCAAGACCACCATCGCCGTCGACTCCATCGCGACTTCGCATCAGATCTCGTCGCAAGGATATGAGTTCACCGACGTCGCGCTAGGAACTGGCCGTATCCGCATCCAAGTGGGAGAAGGCGAAGAAGACACGCCCGTGTTCATCTCGATTACAGAAGAGAACAACACGCTGGAAGGGATCAAAAACGCGATCAACGACTCCGGCGCAGAGGTCGAGGCGTTCATCGCCAAAACCTACGGAGATGAGCCCAATCGCCTGCTGCTCACGAGCAACCGCAAAGGCGAAGAAGGCAAAATTCGCATCGAAGTGAAGCTCGAAGGCGGAGAAGTCGATCCCCCAGACTTCCTCGATAAGTATGACGAAACCGCAGAGTGGGAAGGGGTACAGCGCGCCCGCAGTCTGGAAGACTTAGCGCTAGGCGATAAGCTGCTCTCCTCAACGCCCGTCACGGAAATTGTGGGGGACTACACCGGCGAAGAAGACAACACCTTCACCTTCAAAGTGGTGCAAGCGGGCGTTGTCCCCGGAGAAAAAGACGTTGTCATCGTCTGGGAAGATGAGCTGGGCCGCAACGGCGAGCTGCGCTTGAATCGCTTCAACTACAAGCCCGGCAACGAACTCGAAATCGCAGACGGACTGAAGCTGCGCTTGAGCCAAGGCGAGGTCGTCAACGGCGACACCTTTGAAGTCAAGGCCTTCACCGAGCGCTCTCCGTCATTGTGGTGGCTGAACGCCGCCGAGCGAGCCGCGCGCGTCGAAGCGCCTTCAGAGTGGCAATCGAACGCCGAGAACAGCGGAATCAAAGTCTTTGGCGACTACACCGGCGAAGAGGAAGACACGGTCTTCTTCCGCATTGAAGGGTCAGGACAGGTCGGTGGAAAACAGCCGCTCTTCTTGCACTATGAGTTCGCAGAGACCGGTGAAAGCGGAAAGTTAAGGATCTCCGAGCCTTACGGCGAAGGGATCGGCGGAGACGACAGCCCATTTCAGAGCGCGGTCGCGACAGACGCCAAAGATGGCGAAGAACTCTTTAATTTGGAGTTTAATAAGCGTAGCCAGAACGCGCTCGCGATTGGAAACGGACTCTTTGTCGAAGTGCCGCTTGGACTGGTCGCCGATGGAGACACCGCCTCCATTGAAGTGCAACCGAAAGACAGCCCAGAGGCGGCCAACTACTGGTGGAATGATTTAGACGGTGACGGGGAAACCTCCCTCAACACAGGCAAGGTCGACGAGTTCATCAAGTTTGAACCTTACGACTTTGAGAACGACGAGAATTTTGAAGAAGACTCAAGCAAGGCACGCAGCCGCTATGGGTCTCTCGACGATTCCATCGTCCGCGAAAAGCTCTTTAGCTCTGCTGAAATCTCGATCGGTGGCGATTACACCGGCGGTGAAAACAACACCTACACGTTTACTGTGCAACAGCGCGGGGCGGTAGGCGTTACTACGGAAGTCGACGTGAAATGGGAAGACGAGCTTGGCAACGAAGGCGTCCTCGACTTTGGGGTCAACTATGTTCCAGGTGACACGCTCCCCTTCGACGCTGGGCTGACAATCTCCCTCGGAGAAGGAGAGCTGGTCGCCGGCGATACGTTCGAAATCACGACCACGACCGCAACGGTACGCAAAGCCCAAGACTTGGTGCTGCGCTTAGGAGCTTCACGAGATGGAGGCGGCTTAGAAGTGCGCCGCAATGAAAACAACGTGGACGACCTGATTCCTGGCGTGAACCTCGAAATTTTGGACTCTAGTGAAGACCCGATCACCATATCCGTGGTCGCTGACCAAGAGCGCGCTCGGGAACTGATCCAAGAGTTTGTGGACGCTTACAACACCTTCAACGCGACTGCGACAGAGGTGACCAAATATGACGCCTCGACGCAGACGGCGGCCCCGCTCTTGAGTGACCGCACGATCGCGCAGATGGTGAATGAACTCGCGACCACAGTGATTGGCACCGTCCCCGGACTGCCACAAACAGATAATATGCTCTTTGCCCTCGGCATCCGCATCAATGACAAAGGCGTGATGTCGCTAGACGAGCAAAAGCTAGACGAAAAAATCAACGAGGACTTCGTCGCCGTCTCCAAAATCTTTCGCAGCTATGGCGAGTCAGACGAACCCACCATCGCGTTCGTTGGAATGAGCGACGAGACCAAAGTCAGCGCCAGCGGCTACTCGGTTGACATTCAAAAAGCCGCGACCCGCGCCACGCTCAAAGGAGAACCCGTCTTGAACGAGACGATTGTTGTCAATGAAACCAACAACGCGTTCTATCTCACGAGCGGCAACAGGCGCTCCGAGAAAATTGAGCTACGCCAAGACGTGTATAACCTCGCGAGTCTGGCGAAAGAGATCCAAGGCAAACTGCGTGAAGACAAGTTTTTAGGGAAGCGAGGGATCCGAGTGGAAGCCAAAGATGGGCAGCTTCAATTCACCTCTGAAATCTATGGCTCCAAATCAACCCTAGACCTCGAACCCGCTGAGAAAAAGAATTTGAACAGCCTGGGGCTAGGTCGCTATGAAGCAACGCAGGGCGAAGATGTAGTTGGTACAATTGATGGGCTGGAAGCAGACGGGCGCGGTCAACTGCTCGTCGGCAAAGACGGCACAGACGCAGATGGGCTGCGCTTGTTCGTGACCATGCTGCAAGATCAAGTCGATCAGGCCGCTGCAGAAGCGAACGTCGTTGTCACTAAAGGCATCGCGGTTAGACTCAAGGAAGTCCTGCGCCGCATCACCGATCCAGTGGACGGAGACCTCAAGCAGGTCACCAAAGACTTGACGGAACAGCTGACCTCTTACGACAAGCAAATTCGCACCATCAACGAGCGAATTGACGCTAAGCGAGAGCAGCTGATGATTAAGTTTGCCAAGCTTGATAGCACGATGGGGCGGCTCAAAGCACAGCAGAACTACCTGTCGCAGCAGCTCTCCGCTCTCGGCGGCGGCGGTAAAAAGAAGGATGATAAATAATCACGACGAACCAGCGAACGCACCAATCTAAGGGCAGTTATGAGCGCGTACGGCAAATATCAAAACGCTTACAAGCGTGCCTCCGTCAACACGATGGATCAAAACAAATTGATCGTGATGCTCTATGACGGAGCGATCAAAAATATCAACTTTGCCATCGAGCAGATGCGAGCAGGGAATGTGGAAAAAACGCACACCCACCTGGTAAAAAGCAAAAACATCGTCGCGGAACTGATGGCGTCTCTGAACATGGAGAAGGGCGGCGAAGTCGCCAAAAATCTGCGTGCACTCTACAGCTACATGTTTGGGCAGCTCATTGAAGCCAACATGAAGAAAGATCCGCAGCCCGCGCTACTCGTTAAGCGGCTGTTGATGGAGCTACGAGAAGCTTGGGTCTCCATCGGGAAGAAAGGCGCCGCAGGGCAAGCGCAGCAACCTGTCGCGCCACAAGCGGCACCGCAGCAAACCGCTCGGCCTGCGCTACGACCTGCTCAGCCTGCAGCGCGTAGACCCACCGCAGACAACGGGGGAGCCTTGACTCCAGATGGACAACGACGCATCAACCTCCGCAGCTAACGCGGCTAGGCACAGAGATAGTTCCAAAGATACGACAGAGTGAGGTGCCTTCCAAACGCACTTCACGGGAGAATTTTTGGGTTAATCGAGTAATTTAGATTACCAAAATAATCTGCTAATTATGAGCTGAGGCAAGCAACTCTTCGCAGCTCAGGTTGGCCAGACAGGATCAGGCCAAGAAAAATTTTTGTAGGAAAGCCTAAAGTTTTTGGGGGTTCGGTTCGATAACAAGGTCAAAGATGGATCTATGCCCTTTCGTTATGCAACCCACTCAGCACCCAGAGGAACTATGGCCAACCTGCCGTATAAGAACTATAGCCAGACGAAGGTACAAACCGCCGATCAATTGTCGTTGATCATCATGCTTTATGACGGTTTGTCACGCTTTCTGCGCAAGGCGAAAACCAAAATTGTGGAGCAAGACTTCGAAGCGTCACATGACTACCTGACCCGCAGTCGCGACATCGTGAATGAGCTGCTGGTCACGCTGAGAGTCGAGCAAAACAACGAAGTCGCTCAGAACTTGCGCAACCTCTATGTGTTCATGTTGGGGCGCATCGTTGAAGCAAATCTGCGCAAAGACGAAGCGATGATTGACGAAGTCCTCTCTGTCTCGAACAACTTGCGCGACGGATGGATTGAGCTGAGAAATCAGCAGGCGAAGTTACGCCAACAACGAGCCGCAGCGGCGGCATCTACGCTCAGAAAAGCAAAAGCCTTTCAAGCACAAGGCTGATCTTTGACAAACTAACGGGGGCACCCAAAGGGGGTGTCCAACCGAACCACAGCCTGCCTACCCCACGGGAGCAAGCCTGCTCACTCCGAAGACAACACTTCGGAGCCACCTGACCTCACCACCGCATTGCACGCGTGATCGCTGTCACCGCGAATCTGAAACGCTAGCGACTCAGAGCTTAGGGATGAAATGTCCCGCTCTCACGACAGCGCGCGTCCGCCTTCAGACCAAATGCCATAAAGCAACCTGCGCCTTCGGCGCTCCGTTTCCTGAGTGATCGCGTCTGTTCTCAGACCGGATGCAGAAGGGCGAGCTGCGCCTAGACATGGCAACACCGGATCGGGGCCCGCACCCGTTCTCATACGGATTTGGCGCGTCGCATCCTGAGTGATCGCGCCTGTTCTCAGACCGGATGGAGAAGGGCGAGCTGCGCCCAGACATGGCAACACCGGATCGGGAGCCCGCGTCTGTTTTCAGATGAAATGAAGGCAAAGAGGAAGCTGCGCCTTCCGTGCGTCGCATCCTGAGTGATCGCGTCTGTTCTCAGATCGAAAATCTAAGGGGTCGGTGTGTCTAAAGCAAACAACAGGAGTGAGCATGTTGCACGTGACGTTACAGCTGGGGCTGGTCGCCGTCATTTATTTGATGGCTGGAGCGGGCACCTGGTGGATTAGCCTGCTGGAGTGGGCTGCGATTGGCTTGGGGCTGGTTGCCGTATTTACAATGCGTTGGTCGAACTTCCGAGTTTTGCCAGATCCCAAAATAGACGCAGAACTGCGGATCTCCGGCCTGTACCAATTCGTGAGGCACCCGATGTACACCGCAGTCGGAGCGCTGACGCTAGGGTGGACGCTGCGATCAGAGACGTGGTGGGCTGGGGTGTGCTGGCTGTGTCTGCTAGGCGTCCTGTGGAGCAAGAGTCGACGCGAAGAACTGAAGCTGGTTGCGCTCTTCCCTGAATATGCCGAGTATCGAGAGCGGACGGCAGCATTTTTTCCCAAGATCAGGTGAACGATGGGCTCCTGTAGTTTAACCGGATAAAACATTGGATTCCTAATCCGAAGCTCTGGGTTCAAGTCCCGGCGGGAGCACGCAATGGTATATATTCTCAAATTTTGGAGATAACCTTGATTATCCAAATTCTATGGATTGCTATGCTTGGCGTATGGCTAAGCTTCTAAACACATTTGGAGACGTGAAATGAAAACAAATCGCTGCACATGGCGAGGGTGGACTCTCGCGCTCTCACTGCTGGGAATCGCAGAGGCTGTGAGTGCACAGGTCGCGACGCCCTATCTGAGCGCACACCGGAACCACGTGAACCCGACAGGCGCCGTGTGGCGAGAGACCGGCAATGTTCGCGTCAATTATTTGAGCGGAGACAACGAGAAACAGGAGTTTGCAGGCTCTCTGATCGGAGAAGCTGCAGGCGCCGAAGTAGAATTCCTAGCGAATGAGACGAGTGAGGCCAGCGACGGAACCACCTCAGATCGGAATGGAACCGCGTTTCGCGGCGCGTTCTCGCTGAGCGACACCTTCGCGGTTGGGTATGGAATGTCGACGTTTGAAGACGATGTGGCTGGAGACCTCACCACCAGCGGCTTTGGCCTTGGGGTCAAATTGTCAGACAGCTACTACCTTGGTTACTACACGGAAGACGCCAAAGTCGGCGACACAGACTACTCCGTTGCTGGGCTGGGGGCTGGGGGCATCTTTGGGAACCCGTCGGACTTACAATGGAAGTTTGAATACGCTGGATTGCAAGCGAGCGAGAGCGAATATAGCCGCTATCTGACCGTAATCGAGGCCCGCACCGGAGACACCTTCTTCTTGGTGGAGATTGACGACGGCGAGAGCTATGACCGCCAAACGCTAGGAGTTAGCTTTGAAACCGCCGACAGTTGGACGTTTGGGATCGCGAGCATTAGCGAAGACAGCTCCAGCGGTTTTCTGCTGACTCTGGGATACAACTACAAAAATGTGAACCGCTTCGGCGGCGGAGGTGGAGGCGGCGGAGCCGCTCAGCCGGAACAAGAACCGCCACCTGAAGAGCAGCAATAAACGCGGATGACCCTGCAGTGGCAGGACGAGACTCCGTACTCAGCGGAGTTTGACGACATCTATTACTCTCGCTCAGGTGGACTGAACGAGACGCGCTACGTGTTCTTGCAGCACAACCAGCTGCCAGAACGCTGGCAAACAGAGCCGCAGTTTCGCATCGCCGAGACCGGCTTTGGCACAGGATTAAACTTCTTAGCTGCCTGGCAGGAGTGGCGAGCCCATCGTCCCCGCGCTGGGCAGCTCTGTTTTGAGTCGATTGAAGGGGCCCCGCTCACCGTCGCCGAGCTGCGGCAGGTGCACGCGAAGTGGCCTGAGCTAGCGGAATTGAGCAACAAGCTGCTCTCCGCACAGCTGCCAGAACAGGCAAAGCTCCCTGACTACCTCATCTGGTCGGAGGAGCGAATCTCGCTGCGCCTGCATCACTGTGACGTCCTCGACGCGCTGGAACGGATTCCGGCCGAGACGGTGGACGCGTGGATGCTGGACGGGTTCAGCCCCGCCCGCAACCCAGCGATGTGGAGCGCGGAAGTTTGCCAAGAAATTGCCCGCACAACCCGCCACGGTGGCACCTTCGCTACCTACACGGCGGCGAGTCGGGTACGGGAGAGGCTGGATGCCTCGGGCTTTGTGATCCACAAAGTCAAAGGGTTCGCGCACAAGCGCGACATGTTACATGGACGTAAACCGTAAGCGAGAAGAACCATGCCCCGAGTCTGGGTGCTTGGCGTGGGGTCGTTTGCCCACGCGATGGCGCATATCTGCAAAGACGCAGGCGCCGAAGTACACACCTATCTGACACGCGACTACGGTCACTATGGTGCCGGACTCTGTGGTCCCACCTACGTTGCTAAGCAACACCCGTCTTTGATGGCGCTCTTTGACAAATTTTCTCCCGATCTGGTGATTCCCATGTCGATTGACTGGCGGAACCAGCCGTGGGCTCCTGAGCTGCTAGCACGCAGCGTCCCGATTCTCTCGCCTCGTGGCGAAGCGATGGAGATCGAGGTCTCGCGCGAATTTGCTACGCAGCTCTGCGCCCAACACGGCATCCCCACACCGCAGTCTTTTCACGCTCGGAACCGACTCGAAGCTGAACAGATCCTGCGTGAGCAGCCACGCCCCTATGTGCTGAAGAATCCAATCTGCTCGCCCTTCAGCCCCGTCCACACGATTGTCTGCGAGACCGTCGAAGAGACACGAGGCTGGCTGAAACGTCTGGATTACGCTGAAGGTGTGTTCCTGCAAGAGTATCTAGGGACTGCCGAAGCTGGGCACTTTGTGTTCGTGAGCAATGGCGAAATCTACAGCCAAGTGACGAACCAAGAATACAAACGCGCCTTTGTCGGTAACATGGGCCCCGTCGCCGGTGCGCCGCTAGGTGGCATCGTCGAGCAAGACCCCAACGACCGCTATGGAATCGCTCGCGAGCTGATCCACCCGCTGCTGCCGTGGCTGCGGAAGTGTAACTTCCATGGACCACTGCAAGTCACCGCGATGCGTCGCGCAGGGCAATGGGTGCCAATCGAATACAACGTGCGCCTGGGTGTCACCTCTGGGGCGCTCTGGTTGAAGATGTTGAGCAACCTGCTCGAAACACTGATTGGCGTCGCGTGGAACCAGCCGCTCGCTCCGAGCTGGAAACACTCCGAGCAAATCGGAGCCTCGGTAACGCTCGCAGGGTACGGCTACCCGTACATCGTAAACGACGTGCCGAAGCTCCCGGTGCTCAAGTCTGAACAACTCGACTGCGACCTGTGGTGGAATGAAGTGTATGAGCAGGCGGGGAGCCTGTTCATGACGTCGCACAGCGGCCTCGATAAGGGCCACCGCATTGCCGACGTGAACGCGCTCGCGCCGTCTCTCTCGGAAGCGCTGGACGCGGTGTATCGTAACCTTCACAGGTTACACTGCCTGAACAGCTACTATCGCACAGACATCGGGCAAACGCTCTGGCCGCCCTTGTGATGGTGAAAACCGTACCTAGCGACCAGCGGGTCCGCGCACGTCTGTGTATGGAATGGGCGTAGCTGACAAAACAAAACCTCGCCCGCCGAAAGGTGAGCTTGAGACAATTTCGATGACTTTGACGACTTGATCTCCCGGAGTTTTGGAACGGATTCCGATCCTCCGCGAGGGTTCTTTGACATTCGAATCTGGCATATTTC
>CBFIJD010000002.1:124371-131608 GCA_965662845.1 uncultured bacterium | reverse complement strand
GAGTTTTTTAAAAGAGGTTGGCGCATACACAGGGTTAAACCGCGAGTCGTTAGTGCTACAGCAAAAAACCGGTTACAGCGCGGTGTATCGTGTTTGGCAGGAGCTGAAATTTTATTTAGATGTGTTTGGCAATCAGTCGAGCATTTCAATGAAGTCGGTGGCTGAGATTTACGAAGTGTGGTGCTTTTTGTGTTTGAAGCAGATTTTAGAGCAAGATCTCGGCTTTGAATTGGTGGAAAACGGTGCGACGAAGCTCGCCCAGAATGACTTTTTTGAGTACCAACTAAAAGATGGGTTTGCCGGTGCCTTTCGTTTTAAACGCAGCGATGGTGTGACCGCTAGGCTGGCACACGATCCTAAATTTACTAAAAAAGGCCAATCAATACGCTCGTACTTGGTTAACCAAGAGCCGGATATTGTGTTGGAAGTGACATTGCCTGAAAGCAGAATTTCAGACTCAGGCTCATCAGAAGAGAAGCAGTTTATTTGGCTGTTTGACGCCAAGTACCGCATCAAAACCGATAAAAACCGCTTTGATGACAGCAATGAAGATATTGAAAGTACGGATTACGTACCAGACGATGCCATTAACCAAATGCACCGTTATCGGGATGCCCTCATTCGTTTATCAGAGCCTCATGTACCTGAATCGCCATCAAGTGGAAACGCTGGCCAATCCCCTAAGAAAAGTCGTCCTGTTTTTGGTGCGTTTGCCTTGTACCCAGGCTTTTTTGATCAAGCCACAACCCCCAACCCCTACGTAGCCGCGATAGAGGAAGTGGGTATTGGCGCGTTTGCCCTCTTGCCTAATCAAAATGAGCCTAGCCAGGCTGGGAGCCGTTACTCCGGTGACCAGTGGTTGCTGGAATTCCTTAAAGCCCAAATTGGCACAGCGCCGAATGCACAAACAGGGCAAGGCAATGAGGGGATATATCCTGTGGCTGGCATGGCGGAAAGGCTCTACGTACAAGACGCTGCACGCATACCGTATTATGGCATGCGCCAGGTGCTGTACCCTGATTTGACGATGACAGTAGCATTGGGTGGGCAACGTGGCTGTGATAATGGCTACTTTGAAAAATTTGAGCAAGATACAGCGCAGTGGTATCACCTGCCGCAAAGTACGTTTTTGCAGAAATTTAAGCAACATATTGCCGAGGAAATTCGCTATTTAGCTTTGGCGTCTACCTCTGACACTCACAGTTCAACCAAACAAATTGATAAACTTTGGCCGGTTAAACGAGTCACTGTGTTACCATGCTACGCCATTACCGAAGAGCAAGCGGGTAAGAAGTCAGGTTCTGTTGATTTTTATTATTTATTTGAACTCGGCAAACCACTTTTGTTGCAAACGCCAGTGACCAACGTGCCACATCGTCCAATGAAAAACTCGATGAAACTCACCACTTTAACTCGCTTAGAGAGCGTCACTAAGTTTGCTGAGGTCGAAACAGTCTACGAAGAGGCAATGGTGTGAGTAAGCGAGCCCAATCAATTATGCGGAAGGTTCATTGAACAACAGAAACACTACGCAAGCTCCACTAACAAGCTGCCAGCAACGGCATCGCGTTCAGCCAAGTTTGTGCAGGAGCTTGTGAGAGGGCTGGCAGATCGTACTCTTGAGAGTGGCGACGCAAAGGGAGGGAGTTTGCGGCTACCTTTCGATAGCCGACCACAGACCGTCACCGCAGCTGTGCGGCGACCTCTGTCAAGCTCTTGCGCGCGTCGCCGAAGAGCATGCGGGTGTTCTCGCGGAAGTAGAGCGGGTTTTCCACGCCTGAGTACCCTGTCGCGAGGCTCCGCTTCAGCGCAACGACAGTGTGCGCCTTCCACACTTCAATCACGGGCATGCCGTAAATCGAGCTCGCCGGGTTGTCTTGGGCGCCTGGGTTGACGATGTCGTTCGCGCCAATGACCAACGCGACGTCGGTTTCGGGCAAGAGCGGGTTGATCTCCTCCATCTCCTGCACAATGTCATAGGGCACGTGCGCCTCGGCCAACAAGACGTTCATGTGGCCGGGGAGGCGCCCCGCGACTGGGTGAATCGCGAACCTCACGTCCGCGCCTCGCTCGCGCAAG
The DNA here is from genome assembly GCA_965662845.1 of uncultured bacterium. Classification (GTDB taxonomy): domain Bacteria; phylum SAR324; class SAR324; order SAR324; family NAC60-12; genus JCVI-SCAAA005. The sequence goes on along the minus strand of CBFIJD010000002.1, from coordinate 129,529 downwards.
AACTGCGTGATCTCCTGCACGACGTGCTGCGCCTGCGCCACCGCCATCCCATAGCCCGGCACAATCACGACGCTGCGCGCGTTGCGTAGCAGCTCTGCGACCTCTTCCGCGACCACTGGCGTCGCCTCGCCTTGTTCCTCCGTGGTGGCGAGGATCGTCCCTTCTTCCACGCCCCAGCCGCCAGCGATCACGCTCACAAACGAGCGGTTCATGCCGCGACACATGATGTAGCTCAAGATCGCGCCAGAGCTGCCGACCAACGCTCCTGTGATGATGAGCAGGTTGTTGCCCAACATGAAGCCCGCCATCGACGCCGCCCAGCCCGAGTAGCTGTTGAGCATCGAGACCACCACCGGCATGTCCGCGCCGCCAATCGCCATCACCATGTGAACGCCCAACGCGCCGGCGATCAGCGTCACGAGCAACAACGCAAACCACGCGCTGCCAGGCTCGCTGCCCATGATCCCAAAGGCGATCACGAAACAGACGACAAAGGCCGCGAGGTTCATTTGATGACGCAGCGGGAACATCACCGGTTTGCTGCCGATCTTGCCGCTCAACTTGCCGAAGGCGACGACAGACCCCGTGAAGGTGTACATCCCAATCAACACGCCGAGGAACACTTCAAACGCGTGCGTTGCGGAGCCTGCGTCCGCGCTGCCGGTCTCCAAATAGCTCGCGAAGCCCACGAACACGGCAGCCAACCCGCCAAAGCTGTTGAGAATCGCGACCAGCTCCGGCATCTGCGTCATCTCCACGCGGGTGGCCATCTGATAGCCGACGATCCCTCCGCCCGCGAGCAGAATGACGAGCAGCACGTGACCGCTCACTTCGGGGCTGAGCAGGGTCGCCAGCAGCGCGATCCCCATCCCGCTCATCCCCAGCAGGTTCCCCCGCTTGGCCGTCTCTTGTCGCGACAGCCCGCCGATACTCAAAATAAACAGAATGCTCGCGCCGATGTACGCAAGTGTAATCAATCCTTGTGGCATAAGAACTCAATGTAGGTAGGTGTGATGTGTGAGATGCGCACGTTTACTTGCGGAACATGCCCAACATGCGGTGCGTGACCATGAAGCCCCCGACGATGTTCACCGCCGCGATCAAAACCGCCGCTGCGGAGAGCCACCACTGATCTCCTGAAATGTGCAGCATCCCCCCGAGCACGATGATCCCGCTGATCGCGTTGGTGACGCTCATGAGCGGCGTCTGCAGAGAGGGCGCGACGTTCCAAACGACCATGTAGCCCACAAAACACGCGAGCATGAACACGAACAGATGCGACATGAACTCCGACGAACCGCCCACGCCGAGCAACAACAACACGACCGCGCCGATGCCGTAGGCAACGTTCTTGTTGAACAGCCAGCCCCACTGGGCAGACTTCGGCGCAGGTGTCGCCACCGCAGCCTCCGGCTCCGTTTTGGCTTCGGGCGCGGGCGCGAGTTCTGGCGCGGGTTCTGGCGCGGGCGGTGGCCACGTGACCTGCCCTTGGTGCGTGACCGTGATCGCCCGCGTGATCTCGTCGGCTTGGTCTAGCATCAGCGCTTCGTCCTTGCTGAGATGCTGAAGCAACTTCACGACGTTGTTGCCGTAAAGCTGGCTCGCTTGGGTCGGCAGCTCGCTGGGCAGGTTCGTTTTGCCGATGATCGTGACGCCGTGTTGCTGCACCACTCTGCCAGCTTCGGTCAGCTCACAGTTCCCGCCCCCTTCTGCCGCCAGATCAACAATCACAGAGCCTGGTTTCATCGACTGCACCATCTCCGCGGTGATCAAGCGTGGCGACGTTTTCCCTGGGATCGCGGCGGTCGTCACGATGATGTCCACCTCTTGAGCCTGCTGGGCGAACAGCTCCATCTCGGCTTTGAGGAATGCTTCGCTCATCTCCTTAGCGTAGCCACCAGCGCCAGTGCCATCTTCTGCCAGATTCAGCTCCAAGAACTCTGCGCCTAGACTGCGCACCTCATCTCGGACGGCAGGGCGGGTGTCAAACGCGCGGACAATCGCGCCCAAGCTCTGCGCAGCGCCAATCGCAGCCAGCCCAGCGACACCGGCGCCGATCACGAGGACCTTCGCCGGCGGGATGCGCCCCGCAGCGGTGATCTGCCCCGTGAAAAAGCGCCCAAAGTGATGCGCGGCCTCCACGATCGCGCGATAGCCCGAGATGTTCGCCATCGAACTCAGCACGTCCATCGACTGCGCCCGTGAGATGCGAGGGATAGCGTCTAGCGCCAACGCGCTCACTTGCTGCTGCGAGAGCGCCTGCAACAGCTCGGCATTTTGTGCAGGCTGGAGCAGGCTGAGCAGCTGTTGCCCTGAGCGCATCAGCGAAGTTTCGCTGGCTTGAGGAGCGCGCACTTTGATCACCAGCTCCGCCTTGGCCCAGACCGTGTTCGCGTCAGGAGCCAGCTCGGCGCCTGCGTCTTGGTAGAGCCGGTCTGGAAAACTCGCCGCTTCCCCCGCGCCTCTCTCAACCAGCACGGTGTGTCCGAGCCTCTGCAGCGCAGCCACGTTGCCAGGAACCAGCGCCACACGTCGTTCGCCGTCGTAGAGTTCTTTTGGAATGCCTATCAGCATGAAACTTTTCTCCAATGAAGAGTTGTGCACAGATCGTTGAGAAACCTGTCTTTCCGTGAGAAAGCCGTGCGTCTCGCTACATTAAGTTTTTCTTAGCCGAAAAATCCGTGAGATCAGAAAAATTGATGGGCGACAGTTCAAGTTCCTTGCCGTTCCTGAAGAAGAAATCAAGGTTTTAGCGAAATTTCGCTACCTTTTCCAAAGGAGCCCTCGCACGCGGAGGTCACCAGAAGAGCAGAGGCTGCCAAGGGGGAGAGAGATCAGGACATCTTCCCCGTTGCGCTGAGAATCATGAGGAAGAGAAAAAGGAGTGCCAAGGCGCTTGGAGAGGAGCCACCAGAGTTTGGGCTTGCCGTTGCGACGAAGCGGCTCAGCGTGGAGCGGCCTCCAGCTTTGAGAGCGCCGCCAGCCACCGCTGTTGCCCTTGCCGTAAGACATGCCCCGATGACGCGAGAAACCGAGCTAGGTGAAGCTGCGGCGACAGCTGATTTTGCCCGACGAGCAAGTCGGCAGAGGTCTCCGCGAAGAGAGGAAATTTCGGGAGCGCAGGCGCGTGCAACAACGCCGTCGCCCAGCACCGATGCGTCCCCATGCGGAAGGGGTGACGCGGGTCCTCCTCTGCCGGCAGGACGCGGCTCCGCTCCAGCACCGATAACTCTTCCGCACAACGCAGCGACGTCTCGCTCGCTAGCTCCTGAAACGCCCACAGCTCCGCATGCGCCAAGCGCCCCGCGCTGAAGCCTTCCCACCAGCCGAGCGTCGCGCTTGGTTCCACGACGAGCTGAGTCTGTTGGGTCAGACGCGACTGCGCAAACGGAATCACCGGATCACTATAAACGAACAGCGCCGCTTCATTGGCTACACGAACATGCCAGCGCTGCTGCGCGACCTCACCGCTCCGTGACGGATGCACCCGCAAGGCTCCCTGTGTGGTGACATGCACGCGGCTCCCTGCCGCTGCGGTGATGTGCAGCTCCCACACATCTCCCCCGAAAATGCCCGGCGCTGGGCTCATCAAGGTGAGCTGCACCCCTTGCCCATCGGGCATTCGCAGCGGTCGTGTGACCTTAAACACGGCGTCCGCGTGCACGTGCGTCAGCCGTGTCTGGCCGCGCCGGTAGCCAAAGTGCAGCTCCAGACGCTGCGTCATACGGCAACGGGGCGGGGGTTTGATTCCAGCAGCACTTCGGTTTGAATCCAGCGAATCACGGCGGCGACTCCGGTTTTGTCCTTCAAGTTGGTGAAAATGAACGGACGTGCGCCGCGCATTTTCTGCGAGTCTCGCTCCATCACTGCGAGCGACGCCCCGACATAAGGCGCGAGGTCAATTTTGTTGATGACCAGCAAGTCGGAGCGCGTCACGCCGGGGCCACCCTTGCGAGGAATTTTGTCGCCGCCGGAGACGTCAATCACGTAGATCGAGGCGTCCACCAGCTCAGGGCTGAAGCTCGCTGCGAGGTTGTCGCCGCCGCTCTCCACAAAGATCAACTCCACGTCGGGGTGGTCGTCGATGGCTTGGGCGATGGCTTCAAAGTTCAGCGACGCGTCTTCCCGAATCGCCGTGTGCGGGCAGCCGCCCGTCTCCACGCCATAGATGCAGTCGGGGGGCAAGGCTTCGCTGCGGATCAAGAACTCTTTGTCTTCGCTAGTGAAGATGTCGTTGGTCACGACCGCGAGGCGATAGTGCGGGCGCATCGCCTTGCAGAGTCGATCCAAGAGCGCGGTTTTGCCGGTGCCGACAGGGCCGCCGATGCCGATTTTGATAATTTTTTTCATGGTGCTCTGTGACTGAGAAGATGAAGCGGAAGGAGGCATCAAGAGCGGAACAGCTTGGTGTACAGCTCGTGGTGCTGCAAAGCGAAGACATCCATGCGAGGCGTGAACGCACGCAGGGGCGCCTCAGGAGCCTGCACGATGCGCTGGATGTCTGTGGGGAGCTGCTGCAGCTGCGCCTGAAAGACACGCTGCCCTGCCTGCTGCCCGATCGCAAACAGGCGTAAGGCCGCTGAGAGGAGCTGGTTCAGACGCCCGAAGGCGTAGGTCGCGAGCGCTTGCTCGAGGGGCAACGGGACGCTGGCGAACAAGGTCGCTTGCACGGTGATGCCGTTCAAGTGAGGCTGCAGCGGGTCGAGCTGCTCAAAAGGCGCCTCTGGATAGAGAGGGCGGCAGGTGCTCAAGAGACGGCGTCCGTAGCTGTGGCTGCTGTCGCGCAAGGTTTGGGCGGGCTTCAACGCCGTCAGCTGAGCGTTCACGTGGCGCAGCCGCTCCCCGTCGGCTCCTTGGATCGCGCGCATCAGCTGACGTAGCGCGGGGCCTTCGCAGTGTCGGAAGACTTCTTCGCGCCACAGCTCCATCCACTGCGATAACTCGGCTGCGGAGGTCACGGCGCCCTGTTGCACCGCGCCTTCGAGACCTTCGGAGTAGGCGAACGCGCCGGTAGGCAAGGCGCTGTCGCTGAGGTGCAAGGTCGCGAGCCACTGAGTTGGGGAAAGCATCATGGAATGACTACCTCTGGGAGTGGTGGCCACAGCGCTCCACATCGTCTCTTCCCTGGCCCAGTTCGTCGCTGCGCCAAGGACTCTCC
>CBFIJD010000002.1:122300-124001 GCA_965662845.1 uncultured bacterium | reverse complement strand
GGCGAACTCTAAGCCGCTGTCGGTGCGCCGCTTGCCATGGCTGCGGCAGCGATCTTCCCACGGCAACGTGAGCGTGTCGGTGCTCCAATGGACGGGTAACAACCCTACCGAGGGCGGCGCCAAGCTTTCGACGATGGTCATCTGTCTCCTTAGAACAAGAAGTAGCGTTGCGCGAGCGGCAGCACCGTCGCGGGTTCACAAGTGAGCAGCTCGCCGTCTGCGCGGACTTCGTAGGTCTCGGGGTTGACCTCCATCTTCGGCAGGTAGTCGTTCCACTGCAGGTCTTGCTTGCGCACACTGCGGCAACCGCTCACTGGAACGCACGGGCGACCGAGGCCCTGCAAGGCGCCGCTGTGGATCCCGGCTTGTGAGGTGAAGTGGAAGCATGTGCGGTTCAGCGCCTGCCCATAGGCACCAAACATCGCGCGATACAGATTCGGCTCAGGAGTGGGGATGGAGGCGTTGCCGTCGCCCATGATCGAACCTGCGACGAAGCCACCTTTGAAGATGAGCTGCGGTTTTACCCCAAAAAAGGCTGGATGCCACAGCACCAGATCTGCGACCTTGCCGACCTCAACCGAGCCGATGTGCTCCGCGACGCCGTGCGCCAACGCGGGGTTGATCGTGTATTTGGCGACGTAGCGCCGGATGCGCAAGTTGTCGTTCTCGCTGCGGTCATGCGGGAGCGCCCCGCGCTGCGTCTTCATTTTGCTGGCGGTCTGCCACGTGCGGCAGATCACTTCACCAATGCGCCCCATCGCTTGCGAGTCGGACGAGACAATCGCGAAGGCGCCGAGGTCGTGCAAGATGTCCTCAGCGGCGATGGTCTCCGCGCGAATGCGCGACTCCGCGAAGGCGACGTCTTCTGGTATGGAAGGCGACAGGTGGTGGCAGACCATCAGCATGTCGAGGTGCTCTGCCATGGTGTTGACGGTGTACGGCAGCGTGGGGTTGGTCGAAGACGGGAGCACGTTGGCTTCGCCGCACAGCTTCATGATGTCGGGGGCGTGGCCGCCGCCTGCGCCTTCGGTGTGATAGGTGTGAATCGTGCGGTCGCCAAAGGCCGCGATGGTGTCTTCCACAAATCCGGCCTCGTTCAGCGTGTCTGTGTGAATGGCCACCTGCACGTCATATTCTTCGGCCACGCTCAGGCATTGGTCAATCGCCGCAGGCGTCGTTCCCCAGTCTTCGTGCAGTTTCAAGCCCAGCGCGCCGGCCTCCAGTTGTTCACGCAAAGGCGTCGCTGTCGAGGCGTTCCCTTTGCCCAAAAAGCCAAAGTTCAGCGGGAAGCTCTCGACGGCTTCGTACATCTTGCGAAGGTTCCACGCGCCGGGCGTACAGGTCGTCGCTTTGGTGCCGGTGTTCGGGCCGGTTCCCCCGCCAATCATGGTGGTGATGCCCGAGAAAAAAGCTTCGGGGATCTGGTTTGGTGAGATGAAGTGAACGTGCGCGTCGATGGCGCCTGCGGTGAGAATGCGGCCTTCGCCTGCGAGGATCTCTGTGGAAGCGCCGACCTCCATGCCCGCGGTGACGCCGTCCATGATCTGCGGGTTGCCCGCCTTGCCAATGCCGGAGATGCGCCCATCGCGGATGGCGACGTCCGCTTTGATGATCCCAGTGTAGTCCACAATCACGACGTTGGTGATGACCAAGTCGGGAGCGCCTGCGCCCCGCGAAGCGGTCGGCGACTGCCCCATGCCA
>CBFIJD010000002.1:120096-122285 GCA_965662845.1 uncultured bacterium | reverse complement strand
CCACCGCCGAAGATCGCTTCATCGCCATAGACGGTGTGGTCCTGCTCAATCTGAGCGAAGAGTTCGGTGTCGCCCAAGCGGATTTTGTCGCCCGTGGTGGGGCCAAAGTGCTGGGCGTAGTGATGCCGTTCCATGCGCATGTGGTGTCCTCCTCAACGAGCGAAAGTGTGAGCGTTTTGGGTAGCGTTTTGTTGCGTCTCGGCCTGATCCAGCGAGCCTTCGGTCAGGCGGTTCAGACCGATCACCGCGCGGGAACCGCCAAGGGCGACCAGCTCGACTTCACGAGTGTCTCCAGGCTCAAAGCGCACCGCCGTGCCAGCAGGAATGTTCAGCCGCATCCCGTAGGCTTGCGCGCGATCAAAGCGCAGCCAGCGGTTGGCTTCCATGAAGTGAAAGTGCGACCCAACTTGAATCGGTCGGTCGCCAGTGTTCTCGACGAGCACAGTGCGGGTCTCGCGTCCAGCGTTCAGCTCAATCGCTTCGCTGGCGAGTTGGTATTCTCCGGGAATCATAAAGCGCTCTTAGGGGAGGACGTTATTGGATGGGGTCGTGGACGGTGACGAGCTTGGTGCCGTCAGGGAAAGTCCCTTCGACTTGAATCTCTGGGATCATCTCCGGGACGCCTTCCATGACGTCTTCAGCGCTGAGGATCGTGCGCCCGAAGGCCATCACTTCGGTCACGGACTTGCCATCCCGGATCGCTTCTAGCAGCTCTGAGGTGATCAAAGCTACCGACTCCGGGTGGTTGAGCTTCAGACCGCGCGCTCTGCGTTTGCGGGCGAGTTCACCGGCGGTGAAGATCGTGAGTTTTTCTAGCTCGCGAGGGGTTAGGTTCATGTCTCCTTGCCATCATGGAGGGTTACAGAGGTTACGGTGGAGCGGCGACTGCGCCGCGAAGCCGTCGCCTGGGGCGGGATCGCCACGGGGAGCGCTAGACCGTCAGCCAGCGCCGGACCTCTTCGGCGTCGACTTGGCTCACCTCACCGGAGAGGACGACCTCGCCGCGATCCATCACGACGTACGCGTCCGCCAGCTCGCGAGCAAACTCAAAGTATTGTTCTACCAAAAGAATCGCCATCTCGCCGCGATCCCGCAAGAGCTGGATCACCCGCCCGATGTCTTGAATGATGGAGGGCTGAATCCCCTCCGTTGGCTCGTCGAGCACTAAGAGCTGCGGGCGCGTCACGAGCGCGCGGGCAATCGCCAGCTGTTGCTGCTGTCCGCCGGAGAGGTCTCCGCCACGTCGGTTCAGCATGGTCTGCAGCACAGGAAAGAGCGCGAAGATCTCGTCATCGACGCGCTGCTGCTCGCGCGGCAGACACGAGTAGCCAGAGCGCAAGTTCTCAGCGACGGTCAACTGCGGAAAAATCTCGCGTCCTTGAGGCACATACGCGATGCCAGAGCGCGCTCGTTTGTGCGAAGCCCAGCCGGTGATCTCCTCTTTTCCCCAGTGAATCCGGCCACTGCGCAGCGGCTGCTGTCCCGTCACGGCACGCAGCAGCGAGGTCTTGCCGACGCCGTTTCGCCCGAGCAGGCAGGTCACCTTGCCCACCTCGGCTTGCAAGCTCACCTTCCGCAGCGCTTGACTCGCGCCATAAAACAAATCCGCCTGTTGCACCTGCAGCATGTTATCTCCCCAAATAGACTTCGATGACTTGTTCATTGGCTTGGACTTCGGCGTGCTCTCCTTCGGCGAGGACGCTCCCTTCGTGCAGCACGGTCACCCGACAGTCCAGCGAGCGCACAAAGTCCATGTCGTGCTCAACGACCATGACGGACTTCTCTCCGGCGATCTCTCGCAGCAACACGGAGGTTTGCTCGGTCTCGGCGTCTGTCATTCCGGCGGCGGGTTCATCCACGAGCAACAGCCGCGCGTCCTGCACGAGCAGCATCCCAATCTCCAGCCACTGCTTCTGTCCGTGCGACAGAGAGCCCGCTAAGTCATCCCGCTGTGCAGTGAGGCGAATGCGCTCCAAGACGGCTTCAACGAGCGCGCGCTGTTCGCGGGCAACCCGGAAGTTGAGGCTCGCCCACACGCCGCGTTTCGACTTCAAGGCGAGCAATAAGTTGTGGTGCACCGTCTGTTGCTCGAACACGGTGGGCTTTTGGAACTTCCGCCCGATGCCCATCTGCGCGATGTCGGTCTCGTCGTGCTGTGTCAAATCGACGCTTTGGTTGTCGAAGAAGAC
>CBFIJD010000002.1:105624-120068 GCA_965662845.1 uncultured bacterium | reverse complement strand
CGTATCACATCCATCATCGTGGTCTTGCCTGCGCCGTTCGGGCCAATGATCGCGCGCAGCTCGCCGGGTTCCATCCACAGCGACAGGTTGTTCAGCGCGCGGAAGCCGTCAAAAGAGACCGTCACGCCGTCGAGATACAAAATGCTCTCTGCCACGCGGCGCTGACCATAAACTAACACAGGAGTTGACATGACCGCTCTGCTACGAAGAGGTGGTGGAAGAAGCGACGACGCTAGTCGCGGTCTCAGAGGCGCTGGTCTGCTCCCGCCGAGGAAAGCGCAACCCGACGATGCCTTTGGGCAAGAGCACGGTCACCAGCACGAACAGCCCGCCTAACAAGAACAGCCACAGCTCGGGGAACACGCCTGTGAAGTAGGTCTTGGCGAGATTCACCAACACCGCCCCCAACGCTGCGCCGTAAAGCGTCCCGCGCCCTCCAACAGCGACCCAGATCACAATCTCAATCGAGACCAGCGGCGCAAATTCTCCGGGGTTGATGATGCCGACTTGCGGCACGTAGAGCGCTCCCGCGACGCCAGCCAGCATCGCGGCGACTACGAAGGCGAAGACTTTGTAATGCTCTGCGCGATAGCCCAGAAAGCGTGTGCGGCTCTCCGCGTCGCGTACGGCAATCAAGACGCGGCCGTAGTGCGTGTGCAGCACCCAGCGACACAGCAAGAACCCAAGCAACAGCGCCAGCCCCGACAACACAAACAGCCCGCGTCGGGTAGCGTCAGCTTGCAGATCAAAGCCGAGCACATCTTTGAAGTCCGTCAGCCCGTTGTTGCCGCCAAAGCCAAACTCGTTGAGGAAGAAGGCGAGCATCAGCGCGTATGTCAACGCCTGGGTAATGATCGAGAGATAGACGCCCGTCACTCGGGAGCGAAACGCGAACCAGCCAAAAATCAGCGCCAACGCTCCCGGGGCAAACATGACCATGAAAACAGCGAAGCCAAAGTTGTCGAAACCGAGCCAGTACCACGGCAGGGCTTCCCAGTTGAGAAAGACCATGAAGTCCGGCAGGTCGGGGTTCCCATACACACCGCGGTCGCCAATCTCACGCATCAAGTGCATCCCCAAGGCATAGCCTCCCAACGCGAAAAACGCGCCGTGCCCCAAGCTCAATATGCCGCAATACCCCCAGACCAAATCCAGCGACAGCGCCAGCAGCGCATAACACAGATACTTGCCCAGCAGGCTCATCACGTATGTGGGGAGATGCAGCGCCGTGCCCTCTACGGTGAAGGCGTTCAGCAGCGGCACCGCCACGGTGACGACAAATAAAATGGCCAAGAACCAGCGCGCAGCCCCCTCCTGCCAGATGGATCTCCAAAACGATGACGACATATTCAGCTGTGTGTGAAGTTGCAGATTAGGCTTCGACGAAGCGCCCTTTGAGCGCAAACAGTCCACGCGGACGCTTTTGCAAGAACAAGATGATGAACACGAGCACCAGAATCTTCGCCGCGACAGCCCCCGCAAAAGGCTCTAAGAGCTTGTTCGCGAGCCCAAGGCTCAGCGCGCCCACAAGCGTCCCCCACAGGTTGCCGACGCCGCCAAAGACCACGACCATGAACGAGTCGATGATGTAAGACTGCCCCAAGTTAGGGCCGACGTTCGTGAGCTGACTCAGCGCGACGCCCGCGACGCCCGCAATGCCCGACCCAAGCCCGAAGGTGAGCGCGTCCACGCGGTCAGAGCGGATGCCCATCGCGTTCGCCATCGACCGATTTTGCGTGACGGCCCGCATCTCAAGCCCAAAGTGCGAGCGCTTGAGCAACAGCATCAGCGCCACGAGCACCACAGGCACAAACAAGATGATCGTCAAGCGGTTGTAAGTCAGCGAGAGCAGCGGGTTGACCTCCAGCGCGCCGGTCATCCACTGCGGCGTGATCACGCTCTGGTTCAGCGGGCCGAAGACGCTGCGGACGGTCTGCTGCAGGAACAGGCTCACCCCGAAGGTCGCGAGCAGCGTCTCTAGCGGTCGCCCGTAGAGCAGACGAATGACGGTGCGCTCCAGCAGCATGCCGACACACCCCGAGACCACAAACGCGGCTGGGATCGCCAGCAGCAGCGAATACTCGACCGACTGTGGCATCAGCTGCTGCACGACAAAGGTCGTGTAAGCCCCAAGCATGATCATCTCGCCGTGCGCCATGTTGATGACCCCCATCACGCCGAAGGTGACCGCCAAGCCAATCGCCGCAAGCAACAGCACCGAACCAAGGCTGACGCCAAAAAAGAGCGTCTCCGCCGCCGTGTTGACGTCTTGCCAGAACTCCATTTCGGTGAGGGCGCGCTGCATCCGCGCGCGAATGTCAGGGTCAGGCTCTCTCCATGTCCCGTCGCTATTCTTTGCCAGCGCTTGGGTCAGCAACACGCGCACTTCCGGTTGCAGAGAGCCGCTGAGTTCATCAACAGAGCGCAGCCGAATCTGAGCGTCAGAGTGCTGCAGCTGTAGCTTCGCGAGGCTGAACCGCAGCGCGTCGCGGACGCGGGCGTCGGTCTCGCTGGCGAGCGCTTGCTTGAGGAGCGGTTCGTTGAGCGCCGGGTCGCCGTCGCTGAGCGCTTGAGCGGCGTTGCGTCGTTCTGCGGGGTCAGGGTCATCGAGAGCCAAGCGGGCAAGCGCGCCACGAATCGTGCTGCGGACGCTGTTGTTGACGCGGATTTTTCGCAGCGTCCGTCGCGAGGCCGACTCCTCCAGCAGCTCGTTGCTCAAGGCGTCGCGCAAACGGTAGTTGCGCCCGTCACGCTCCGCGAGCACGAAGCGGTTGTCGCGCTTGCGGACTTGCAGCTCTCCCGCGAGCATGGCTTCCAGAATCGGCTTCGCTTGGGGATTCCCAGACCCTCCTAGCGCCTCAACCGCTGCGATCACTTGGGAGAAGTTGCGGCTCGTGAGCTGCTGCAGAGCGTCTTCAAAATCATTGGCCATCAAGGGAAGCGGCAGGAGCAATAGCAGCCAGAGCAGGAAGGTTCGATGTCGCATGGTTCTCAGATGAAAAGAAGGTTTCGTCCTAACGGCGGTGGTGTCAGCCACCTTGCGGAGAGCGTCATCGCCAGCGACGAGGATGTCCGCAGCGTGCCTGTTGGGGAGCGAGGGAGCCGATCGCCCCCCATCTCCCTGTGCGATCAGAGAGGTGAGCCTCCGCCACAGAGGCGTTTGTTCCGGCGCGGTTGTGACGAGCCCGCGCAGCGGAGGCGATGAGAGCGAGCGCCTCAGTAATTCTGACCGGAGCACTTGCCGGTGCTGATGTTGTAGTTGCCGCAGGAGATCGGCGTGGTCCAATCGGCAACAATCGTGCGACTGTCGGGCAAGAAGTTCGACCAGGCGTCGCCGATCACGCCCCCTTGGGTCTGCCAGACGGTCTGAAACTGTCCGTCGGACTGAATCTCGCCGATGAGCACAGGCTTGGTGAGGTGATGGTTGGTGTTCATCACAGCGGTTCCGCCTGTCAGGTTCGGGAAGGTGATGCCGTACATCGCCTCGCGGACGTCATCGACGTTGCTGGTCCCCGCCTTCTCGACGGCTTTCACCCACATGTTGAAGCCGATGTAGTGCGCTTCCATCGGGTCGTTGGTCACGCGGTCTTCGTTGCCAATGTAGGCGTGCCACTTGTCAATGAAGTCATAGTTGATGTCTGCGTCGGCGCTCATGAAATAGTTCCAAGCGGCGAGGTGTCCGACCAACGGGGCGGTGTCGATGCCAGAGAGTTCCTCTTCGCCAACGGAGAAGGCGACGACAGGGATGTCTTCGGCAGAGAGGCCTTGGTTGCCGAGTTCTTTATAGAAGGGGACGTTGGCGTCGCCGTTGATGGTGGAGACGACCGCAGTTTTCTTGCCTTGGGAACCGAAAGACTTGATGTCCGCGACAATCGTTTGCCAGTCGGAGTGCCCGAACGGCGTGTAGTTGATCATGATGTCCGCATCTGCGACGCCTTGGTCTTTGAGGTACTGCTCCAAAATTTTGTTGGTTGTGCGCGGATAGACATAGTCAGTACCCGCGAGGACCCACCGCTCCACGCCGAGTTCGTCTTTTAAATAATCAACCGCCGGAATTGCCTGTTGATTAGGCGCAGCGCCAGTATAGAAGACATTTTTTGAAGACTCTTCGCCTTCATATTGAACAGGATAGAAGAGCAAGCCGTTCAGCTCCTCAAAGACGGGCAGCACCGACTTGCGCGACACAGACGTCCAGCAACCGAAGACCACGTCCACTTTTTCCGCTTCTAGCAGCTCGCGCGCTTTCTCAGCGAAGAGCGGCCAGTTCGAGGCGGGGTCAACGACTACGGCTTCCAGCTGCTTCCCCAGCAAGCCCCCTTTTTTGTTCTGCTCTTCCACCAGCATCTCGACGGTGTCTTTGAGCGTCGTCTCGCTGATGGCCATGGTTCCCGAGAGTGAGTGCAGCACGCCGACCTTGATCGTGTCTGCGGCTTGGGCGAGCCCGAACGTCAGCGTCGTCGCGCCCGTGATGACGACTTTCTTGAAGAGTGATGAATTTTTAGAAAGCAACTTGAACATACAGCCCTCATTGAAGCGGTGTTAGCGAGAAAGATGCTCAAACTGTGAGCACATTGTTCTCTTCTGCAATGAGATGGCCAGCGTGGTTTTCTTGTGTTTTTTTGGACATGTGTTTGATTTCATTAGCTTAAATAGATTTTAAGCGCAAATCCCTTGTGCTTTTTGTGTGACAAAACTGTGTAAAATGAAAGCAAACTGCAACAAAACTGCCTATAAAATAAGCAGACTTTGTTGCTGAAAAACATCAAACCGCCGCCGTGCGTGTTCTGCGGCAGGTGGATCGGATCGGAGCAGAGCAATGGGGTCGGGCCGTGCTTTCTTGAGGTGAGGATTTGACCTCAGCGCGCCGGTGGGTTGCCGCAGAGGTGTTGTCCGCGAGTCAAGATCTCTCTTCCTCGGAGGAGGAGGCGCGCAGCGGTATGAGGTGGTTTCTTGGGGAAACTTCGGCGGCTTTAAGGAGAGCCTCGTCAAGGTAAGGCAGCGCGGGGCAGGAGTCCGCGAGAGTCTCTAGGCTGGGATCAGGCTGCGGGGGGATGGATGGGGATGTCGAGATAGAAGGTGGTCCCGACATTCTGCGTGCTCTCAACTCGGATCTGACCTTGGTGATCGTCCACAATCTTCTTGGTGATGGAGAGGCCGAGGCCGGTTCCTTTGCCCACAGGCTTGGAGGTGTAGAAGGCTTTGAAGATCTGCTCGAATTTTTCGGGCGGGATGCCGCAGCCGTTGTCTTCCACACTAAAAACCACGCTCTCAGGGGTTGCGGTGGAGTGCGTTGCTTTCAGCAAAATGCGCCTTGACTCTCGGTCTTCCAGAGCGTGAACGGCGTTTGTGATGAGGTTGACCAGCACCTGCTGCAGCTGGGTAAAGTTTCCCGAAAAAGCGGGGAGGTCCTTGGCCAGCTGCGTCTCGACGGTGACTCCCTGCTTGCGGCAGAGATAGTTCGTCATTTGCACAGAGCGATCAATCAGGAGCTTCGGCACAACTTCAGAGCGTTGTTCTGCGCTCGCTTGGCGTCCAAAGTCGAGCATGTTCTGCATGATCGACATGCAGTATTCGATGCGATTGTGGATCACGTCCACGACCGGTTCGATCTCTTTGATGCCGGCGGAGAGCAGCTCGGCTTCCATGTTGATGACGGAGAGCGGGTTGCGGAGCTCGTGGCTGATGCCGGCGGCGATCTGTCCGAGCGTCATCAGCTTTTCGGACTCCATCAGCTGCTGTTCTTGTTGCTTTTGCTCGGTGAGATCTTGCAGCGTGCCGACAAAGCGCTGGGGGCCTGTGCTGCGGACGGCGATGCTCAGCCAAATTTCGTCATTTTCGTTGTACAGATAGCGGAAGGGCGCGAGCTCCGTGTGGTCTCTCTCGCTGGTCAGCGCGGACAAGAAGTCCTGCACGCGGTCGCGATCATTTGGATGCACACGTTCAGAGAGCTGTTCAAAGCTGTTGGGTGGGTTGTCGCCGAGCAGGTTTACGGCGGCGTCATCCCATTTCAGTTGCGTGTCGAGATACTCCCAGATCCCGACCTTTGCGACGCGCAGCGCCAGCGTGAGTTTTTGGTTCGCATGTTGGAGTTCATCGAGAATGTCGCGGTTGTGGCGACGCAGCGCGAAGATCTCGAGCGCTCGCTGCACGTTGGTGTGCAGCACCGTGGGTTCAATGGGTTTGGTGAGGAATTTATAGACGTCGCTGGTGTTGATCGCTTCGATGATGGCTTGCACGTCTGTGAATCCCGTCAGAATGATGCGCATTGCATCAGGCGCCAGCTCTGTTGAGTTTCGCAGCATCTCGACCCCAGTCATGCGGGGCATGCGCTGGTCGGAGATAATCAGGTGGATCTCGGAGACGTTGTTGTGGTTGCGCAGAATTTCGAGGGCTTCGCTGCCGTCCTTAGCGGTGAGCAGGTTATACTCATCTTCTAAGAGACCGCACAGACCGCGCAGGTTCGCTTCTTCGTCATCGACAAGCAGGAGCGTGTGTGGCTTCTCAGGCGCCGCTGGGGTCGCGAGTTTGAGCTTTCTTTTGCTGAACAAGGCCATGTGAGGAGGTCTACTAGGGAGTTAGGAGTGTCACACGGAAGAGTGCCGCGAAAAGAGACACATCGTCAGGAGGATTGGCTCAAGTTGCAATCGAAATTTCTCTGTTGCGCCCACAATCTGGAGGCTCTTTGCGTGAGGATCACCTGGCGGCGGGCAAAACGAAGGAATCCCCAAGGGCATCTTGACTTGCCTGTTGGTCTGTGTGATGTTGCACGCTTTCTGCATCAGGGCAGGGAACGCTGAGTCATGGAAGACCCGAAAGAGAAATGGAATTTGGCACATCGAGCGCAGGTTTGCGTTTGTCTCACGCTCCCTAATCCAAGCCAATCTTGCCGCCTTGCGGCCCGCACTTCTGGTCCCTTCCCTTCGGCCAACCGACTTCAGACTGCGTATGAATCACGAACTACCCGATCCCGCTGAATTTCTGGTGTTAGATCCAGAGGATGATTCACTGGACGCTCAGTTGCTGCTTCAGGGATTTGAGGCTTTCAATCAAGCGACGCAGAAGCTGCAGTCGTACTATCGCGACATTGAACTCAAGGTTGACGAACTCACTGGTGAGCTAGCGCGCAAGAACCGCGAATTGGAGCAAAATCTCCAAGAGAAAGAGCAGGTCAAAAGCTACCTCACCAGTGTGTTTGAGAGCTCTGCGATTGGCATCTTGGTGACCGATCTGCAAGGTCACGTGACGTCGGTGAACCAGAAGACGCTGCGTCTGTTGGATCGCATCGCGGAGGAGGTACAGGGCGCGCACCTCAATGAGTTGTTCCGCGAACAGCTGCTGCCGAGCACCATCACTCCCGAGTTCATGCAGAACCTGCAACAAGGCCACGAACAGGAGCTGTCGTTGCGGCAAGCCAGCGGGCTCACACGCAAATTGCGGATTTATCTCTCGCTGATGAAGAGCGACCAAAATGAGTGGCTGGGCATCATTGTCAACGTCCAAGACATCACCGACCTGAAGAAGTTAGAAGAAGAAGCAGAGCGCAAGAATCGCTTCACTGGGATGGGGCAAATGGCCGCGAGCATCGCGCATGAAATCCGGAACCCTCTGGGAAGCATCGAGCTGTTCACGTCGCTGTTGCGCAAGGAGGTCGAGACAGACTCTGCTCAGCGCTTGGTGCAGCATATCGGGTCCGCAGTGCAGAGCATGAATCACATCATCTCCAACCTGCTGGAATACACAAAACCCCGACCGGTAGCCCGCGATATTATTGACCTGCACGTCTTCTTGCGGGGTCATTTGAGTTTTTTCGAGCAGTTGGTAGAGTACAACGACGTTTGCATCCACACTGATTTTCATGCCGCGTCCACGAAGGTGCGTGGCGAGAGCGAGCTGCTGAAGCAGGTGTTCCACAACATCCTCATCAACTCCGTACAAGCGATGGTAGAGACGGGAGAGATTCGCATCACGACCCGCAACGTCCTCACCGACAACCGCAAGATGCTCGAACGCTTCAGCTTCATGCCTCAGTCGCAGCGGCGTCACGGTCTCTCCTTGCTACAAGTCACCATTCGAGACACCGGCGGCGGGATGCCCGCAGAAGTCCGCAAGCGCATTTTTGATCCGTTTTTCACTACTAAAGAACGAGGGACGGGTCTGGGACTGGCCATCGTTCATAATATTGTCGAATCGCATGGAGCGATCATCGATGTGGAGAGTGAGGTAGAGCGAGGTACCTGCTTCACACTCTTGTTTCCTGTGGCGCAAGACGAAGACGTCGCAGAAGCAGAATCTGCATCGGAACTTTCCGCAGGAGCCCCTTATTGAAAGGAAGCAATATGGTTTCTCATCCCATTCTCATCGTTGACGACGAAGTAGAAATGCGCATCGCTATGTCGGAGACCCTGAAGCACTGCGGGTATCCGGTGGAGCTTTCGCACAACGCCATCGACGCCATCAAAAAATTCAAGAACAACGAATACTCGCTGGTCATCACAGATATGACGATGCCCAAGCGCAGCGGTTTGGAGTTGTTGAAAGACATCAAGGCGATTGACCCGCACAAGCCCGTCATCATGGCCACCGCGTATGGAACCATCGAGACCGCGGTCGAGGCGATGAAACACGGCGCCTTTGATTACATCGTGAAGCCTTTCAACTTTGAAAACTTCATCTTTATCGTAGAGCGCGCGCTTGCTTATCGCGACACCTCTGGGCCGATGATGGTCCGTACTGACGGTGAGGTCGCGGTCGGGAAAAAGCAGGCGACCGCGGTCGCTGGTGGCCCCACGCTCTCCAATGATGGCCACAAAGACATTGTGACCCAGAACGCTGCGATGAAGTCGCTGCTGGAAGTCGCGAGTAACGTCGCTCGCAGCAAAGCCACGATTCTCATTCAAAGTGAGAGCGGGACAGGGAAAGAACTCCTCGCGCAATACATCCACAATCATTCCGACCGCGCCGGCAAGCCCTTTGTCGCGGTCAACTGTGCGGCCATGCCCGACACCTTGCTAGAGAGCGAACTCTTCGGTCATAAAAAAGGTGCATTTACTGGCGCGAGCCAAGACCACCGCGGGAAGTTTGAGCAGGCTCACACAGGCACAATCCTGCTTGATGAAATCAGTGAGATGGCGTTGCCTCTCCAAGCCAAGCTGTTGCGTGTGCTGCAAGAGCAAGAGGTGGACAAGGTCGGGGGCAAAGAGCCCATCAAAGTGGATGTCCGCGTGATCGCGACCACCAACCGCGACATGCTCGGTTGCGTCGAGTCGGGCAAGTTCCGCGAAGATCTCTACTTCCGCCTGAACGTGATCCCTCTGGCGCTGCCTCCCCTGCGTGAGCGCAAGGACGACATCCCGATGTTGGTGGATCACTTCTTGGCCAAGCACGCCCAGCTGAACAATCGTGAGAAGCCACAGATGGTCGCCGCAGCCTTGGAAGTGTTGGGGAACTACAACTGGCGCGGCAATGTTCGTGAGCTGGAGAATGTCGTGGAGCGTGCGCTGCTGTTGAGCAACGGAAATGAAATTTTCCCCAATCACCTGTTGATGCACTCCCAAACGGGACAACGCAGCATTAACGAAGATTTGGCCTCGGCAACGAACACAAATTTTGTCGCAAAACCCGCCGCTACTGACGCAACGGAGACCACGCCAGCGCTGGCGACTGACGCAGCCACCGGAGCGCAGCTCGGCATCGAGGTCGGCATGTCGATGAAAGAAGCCGAGAAGAAGCTGATCTTTGAGACGCTCAAAGAGACCAACGGCAACCGCACACACGCCTCCCGCATTCTGGGAATCAGCATCCGCACGCTGCGCAACAAACTCAACGAGTATCGCGAAGAAGGCGAAGTCTTCGAGTTTGAAGCTGAATAAGTCCACCCTCCTCCCATAGACGGCGCCCAGCCGTCTGCCCTCTCCGCTTTCCCTCTCTGGGTTCTCTCCGCACTTCTCCTAAGTTCTCTCTAGGCACAGGTTTGGGCTTTCGCTTTCCCTGAAATTCCGTAAGACAAGCCTGTCGTCTACCTCTTCTTTTCTTCAATTTTGGGAGGCCACATGCCTAGCCATCTTCACATCATCTTGTGTCACGGCGATAAGACGTTGTTGACCCAGATGAACCAACAGTTGGACTTTTTGCGAAATCACTTCCTCGTGCACTGCGCTCCTTTTGTGGCAGAGGCACAGGCCCATGTTCAGGCTCTTCAAGAGGAACAGCAGCAGCTGGCCTTGATTTTGTGCAGCGACGAGATGCCCCGCCAACCCGGCGTGGATTTGCTCATCTCGTTGCATGAAAATCCTGCGACGCGCGATGCTCACAAAGTGTTGTTGTGCATGGATGTTCAGGCGGAGAAGGTCGTGCGCGCTGTGAATCATGGTGGCTTGGATTACTGTCTGCTGCATCCATGGACAGAAGAAGACTTCCAACGTGTGGTCGTGCAACAGTTGACGGAATATGTGGTTCGGCATGAACAGCAACCGATCAACTTTGCCAATGTGCTCGATCGGGAAGCGATTTTGCGATACATCCATCAAAATGCCTCGACGTTTTTGGAATATCGATGAAGAAAGCCTTGTTCTGCTCTCTCTTGCCCCTCCTGCTTTTGGTGCTGCCTTACAATTACCTGCTCGCTGACATGACGATTGTGCAGCACCGTATGCTCGCCATTTTTGCGCTGGCGGTGTTGTTCTGGATGTTTGAACCGATTCCCATCTATGCGACCTCCGTCTTGATCATCGCCATGGAGCTGATGTTGATGTCTACGCGTGGCCCGATTTGGTTCCGCGAGACCGCATCGACCGCCCCTGAGTTTGGGACGCTGCTAGGCTATCAAGAGATCTTAGGAACCTTCGCCTCGCCGATCATTATGCTGTTTTTGGGGGGGTTCTTTTTGGCGTTAGCGTCCACCAAATACAAACTCGATGTGAATCTTGCGCGCGTGATGCTGCGCCCGTTTGGTTCCAATCCGCGCTTGGTAATGCTCGGAATGATGATCATCACCGCGGGCTTCTCCATGTTTATGAGCAACACGGCGACGACAGCTCTCATGCTCACGATTGTCACCCCCGTGCTCCGTCTCTTTCAGTCCGAAGATCCGGGCCGCGCGGCGTTTGTGTTGTGTGTGCCAATTGCCGCGAACATCGGTGGAATTGGGACGCCGATTGGGACGCCTCCGAACGCCATCGCGATGAAGTATCTGTTGGGAGAGAACGCGGTCTCTTTCAGCGAGTGGATGAGCTTTGGCGTACCGTTCATGCTGACGTTGCTGCTGCTCGCGTGGCTGGTGCTGCTGCTGCTGTTGCCATCCCAAGCGAAACAAATTGAGCTGATCATCGACAGCAAATTCCTGAACACGACCAAAGCCCGCATCGTCTATGTCACCTTTGGCGGCACGATTTTGTTGTGGTTGTCGGGGGACCTGCACGGGATGAGCTCTTACGTCGTGGCGATGATTCCGGTCGCGACCTTCTTGACGTTTGGCGTGCTTGACAAAAAAGACCTGCGCCTGGTCAGTTGGGACGTGCTTTGGCTGATCTCTGGCGGGATCGCGCTGGGCTTGGGGCTCGAAAAAAGTGGCTTGAGCCAAGTGTTGGTAGATAGCGTCCCGTTTGGAGAGTTTAGCCCTGTGTTGATTTTTGGAATCGCGACGGCCATGGGGTTGTTGATGGCTACGTTCATTTCGAACACCGCGACCGCCAACCTGCTGCTGCCAATCATGGCCGCGCTTGGAGCCACTCTCCCTGCGCTGGTAGAGATTGGCGGCCTGAAGCTGCTGGTGCTGCTGGTGACGATCTCTTGTGCGCTGGGCATGGCGCTGCCGGTGAGCACTCCTCCCAACGCGATGGCCTACGCCACAGGCTTGATCTCGAGTCAACACTTGCTGCGCGTCGGGGCCTTAGTCAGCGTGATGGGCATTTTGCTCTCTTATCTGATGGGTTTTTTGATGCTGCACGTGGGGTTCGTATAGCGCGTGTTCATGTTGCAAGTGCGAAAGGCTTGTCAGTCCAAAGCAGAGGCGCTATGTTCCGGGCCTTTTGCAATCCCTAACCGTTTCCTTACACAAGGCGTCTCGTTATGGCCAAAAACATCACTCCTCGCTCAGAAAACTACTCGCAGTGGTATCTCGACGTCATCAAAGCGGGACAGCTCGCCGACTACGCTCCGGTCAAAGGCTGCATGGTGATTCGGCCCAGTGGTTTCGCGATTTGGGAGGCGATGCAGGCGCGCTTAGATCGTTTGTTCAAAGAAACGGGACACGTCAATGCGTATTTCCCGTTGTTGATTCCGCAGGAATTTTTGCAGCGCGAAGCCGAGCACGTGGAAGGGTTCAGCCCCGAATGCGCGGTAGTCACGCACGGCGGCGGGAAAGCTCTGGAAGAGCCCCTGGTTGTCCGCCCAACCTCCGAGACAGTGATCGGGCACATGTATGCCCAGTGGGTCAACAGCTATCGGGATCTGCCCGTGCTCATCAACCAATGGGCGAACGTCATGCGCTGGGAGAAGCGCACCCGCCTGTTCTTGCGAACCTCTGAGTTCCTCTGGCAAGAAGGGCACACCGCGCACGAGACCTATGACGAAGCGCAAGAAGAGACGCTGCGCATGTTGGAAATCTATCGTCAATTCCAAGAAGAAGACCTCGCGATTCCCGTGATTCCCGGACAGAAATCAGAAGCGGAGAAGTTCCCTGGCGCCGTCGCGACCTACACCGTTGAAGCGATGATGCAAGACGGCAGAGCGCTCCAGAGTGCCACCTCGCACAACTTGGGGCAAAACTTCTCCAAGGCGTTCAACATTCAGTTTTTGGATCGCAACAACCAGCAGTCTCTCGCTTGGACAACGAGCTGGGGATGCTCCACCCGCATGATTGGCGGTCTGATCATGACGCACTCCGACGACGACGGTTTGATTTTGCCTCCACGGATCGCTCCGATTGCGGTCGCGATTGTGCCCATCTTCAACAACGAAGATGAAAAAGCCCAGACACTGGCGTTTGCCGAGCAGCTCAAGCAGCGCCTCGCCGAACAAATTGATCACCTGCGGATCAAAATTGACACTCGCGACAATTTGCGCCCTGGAGATAAGTTCTTTCACTGGATTCAGCAGGGCGTGCCTGTGCGCATTGAAATTGGACCTCGCGATGTGCAGAAGCAGGCGGCGATGATCGCGCGTCGAGACCTGCGCGACAAGCAGTCCATTCCCCTCGACGCAGTCGCGAGCCACGTCACTCAGCTGTTGGAGCAGATTCAGTGGTCGCTCTATCAACGCGCTGTTGATCTTCGCGCTGCCAACACCCGCACGGCGAAGTCGTATGCAGAGTTCAAGGAGATTCTTGCGACTGAGGGAGGCTTCCTTCGGGCGCACTGGAACGGCTCGCGCGAGGTGGAAGAGAAAATCAAAGAAGAGACGAAGGCGACGATTCGCTGCATCCCTCTGCACGAGACGCCGGAGCCTGGGGCGTGTCTTGTGACCGGTGAACCGTCGAAGCAAGAGGTGATTTTTGCAATTGCCTACTGACAAGCGTGCGGATCTGGCTAGAATAGTAAGTTTCGCAACGTTTTCGTAATTCCAAGCGAGGTCTCTATGCAGAAGCTATTTGTGAGTTTGTGTGCCGCAGCGCTGTTCTTCTCCGGCGCCGACGCCGTCTTGGCCCAGTCGGCGAGCGAGCTGCAATCGCTGATTCGGGCGTCTAAAACTCGAGCCGAATTAGTGCAAAATATTCAGCAAGCCGTGGTGCACATCAAAGTCGAGAAAGTCGTGGAGGCGACCAGTCGCAACAGCCGCGAGCTTGACCCACGGAGTGAAGAGTTCTTTGAGCGATTTTTTCCGGGAATGCGCCCCCCACAGGGAGGCGGCAATGGCGGGAGAGATTTTCGTCAAGAAGGGATGGGGTCCGGTTCCATTGTGCGGCCTGATGGATACATCCTCACGAACAACCACGTGGTCGGGGGAGCCGACAAAATCATCGTGCAAATGTATGACGGCACTGAGATGGAAGCGGAGCTGATCGGCACCGATCCTGAGTCGGACATCGCGGTCGTGAAGGTAGACGGTGAGAACCTGCCCGTGTTGCCAATGGGAGATTCCAAAGAGATCTTGGTGGGCGAGTCAGTCATCGCGGTCGGGAATCCATTTGGACTCTCCCAAACTGTGACGTATGGGATTGTTAGCGCCAAGGGCCGCACTGGGATTGGGATCACCGAATATGAGGACTTCATCCAGACAGACGCGGCGATCAACCCTGGCAACAGCGGCGGCCCGCTAGTGAGTTTGGACGGTAAAATTGTGGGGGTAAACACCGCGATTTTCACGCGCAGCGGTGGGTATCAAGGGATTGGATTTGCGGTGCCGATCAATATGGCGCGCGGCATCATGGAAGATCTGATCAACGACGGGCGTGTCTCACGCGGCTGGCTGGGGGTTGGGATTCAAGATGTCACCCCCGAGCTGGCGAA
>CBFIJD010000002.1:99501-105564 GCA_965662845.1 uncultured bacterium | reverse complement strand
CGCCGAGAAAGCCGGCATTCAAAAGGGGGACGTCGTGTTGCGCTTGAACGGAGAGGTTGTGGAGAGCAGCAATGACTTACGCAACGAAATCGCGAACGCTCGCGCCGACGCGGAGGTCCAGCTAGATCTCGTACGCGATGGCGCATCGCTCACCTTAATGGTGACCTTAGATGAGCGCCCCAAGCAACCTGGCCGCATGGGCTTCAGCGATCCTGAACCTCCGGCTCCTGAGCTAGGGTTCAATGTGCAAGAGTTGACACGCGAGATGGCGCAACGCTTGGGATATGAGGACGTGAACAGCGGCGTGGTCATCACGGAAGTAGAGCCAGACTCGGCGGCATCCGCAGTTGGGTTACGCGCTGGGATGATGATTGTGGAAATGGATCGGAACAACATTCGCAGCCTGGAGGACTTCCGCTCTGTTGCGAACCGCGTTTCGCTCAGTGAGGGCGTCTTGCTGCTCGTGCGCACCGTGCAAGGCTCACAATACATCTTCCTGCAAAGTCAGCAGTAATCGCCTGAGCTCCTGTAGAAACGAGTCGCGTCGCAGGAGCCCATGCCTTCCCCTACTCAACGGAATGTAATGGACCACAGCAACTACGTGCTCGTTTCAAATGTGAGCGACGCCTCTTTCGCCATCGGTGTTGCTCATGCCCGCTCCCAAAAAATCGACATCTCCGACGTTGTCGGCCTCAAGACCTTCGTCAACAGTGAATTTTGTCCCCGCTTCTTGATTGATGACCCGACAGAAGAGACCCTGGGCCACGGCTTACAGGGGAAGTCGGTGTATATCCTCTCGACCAGCTCTCCGCACTACACGCGCAACGAGCTCGCCATGCGCAACTGCCTCTTGGCTTCTGCTGCCAAAGAAAATGGCGCAGACCTCGTCGCTTTGGTGGAACCAGATCTGTTCTATTCAGCGCAAGATCGCGGACCTCGCACGGTTTCGCATCCCCAAATCACCGACTTCGCGTCCCGCGTGAAGTTTGTTGGCCAGACCTGCTCTGCGGGGTTGTATGCTCGCATGCTCAAGGCTGCTGGCGTCGACATGGTGATGACGGTTCACAATCACAAACCGAGCGTGATGCGGCAGATCTATGAAGAGACTTTCGCCGGAGAACTCTCCACCGGGAAGCCTCGCTTCGTGAACCTTGACATCGCGCACATCGTCGCAAACTACGTGTTGCGCTCTGGGCTCGTGCGCCTGTGGAACTATGGTGAGCATGTCGGTTTTGTGGCTCCAGACGACGGCGCTGTGGACTTTGTGCGCAAAGTCCGCGAGTACTCTGGGCTTCACAATTCCGTGCTCGTGACCATGAAGAAGACTCGTCACGGACAGCGCGACGTGGAGATTGATTCTTCTAGCGACATCACCCTGCTCAAAGATCGCGATGTGTTTGTTCTCGATGACATGGTGCGCACCGGCGGGACGATTGCCGCCAATGTCAAAGCTCTGGCCGAAAATCCAGAGTGTGCTCCGACCAGCATTTTCTTCTATTGCACACACACCTATATCTGCCCTGAGGCTCGTGAGAACCTAAACTCGCCTTACATCACCCAATTCATCACGACCAACACGATCCCCAATGTGCTCAATCGAGATGACCAAGGGCGCCTGCGCAAAAAGACGGTCGTGCTCAAGCTGGAACCGTGGATTGGGCACGCGATCTTGCAGTGCTTGGAATATGGGCACAACCCTGACGAGATCTACGACGCGTCCAGTGTCGGGCACGCGGATGGGTTCTACACCGCTGATATCTCTTCCAAAAATCCCCTCTCCGACCGGACACAGGCCGGACAATACGAACTCATGATCTAATCCGCATGGAAAACGAAAATGTCCTTGTACTCGGGCTCGGCGGGGTCGGGATGCACCTCACCAAGCGCCTGATCAACGAAGGTCACGCCGTGACCGTGATTGAGACAGATCCCCAGTTGATTCGCTACGCGAACGAGCAGATGGATGTGCGCGTGATTCCCGGGAACTCGATGCAAGTGAAACTCTGGGAAGAGGCCCAAGCGCGCAACACGGATTTGATGTTGGCCGTGACCAACGACGACGCGACGAACATGCTGGCGGCTTTGATCGCGGACAAGTTCGGCATCAAACGCAAGATCGCTCGCGTGCGCTCCTTAGATTTTGAGCAGGGTAGCATCTTGCCCGCTTCTGAATTGAAGATTGATTTGATGGTTCACCCAGAAGAGTTGGTGGCCCAAGAGATTGAGCGCCTCGTGCGTCGCGCCGATGGCAACGACATGATCGATGTCAGCGAAGGCCAAATGAAAGTGCTCGGGCTGCGGGTGACCGAATCGTCCCCCATGGTTGGCAAAACCCCGCGTGAACTGGCGGAGCTGCACAGCGTGCCCTTCCGACTGGTCGCAATCGCTCGGGGGATCTCCACGCTGATGCCAGGAGCCGAAGAAGTCATCCGGCCTTATGATCAGCTGTTCTTGATTGCGACACCGGAGGATCTCCAACAAATGATGAAAGAGATCGGAGTCCAGCAGCGAGCCATCCGACGGGTGATGATTTTGGGGGGCGGTCTTGTCGGCAGGAGAGTCGCCCAGCTGCTGGAGAGCTCAATGGATGTCGTGCTCATCGAGAAAGACATGCAAACCGCAGAGGAACTGGCAGGGAGACTGCGCAACACACAGGTTCTGCACGGAGACGGGACGGATGCCAACGTGCTGGTCTCTGCGAGTTTGGATGACATGGACACCTTCATCGCGACGACAGGGGAAAACGAGACCAATATCATCAGCTGTCTGCTCGCCAAGCATTTGATGAACAAGCAGAACCGTGATCCTAACGGAGAGATGGGGAAGACCATCGCGCTGGTCAACAAAGAAGACTATCTGGTGTTGGCTTCCACCATTGGGCTTGATATCGCTCTGAACACTAAGATTTCTGCGGCTAATGAAATCTTGAAGTTTATCCGCCGCAGCGAGCTGCTCTCTGTGGCGCACTTGCATGGAGTGGACGCAGAAGTGGTCGAGCTGCAGGCTCCTGAAGGCTCTATGATCACACGCAAACCTCTGCGCAAGCTAGCGAACTATCTGCGACAGCATCAGATCTTGATCGGGGGCTTCTTTGTGAACGGAGCGTGGAAAGTTGCGGTAGGGGACACTCACGTTGCCCCAGGGGCGCGGGTGATCGCGGTTTGCCCTTCCCACAGCTTGAGCGACGTGCGGCGGCTGTTCCAATGATCGTTCGTTTGCTCCCCGTTGCCTTGCTCCTGAGCGCTTGCTCTGCGCCCGCTCCGCAAAACTATCTCTATCCTTCGCCGCGCTCCCAAGAGTTAGAGAGGGTCTGCATTCAGGTGCTGGAGCGAGGCACACGTCGGTTCATGGTCGAAGACTCTGGAGCCGTGATTCCGTTGCAAGAGTCTGGCTCTGGGCGTCTGCCCGAATTTCGAACGTCCTTAGCGCCAGGCGGATATTTTTGTGGAACCTTCGACACACGAGCGGTGAGTTGCTCTCAGGGAAAACGCCAAAATCTGGACGGCTCCACCTGCTCGTATTCCCGCTGAGGATCCCGCTTGGCTTCCCGATGCACGCGTCAGAGGCAAAAGATCTGAAACCAACATTCGATTTGACAAGGTTTTGAAAAGCAATTAGAAGTTTTCATACCTTTTGCATCACGGTGCGAAGAATTGCGCCTTCATTGGAAGAAGAGCAGTTAGTTGCCGCATCAGGCCACCCCAAGTACGTCACACCAATCACCGGTCCCCCCGGAAGGAGCATGGATGCCATCGAAGAGCAAGAGCACAAATCTTGTTGTCGGCCTTGACATCGGAACCACAAAAATTTGCGCCATCGCCGTCGAAGCCAACGGCAAAGAAGAACTGAGCGTGGTGGGAGTGGGCACGGCCAAATCAGAAGGCCTGCGCAAAGGTGTGGTCGTCAACATCGAGAAGACCGTCAAATCCATCAAAAAAGCCGTTGAAGAATGTGAACTCATGTGTGGACAGCAGATCAACGCCGTCTACGCTGGAATCGCAGGGCACCACATCAAAGGGCAAAACAGCCGCGGCATGGTGACCGTTCACAATCGCACGGTCTCTGAAGAAGACATCCGCCGGGTGATCGACGCCGCCCAAGTTCTCATTCCCAACGACCGCGAAGTTCTGCACATCTTGCCGCAAGAGTTCGTTGTAGACGAACAAGACGGTGTGCAAAATCCCCTCGAAATGGCCGCGGCCCTCCTCGAAGTCAAAGTCCACATCGTCACGGGCTCTGTGACGTCTGCGCAAAACATTGTGAAATGCTGTAACCAATCGGGACTCGAAGTCGAAGACATCGTGCTGGAGCCGCTCGCTTCTAGCCAAGCCGTGCTGAGCCCTGATGAACAAGAAGTCGGGGTGGTCTTAGTCGACATTGGCGGAGGAACGACCGACATCACGATCTACTCAGAAGGCAGTATCGTGCACACGGCCGTCTTGGCCTTAGGTGGGAATCACCTGACTCATGACATCGCCATTGGCCTCAGTACGCCACTCGCCGAAGCCGAAGAGATCAAACACAACCACGGCGTGGCTCGTGCCGATTTGGTCGATCCAGAAGACACCATTCACGTCCCAAGTGTCGGGGGACGCAACAACCGCACGGTCAAAAAACAAATTTTGGCTGAGATCATCGAGGCCCGCTTTCGGGAGATCTTTGAGTTCATTGCCCAAGAGATCGAGAAGTCGGAGTACCGCAGCGTGATGGCTTCAGGTGTCGTGATCACAGGTGGAACCTGCATTATGCCAGGCGCTGACTTACTCGCCTCCGAAGTGTTGAAGCTCCCAGTGCGTGTGGGCTTCCCAGAGAACGTCTCGGGGCTGCAGGAGCTGATCTACTCCCCCAAATATGCCACCAGCGTCGGGTTAGTGCGCTATGGCATCAACAGCAATCAAGGCAAGCTGAACTTCAGTGGCGACGACACAAACATGTTCCACAAAGTTGCGCGTCGTATGAAAGAATGGTTACACGAATTTTTCTAATCCCCCCGGAAGCGCAAGACGACGTCTTCCGCCATCCATGAAGGAGCCTAAGGTGTCAGAGCTAGGATTTGCGAACATCCAACCATTGAAGGACGACACTCCAAACATCAAAGTCATCGGTGTTGGTGGGGGTGGCGGTAACGCGATCAACCGCATGATTGAAGCCGGTGTCGGCGGTGTGGAATTCATTGCCGCGAATACAGATCTGCAAGATCTCAACAAATCGCACGCCCACTACAAGCTACAGCTCGGACGAGCTAGTACGCGCGGTCTTGGCGCAGGAGCCAAACCAGAGACCGGCAAAACTGCGGCCTTAGAGAGCGAAGAACAAATTCGTGAGTGCGTCGACGGCGCCGACATGGTGTTTGTAACCGCTGGCATGGGAGGCGGAACCGGCACCGGAGGCGCCCCTGTCATCTCTAGGATTGCCCGCGAGTCGAGCGCTCTGACCGTAGGCGTGGTGACCTTACCCTTCAACTTCGAAGCCAAGAAACGCCGAACCTCTGCGCAAGCTGGCATCGCCGAGCTGCAGAAGCATGTGGACACGCTGATCGTCATTCCCAACAACAACCTGCTGGGGATGATCGACAACAAGACCTCGCTGATGGAGGCCTTTGGCTACGCCGACGACGTGTTGCGCCAAGGCATTCAAGGGATCTCTGATTTGATCACCTTGGACGGGATCGTGAATCTCGACTTCGCAGATGTCCGCACGGTCATGGAAAACAAAGGGAAAGCCGTGATGGGGACGGGCTCTGCTTCTGGTGAAAATCGTGCTCGCCGAGCCGCGGAACAAGCGATTCATAGCCCCTTGCTCAGTGACTGCAACATCCATGGCGCTCGAGGCATTCTGATGAACGTGGTGGGGAGCGACAGCATGACGCTTCATGAGGTCTACGAAGCCTCTTCCTTCATTGAAGACCAAGGCCACGAAGACGCTGTGATCATCTGGGGGGCGTCGATCAATCCGAACTTGGGCGACCAAATCCTGATTACGGTGATCGCCACCGGCTTTGATAATGAACAAGAAAAAAGCGAGACCGAGACGCAGCAGGTCGCTCCCACAGCGGTTACCGCC
>CBFIJD010000002.1:98467-99440 GCA_965662845.1 uncultured bacterium | reverse complement strand
CACCTGCGATGACGGCGCCTCCGCCTCCAGACTCTCAGCCTGCTGCTCTCCAAGCCGAGCCAATGCAAGCAGAACCAGCAGCACCGAATATGGGAGCTGCGCCCGAAGAACCGCAGCTGGAGCCTGCCGCTGAAACTCCGATAGCGCCCGAAGAACCACCGTACTACACACTTGGAGGAGAAGCGCCCTCTCACGCTAGCTCAAACGCAGCAGAGACTCCTGAAGAGCTTGGATACGCTCCCGCCGCTGCGGACTCTGGGGAAGAAGAGCCGGTAGAGCTCAAAGAAGTCTCGCTTGAAGAAGCGGCCTTCGCCGCAACCGAGCCTGACCCAGCGGTCGCCGCAGCCGAGGCGCCTTTGCTCACAGAAGCAGCCCCCCCCGTTGCGCCCAGAGCGGTCGAACATGTTGTGATTGACGAGCCGAAGCCCTCTGGGACTTCACCGTTTTCACGCTTTTTCAATTTTGCCAAGAAAGCGGAACCGGCCGCCCCTGTCCCACCAGCGGAACCTCAGCCGTCGGAAGAGCCCACCATTGGCGACTATATCCGTCGCAACGCGGAAACTAGACCACACAGCACACTCACAACCTCCATTGAGCCGTCGCCCGCGGCCTCGGCTGCGACCTCTCCTCCGGTCAGTTCTCCACAAGCAGAACCCGTCACAGCAGCGGAGTCGGCAAAAGATGATGGTTACAATCAAGGCTACCCTCCACACCATCAGTTTGAGGGGCGCAATGACATCCACACCAACCTCGATATCCCGGCGTTTATTCGCAAACGCCTGAGCCGAGGCGGCGAGCTTCGCACCTGACCTCACTTCTCCTCTGCGCGGGTCAAGAGAAAGCAGTTGCAGTTTTCTGTGATCCGCGCAATCCTTTTGCCCTCATTTTTGTAAATCTGTCGAACCTCTTGGTTCCCCCGTTTTAGATCCTGCCGATCGTTTTCCCGCAAGATTCCGCCATGCGCTACCTGTAT
>CBFIJD010000002.1:92638-98372 GCA_965662845.1 uncultured bacterium | reverse complement strand
TACTTGCTGACACTAGTGTGCCTAGGGGCTTTGGGTAGCTTATTAGGATGGGCTGCGGCCCAATTGCTCGCTCTCGGTTCCCTAGAAGTCTTGGAGCCCCCTGTCAGAACGGTGTCGGTCATTCACTTTTTTTGGGAAGGGGCTTTGCTAGGCGCAGGCTTAGGATGGGGCCTCCAAATTCGTGAAGCCTTCTTTCAAGGCAGTGACTCGGTGTCGCTGTTAGAACAAAGCAAAACAGGAGCGCTGCACGGTGTGCTGGTGGGGCTTAGCGCAGTTCTGCTCTCCTTGACCGTCGTCGATTGGTTGCCTGACCCTCAGTGGGGAGGGCTGCTGTATGTCGTGGTTTTGGGAGGTGGATTGGGTTTCTTGACGTCACAAAGCGCTGATATACACACGCAAGTATTTCAAATGATTGGCGGCCTTTTTGGTGGTGGATTTAGTTACTTTCTTTTGTCAACCCTGCAGTCTGTGCATTTGGTGCAAGGTTTCTCTAGTTGGATTCCGTTGTTGCTCATCGGGCTTTGCATTTCACTCTTGCTGGGGCTTCCTGAGACTTTCTTCACAAAATCTCGCTTACGTCTACTCACAGGCGACCGCGCGGGGCATGTTTTCTGGCTTCATCCCTTCTCCAATTCGTTAGGCTATGACTCCCACAACAGCCTGATTTTGCACCACTATCGGGAAGTCCGCAGTCGACATGCCCGGATGGTGCGACGCCAGAAGCAATTTGTGCTTGAGAATCTCGGGGAGCCTCAGGAGGTCATGGTGAACTACCGACCCGTTACTTCTCAACCTCTCCAATCTGGCGACCTCATTCGCATCGGTACAGCGCTGCTCCAATATTCTGAGTAGCAATGTTGCTTTCTCTCCTGCGTCGCGGCCTTGTCTGGGCGCTGCTCTTTTCGTGGCCGGCTTTGCTCTCTGCAGAGCATCCGACGGCGCAGCCTGTGTTGCACGCCCCTGCGCAACCCGAATCACCGCTGTTGGAACCGATTACTCGCATTGAGCCGCTACAGCTCGGGCTGATCATCTTGTTGATGACGTCCTTGGCCAGCGGTCTCTTCTGGCTCTGGCGCGTGAGACAGAGCGCGGCGCCGAACGCCGAAGTCGAGCTTGGCTTTGAAATCATTACTCCTGGAGAAAATCATCGCTTCATTCCTTTGGAGTTGACTCCGTACACGTTGGACTATCTCAACGATATTGAAACGAAGAGGAACCTGCGCCTCTCTTCAAATCTCAACCGCGTCACGCTCACTCCGCAGCAAAACACGTTTTTTCTAGAAGATAAAAATCAGAAGAACGCCCTGCTGATCAACCGCAGGCGCGTCAACCGAGTCCTGTTGCAAAACGAAGATGTATTGGATATTGGGGAACTCACCCTGCTGTTCCGCAACCGCCTGCCCGGAAATCGTGCCGCCGTGGATGAGAAAGATACCAATGGCGGCAACCCGCTGCTGCAACCCCAGCGGTGCGCTTCACCTCGTGGGCCTCTGCCGCGCTCGGTAGCCTCCCTCCAGTTTTTAGGCAGCAAGCAGGAATATCCTCTCGTGCGCAATGTCATGGTCATCGGGCGTTCTGAGACCTGCGATATGGTGCTGAACGACCCGAGTGTGCAGCTGCGTCACGCCCGCATTTTTCGCTCAGGGACGGCTTACAAGCTCCACAATCTGTGTTCCGAAGGCTCCTACTTGAATGGACGCCGGATCGAACAAAAAGAGCTGCGCCCAGGAGATGAGATCGCGCTCGGGCGCTATGTATTCCTCTTTCGCCAAGGAAAGGACACATGACCAACCCTACCAAGTTACTCTTTGTGTGCATGGGGAACATCTGTCGCTCCCCAACCGCTGAAGGCATCATGCTGGAGCTGCTCAACCAAAAAAGCCTGCGGAATCAATACGAGTGCGACTCCGCGGGGACACATGGTTATCATGTGGGAGAACCTGCCGACGCGCGCATGCAACGTCACGCCAACAACCGTGGCTACAATTTACCTAGTCGCTCTCGCAAAGTGCACGCCGCCAGTGACTTCCCGCACTTCGATTGGATTCTCGCGATGGACAATCGCAATTATGCCGACCTGCGCAGCTTGGACTCTTCTGGCGAATTTCACCCAAAAATCGTGAAGATGACGGACTTCTGCAAAACCCATTCAGTGGATGAAGTCCCTGACCCATATTATGGAGGTGACGCCGGTTTTGAGCTTGTGATCGATCTTCTTGAGGATGCCTGCCTTCATTTCTTGCAGCACCTGCAGGCTCAACACAGATGAAATCCGCGCTGCTCGTTGAGGTGGCAGACCTCTTGGGCGAACCCGTCCGGCAGGTCTCTCCCGTCACAGGAGGTTGCATCAGTGAGGCTTACCGAGTCTCGACCCGATCGGGGGACGCGTTTGTCAAATTGTCCCGCGGCTTGCCCGAAGGGATGCTCTACGCAGAGGCGGCTGGGCTTCGAGAGCTCCGCCAGGCGCGCGCGATCCGAGTCCCACACGTCCTCGCTGTCACCGACACGCTCCTGCTCTTGGAATGGATCCCCACAGGTTCCACCTCCGCTCCTGCTGTGCAAACCAAGCTGGGTCAACAAGTGGCTCAGCTACACCGCCATAGCGCGCTTCACTTTGGCGCGCACCCCGACAATTTCATTGGCCGCACTCCGCAATCCAACCGCTGTCATGTCTCTTGGCCAGATTTTTTCTGGGAAGAGCGGCTGTTGCCGCAATGGAAGCTGGCCACTCGTCAAGAATCTGCAACGGGTGCCTTAGCGCAAGCATGGAAGCGACTGGAGCAGCGTTGGCCAGAACCGCTCGCCAGTGTGTCGGCCGAGCCTGTGCTGCTGCACGGGGATCTGTGGGGCGGAAATGTGCTTGCGCACGCGGACGGGGAGCCGGTTTTGATTGATCCTGCCGTCTACTATGGACACCGTGAGGCCGACCTCGCGCTGACGGGGATGTTTGGTGGGTTTTCAGAATCGTTTTATGCCGCCTATCGCGAAGCCTATCCGCTGGAGGCTGGATTTGCACGACGGCAGCCCCTGTATCAGCTCTATCATTGGCTGAACCACCTCAACTTGTTTGGTCGAAGCTATCTGCCTGCTGTGCTGTCTGCGCTACAGGAGCTAGGGCGCTAAGCCAGATGGGTCGTTGAGGGCGCGCCTGCTGCGCTAACACGGCAGGGTTTGGGCCGCTTGCTCATTTGTGCACTTCGTCATGTTTTCTTTTTCTCGTCTCACTCGCTAACGATGTGCGACACTACAAAGAGTAGCGATTTACATTGACTGATCGCGGCGCTTCTTTCACCTTAGTCGGGTCACTCTACGGCCCCCCATCGACAGCGCAGACCCCCAAGCGCGCTCACCCCTGAGCAATCAATCTCTCACAAGAACTCATGGAACAAACCCTGCTGCTGCAAGAAATCTTGCGGGCATTGCAAGACAACAACGCGGAGCTGCGGCAGATTCGCGCCCTGCTTGAGACACAGAATCGAGAAGGACTCATGGTGCCCCCTCCGCTCTCCGAAACCGTCGAGCGTTCACAACCTAGCGATTTGGCACAGCTGAATGCGGAGTTGGCAGATTTATTCGGTGGAGAAGTGCGGCAATATTGAACCGCCGTCAGCTTCAGGCAGGATGAAGCGCGGACTCGTAGAGCGCTTCGTACCGCGTCGCGGTTTGGTCCCACGAAAAACGTTGGCGCATTGCGTTGGCAATCATTTGCGCAAACCGCTCAGGCTCTTGATAGCAAACGAGGGCGCGCTCTATCGCCTGACGAACCCCTTCTGAGCTTGGTTCCGTAAAAACAAAACCGGTACCTAGCTCACCATCTGCCGTACTCTCCCAAACGCTATTCTTTAACCCCCCGACGGCGCGCACGATCGGAAGTGTACCATAGCGCAAGCTATACATCTGATTCAACCCACAGGGCTCATAGAGAGACGGCATCAGAAAGAGGTCGCAGCCCGCTTCGATGCGGTGCGCTAGCGGTTCGCTATACCCTTCGTGAAAATGCAGCTGTTGCGGAAATTCTGTCATGAGTTGACGCAGCTGCTGAGCGAGTCCCGCGTCACCAGAGCCCAGCACCGCAAACTGGACATTCCCCTGCAACAGCTCACGAATCGCCGGAAGCGAGAAATCAAACCCCTTTTGATCCGTGAGTCGACTGATCACGCCGATGAGCGGAGTGCGAGGGGATTCTGGCAGGTTGAGTTCGGCTTGCAACGAGCTTTTGCAGCGCGTTTTGCCGCTCAAGTCGTGGAGGTCATAGTGAGCCGGCAGGTGCGGGTCGTCAGCAGGGTTCCAGACTTCGTATTCACAGCCATTCAAAATGCCAGAGAGGTCGGCCTGACGCTGCTGGAAGTGTTCATGCAGGCCGTGCCCTCCCAAGGGCGTTTGCAGCTCTTCGGCATAGCCTGGGCTGACGGCGTTGAGTTTGTCGGCGCAGTGAATCCCACCTTTGAGCAAATTGAGTTGTCCGTGATCTTCAAAGCCTTGCGGATGAAACCAGTCGTCGTCAATGCCCAAAAACTCACGCGCGTTTGCCGGCGCAGCTCCTTGGTAGCCTCCATTGTGCAGCGTGAGCACCGAGCGCGTGTGTTGCAGGGACTTAAAGCGCTTGCGATGACTTTGCAGATAGAACGGAGCAAGCGCGGTCTGCCAGTCATTCGCATGCAAAATATCAGGAGAGAATCCGATGGCAAGACACAGCTGTAGCGCCGCTTTGCAGAAGAAACCAAAGCGCTCCGCATTGTCAGGATATGGGGAGCCATCCCGCTGTTGATAGGGGCGTTCCCGAAAGAAAAAGTGTTGATATTCAATCAGGTAGACTGGGAGCGATTCCAGCCGCGTCTGCTGCACGGAGCAGAACAACTCCGTGTTGCCCATCGGCACGCCTAAGAAGGGCACCGCCTCTCGCAGTGGCCGAGTTCTGGCGATGGGGAGATAGAGCGGGAGCACCAAGCGGACGTCGTGCCCACGTTGACGCAGAGCGAGGGGCAGGGCGCGCGCGACATCAGCGAGCCCACCGGTCTTGAGCAGACCCGTGACTTCCGAGGCAAGAAACAAAATCTTCATAGGTTTTTTCCGATGTGGAACTCGCGGACAGGGGTGCTCTCTGCGCCGTTCTCAGTTGATGGTTGTCCCCTTGGGAATCACCACAATCCCCGAATCCGTGACGTGATAGCGTTGGCGATCAGACTCTAAGTCATAGCCAATCACGGTTCCCGGCGCGATGGTGACTTGCTTGTCGATCAGGGCGCGCTTGATTTTGCAGTTTCGGCCAATATTGACGTCGCTCATAATCACCGACTCGCTGATGTGAGAGAAGCTGTGCACACGGACGTTGTAGCCCACCACCGAGTTGATCACGAGAGCCCCACTGATGATCGAGCCAGGAGAGATGATCGAGTTGATCGCGTGTCCGGTCCTTAGGTCGCTAAAGTGCACAAACTTTGCGGGGGGAAATGGCGGATTGTAGGTTCGGACCGGCCACTTCTGGTTATACAAATCAAACTCTGGCTTGATGCCAACGAGGTCCATGTTTGACTCCCAATAGGCGTCCAGAGTGCCGACATCACGCCAATAGCCAGCCTCTGCTTCTGAAGCCCCAGGGACTTTATTTTGGGAAAAGTCATACACAAACACCGTCTTGCGCGGAAACATGCGTGGGATGATGTTCTTGCCAAAGTCGTGCTCAGAGCCGCTGTTTTGTGCGTCGAGGACGAGTTCATTGACGAGCGCTTGGCGA
>CBFIJD010000002.1:51392-92578 GCA_965662845.1 uncultured bacterium | reverse complement strand
GGCGGAGACTGTGGCTTTTCAATGAAGTTGATCATGCGCCACTCCTCATCGACCTCAATCACCCCAAATTGATGAGCGTCCGCCAGGGGGACCGGAATCGCAGCGACCGTCAGCTCCGCTTCCCGTTTCCGGTGAAAGTCGAGCATTTGCTGGATTTCCATCTTGTAGATGTGGTCTCCGCCAAACACGCAGACAACCTCAGGGTCTTCGTCATAAATTAAGTTGAGGTTCTGATAGATCGCATCGGCAGTGCCCTCATACCACTTCTTCCCCGTCTGCATCTGCGCGGGGATGGGGTCAATGAAGGCGTTGGGGATCCCAGAGACTCGCCATCCTTGCCGCAAGTGCTGCATCAACGAGTGAGACTTAAACTGGGTGAGCACAAACACACGCAGCAGTCCAGAGTTGATAAAATTACTCAACACGAAGTCAATAATTCGGTAATTGCCGCCAAACGGCACAGACGGTTTTGCACGCACCGCGGTTAACGGATGCAGGCGGGTTCCTTCCCCTCCTGCCAACACCATCGAAACAACACCTGAGCTCATGTGCCCCCCCAAAAATTCGTAAATGAACAATACCTCCGCGCGATGCAGATGCCCGCGCACGCTGGAACCAACCTTGATGTATCGACAAGCAAGGCAAAGAGCGAACCGAAAATTGTGGAATCCGCGTAAAGGTGTTACCTCTTTGTGTCAGGGAGACCTCTCAATTTCAGCATAAGGAGTCCGATGGTTGAGCAAATGAACGTGAAGAACTTGGGACCGTGTCGCATTCCGTCCCCGCTACCCCTCAGTGAAAATGCCGACGAGAAGAACTTCCGCTTTACTCATGACGGGCAACGCGTGCTGTATGATGTGATGTCGGAGACCTGCAATTTGGAAGCTCCGCTCAGCTTTGAAGCCGCAGGGCCTCGAGCGCGGATTTATTTTGATACGTCTAAAGTCCGCGCAGGGATCGTGACCTGCGGTGGTCTGTGCCCCGGCATCAACAACGTGATCCGCACGCTGGTCATGCAGCTGCGCCACGAGTACGGAATCAAGCACATCTCCGGGTTTCGCTATGGCTATCAAGGGTTCATTCCCAAGTATCGCCACGAGGTGATAGACCTCACGCCCGACTCCATCCAGAATATTCATTATCAAGGAGGGAGCATCCTCTCGAGCTCACGCGGGCCTCAAGACATTGGAGAGATTGTTGATTGCTTGGAGCGCAATTCCATCAACGCGCTATTTTGTATCGGAGGTGATGGGACCTTGCGGGGAGCCCATGAAATCGCCCAAGAGGTCTTAACGCGTGGCCTGAAAATCTCTGTGATTGGCATCCCCAAAACCATCGACAACGACATCTCTTATTGCTCTAAGACTTTTGGGTTTGAGACGGCTTTCTCTAAAGCCGTAGAAGCCGTGCAGTCGGCTCATGTGGAAGCGTATGGCGCCCACTACGGTGTGGTGGTGATCAAGCTGATGGGACGCGATTCCGGCTTTATCGCGGCGAACACATCGCTCGCTTGTCCAGATGTGAACTTCGTCTTGATTCCAGAAGTCCGCTTTGACTTGCATGGGCCAGACGGACTGCTCGTAGCCATGGAGCAGAGCTTTGCGGATAAGGAGCGCAGCGGTCAGCACCCGCACTCTGTAATTGTCGTGGCAGAAGGGGCGGGACAGTACCTCATGAAGAGCAAGATCGAGGAGCGCGACCCGTCAGGCAACGTGCGCTATCACGACATCGGCAAGTTTTTGAAGGAGAGCATCGTGAAGCATTTCAAGGGGAAGGCGCCAGTGAGTGTGCGATTGATTGAGCCCAGCTACTTGATCCGCTCTCTGCCAGCGAACCCGCATGACGCGATCTTTTGCTATCACTTGGCTGAGAATGCCGTCCACGCAGCCATGGCTGGCAAAACGGACATCATGATCGGCTACTGGAACAGCCACTTCACGCATGTTCCTTTAGAAGCGGCGACGGCACAAAAGAAGCGGATCAATCCGCACGGGGACTTCTGGCGTCAAGTGTTGTACTCGACCGGTCAACCGCGGGTGATGTACACCGAAGCCGGAGAGTAATCAGGCTGCAAATTGAGCTTCGACCGCGTCCCAAAAACGGGACAGCTCCTCCTCAGGCAGGTTTTTGATGCCTGCCGCCCGACTTCTCCCTCCTCCCTCAAACTGCAAGCAGACGCTGTCCGCGCCCCAGGGACGCTCTAGGGGCGCACGCAGACTGACTAACAGCGTGTTGTCGCCGTTGTCCACAAGAGTGACCTGTGCCCGTTGGGGATCTTCCGTGGCCATCTGGTTGCTGAACGTGCCTACAATGCGGTGGCTCCAAGGTTCTGCAGGAAAGCGGACGCCGCGCACCGTTGCGGTCTCACGAACCAGAGGCTGCTCCTTGGCCTGTTGTAGATCAGATGCGTAGCCTGCACGCAGCTTCGCGAAGACAGGCGACTCGGCATAAAACGCCAGCGGGTCTCGGTGAGGTCGCAGCGCAAGGCTCAGCTCTGCTGGCGAGAACCACAGATCTTCCACACGTTGTCCATATCCGTTGTAGTTCAGCAGCAGCCCCATCTCCTGCAGTTTCTTGGTCTCATCCGTCGCAAAGCCGGCCACCGCGGCAAGCTGAGCACCGACTTCTTGTAAGTTGTCTCCGAAAGCCGCCACGAGCGCCCACGCATGAAATTTCCCATCAAGCAGCCGATCGACAATCAGGCTAGTGCAAACACTCGAGTCGGTGTCAATGTGGACTTCAAGGTGGGGATGCGCGGGGATGTCGCCCGGGTTGTGGTGATCCACAAACACAACGCGATTGTTCTGAGCGAGCAGTTGATCCAACGCCGGTCGATTGACGCGCAGGGCGACATCTAAGACGGTAATCTCGGCGTGGGAGGCGTCCGTGATCCGGTTGAGAAGCGCGGTCTCGCGTTTCGTCCCTGTGACCAACGTCGACTCGCGAGGGTTTTGTAGACGCAGCTGTTGGAGAGCGCAGAGGCCGTCTGCGTCGCCGTTGAAAACATCAATGAACATGCGGAAAACTAGGCTGAGAAGATCAGGATTTGAATCGCCAGAGAACAAGCAAAGCAGGCGAAGCCCATCGCCACAAACATCGCGGGATGGTGCATGCTCCAGCGCTGGCGCGGCATGGTCTTGCGGTACTTGTACAAAATCATGCGCTGGCTGAGAGAGTCTGAAGAGTGAGGGTCGTTGCGCATTGGTCTCATCGTGCATCTCCGATTTGCAGTTATCGACTCATCCATAAGTCAAGCAATTTTTGCCGTTCCTGCAAATTGAGAACCAGGCGACCGCACGTGTTGCCTTGAAGTGACCCATGCGTGCACGACGGAGCGCTGCGAGTCCTGCTCTTCGGGCTTGAGAGGACGTTTGGTTTAGAGTTCGGAGAGGCGCTTGTTTCGATTGCGCAGCCAATGATCCACGAGGACGAGGTTCACCATGGCCTCCACCATCGGCACCGCGCGAGGCAGCACACAGGGATCGTGCCGCCCCTTCGCCTTGAGCTCTACGGTCTCGCCTTCCCGCGTGACGGTTTCCTGAGCGTGGTTGATGGTGGCGGTGGGCTTGAACGCAACTCGGAACTCGATGGGCTCTCCGTTGCTGATGCCGCCTTGCATGCCTCCAGAACGATTTGTGACGGTGCGGACGGTGCCTTCTTGCACGGCAAAGCTGTCATTGTGTTCCGAGCCTTTTAACAAGACGGAATCAAATCCGAGCCCGAACTCGACCCCACGGGTCGCCGGCAAAGACATCATCGCCTTGGCGAGATCCGCGGTGAGCTTGTCAAAGACAGGTTCGCCGAGCCCAGGCGGCACATTTCGAACGTGCACTCGCACAATTCCACCAAGGCTATCTCCTGCTTTGCGGGCTTCATCAATGCGCTGATACATCTGCTCTGCGAGCGCGTCATCGGGGCAGCGCACCGCGTTCGCTTCGATCTCAGCGAGGGTGACGTCGGCGGGGTTGCGGTTGGTTCGCAGATCGTGAATTTGTTCTACGTATGCCAGCGTTTCGACGCCTCCCAGCTGCTGCAACAATTTCTTGGCGATGGCTCCGGCCGCGACTCTGCCAATCGTCTCGCGTGCGCTCGCGCGGCCGCCTCCTTGCCAATTTCGGAATCCGTACTTTTGATCATAAGTATAGTCCGCATGGCTAGGTCGATAGACGTCCTTGAGGTGATCGTAGGCTTGTGGGCGAGCGTCTTGGTTGTGCACCATGATGGAGATCGCGGTCCCCGTTGTGCGACCTTCAAACACACCGGAGAGGAGTCGCGCAGTGTCACTTTCTTGGCGTTGCGTGGTGATTTTGCTTTGGCCTGGGCGCCGTCGATCTAACTCCGTTTGGATGTCGTCTAAGGTCAATTCGAGGCCTGATGGACAGCCATCCACCACCACGCCGACCCCCCCGCCATGAGATTCGCCCCATGTGGTGATTCTGAAGGTGTGTCCGAATGAGTCTCCCATGATTTCTCCTGTGCGTTACAGTCGCTCGCTTGCGGATGGTTCCGGCTGCGCGTAATATGTGACATTTTTCAAATTCAGCAACGTCCTGTGGAGATCCGCTCGTGCAAGTGCAACAAAGTATTGAACAAAAATTACAACAGCAGCTCGCGCCCACCTTCTTAGAGATTGAGAACGAGAGCCACCAGCACAACGTCCCTCCAGGTTCGGAGTCGCACTTCAAAGTGACGATTGTGTCTTCACAGTTCCAGAATGTGAGTTCTGTGAAGCGTCACCAACAGATTTATCAGATTTTAGCTGATGAATTGAACGGCCCGGTGCATGCCTTATCGCTACGATGTCACACACCCGAACAGTGGGAAGCCGTGGCAGGGCAGGTTCACGAGACGCCACGTTGTAAGGGAGGGAGTGGCCAGTAGTCACTCCTCGGCTTCAGCGGTCGCCGCTTGGGTTTTGCCGCAGCAGTGCTTGTATTTGCGCCCGCTGCCACACGGGCACGGCTCGTTGCGTCCGATGTGGACTTTTTGAACCGGCTTTTCTTTGGGAGGGGCCTCATCGGCTTTCTCAAGTTCGGGGCCATGTTGCATGGTCATGGGTTGCTCGGGCATGACTTCCGGCAGCGGTCGAACAGGGCTGGGTCCCACCTGAATTTTATAGAACAAGCTGACAGCTTCGTGGTTGATGCGCGACATCAAGTCAGAGAACATCTCAAACGCCTGCTTCTTGTATTCATCAAGCGGTTTTTTCTGCGCATATCCTACCAAGCTGATGCCTTCTCGCAGATGATCCATCGACAAGAGGTGGTCTTTCCAGAGGCCATCGTTGACCTTCAGCAGCACCTGCCGTTCAAGATCTAAGACCATGCTGTTGAACTGTTGGGCTTGGACTTCAGGATCCAGTTGGTGCTCTACGCCTTCCGCTTTGCGTTCGGCAGCCGCGTTCTCTCCAAGCTCATAGTGAAAGTATTCCATCTTTTCACGATAGAGTTGCTCCACTTGCCCGTGCCAATAGTCGCGGAATTCTTCGGGATCTTTTTCTTGTTCGTGCCAGTGTTCGTCGGGCAACTTGCCGAAGATGTTGGTGAACGCTTGGTTGAACCCAGTGACTTCCCACTGATCGATATACTTCGCGTTGCAATAGGTGTCGAAGAGTTCCTCGAGCACTTCGGCAGACATTTCTAGCATCAACTCTTGAACTTGATCCCCCAAGATTTCACGGCGACGGGTGTAGATGATGGAGCGTTGTTTCTCCATGACGTCGTCAAACTGCAACACGTGTTTCCGAATGTCGAAGTGATGTCCTTCGACTTTGCGCTGGGCGTTGCTGATCGCTTTGGTGATGAAAACGTGTTCGATGGGCTCGTCTTCGTCAATTTGTAGCCGATCCATCAGCTTGGAGATGCGCTCGCCTCCAAAGACGCGGAGGAGGTTGTCTTCGAGCGACAAAAAGAATTGAGATGCGCCGGGATCTCCTTGACGTCCCGAGCGACCGCGCAGCTGGTTGTCGATGCGTCGGCTGTCGTGGCGTCCGGTTCCCAAGACAAACAGGCCGCCGATCTCGCGGGCTTCTGGTGAAGGTTTGATGTCGG
This sequence comes from uncultured bacterium, assembly GCA_965662845.1. Lineage (GTDB taxonomy): Bacteria > SAR324 > SAR324 > SAR324 > NAC60-12 > JCVI-SCAAA005. Next base: position 86,528 of record CBFIJD010000002.1, on the reverse strand, counting down.
TCCCACGACCGGCCATGTTGGTCGCGATGGTCACGGATTTGAGCTGTCCAGCTTTGGAGATGATGTCTGCTTCTCGTTCGTGATTCTTGGCGTTCAACACTTCGTGCAGGATTTTGTTCTGTTTGAGCAAGCGGCTGATGGTCTCGGAGACTTCGATGGAGACCGTCCCGACGAGCACGGGCTGTCCGGCTTGGTGAAGCTCTGCGATCTTGTTAACAACGGCGCGATATTTGGCGCTCTCTGTTTTGTAGATGATGTCTGGCAGGTCTCTGCGCTGAATCGGCCGATTTGTGGGGATGACCACCACGCCCAGATTGTAGATTTTCTTCAATTCTTCCTTCTCGGTCTCTGCAGTCCCCGTCATGCCGGAGAGCTTGCTGTAAAGCCGGAAGTAGTTTTGGAAGGTGATCGTTGCGAGCGTTTGATTTTCGCGCTCAATTTTCACGCCTTCCTTGGCTTCTAGGGCTTGGTGCAACCCATCGCTAAAGCGTCGCCCGGGCATGAGGCGTCCGGTGAACTCATCCACAATCACGACTTGGCCATTTTGGACTACGTAGTCCACATCCCGCCGGAAGGTATAGTGTGCTTTGAGCGCTTGGTTGATGTGGTGCAGAACCTCCATGTTTTCATAGTCAAACAGGCTGGTCTCAGGTTGCAGCAGGTGCTTCACGCGCTCTTCCATGGTCTCTGCGCCGCGCTCGGTCAGGTTGATGCCGCGCGACTTTTCATCTAGCCCATAATCTCCGACGCGCACCACTTCGTTGTCTTCTTTTTCTGCCCATTTGGGGTCGATGTCGTGCTGTTGCTCCGGCGGAAGTTTGGGGACTTCTTCACGGCGAATTTCCCGACTGAGGCCGTGGACCAACTTATTGATGACATAGTATTTTTCAACGTTGTCTTCGGTGGGGCCGCTGATGATCAGAGGGGTGCGAGCTTCGTCGATGAGGATGCTGTCCACTTCGTCGATCACGGCGTAGTTGAACTCGCGCTGCACATAATCTTGCAGCGCATATTTCATGTTGTCGCGCAGATAGTCGAAGCCGAACTCGTTGTTGGTGCCGTAGGTGATGTCACACTCGTAGTTGGCACGGCGGTTCTGGTCGCTGTGTCCGTGTTGGATCAACCCCGTACTCATGCCCAAGAAGCGATAAATCTGCCCCATCCAGTTGGAGTCGCGGCGGGCCAGATAGTCGTTGGGCGTGATGATGTGGACCCCTTTGCCGGTGAGCGCGTTCAGGTAGACCGGACAGGTAGATGAGAGGGTTTTCCCCTCACCGGTTTGCATCTCAGCGATGTTGCCTTCATGCAGCGCGATGCCGCCGATCATTTGAACATCGTAGTGTCGCTCGCCAATCACGCGTTGAGCGGCTTCGCGCACCAGAGCATAGGCTTCGGGGAGGAGGTCATCTAGCGTCTCTCCGTTTTGCAAGCGCTGCTTGTATTCTTCCGTCTTCTTGGGGAAGTCTTCGTCTTGAAGTTTCTGCATCTCCGGTTCGAGTTGGTTGATGCGTACAACAAGACGTTGGTAGCGCTTGAGAATTCGGTCATTGTCGCTACCAAAAAGTTTTTGCATTAATTTCATAAAATCCTGAACGGAAACGGTGAAACGAGAAGCCGGTCGGTCGTCAATTCCGAAAGCAAACTGTGCGGAGAAAAGCGGAAAGGGCGAGGCATGTTCACGGGGTTTGGATCAGCAGGTTGTCAATCAAACGAGTATTACCCACAAATGCGGCAAGCATCAAGCAGACATTCCCTCGGAACTGCGACAACGGTGCCAGCGTCTGAGCGTCTGTGAAAGCGACATAGTCCACGTGAACTTCGGGCAATGCGTTGAGATGTTCGATCATGTGGGTTTGCAGCGATCTTAGGTCGGTCTCGGGTGCGTGCAGGACGTGGCTGCGGGCGTCGCACAGCGTTTGATATAGCTGAGCTGCCGTCTGGCGTTGTGTGGCCGACAGGTATTGATTGCGAGAACTCATCGCCAAGCCGTCCGGTTCTCGATGCGTCGGCGCGGCTTCGATGTGGACGGGCAGGTCTAGGTCGCGCACCATTTGCGAGACGACTTGCAGCTGCTGATAATCCTTCTGACCAAACACAGCGACGTCGGGTTGTACGATATTGAGCAGCTTGGTCACGACTGTGCAGACACCACGAAAAAAATGGGGGCGACTCGCCGCTTCCCAACGCCGCGTCAGCTCGGATTCTGGGACTACGTAGGTACCGAACCCATGGGGATAGAGATCGGGGACTTGGGGCACAAAGAACGCATGACAGCCGACGCTTTGGGCTTTCTGCACATCGCCTGCGAGATCGCGAGGATAGGTCGCCAGGTCTTCCGTCGGGGCAAACTGAGTGGGGTTGACAAAAATCGAGACCACGACGCGATCGGCCAGCTCGCGCGCGCGTTCGATCAAGCTGAGATGCCCATCGTGCAAAGCGCCCATGGTCGGCACAAACGCCAGTGTCCCCGTCCATTGTCGGCGCGCATCTCGAAATTTCGTCGGGGACGAAGTGCAGAACGTTTCAGAAGCAACTTGCATTGTGGTTTGCAATTGGTTTGCTGTTATGTCGCAATTTGCGCGAAGCTGTGTGAGAGTTGAAGAGAACAAAACGGCGGAAGATGTAACAGAATCCGAAAGAACAGCAAGTTGAAGTCCCGTTTTGGGATTTGAAAAATTGTTATAGCCATAGTAGGAACAGCTAAAATTTTGCCGTCTTTCTCGACACAGACCCCGACTTTCACTTAGGGGCTTCTGTCTTGCAGAGCGAACGCTCCCTGTCGAGCACACCCCGTCCGGCCCATCGCGCGGGTTCGGTTAACCCCTGCTAGCAAGAGATTTGGAAATGAACCACTCGGCGGATACCATTGACATCATGGCTAAGATCATTGGTGAGTCAACGGTAGAAATCTTACACCGTAACTCCAACTCCAATGTGTATTTCGCTCCCTCGCTGCAGCGCATCCCGCGCATCTCTCTGCGGCCGAACATTGGCTGCTTTGTGCAATTTGAAGGCGATTATTATGGGTTGCTGATCATCAACTTCTCTCGGGAAGCTGCGCTGGAATATTACAAGCAATCCATGATGTTCATGGGGATGCCCGAAGAGGAGTTGACCGATGACTACACCTCAGAGGAGGTCTTGGACAGCATCGGCGAGTTGGTCAACCAACTAATCGGGCACAGCCGGCACGCCGTCCAAAAACGCTATGGCCTCTCTTCTCAAAACGGGCAGCCCAAAGGGATGGTGATCATGGATTCCATCTTACTCTCCCTCAAAGGCGCGAACATGAACCCGGATCAATGCCGCCGCTTGTCGTTCAAATTTGCTGATAAGTATCCCTTCCACATTGAACTATTCTTTGAAGACACGGAGTTTATCAGCCTTCCAACCCAGCTCCCCTGATCAGTAACAACCTATACGGTGCGGCCCGCTATGACTTTACGAATTCTCGTCATTGATGACGACCCCGGCATTTTAGAGTCTTGCCGCACCATCCTTGCCCCCGAAGAAGACACCGCTCGCCAAAATCTAGACTCCCTAGCGAACGCCCTCTTCAGCGACCTCCCCAGCCCCTCGTCGCCTGCTAAAAGCAGCACCCGCTTTGACATCACAACCGCCAACCAAGGCTTGCAAGGCGTGGAAGAAGTCTCCTCTGCGCTGCGCCAAAGTGATCCGTTTGCGATCGCGTTTATAGATATGCGGATGCCCCCCGGCATTGACGGCTTAGAGACAGCGCAACGGATCCTGAATGTAGACCCGCACATTGAGATCGTCATCCTGACGGCCTACTCCGACACCTCGCTGCAGAGCCTCGCGCAACATTTGGGGGACAGCCGCTTCTTACTGCTGAAGAAGCCTTTTGATCCCGATGAACTGACTCAGATGGCCCAGTTTCTCACCTTTCGCTGGGAGATCGGACAGCTCAACCGCGCTTACGAACGCTTCGTGCCTAAAGAATTTCTGGAGCTCCTCAATAAAAAGCACATCACTCAAGTGCGCATTGGCGATCATGTCGAGATGCCGATGTCGATTTTGTTCGCAGACATCCGCTCCTTCACTTCCCTCTCAGAGAGCCTGACGCCTACAGAGAACTTTCGGTTTTTGAACTCTTATCTCGGCTTGATGGGGCCGGTCATTCGGCGCAACAACGGCATCATCGACAAATTCATCGGCGACGCCATCATGGCGCTCTTCCGTGAAGAGCCGGACGACGCGGTGCGCAGCGCGCTGGAGATGTTGCGGTCGCTCCGTTGGTACAACCAAGGACGCGCGCGCGCCGGCTACTCGCAAATTCGCATTGGCATCGGGGTTCACACCGGCAGCGTCATGCTAGGGACGATTGGTGAGCATTATCGCATGGAAGGCTCCGTCGTGAGTGACGCCGTCAATCTTGCTTCGCGCATTGAGATGTTGACCAAGCTCTATGCAACAGACCTCATCATCAGCGAGAGCACTTATGACGGCCTCAAAGACCCCAACGCCTATCACATCCGCTTGATCGACTGGACCGCGGTGCGGGGGCGCTCCAAACCCGTCCGACTATATGAGGTCTACGACGAAGAAGTCGAACCGGTGAAAGCCTTCAAATTGGAACATCGCGAACGGTTCGAACAAGCCGTGCAGGAGTTTCATGACGAAAAACTAGAAGACGCGCAGGAGCAGTTCATGAACATCGCGGAAGCCGGCGCCCACGACTCGGTGGTCACGTTATACTTAGAGCGCATCCAGCACATTCAAGACTATGGTCATTACGCGCCACTGGACCGGATGTAGACTCTCATGAAGATTGCCCGCAGTTTACAGAATGAGATCATCATCTCCTTCGTACTCCTCACCCTCGTCCCCGCTATCGTGGGGGTGGGCTTGGCTTTTGTCTATGCCCGCTCTTCGCTGCAAACTTCTGCCGAAGACAATCTGCGCAGCTCTGTTCAACTCAAGCAGCTTACCGTCGAGCAGTGGTATCGTCGCCACGCGTATGACCTGCAGTTGTTGGAAAACGCTCCACTGCTCCAATCTCGCCTGATTCCTCCCAGTCAAGCAGAACTCACCGAAAAAGTGTCCAAACTCGTTGACACAGAGAGCTTTCTGGGAATTTGGCAGCTTGATGAGCAAGGGGACGTCTGGCGCGCCCTGCTCGGAGATGAACAAACGGAGGTCCCCTTAGAAGAGCCCCAAGGTTTTGGGGAGGCCAAGCTCTTCGCTGTGCAAGCCTTGCCCAATGGTGAGAGCGTCATCCCGATTCAAGTGCCGCTCCGCTCCCGATGGACACAAGACCACATGGGCTCCTTGCTGGGATATTTGCGTGTGCAGTCACTGTCTCAGTTGATGCAGGCAGGGGTGACGGAGGGTGACGAACGGACAATGTATTTGCTGGATTCCGAGCAGCGGATCCTCGCCCACCCGGTCACCGCGCTCGCTACGACGACCGTCAACATCCCGGTCTTAGAATCGTGTCAGCGCGACGGGCAAGGCATCGACAGCTATCAGAACGCGAACAACGTGAGCGTGTTAGCCGCTTATTTGTGGCTAGATTTTCCGCGATCTTGCTTGTTGGTGGAGCAGAGCGTTGATGTCGCCTTAGGAGCCGCCGAACAGGAAATGCGCCTGTTGTTGCTGGGCCTGATTGGTGTCATTAGCGTGTTCGCGATCCTCGCAGCCCGTTTTGTGGCCGGCAGGTTGGTGCAGCCCATTCACGAATTGATGGGAGCGGTCAAACGCTTGGCAGAAGGCGATTTTAGCGGCAAGCCCGCAGAGAGCACGCTGATCGAGATCCAGCGCCTCAATCGCGCATTTATTGATATGTCCACCAGTCTGGAGACGTACAATCGCTACTTAGAAGAGCGGGTGGCACAGCGGACCCTTGAATTGTCGGAGAGAAATCTGCAACTGCACGAGACGATGGCCGAGCTGGAGCAAGAGCGCAAAAAGCAGCTACAGCAAGCCTACAGCGCAGGCATGATTGAGCACGCGATTAGCGTTCTGCACAACATCGGGAACGCAATTACGCCGCTGATTGTACGTACACAACAGATGAAGCAGAACATTGAGAAATCACCGACCCCCGTTTACCTGCAACAAATTTGTGGCCTCCTCCAAGACAACCAGTCCAATTTGGGCGAATTCTTTGCTTCACCACGAGGACAGCAGGTCCTGCCCTTTTTGCAGCAGCTATCCGACACCACAAAGCAGCAGCAAAAGGATGATTTGCTTGCGATGGACAAGATGAATAACCAGCTGGCACACATCACGGAGATCATTGCGTTGCAGCAAAAGTACGCCCAACGCCAAGGCATTGAAGAGGAGTTCCAAATTGCCGATGTGATCGACGACGCCCTAGAAATGATGGAACCTGCGCTAGAGAAGCGACATCTGACGATTGACAAGCAGATTGAGCCAAACCTGCCTCCCCTCCGCAATGACATGAACAAGTTGATGCAGCTTTTCATGAACCTGATCAAAAACAGCATGGAGAGCATCGACGAGCAGACATTGCAGGCAGGGAGTGAGTTCAAAGGAAATATCACGATTATCGCCGAGAACACGGCCGAAGGGATGATGCGTTGCAGCGTGCGAGACAATGGCAAAGGCGCCGCTCCAGCAGCCCTAGAGCACGCTTTTGAGTTTGGATATTCCACGAAAAAACGGGGCTCTGGCTTTGGACTGCACGACTGCGCAAACTTTGTGCGCTCCAACAAAGGCCAGATCGAACTACAGTCCGAGGGCGAAGGCAAAGGCGCTTGCATCAGCTTCACTCTGCCGACTCAGCTGTCTAAAGCGGCCTAATGCACAAAAGATCCACCCGTCGCTCTGATCGCTGGACAATGTTTTGGTTTTGTACAACGATGGGCCCCGTTTTCGCTCGCTCTCCTTCCTTTCACTGAGAATCACGATGGTTGACCAAGCATTTCAGGAACAAGCACAGCCACTGCGCGACGCGCTCAACCTCCAGTTGGTTTCACTGAGCGCCGAGCAACTCAACGATATCTCGATTGTCGGGCCTGTCATTGGGCAACTTGAAGCCTTCGCCAACTTCATGGAGTCGTCGAACCAACCCGAGTTCGCCGTAGTCCTCAAACACCTCGACGATTTGTTGGGCCAGATGGTTTCAGACCTGCGACCCCACGTCGAAGGGATGCAAGAGTTCACTCGCATCCATGGGGCCTTTGAGAGCGCTCTGGAAGTCTTATATGGCGGAGACCAGCCTCGCGCCGTCACGATGCTGCAAGCCGCGCTCAGTGAGGGGCTCACCGCAGACGAAGAGGTCGTCGAAGAAAAAGACTACAGCCAATACCAAGACATTGTGCAGGATCTCCCGCCCGACATGGCCGGGGATGAGACCTTGGTGGAGTTCATCAGCGAGACCGAAGAAGGTTTAGAAAAAACAGAAGAGACCCTCTTGAAACTCGAGAGTGATCTTGGAGATCAACAGGCGATCAATAGCATCTTCCGCACGGTCCACACGATCAAAGGCACCGCCGGCTTCTTGGGGCTGACCGTGATGGGAAGTCTCGCTCACCACACCGAAGATTTGATGGTGCAAGTGCGCGACGGCAAGCGAGAGATGAACAATGAAGTTTTGGAGACGATCCTGCGCTCCACGGATGTGCTGGGACAACTCGTCAGTCAGATGAAGCAGCTGATGTCTGGCAGCACTCCCGAAGCGGTAGACATGAGCGAAGCCTACCAAATGTTGGATGACATGTTAGGACAGGGCCCAGCACCTAAAAGAGCAGCTCCGGCGCCCCCTCCTCCGGCGCCGACGCCTGCACAACCAGCGGCCAAGCCGGTGGTCACGCCTCCACCAGTGCCTGACACGCCCCCACCCGCCCCCGCTGCGAAACCAGCAGAAGACCACCCCGCGGAAGAAGAAAAAAAGTCGGCCCCTAGCGGCGGGCAGCAACCCGCGAATACACCGATCGACATGATCAAGATCCCTGCGGCCAAGCTGGATGAACTCTCAGAGTTCATTGGGGAAATGGTCGTGGCGCTCTCTGTGCTCTCACAAAACCCAACCATCGCTGAAATTGATGATCGCGAGCTGCACGACCGCTTAGACCAACTGCACAAAATCACCGAGCAGCTGCGTGACCGCATTCTAAGCATCCGCATGTTCCCCGTGAAGAACGTGTTCTCTAAGCTCACTCGCCAAGTGCGCGACCTCTCCCGCAAATCGGGCAAGAAAATTAAGCTGGATGTGGAAGGCGAAGACACCCTAGTAGATAAGACCATCATCGACAGCATCTATGCCCCGCTAATGCACATCGTCCGCAACGCGATTGACCACGGGGTCGAAGAGGAGCAAGAGCGCATTGAAGTCGGCAAACCCACCACCGGGAACGTGCTGCTCGCCGCGCGTCACCTTGGGGATTCGATTTTGATTGAAGTCCGTGATGACGGACGCGGCTTAATTCGGGAGAAGCTGCTGAAGAAAGCCATTGAGAAAGGGGTCACCACAGAACGTGAGAACTTGTCTGATCAGCAAGTCTTCATGTTCATCTTCCACGCGGGGTTCTCTACGGCGAAGCAGGTGACCGACATCTCTGGCCGTGGAGTCGGAATGGATGTCGTCAAGCGAGAAGTCGACAACCTGCGCGGTAAAATCTCGATTGAATCCACACCCGGAGTCGGCACCTCGTTTTTGATCAAACTACCGCTGACGACCTCGATCATCGAAGGTCTGGTCGTGCGGCTGGGCCCCAACCGCTTTGTGCTCCCGATCTTGGATGTGCACCTGACGATTACGCCAGACAAAGAACAGCTCTATGATGTGCAAGGGCAAGATAGCGAATGCTTCATCCTCGCCGGAGAAGTCGTGCCGATCATGCGGCTGCACGAGTTTTATCAGATCGAGGCTGACATCACGCAGCCTGAAGAAGCCATCATCGTGGTCGTGAAAGACGGTGAGAAAAAATATGGACTGATGGTCGATGAGCTGCTGCATCGCCAACAAATCGTCGTGAAGAACCTCGGAGACCGCCTTGTCGGGCTCCCCGGCATCACAGGCGGCACGATCCTTGGTGACGGACGCGTCGGACTCATTTTAGATCCAGAGACCTTGATTCAGCACTTTCACAACAACCAACCTAACTCCACTCCGAACTAATCGAGGAGAGACTATGTCAAAGAACAGCCTCTTTGATCATTCCGAAGGCAAACTCCTGACTTTCATGCTGGGCAAGCAGGAGTATGGCATCCAAATTCTAGAAGCCCGCGAGGTCGTCGGTCTGATGCACATCGACCCTGTGCCTCACACCCCTGCGTTCATGCTGGGCATCATCAACCTGCGCGGAAAGATCATTCCTGTGATTGACCTGCGCAGTAAGTTCAACATGACAACGGTCGAGCCGACCACAGAGACCTGCATCATTGTGGTCGATGTTCAAGGCACCCTGACCGGCATTGTCGTCGACTTTCTCGTTGGCGTAACCCGCATTGACGAGCAAATTTTTGAAGAAACGCCACAGCTTGGCACCAACATTCGCACAGAGTACATCGCAGGCATGGCCAAACTTGACCAACGCGTAGTCATCGTGCTCGATCTGGAGAACATCCTCTCCGCAGACGAGCTAGTCATGTTGCGTCAACAGCAGCAGGAGGTTGCCTAACATGACCATCGGTAACAAGCTCGCGCTCAACGTCGGGTTCTCTGTGCTGATCCTGCTGCTCATCTTGGGGATCGACATCTATTTTATGTCTGAGACGCTCAAACTCGTGGAAGAAGCGAACATCAACCCAGCGAAGCTCGCCTCTATCCGAGAGATGCACGACAACCACGAGCTCTGGCTCATTGTCATCGTGTTAGTGCTGATTGGCCTTGTCGGAGGCGTCTCTTGGTGGGTAAACCGAGGCATCAACCAGACCCTCTCTTCTCTCGTCAGTAGCCTTGTCGGCACCTCCAAGCAGCTGAGCGAGGCCTCGCAAAAAGTCGCGCAAAACTCTGTGGAGCTCTCCGGGGGCGCGGCGCGCCAAGCATCAAGTTTGGAAGAGACCGCCAGCACCATGGAAGAGATCAACTCTCAAATTCGCGAAAGCGCGTCGAGTTCTGCTTTTGTCTCTGAACACGTCCAGAGCGTGATGGAAATCGCCCGAACTGCGGAGAACAACACCCTGCGCTCGGCAGAACTCGCGACAGAAGCCCGCTCCGCCGCAGAGAGCGGAGTGAAAGCAATGAGTGACATCAGCTCTGCCATGCGCGGCATCCAAGAAGGCAGCACGCGGATCACCGACATCATCGAAGTGATCGACTCCATCACCCACCAAACCAAAATGCTCGCGACCAACGCTGCGATCGAAGCCGCCCGCGCAGGAGAACAAGGCAAAGGCTTCGCCGTCGTCGCTGATGAAGTCAGCAAACTTGCCGAAAACTCTAAGCAAGCCGCACGAGAGATCGGGGATTTGATTCGCGAAAGTGTGCGCCAAGCCAAAGACGGAGGCCAGCTTGCTGGTGAGGGAGAATCCGCTCTGCAGAACATTCTAGGGCGGGTCGTTCAGGTCGGCGAGTTGATCGGCGAAGTGACCAAATCGGCGAGTGAGCAGTCCCAAAAAATCACCGAAGTCGAGCGCCTCGTCTCTACCATCAAGCAGGCATCTTCAGACCAAGCCAACGGCGTCGACCAAGTCTCACGCGCTGTGAATGATATGAACAACGTCACCCAAGAGACAGCCTCTAACGCCGAGTCCACAGCCAGCGCTGCGGAACAGCTCTCTGCCCAAGCGGATATGCTCAGTGACATTGTGCAGCAGCTCTCACAGCAAGTCGGCTATCACACCAGCGGATACGCGTCCTTCAGCCCTGCGACAGCACCCCTCAAAGCGCTGCCGGCCAGCACAGCGAGCTTCTCGGAACCTCGCTCCATGCCTGAGCCGTCGTCTGCAACGTCCGCACGCGCTCCCCAGCCTCCGTCACCAAACCCTTCACCTTCCGAAACGCCCGCGGCCGGGAAGCGGATCAAGCCCTCCGAAATGATCCCAATGCGCGACGACTTTTCGGAATTCTGAGCATTTTCTTTTGGCCTGCGCCGCGCGGGCCCTTCGCCCAGAGGACTCGCTATGTGGTCACGTTTCAGTCTGATGTCTCGCATCATGCTCCTAAGCTCTGTCGGCATTCTGTTCATCGGTGTCTTGGCGGTGTTTCTCAATCGCTACGCCATCCGTGAAACAGCGATGGAAGGCATGATTGAGAAGTCTCGTGCGATTACGGTGCAAGCGCTCAACAACATGAACTATGTCGCAGAGCTACGCACACGCCATCAGGTGATGGATGACGCCAAAATCAGCGAACAGCTCAACTCGCTGCAAGGGCGAACCTTCGCCAACGATGACGCCAAACAACGCGCGATTACCCAAACTGGCGCGTACTGGTCGATTCCGGTCGTCGCCGCTTGGACGGTCGCACAACGCGACTCTGAGGCGTCCGACTTCGAGTTCCGCACCCCCAGAGTTCAAGCCCGAAACCCTAAGAACGAAGCCGACCCAATCGAAAAAAGCATGCTCGATAGCCTACGTGACGGCTCGCGAACAGAGGCCTTTGTGCTCGATGAACAAATGAATGCCTTCCGCTACGTGCGGCCGGTGCATCTACGCAAGGATTGCCTTGTGTGCCACGGCACCACCGCTGACGATCCAGACGGCGATGGATATGACTTCTTTGGCTACAAAATGGAGGGCTGGAAGGAAGGCGAAGTGCGCGGCGGCTTTGAGATCATTATGGATTTGCAGCCGATGCAAGATCGGATTGCAGACTCTACATCCATGATTTTGCTCTTCACCGGAGGCGCGCTAGGCTTGACGCTGCTCGTGGTGTTCTTTGCGACCAAATATACGATCGCGAACCCGATTCATCGGCTCACGCAGCGGCTAGATCAGATGTCCCATCGCACCAGCAGCGCCGCTCAGCAAGTCTCCTCGCTGAGTCAGTCGTTGGCAGAAGCCGCCACAGAACAAGCCGCGAGCTTGGAGCAGACCTCCGCAGCAATGACCGAGATTGACTCACAAATTCGCGACAACGCCGACAACGCCAGCTCTACCAATGAGTCCGTGAGCCAGCTCTCACACTCCTTGATGAAAGTTCAGCAGGACTCAGAGACCTCCACACAAGCCGCAGAAGCCGCTCGACAAGCGGTGAACGAAGGGATGGCCGCGATGCAGACCATTGTGCAGTCCTTAGCCGACATCAACGCGAGCGGGCAGAAAATCAATGACATCGTCGAACTACTCAGCAGCATCACACAACAAACGAAAATGCTCGCGACAAACGCCGCTGTTGAAGCGGCGCGGGCGGGAGAACAAGGAAAAGGCTTTGGTGTGGTCGCCGACGAAGTCGCGAAACTGGCCGAAAACTCCAAGCAAGCCGCGCGTGAGATCTCACAATTGGTGAACGAAACCAGCAGCCGCACCCAAAAAGGCAACGAACTCGCTGCCCAAGGCGAGGAAGCATTGCAAAAAATACTGGACAAATTCGAGAAAGTATCAGAGTTCATCGCCGCGCTCTCACAGTCCGCTGGCGTGCAGTCCCAACAAATTGGAGGGGTCCAACGCATGTCTCAGCAAATCCGCGAGGCGTCTGACGCTCAGGCTGTGGGAATTGATGAAATTACCAAAGCGGTTCACCAAATGGACGACGTGACGCAGTCCAATGCCGCCCGCGCAGAACAGACCGCCTCGGCCTCGCGCTTGATGATGGATGAAGCCTCAACCCTCAATCAGATGATTGTTGAGTTGAACCAGCTTGTGAAGGGCAACACGGCAAACTCCCAGCAGGCCCACCCAAACGATCCATCACATCCGTCTCCCCAACTGCCTTCCACGCGAAGGTTCTAACCTAAGGCCTTCGGTCCGAGCATTGACGCTATGAACTTGCCAGTAATGGAAGACGCGGAGTTTGAGAAGTACCGCAAACTGATCTACGACACCGTCGGCATCAACTTGGGCTTGGCGAAAAAACAGCTCCTCATGACCCGCCTCGCAAAGCGGATGAACGAGCTGCAGCTGCGCTCTTATGACGCCTATCGAGAGCACATCCTGCGCGATGCGAGCGGCCAAGAGATGGTGCTCTTACTCAACGCGGTCTCGACAAATAAGACGGATTTTTTTCGCGAGAACAACCACTTCGAGTTCTTGAACCAGCACGTTTATCCGCAACTCAAACAGCAACCCTCCATCCGCATCTGGAGCGCGGCTTGTTCAAGCGGCGAAGAGCCTTACACCATCGCGATGACTCTTGTGGAAGCCCTCGGCGGCTCCGTTGGGAACAAAGACGTTAAAATTCTCGCGACAGACATCTCTACCAAAGTGCTCGATGAAGGAGAGAAGGGGCAATACTCCTCAAAAATCCTAGAGCCCATTGCTCCAAAGCTGCGACAGAAATATTTCAAACGGATCCCGTCACAGTGGGACGACCTGTATGAGGTCAGCGATCAACTGAAGTCACTGATTCGCTTCCGTCGGCTGAACTTAATGGAAGACTTTCCGCTCCGCGCCAAGTTTGACTTTATCATGTGTCGCAATGTGATGATTTATTTCGACAAACCAACCCAAGAGCGCCTCGTCAACCGCCTCGCAGAATACATCGAACCGGGCGGATACTTGTTTATCGGGCACTCAGAGAGCCTCATTGGCGTTAAAACAGACCTAAAGTATGTCCAGAGTTCTATCTACCGCCGTAACTGACCTACCTCAGCGGCCCGAAGCTTGGGACAGCCTTGACGGGAGCGTGCACTTTGTGCAGCCCGGCGAGGTCTTTGTGCTGAAAGAAACAGGCATCATCAGCACGATTCTTGGATCTTGCGTCGCCGTGTGCCTGTGGGACGCCCAAGCTAGAGTAGCCGGCATGAACCACATCACGCTCCCCATTTGTCGTCGAGACGAGATCACATCCACCCGCTTTGCGAACGTCGCGACCTATGTGCTCTATGACTTAGTGCGCGAGAGCGGAGCCCAACCCGCTGCGTTGACCGCTCGTGTTTTCGGAGGAGCCAACGGAATCTCGGGGACCGGACAGTCCCCAGGGCTCTCCGTCGGATCGCGAAACGCCGCTATCACATTCCGCATTCTCAAGAAGCTCGGTGTGCGCATTGTCGGTCATGACGTCAGCGGCCACGAAGGACGCAAAGTGCAAATGAACGCAACCACCGGCAAAGTCCGCATGAGCTACTTGCAAAGCTATGACTTTAGCGAAGAGGGAGCGCTCGTACTGAAAGGACCGCGCCGATGAATTCCCAACCCGTCCGCGTGCTCATCGTCGATGACTCGTCGCTTGTACGCAATGTGTTGACGCGAGAGTTCAGCCAAGATGAACGCATAGAGGTCGTCGGAGCTGCCGAAGACGCCTATCACGCCCGCGATATGATCGTGGAAGTCAACCCCGACGTGATCACGCTCGACCTTGAAATGCCACGCATGAGCGGTCTGGAGTTCATCTCTGTGTTGATGAAGCACTGGCCGGTGCCCATTGTCGTCTTTAGTTCGGTGGTGGAAGGACGTCGAGAGATGGGGGTGAAAGCGCTAGAGTTGGGCGCTTTAGACGTGTTCGCGAAGCCACGCTTTGATGATCCCAACGGCCTGAAAGCGGTGATCAATCGGCTGGCAGATGTCGTTGTGCGTTCGGCTCAAGTGGACGTAAAAAGTCACCGGCCTGGGTGGTCACACGCCACGAAGCAAGAGCCCGTGCGGCCAACCGTCAGCTCCATGACGTCAGACAAGATCATCGCCATTGGAGCCTCCACAGGAGGCACTGAAGCCATTCGCTCTGTGCTGGCCCCGCTCCCCGTCTCTATCCCCGGAATTGTGATTGTGCAGCACATGCCCGAGCACTTCACCCGTTCGTTCGCTGAGCGATTGAATCAACTCTCACAAATTGAAGTCCGCGAAGCCTGCGATGGCGATGAAGTCTATTCCGGGCTCGCGCTGATTGCCCCAGGAGATTACCACATGCGCCTGCGCAAGACGGGCGGACGCTACACGGTTGAAGTGAAAAAGGGTCCCCTTGTGACGCGCCACCGTCCTTCCGTAGATGTCTTGTTTCATTCTGTGGCCGAAGCGGCGCGCGGTCACGCGGTAGGCATCATCTTGACCGGCATGGGCAATGATGGCGCCGCAGGCATGTTAGCGATGCGCAAATCTGGCGCCCACACCTTCGCGCAAGATGAAGAGAGCTGTGTGGTGTTTGGTATGCCACGCGAGGCGCTCAACAACGGTGGCGCTCAACAAGCCGTCCCCCTCAAAGACATCCCCGCCAAACTGCTCTCTACGCTCTGATCAGCCTAGCGGCAGCTCAATTGTAAAGCAGGCTCCGCCTCCCTCCACATTCCGAAAGCGCACGAAGCCATCGTGATCTGAGATGGTTTGGTGAATGATCGTCAATCCCAGCCCCGTCCCATCTTTTTTGGTGGTCGCATACGGCTCGAACAGCCGGTCTGCAATCTCTGGCTCAATGCCCGTTCCGTTGTCGGTGACTTCAATTCGGGCGATCCGCACGGTCTCATCCACACTTGTGGCCAGTTTCACCTCACCTTGGCGCAGCAATCGCGAGAGGCGCCCCTTTTTCTCGACGGCGTCAATCGCATTGTCCACCAAATTGATGAAGACCCGCTTCATCTGCTCTGGATCAATTGACAGGAGCGGCATGTCTTTACAAAGTTCGGTAACCAGGTGGATGCGAGTGGGGAGATTTTCTTGATAGAGGCAGACGACGTCATGCAGCACGTCATGCAAGTTGGTTGGGCGGGGATTGGACTCGGGAATGCGGGCAAATTGGGAGAACTCGCTGACCATGAGCTTGAGCTGTTCCACTTCGCTGATGATGGTTTGTGTGGCCTGATGCAATGCCTGTGGATCCTCCACTTTGTTTGCATAACGACGGCGAATCCGTTCGGCAGAGAGTTGGATCGGCGTGAGCGGATTTTTGATCTCGTGAGCGATTCGTCGAGCCACTTCTCGCCATGCTTGTGCCCGTTGTAAGCGATGAATCTCGGTGATGTTGTTGTAGACAGCGATCACGCCCAGAGGTTCATCCTCGCGGGACTTGAGCATGAGCATCGTGACCGCGACTTGCACGGGGACATCGTTTTGGAGCAGCGTCACGTGGCGATACACAGACTGGGCGCCGGGCTGTCCGAGCTGTTCCCACATTTCGCTAAAAGAGGTGAGGACAGACTCTTCAAGCGCTTCATGAAAGGGTTTGCGCGTCTCTTCGGGATTGCGCCACTCCAAGAGTTGCGCGGCCGCGCGATTGACGCGTCGTAAGTTCCCGTCAGGGTCTAGCAGCACCACGCCGGTGCTAATGTTCTCAAGCACAAGCTCAAGCAAGCGATGCTGTTCCTCCAGCGCCTGATGGCTCTGCTGCAAATGCTCCGTCGTTTTTTCCAGCGCGACTTGGTTGATCTCCAAGTCTTGGCTCATCGCATTGAAAGCGCGCACGAGCAGCGCGAAGTCTTTATCCAACGTCGCGTTGGTCTCCACCTGATAGCCCAGCTCGCCCTCTGCGACCCGCTGTGTGGCCTGCGCAAGGTTCTCAATGGGTTGCACAAAACCCCGCGCAAAGTAGAACGCTAGCCACGTCGCGACGAACACAATGCAAAGTGTCATCAGTAAGAAAATGACGATGTAGTACCGCCGCAAGAGGTCTTCTGACTCATTGAAAAAACGCGTGTTCCGCTCTTGTTCAAGGATTCCGTTCAGCGCTTGCGTGATGTGAACCGGAGTTGGATGAAAGAGTTCGAGGAGAACTTCTTCTTCGTTGGGGGCGTTCAGCCGCTGCAGGTGCCGATAGAGGAAGCGGTCGTTCAGTTCTTCCACCAACCAAGTGGAGTCGTTTTGCCCGAGTTGGTACCACTCGGCTGCGCTCAGGGGCTTCCAGTGTTCGCGAGCATCCTCGGTGCGGAGCTTCTGGAATCGCACTGCGCGTGCCCCAGAATAGAAGGTGAGCCCGTCGCCGAGTTGTTTCTGGAGTTGGGCGTCTAATTGTTCGAGTTGTTGATAGAGTTCCGGCTGTGTGCGCAAGGTTTCCGCGACAATCCACCCTTGCAGCTCAAGCATCTTCTTCAAATCGCGGTGATAAACTTCTGACACTTCGCGGGCGTTCTCAACGACCGTCTCATGCTGCCCTGTCAGCCAAGACTCCAAGGTGGCAGAGATGAAACTGCTGGCAAAGAGGTGAAACGCCATTGCAGGCAGAGACAGGAGCGTGAACGCTGCGATGAGCTTGGTTTTCAGCGTGACCCCGAGCACCTGTTGGCGGCGCTCCACAACCAGCTTGAGCAAGTTCTTGGCGATCAAATAGAACACGACCGCCAACAGCACGATATTGACGTTGATCGCGACAAACAGAATTAAGCGAGAGTTGACGCTTCCAGTGTCAGGGAGCCCCTGCTCCACATTGAAGGTGACGAGGAAGACGATCAGGAGGAGGAGAATCGAGGTCGCTAAGAGGCGATTGCGGATGCGCGGGTCGGCCGATTCCATCAGGTTGTGGAAGCCTTCCCGCGCGGAGGAGAGGCGAAGGCGCATGCGGGGGGCTTATTGGATCACAGATTTGTAGTAGTCTTCTTTGTTCTGCACGTTTTTGTGATCCAGTTTGTATTCTTCGCTATGCTTCACGAGGAGTTGATCGGCTTGGAAGACGCCTTGGTGCATGCGTCCTTCCACGACCACGCCTTGTCCTTCGCGAAACATGTCGGGTTTGAGCCCTTGATACACCACAGGGATCGTTTGCTGTGAGTTTTCCGTCACGTGAAACGCGAGGCGGATATTGCGGGCGTCCCAGTCCACTGTCCCTGGATGAACTAGCGCGCCGATGCGGATGGTCTTCTCTTCAAAATCACGCGGCGCGGCCAGCACCTCTTGTGGGGTGTAGAAGAAGACGGTCATCTCTTGGAGACCTTGTACGGACAGAGCGGCGATGACGGCGAAGATGATGGCTCCGCCAACCACGAACTTGTGTCGAGTTTTCATGACGAATGTGTTTTGTCAAAGGATTGTAGAGAGCGGCGATACGTTTGTTGACGACGCTTGATCCACGGAATGTAGACGACAAAGACGGCGACCCAAATACCGTAGCAAATCAGCACATACTCAAGATTGAGTGGCATGTCAGTAGCCCTCCTGAGCCATGGCTTCTTGCAACTGGTCATGAGTGTCTTCCATTTGCCAGCGTAGCAACAGCAGGTAGCCGTAAAAGAGTAGCATAGCCAGCATGCAACCAATCAGGGGATACAACAGCTCCGGCGGCATTGCGGGTTTGGCAGCCCCGTCTTGCACCTTGAAGAGAGTCGAAGGCTGGTGCAGGGTCCGCCACCACTCTACCGATTTGTGAATAATCGGAATGTCGAGGAAACCAATGATGCCCACAACCGACGCAAAGCGGGCTTGCTTATCACGGTCAAAGACCGAAGCGCGTAGCAGGAAATAGCCGACAAAGATTAAGAAAAGCAAGAGGGTTGTGGTCAAGCGCGCGTCCCAGACCCAGTAGGTTCCCCAGGTCGGGCGTCCCCAGACCGCGCCCGTAATCAAGACCATCGCACAGAAAAGCAAACCAATTTCTGCCGAGACTTTCGCGATCCGATCAAAGGTGAGAATGCGCTTCCACAGATAGGCAATCGAGCAGGCGAACGTCACAAAAAACGCAAAGTAGGTGACGATCACAGAGGGGACATGGATGTACATGATCTTCTGCACAAAGCCTTGTTCCAGCTCGATGGGAGTAAACAGAAACACCCACAGCCCACAGCCGAGCACGGCTACGAGAGATGAGATTTCCAGTGTGCGTGTCAGACGAGCGTTATCCATTCAGTTTGTCCTCCAGAATTTGGTTCACGATCTGTGGATTCGCTTTTCCTTTTGTCTCTTTCATGATTTGTCCCACAAAGAAGCCTTTGATCCGCGTCTTTCCTGCGCGGAATTGCTCGACTTGCTCTGGGTTGGCTTCTATCAGCGCCGAGATCATCCGCTCCAGCTCGCCCGTGTCAGACATTTGTTGCAGACCTTTGGCTTCAATGATCTGAGCTGGCGCTTGGTCTGTTGCGATCATCTCTTCAAACACTGCTTTAGCGATCTTATTGCTGATCGTTCCTTCTTCCACAAAGCGGATCAACTCCGCCAGCTTCGTGGGGGCAATCGAAAGCTCGCGAATCCCTTGTTTGTTTTCGTTCATCAGGCGCATCAACTCTCCGCTCACCCAATTGCAGGCTAATTTGGGGTCAGCGTTGTGCGTAGTTACTTCTTCAAAATAATCAGCGACTTGACGATCTGCAACCAAAACTCCTGCATCGTAGGCGCTCAAGCCAAAATCAGCCATGAAGCGCTGCTTCTTAGCGTCTGGCAATTCCGGAAGTTGCGCGCGCAGGCTCTCTACGAAATCGGGGGCGACTTGCACCACAGGCAGATCGGGGTCAGGGAAATAGCGATAGTCGTGCGCCTCCTCTTTAGAGCGCATGCTATAGGTCATCTTCTTCACCGAGTCCCACAAGCGCGTCTCTTGAAAGATGCGGTTGCCGTCAAGAATTTCGTCGGTTTGGCGAGCGATTTCGTAGGTAATGGCTTGTTGCACAAAGCGGAAGGAGTTGAGATTTTTGGTCTCGGTGCGAGTGCCAAAGGTTGCTTGTCCAACGGGGCGCAGTGAGACGTTGGCGTCGCAGCGCAGGTGCCCCTTCTCCATGTCGCCTTCACACACTCCGAGGTAGGTCACAATGGAGTGCATCTTTTCCATATAGGCTTTCGCCTCTTCAGGCGTGCGGAGGTCGGGTTCACTCACAATTTCTAGCAGCGGTACGCCTGCGCGGTTCAAGTCTACATAACTGAACTCACCGCCCTCTTCGTGGATGAGTTTGCCCGCGTCTTCTTCCATGTGGATCCGCGTGATGCCGATGCGTTTGATCGCGCCGTCGACTTCGATGTCGATCCAGCCGTTTTCACAAATCGGGCGATCAAATTGTGAGATTTGGTAAGCCTTCGGCAAGTCGGGATAGAAGTAGTTCTTGCGCGCAAACTGCGAGTCAGAGCGGATGTGGCAGTGCGTGGCGAGCCCTAGCTTGATCGCAAATTCGACGACGCGCTCATTCAAGACAGGCAAGGCGCCGGGGAGTCCCAAACACACTGGGCAAGTGCTGGCGTTGGGTGACATGCCAAACTTGGTAGGACAAGCGCAAAAGATTTTGGATTGCGTGGCGAGTTGGGCGTGGATTTCCAACCCGATGACAGGTTCAAATTGCATGATAGCTTATCGAGTAGGTTGAAGGGGGAAGGTGTCAGCGGTCGAGTTCTTCAATGCGGGCTTGAAGCTGTTGCATCTGCGCTTTGAGGCGGGCGAGCTCAATTTCTTTTGCTTCTTCATCACTCATGGCCGAGGCGGTGGGCTTG
Source organism: uncultured bacterium (assembly GCA_965662845.1). Taxonomy (GTDB): domain Bacteria; phylum SAR324; class SAR324; order SAR324; family NAC60-12; genus JCVI-SCAAA005. Next base: position 66,173 of record CBFIJD010000002.1, on the reverse strand, counting down.
CTTATCGGGCGACGCCCGGGATCGATCCCCATAAAAGGGTTGATGAACGGCATCTTCATCTCTCCTCCCATCAGCCATGGCGACGTAAAATTCGAGAGCTGACGGCGCATCGCGTCCCGCGTGTCGAGATAGGAGTCGAGCATCTTTGGCACAAAGTCGGTGAAGAACTCACCGAGGATACCATCTCGATTGCGGATGATCTGATGCAAAAACGTCGTTGAGAATAAGTAGACCCCGTTGCGCTCAAGGACCACCTGCGTGAGCACTGCCTGAGTGATGTCATCTTTGGTCTTCGAGTCAATGACCTGCACGTCGTAGCCCTCCCGAATCAGATTGGCGAGCTCGTCAATCGTCAGGTAGCGACTGTGCGTCATGTCATACAGACGCCGATTTGAATACTTTTTGATGGTAATGACGTTGGAGTTTGCGCCTCGACCGGCCATGCATTCCTCAGTAAAGTCAATAATTTAAGTTGCGGAAACCTAGACTAGCGATTTTGCAGGCTCAAGCTTTTTAGTAAATCACAAGCAAACTCTCTGAAATTTGACGCTACCTGTGATAGATTTTCGATTTTTTTCGAATTCAAAAGCAAAACACCGCTATGAAATGGTCTGAATTTCCTCGCCCGCTCGTTTGCCTCGCCCCGATGGATGGCATCACGAACACCGCTTACCGTCAAATTGTGCGCAGCATCAGTCCGCATGCGATTCTGTTCAGCGAGTTCACCAGTGTAGAAGGATTGATCCGTAGTGACCGTGTGCGAGAGCGCCTCGATTACCACCCCAGCGAACATCCCTTCTTCATGCAACTTTTTGGCAGCGACCCCGCCGCCTTTGCCGAGACGGCTCGGATGGTGGAAGACCGAGGCATCATGGGAGTGGACATCAACATGGGCTGTCCCTCCAAAAAGATTGTCAACTCGCAGCACGGCAGCGCGCTGATGAAAGATCCCGACGGCGCCTGTCGCATCATTGAAGCGATTCGCAGCGCCTGCTCGCTAGAAGTTTCCGTGAAGACGCGCTTGGGCTGGGAAGATGCGGACGACTTGATCGCGTTTGCCCAACGCTTGGAGTCTGCGGGCGCGTCTCTCGTGACGATTCATGGCAGGACCTACAAACAGTCCTTCAGGGGCTCCGCAGACTGGGAGCCGATCTACGCGCTCAAAGAGCACCTCTCGATTCCTGTGGTCGGCAACGGCGACGTAGAAAATTACAGCGACGGCCTGCGGCGGATGCAAAACTTGGATGGCTTTATGATTGGGCGCAAGGCCATCGGCCATCCCTGGGTCTTCCGCGATGAGCGCGTGCATGGGAGCCCAAACTTGCACGAGCGAACCCGCACCGCGTTGCGGCATTATGAGCTGCTGCGGGCTTTCCAACCAGAGAGGCGCGCCCTCAAAGAGTTCCGCAAATACTTGGGGGAATATGTGCAAGGCTTCCGCAACGCCAAAGAGTGGCGCAAGGGGCTGATGACTTGCGAGACCGAGCAAGAGTTCTTGACTCAAATGCGCGCGATCCGTGACTTGCCTCCAGAAGCCGAAGTGCTGGCTCGCGCGAGTTAAGGCTCCGCTGGGCGATTGTCAAACGCCTCGCGAAACGGCGTGAGCCAGTCAAAGCCGGACTCGACCAGAAACCAAGCCAACAGCAAGATCACAAACCCGACGAACACCAACACCAACATTCGATCCATGATGATGTTATCCCACACCCACTTCAACAACTTCATAACTCTCCTTCAAGGCTTCCATTGAAGCAATCTAGTTACTTCGCTCTTTCCTAGGTTATTGCACATGCACATCCTCGTCACTGGCGCCGCTGGGTTTATTGGCTTTCATCTGAGCCTTCGTTTGCTCGAGAGAGGCGACACTGTCGTCGGGCTGGATAATTTGAACGACTATTACGATGTGGCGCTCAAGCGCAGCCGCTTGCGTCAATTAGAAACCAAGCCGGGCTTCACCTTTGCCGAAGTCGACTTGGCCGACACCTCCGCGCTAGAGCACGTGTTTGCCGCCCGCCCCTTTGACCGCGTTGTCAACTTGGCGGCCCAAGCCGGAGTGCGCTACAGCCTTGAAAATCCGCGAGCGTACATCGACGCGAACATTGTGGGCTTTTTGAACATTTTGGAGAACTGTCGCCACCGCGCCGTCCCTCATCTGGTCTACGCCTCGAGCAGCTCGGTCTATGGCGCAAACACCACGATGCCCTTCAGCGTGCACCAAAATGTGGACCACCCTGTCAGCTTGTATGCCGCCAGCAAGAAGTCGAATGAACTGATGGCTCACACCTACAGTCACCTGTTCCGGTTGCCGACCACCGGTCTCCGCTTCTTCACGGTCTATGGTCCCTGGGGACGCCCCGATATGGCGCTGTTTTTGTTCACCAAAGCGATTTTGAATGGCGACCCCATCAAGGTTTTCAATCACGGAAAGATGCAGCGAGACTTCACGTATGTGGATGACATCGTGGAGGGCGTCATGCGCGTGACAGATCGGGTTCCAGCGCCAGACGATCATTGGACTGGTGCAAAGCCGGATCCAGCCAGCAGCAATGCGCCGTATCGAATCTATAATATTGGAAACAGCCAACCCGTAGAGCTGCTGCGCTTCATCGAAGTGTTGGAAGAGGCGCTCGGAAAATCGGCAGAGAAGCTCATGCTGCCCATCCAGCCCGGCGATGTCCCCGCAACCTTCGCGGACGTGGAGGCGCTCGTCCAAGACGTCGACTATCACCCCAACACCCCCATCGAGACCGGAATCGCGAACTTTGTGCGCTGGTATCGCGACTATTACCAAGTCTGAACAGACACACTCGCCCCCAAAGAAGACCGCAGACGCGGTCCCTGCGCTTGTCGACGAACTCCGGCCCAATGAGAAGCGGACGACAAACGCAGGCGCTCCCAGCGCAGAGGTCTAGTCGTTGCGCACCCAGTCCGTATTGCGATCTGTGAGCCAGTACACGGGATATTTGATGCCTTCCGTGATGTAAACTTGCAGCCCCAAATCGGACTGCCACCAGTTCTCCTCGTGAAAAATATCGTTGGGCGCGGCGGCCATTTCAATGCGGATGCCGCTGCCCTGGAAGACCTTCTCAAACGCCAACCTCGCGCGGCGTGTGTGAAAGGCATCTGTCACGATCACCACGCGCGTCCACCCTTGCCGTCGGGCATAATCCAACAAGTCGTACGCTTCATCAAACGTAGACACCGCGCCTCCCGAGAGCGATGGCACAGTGCGGAAAGGCAGCTCTTGCCCCATCTCTTGCAGGATCGCCCGCGCGTAGTCAGCGTTCGTTGGGCGCAGGTGCGCAAAGCGCTGGTTGCGTGGGCGTTCCTCCGTGAGCAGCACCACCGGGGCCACTCCAGCCTGCTGTAGCGAGAAGGCGTGAGGCAAGCGGGTGATCGGATTTCCTGACAGAGCGACGATCGCGTCGGCGCCGCTGGAGTACTGATCCACGGTAAAAAACTCCGCGTAGGCTCTCAGCCACCACCGATGCTGAGACAGCAGCACCCCCAGCACAACCAACAACAAAATCCATTTTTTCATGGCAAGCCCTTCATTTTTAGGAAACGACACGAAAGCTCTAGCGCGAACAAGCTGCCTCTGCGCAGAACCGCTGAAGACGGCCACAGAGTCGGCAAGTCTGTGCGACCTCCTTGGCCACTTTGGGGTGCAGGGCAGCAAGGCGCCCATGTTGCCCAGAGACTGCGGTTTGTAGTTTGTGCCTATGACAACAGAATCTGCAAAAAACACCTCTGTTGCTGCATCTGTGCTCAGAACGTGATTCAATGAAAGCTTACGTTTTCGCGTTATCCTACTGTCCCTCATGCCTTGGAGTTTGACCCATGCCCTCTTTTCATCCACGCCCCTCGTGGTATCTCCCCGAGTCAGCTTGTACGCCTGAAGAACAATTTTGGAATCGCCGTCAGCTCTTGAAAGCGGCAGGCTTTGCCGGCGCTTCGATGTTGCTCGCGCACCCGCTGGCCGCAGCGACCGCCGGCTTCCCTAGCGAGCGCAATTCCAACTTTGACTCCTTTCCCGACCAGCAAATCACCGAAGAGAAGTACGTCACAGGCTATAATAATTTTTACGAGTTCAGCCTGAACAAAGAAGCCGTGAAAGAAAAAGCCGCCGACTGGGAACCCGAACCTTGGGCCTTAGAAATTGGCGGGATGGTGCAAAATCCAATGAAAGTCGACATCAACGACCTCGTGAAAGAATTTGGCATCGAACAGCGCGTCTACCGCTTTCGCTGTGTGGAGGCTTGGTCGATGGTCGTGCCTTGGGATGGCTTTCCGCTGCGCAAGTTGATCGACAAAGTCCAGCCGCTGGGTTCCGCCAAGTATGTCAAATTCCTCTCATTTGATGACCCTGACAACGCGCCCGGCCAAAAGAACCGCATGTACCCTTGGCCTTACACGGAGGGGTTACGCATCGACGAAGCAAACCACGACCTCACCTTGATGGTGACGGGGGTCTTCGGCAAACCACTCCCGAACCAAAACGGCGCGCCGGTGCGCCTGATGGTGCCGTGGAAATATGGCTTCAAGAGCATCAAATCCATCCAACGGATTGAATTCACCGACGTCCAACCGACGAGCTTGTGGATGGAGATGGCCTCTCGCGAGTATGGCTTCTATGCCAACGTCAACCCCAACGTCGATCATCCCCGCTGGTCACAAGCCCGAGAGCGCCCTGTCGGCAGCTGGTTCTTTCAGAAGATTGACACGCTGATGTTCAACGGCTACGGGGACGAAGTCGCCCCTCTCTACAAGGGCATGGACCTCGCTGCCAATTACTGATGCCAGACGACCACCTTTGGGAGTGGAACCCACCCACGCTGCGCCTCGCTGTACACGTGCAGCCGAGCGCCTCCCGCACCGAATGGTCCGGACGACATGGAGAGCGTCTCAAGCTGCGTGTCGCCGCGCCACCGCTGGAAAACCAAGCGAACCAAGCTTGTCTCGCGTTTTTGGCAAAGTTCTTCCAAGTGCCCAAGAGACAGGTGGCGCTGCTGCACGGCCAAACGTCCCGCGCCAAAACCTTCACCATCCAGCACCCTGATCCTGCATCCCTTGATCGCCTCCGCGAACTTGACGCCTCATGAACACCGTCTCTCTGCATTCTGATGTCTTGGGCACAGGGCCTGACTTTGTGCTGCTGCACGGACTCTTTGGTTCCGGAAACAACTGGAGAACCTTCGCCAAATTTTTTGAGGAGGACTTTCGCATTTGGTTGGTTGATCTCCGCAATCACGGCCAGTCCCCCCACACCGACGAGATGAATTATCCGTTGCTCGCTGCCGACGTGTTGCGTTTTTTGGAGGAGCATGCGCTGCGCGAGGTAACGCTGTTGGGACACAGCATGGGAGGCAAGACTGCGATGCAGCTGGCGTTGCGACATCCAGAGCGGATTCGGCGTTTGATTGTCGGCGACATTGCCCCAGTGCCTTATGCGCATCAGCAAAGTCACGCGCAGCTGATCCACGCGCTGCGCTCGGTGCCGCTCACACCAGACAGCAAACGCGCCGAGGTCCAAAAAGCGCTACAAGATTCCATTCCAAACTTGCAAACGCTGGCGTTTTTACTCAAGAATCTCGACCTTCGTCCGGAGCCGCGCTGGAGACTCAACCTGCCGACGCTCGAAGCTCAGCTCCCCAACATCATGGACTTTCCTACCGCCCCGACCTTGCCGCCTTTCGCCAAGCCAACGCTGTTTGTGGGGGGCGCAAACTCCGACTACCTTCGCGCGGAAGATCACGACGCCCGCCAGCAGTGGTTCCCGCAACATCGCCTCGTGATGCTCAAAAACTGTGGGCACTGGCTGCATGTCGATCAACCGGAGGCGTTGCGCCAGACGCTACGTTTCTTCTTCTCTGCAACCTAACTCTCTGCACGAGCATGGCCGGAAACATACATTTTCGTGAAATGGACATTCATCTGCCACACCTGCGCTTCGCGGCGCGTTGCTGGGGTCCTGAAACCGGAGTCCCCGTGCTCGCGTTGCACGGCTGGCTCGACAACGCGGCGACCTACGATCACTTGGCGCCTCTGCTGCCTGAACTACGCATTGTCGCGCTTGATTTGCACGGTCACGGTTTCTCTGATCACCTGCCGCCTGGGATGACGTATCACTTCTCTGACATGGTGGACTGGATGTTTCGTGTTGCAGAAGAGTTGGGCTGGGAAAAGTTCAATTTGATGGGCCACTCGCTCGGTGCGGCGATCACTTCCTTCATGGCGGGAACCCAACCCGACCGCATTCAAAATTTGATCGCGATTGAAGGGCTGGGCCCATACGCGCGTCCACCTGAGACCGGGCCACAAGCCTTACGCAAGTCGATGAGCGGCATGCGCGCCCTCGAACACAAAACGATGCCGCTCTATCCCAACTTGGAGTCGGCGGTGCAGGCGCGGTTTCGCTCTTCTAAGATGAAGTTAAGCTCGGTGAGAACGCTCGTGCAGCGGGGGGTGAAGATGGTGGAGAATGGTGTGACGTGGGCCTCGGATCCACGACTGCGGACGGGCTCACGGACGTACTTTACCGAAGGACAAGTGCAGGCATTTTTGCGACAGATTCGGTGCCCTACCTTGTTGATTCACGGCGACTACTTGTTTGAAGACAGCCCCGAGTGGCAGGAGCGCATGCGCGAGCGGTGTCAGTTCGTGTCCGACATCCAAGACGTGCTGCTGCCAGGGAAGCACCATTTGCACCTAGACGAGCCCGAAGGCGTGGCGCAAGCGATCCGCGCTTTTCTGCAGAACCGCATCTGATCAGGTCGCGCGTGGCACCGCCGGCGTCTCTAACGCTGTGCTCACGCTGAGCGCGCGCTGCCCTTCCTTGTCCAAAATCTCGATAGAGAGCGACTCCTCGTCAATCTCAAAATAGCGCGAGATCACCTCCACCAAATCCTTCTTCATCTCTCCCAAATCGACAGCGGTGAGGTCGGAGCGTTCGCGCGCGAGCACCAGTTGCAGACGATTTTTAGCCGCCGCTGCCGAAGGCGGTTCGGGGCGGAGCAGACGTTTGAGCAAGCGGAGAAAAGTCATGATGATTTACGTCCAAAAATCTTGGAAAAGAAGCCCTTCTTCTCCTCGAAGGAGGGAATGGGAATATTTTCGCCCATGAGACGGCGGGTGATGCGCTGGTAGGCTTGGCCGGCGCGCGAGTCTTTGTTCAGCACAGTGGGGACGCCTTGATTTCCAGAGACCACCACGTCTCCATCTTCAATCACCACACCGAGCAGATCAATCGCGAGGATCTCCATCACGTCGTCTTGGCTCATCATCTCGCCTTCCGCGACCATCTGGAGGTTGAGGCGATTCACCAGCAGATATTGCGGAATGCCGTGATGCTGCAACAGGCCGATAATGCGGTCGGCGTCCCGCACCGCTGAGACTTCTGGGGTCGTGACCACCACCGCTTTGCTGGCCCCTGCGATGGCGTTTCGGAAGCCTTGTTCAATGCCAGCAGGACAATCGATCAAGATGTAGTCAAACTCCTGCGCCATCTCCGCACACAGCGCTTTCATCTGCTCGGGATTGACCGAGTTTTTGTCTTCCACCTGAGATGAGGGCAGCAAGTAGAGGTTCTTGTTGCGCTTGTCGCGAATGAGCGCCTGCCGATAGCCACAGCGTTGGTGCACAACATCCACAAGGTTATAGACGATGCGGTTCTCGAGTCCCATGATGATGTCGAGATTCCGCAAGCCAATGTCCGCATCAATCGCGACGACCCGTTTGCCGAAACCTGCGAGCGCGGTGCTCAAGTTGGCAGTGGTCGTCGTTTTGCCGACGCCTCCCTTGCCAGAGGTCACTACAATGACTTCACTCATACTTCCCTGTGACAAAAAACGACGAAAAAGGGCCGCGCCTCACAACCGCAGTGTGCCGATGCAGAGGCTCGGAATGTTAGATTTGGGGGCCTTGCGCTTCGACTCGGGGCGCTGCGCTTCGTATAACATCGGCAACAGCTGCTGCAAGGCTTGCGATTGGTTCTCAATGATGACTTGACCGCGCTCGATGAACGCTTTTTCCGGGCCAATCGGCAGGTGATGGGTGGACTCTTCCGGCGGTTGCGCGATCAGATCTGCGATGCGAATTTGCACGGGAGCGAGACGCAGCGCCATAACCTGCGAGGCTCGATCCCCCGAAGCGCCCGCGTGCACCAGCCCCCGAATCGTCCCCAGCACGATGATGTCGCCCTCAGAGACAATCTCGGCTCCCGAATTCAAATCGCCAAACACGATGATGCTCTGGGACGTGCGAATTTTTTGTCCCGAGCGCAGCGTCTGTCGAACGACGAGCATTGAGTCAGCGCGCACACCCTCTGGGAGTGGAGAGGCTTCTGGGGCTTGCTTTTCTGAGACAGCCGGTTCTGCCCGTGGTTGCTGCGTGGGCTCGGCATCCAGAGGGGGAGTCGGCGCGCGCGGGGTCTCAATGATCAGAGAAGGCGGCTCTGGCACAGCGGTCACGGTGGTGGGCACCGGTTGTTTGCGGGGGGCTTGCGACTCTGCGAGCGTTTTCGCCGGGTGGACTGCGTCTCGGCGCGGAGGAGTCGGCGCCGCAGCGGTCTTCGCAAGCGGAGGGGACGCAGGCGGCATGCTTTGCGCGGAGTTTCCACTTTGTGCAGGGGCTGAGGACGCTGACCGCAACGCGGGGGAAGAGGGCGCGTTCTGAGGCGCTGCTTGCTGGGCAGGCACTTCAGGAGACGCAGAGAGTTCCGGGAAGAGATCTTCTGGTGTGGCGGCTGGCTCTGGCGGCTCTGTTGAGAGTTCTAAGGTTTGCAGACGCAGCCCGCTGACCGATTCCAGCACCTCTTGCAGACGCTCCAGCTCGGCGGGCGCCAGGCTGCGTTCTCCGCTCTGCAAAATGATGGGGGAGCCTTGAAAAAATTGTCGGTGTCCAAGCTTGCGCAGCGTGCTCTCTAGCGCATCGAGGATGGAGTCAAAGGTCGCGGAGGGGTCGAGCAACAGGCTGAGCGCGCCTCGGTAGCCCTTGATTTCGACGGGACCTTTGGCCACAGGCCCAGTCCATGGCAGCGATTCAGAGAAGGGGAGAGATGACGTGTCCATGTCCGTTGTGCAACGCAGGTTCTAAGGTTGCGCGGTGCCGCGATTCCTTCGCGGTCGCGTTGACGCCCCTTGCAAGATTGTTTCCGCGATGGCCAGATCGAACGCAAGAAGGTCACCATCTGCTGGGCAACTTCCATGGTACGCTCCGCGACAGCCCCTTTGAAGTCGAATAGCGAGCGCTTGAACGCAACCCGATAGTGAACAAGACCGTGCGGTTCATCTTCAGCTGACCTCGGTCACTCTCATAGTCAATTTGTTCCGTATTGATGTAGCTCCCATATTTGAGTCCCACAAACAACGGACTTGATAGATCATAGTGTATGAGAAGCTCTGTACCTTCCATGATGACCGCCCCTGTCTGGGTGATTAACTCTGGAGAGTTGCCTTTCAGCTCACGGGTCAAGGAGTCTCTGCCGTATCCAACTCGGTATTGAGGCTGGAACCTTAGGAACCCCACATCGAAGTCATAGCCAATGCTCAAAGAGGCTAGCATGATCCTCTGATAGTCGATGTACGCGGTGTCGTCTTCAGAAGAAGTGTTGCCTGAGAGACCATACCAGCCGAGACTTGCTCCGCGGGTGATGCCCCATTCTCCTCGCTTGTGCCAAAATGTAAATTCTGCAGTATTTCCTTCCAAACCGACTTGATAACGCCCGTCTTCATAAGAACCATAAGCGCTACCAGCTGCGACGAAGCGTCGTGTTTGCGTCTCAGGATAAATTGTTAGCGCTTGCGCGAAAGAAGGGAGCAACATGAGCAAACCCACCAACAGCAGCAGAGATCTTCCAGCACTTTGTGAAGTCATGGACAGGTTTTGTTTGAGGAAGAGGATTGAACGTCATTCGAGTGAGCTTTTCTGTAACTCATTGATGCTTACAACTTTAAGCAAAAACCATGTCAATGGTGACGCGAATGGTTGGCTCCAAGTCATGAACCTTGCGCGCAGCCCTTCGCTCTTTGCATTTCTGTGGGGGCGTGTTATCTACGTGGGCTCGATTTTGTCTAACAAAACCACATCTTCTCGAGATGGGGACGCTTTCTCACCTTTGCCCCCACGGGCCCATGTCCACTGCCATTGCGCGCGTTTACCCGCCACGCCCCACAGCCGTGTACTTCTTTGGCACGTGCATCGTTGACTTGTGTTATCCCGACGCAGGGTTGCACGGCATTCAGCTGTTGCAACGCGCAGGGCTGCGCGTGATCTTTCCGCCAGAGCAATCGTGCTGCGGTCAGCCGGCCTTCAACTCTGGATTTCACGACGAGGCGCGTCGCGTCGCTCGCACGCAGATCGAGGCCTTCCCCAAAGACCTCCCTGTGGTGATCCCGTCTGGCTCTTGCGGCGCCATGATGACGCATCACTATCGTGAACTGTTCGCCAACGATCCTTTCTTACCGCAAGCGCTACGCTTCGCCGCTCGCGTGTTTGAGCTGACCGAGTTTTTGGTGAATGTGCTGGAATATCAGCCCGATGACCTCGGCGAACCGCTCAAGGTGACGTGGCATGCCTCGTGTCACGCGCAACGCGAGATGGGCATTGGCGACGCTCCGAAGCGGCTGCTGCGTCACCTGAAGCACGTGGAGCTGGTCGAGCTGCAGCGCGAGAGCGAGTGCTGCGGCTTCGGAGGCACCTTCGCCGTGAAGCACGCCAACATCTCTACTGAGATGACCCGCGACAAAGCGGCGGACGTCTGCAAAACCGGCGCGGCGCGGCTGCTGGCAGGAGACTACGGTTGCTTGATGAACATCGAGGGCGTGCTGGAACACAACGGCGATGACGTCCGCTGCCAGCATATCGCCTCCTTCTTGTGGGAACGCACCCATCCATCTGAGGAACACTCATGAACACCTTCGCACAAGACACCACCGCTGCGCTCGTCAATCCGCAGCTGCGGCGCAACTTTGACAAAGCGATGACAGGGTTGATGCAGAAGCGCGTCAACGCTTTCGCCGAAGAAGAGACCGAGGCGCTCCGAGAGCTGGGCTACCAGCTGCGGATGCAGGCGCTGCAGCAGCTACCTGAGCTGCTCGAACAGCTCGAAGCCAAATGCACCGCCAACGGCATCCACGTGCACTGGGCGGCTACAGTGGAAGAAGGCAACCGCAAGGTGCTGGAGATTGCGCAGCGCCACAACGCCAAGACCATCGTCAAAGGCAAGTCGATGGTCTCGGAAGAGATGGAGCTGAACCACTTCATGGAGCCGTATGGCATCGAGTGTCTGGAGTCCGACCTCGGCGAGTACATCATTCAGATCGACCATGAGACGCCGTCGCACATCATCATGCCCGCGATTCACAAGAACACGCAGGAGATCGCGACGCTCTTCGACCAGAAGCTGCACGTGCCTTACACCGAAGATGCTGCAGATTTGACCGCTGCGGCGCGAGAGATCCTGCGCCAGAAATTCCACGACGCCGAAGTCGGGATCTCAGGCGTAAACTTCGCTGTCGCCGAGACGGGGACGCTGTGTCTGGTCGAGAATGAAGGCAACGGGCGCTTCAGCACGACGGTCCCGCCGGTGCACGTCGCGATCATGGGGCTAGAGAAGGTCGTCGCGCAGCTGGCCGACGTCCCGCCACTATTGAGCCTGCTCACACGCTCAGCGACCGGACAGCCGATCACGACCTACTTCAATATGATCACCTCCCCGCGCAAAGCCGACGAGCTGGATGGCCCGACCGAGGTGCACTTGCTACTCCTCGACAACGGGCGCTCGACAATGTACGCCGACGAGCTGCTGCGGGAGACGCTGCTGTGCATCCGCTGCGGCGCGTGCATGAACCACTGCCCCGTCTATGCCCGCATCGGCGGTCACGCGTACAGTTCGGTGTATCCCGGCCCCATTGGCAAAATCCTCACGCCGCAAATCAAAGGACTCGATGACGCAGGGCACCTCGCGGGGGCTTCCAGCTTGTGTGGCGCCTGCGTCGAGGTCTGCCCCGTCAAGATCCCGATCACCGACATCCTGCTGAAGCTGCGTCAACAGCAGCAGTCTCACCATCTGGAGAAGCCGCTCACTGACCCGCAGAAACAAAAGACGCTGTTCGAGAAGGCGGTCTGGAAGGTCTGGGCGCTCGGCTTCGCGCATCCCAAGCTCTACCGCGTCATGTCGTGGAAGCTCTCGCGCCTCGCTCGGCACCTGCCGTACGGCAAATTTCCTGGCATTCGTCGGTGGACTGCCGCGCGCTCCGAACCCAAGCTCGCGCCGCAGACGCTGCATGAGCGCGTCAAAGCGCTCGGTGTGGAGGAGGCATGAGCGCCCGCGCCACGATCCTTGACAATTTGCGGTCTCGGCGCTCTGCGTTCCCGCAGCCGCAGCCGGATTTTTCGGTGGTGCAGCGCAAGAAATGGAGCGCCCGCCAGAGAGTCAGCCGCCTCAAGCGCATGATGCAAGCGGTGCACACAGAGTTTGTGGAGTGCGAGCGAGACCACTGGCTCGCGGGCGTTCAGCAGGTGGTCGCCGCGAAAGACATCCGCACATTGATGTATGGCCAGCACCCGTCGCTGACCACACCGCTCGCCGAGTGGGACGCGCCTGCGACGCTGCAACGCATCCCGTTTGTGGAGGCGTTTGAGCAGACCAAAGATACGATCTTCGGTGTGGACGCGGCCATCACAACGACGCTGGGAGGCATCGCGGAGACCGGCTCGCTGATTGTGTGGCCCAACGCGCAGGAGCCGCGCACGCTGTCGTTGGTTCCCAAAGTGCACATCGCGTTGCTGGACAGCAAACGCATCTACAACACTCTCTACGAAGCGATCACGCAAGAGCACTGGAGCGAGCAGCTGCCCACAAACGCGTTGCTGATCTCTGGGCCCTCCAAAACAGCCGACATCGAGCAAACGCTTGTCTATGGCATCCACGGCTGCAAAGAGTTGGTCGTGTTGCTGATGACCTGAGCCGCTCTGCGTAGCCTCGCTCGTTCGTGTTCGGTCTTCTCTGACCGCACGCTCGCCTTGCGTCAACCTTCCGTTCCTTCCGTGAGCCTCTCCATGAACTTTGATCCTGCTTGGCAACAGCGCCTGCAGCGGAACCGCCTCTCGCTGAGTGTAAGCGGCGCCGCGCTGGTGCTGGCGCTGATGATTTTGGGTGGCACGTGGCGCGTCTTCTTAGACGTCGTGCTGCCAGTGTTTGCGTTGGTGGCGATTGGTTACTTCGCTGGTCCGCGCCTGGGGCTAGAAGCGAAGACCTTATCGCGCTACGCCTACTTCATCTTGATTCCGGCGTTCATCTTTAACGTGATCAGCTCGGCAGACCTGCCGCTGGAGTTGACCCTCACGATGGTGAGCTATAGCGTGATCACCCATCTGGCGGTGGCGGCGGCAGCGGTAGGAGTCGGCGTTGCGCTGAAGCGATCCAAAGAAGTCATCGCGGCGTTCGTGTTGATCGCGGTGTTTGGAAACGTGGGCAACTTCGGCTTGTCGTTGATTGAGTTTCGCTTCGGAGACGTCTCACGGGTTCCCGCGACGGTATACTTTCTGGCGATTTTGGTGACGTCCTTCGTGGTGAGCGTGGGAGTGTCGGGGTGGGTGAAGCACGGCAGCGTGCGAGCGGTTTGGGAAGTGTTGAAGACGCCGGCGCTGTTGGCGTTGCCACCGGCTGCGCTGTTCGCGGCGACAGACTTAGAAGTCCCGCTCTCCGTGAACCGCCTGACCGGTTTGCTGGGACAGGCGATGGTGCCCACGATGATTGTGACGCTCGGGGTTCAGCTTGCCGCAGTGAAGAAGATCGCGCTGCGTCGCGACCTCTGGTTGGCGTGTGGTCTGCGCTTGTTGCTCGCGCCGCTGTTGGCGCTGCTCCTCGCGGGGTTCTTTCCGTTGCAAGGCATGGAGCGCGACATTGGGATTCTGCAAGCGGCGATGCCCGTGGCAATTCTCTCGTCGATCATCGCGATTGAGTACGACGTAGAGCCCGACTTTGTCACGACCTCCGTCTTGCTCTCCACGCTGCTGGGCATTGTCACTCTCACGATTTTGCTCTCGGTGATTTGAGCGCGGGGTTGTCAGGTCGGTTCGCGCAACGGCCCTACGGAAAAACGGGAACCCCTCGGACAATTGGGTGGCGGCAGCTTTTGAGGATTCTTCTCGAGATCTCGGACGCGCTGCGCACTTAGAATGCAGGCTGGTCTCAACAATTCCACCAGTTATCCTAACCGCCCCAAAGGGGCAAACGACGCCAGCCCAGGGCAACGCCCTGGGAACCACGAAGGAAGGAAATTCGAGGGCCAACGGCCCGGTCTAAGACGCACGATGTGTGATTTGCATTCCCAGGGCGTTGCCCTGGGCTGACGTGGGGCGGGGCGTTGCCCCTCACGAAACCAACTACCACCAGTGAACGCACTCCCCGGTTGCCAGATGAGAGGCATCAGACCTCGAATTATTTCCGTTACCCATACCCAAGGCGTTGCCACTCACGAAACCAACTACCACCAGTGAACGCACTCCCCGGTTGCCAGATGGGAGGAATCAGACCTCGAATTATTTACGTTACCCATACCCAGGGCGTTGCCACTCACGAAACCAACTACCACCGATGAACGCAAAAGAAGCACTGGGGTTTGGTTATTCTAACCGCCCCAAAGGGGCAAACGACGCCAGCCCAGGGCAACGCCCTGGGAACCACGAAGAAGGAAATTCGAGGGCCAACGGCACGGCCCAAGACGCACGATGTGTGATTTGCATTCCCAGGGCGTTGCCCCTCACGAAACCAACTAT
>CBFIJD010000002.1:0-51292 GCA_965662845.1 uncultured bacterium | reverse complement strand
GGGGTGAACGGCGGTTCGCACGAATTAGTCAACAGCGTAGGGGCGAATGACGGTTCGTCCTTACAGCCGTTCCATCTGGAAAAACCGCTTTTGTCACCAGATCGCATCAAAGGCAAATCCAGCGAAAGTGTTAAAAATCGGCCGTTATGAAAGTATATGACACAATCTTTGACTGGTATGTTTCCACAAGGACACCGGGTGCTGGAGTCGAAGTAATCAAAAAATTCACCGAAAACCTTCAACCGGGCGCAAAGATCTTGGATATTGGCTGCGGATATGGCTCTCCAATAACCAGTACTTTATGCCAACTTGGTTTTAAACCTTATGGTATTGACAGCTCTGCAAAAATGGCAGCAAGATTTAAAGCGGATCTTCCAAATGTGCCAGTTCAATGTTCAGACGTCTTAGATTCTGACTTTTTTCAAATTCTCTTTGATGCAGTGATTGCGTATGGATTGATGATCCATCTAACGCAGGAAAAGCAATCAAGAGTAATAGAAAAAGTCTCTAAACATCTAAAATATGAGGGACACTTTTTATTTAGTTCTGGTGATGAAGATGGTGAGAGAATGACTCCCCCAGAATGTAACGGGGGCGAGAGATTTATGACATACTCCATGTCCTGCGCTCGCTACCAAGAAAGCCTAAAAGAGAGCAGTATGATTTTAGAAGACCATACTATCGAAGAGGGTTTCGGGGGGACTATATACATTGCAAAAAAACTTTCATACAAAGCAGATCAACTCAGATGAAAATGCCAAAAATCCCTGAAGTATGCTAGCACTTTTCAGCGTTCTCTTTAAGTTTTTCTGTTCAGAATCATTATAAAAGAGGATTGGATATTTTAGAAAAATTTTTCGCTGAATGCGCTCCAGATTGGAGAGTATTTTTTGAAAATGAAAAAGAATCGCTAAGAGATGTTTTTTCTAGCCAATACGAAACTGTAAACCATAGCGCACAAAGC
Organism: uncultured bacterium; assembly: GCA_965662845.1. Lineage (GTDB taxonomy): Bacteria > SAR324 > SAR324 > SAR324 > NAC60-12 > JCVI-SCAAA005. The sequence continues at coordinate 50,328 of CBFIJD010000002.1, read as the reverse complement.
TCCTCTCTCGCTCTGGCTGAGGTAGCTGAGAGAGACGGCGCCCTCGCGGTGAGCCGGAATTTGATTGAGGGTAGCTTTGACAAAGAGAGGAGCAGAGACGTGGCGGTTCGCAAAGCCGCGCATTCGGGCGCAGGGCGAAGTCTTTATGATGTCAATCAAGCTGAAGTTAAGGCATAACAAAGCGCTCGTTCGACCAAACTACGCTACGCTCCCAAATTGCCGGTGAGCTTGGCGTGAGGTTTCTGCACCGCCGCGGTGGACGCCTCTCACGAAACCTAACGCGGCAACGTAGAGGAGAGTGGGTATGAGTAAGATAGTAGAAGAAGTGATGTCAGCGAATGCAGACTATGTCGAAAGTTTTGGTGATAAGGGCTCTCTGTCGATGCCTCCGGGTCGGCATTTCGCCATTTTGACGTGTATGGACGCTCGCCTTGATCCTGCAAAATACGCCGGTCTTGCAGAGGGAGACGCGCATGTCATCCGCAACGCAGGCGGTAGAGCCAGTGATGATGCCATCCGTTCACTTGTGATTTCATACAAGCTGTTGGGCACAAGAGAGTGGTTTGTGATCCACCATACTGACTGCGGAATGGAGACGTTTACTGATGAAATCATGAGTGGCTTATTGTCAGGTAGCCTAAAAACGGCGACTGTCGACGCCTCTGGCTGGCATGACAGCAATGCGGGCGGCGGAACTACGGACGGTAAGTTCATCAATTGGTTAACAATCCGTGATCAAGGCGAAAGTGTCTTGGAGGATGTGCAGCGAATTAGGAATAACGCCATGGTTCCAAGTGACATCCCCATCTACGGATACATCTATGATTGTAAGTCCGGAAAACTTGTCGAAGTCCCAGAAGCGACCGAGGCCGGCAAAGCAACATAAAACCTAACACGGAACATGAACACGGACTGCCAAGAGCTTCGCTCAGCAGCTTTTGGCACCCGGTGATTTGCAGCGTTACACTCTCCGCTCCGATTCCCTCCGCTCTCTCTCTGCTCCCTTTTTGCTGCTCTCTCTTGGATAGCGCCTTCTTCAAGCGACGATTTGAAGAGGTCTCATTTCTCGGCTTGCGGCGGTGGTGGCGGCGTGCAGGGCCTCTGCGTTACGCCTCGGCGATGTAGGCTTTGAGGAAAAAGAAGCTGTGCTCTGCCCGCATTGGCACGAACGCATACTCTAGTGGTCGGCAGGCTTTGCGGGCCATCTCGATGAAGCCAACTCCCGCGCCTTTGCTGTGTTCCCCCGGATCGGAGCGCATCTGCTGTCGGTAGTATTGCTTCAGCTCGTCAGCGTTCATAGAGGCCAACAGCTCCAGATTGTCTCGCAGGCGGCTGATGTCTCGTGCGTGAATCAAGTTGCCGCACGCAACGTAATAGATGCCAGCCTCCTCGCTGGATTTGCCCACCGCGATCGTTCCAAAGCTCAGGCTGACAGAGTCGTCTTCCAAAGCGACCTGCTCTGCCGAATAGCGCATCACGTTCTGCACCTGCTCCACAAAAATATGAAACACGCGGTCTGCGGTTTTACGCGTCAGAGCGTCTTTGCGCATCTGCTTGCTGAGGGCTTCTCCGATCTCCACCAGCATGCCTTGCGTAAAGAAGCCGCTGTAAGACAAAGTCAGACCTTGCCGACTGGAGAACTCTTTGAGCTGCAGTAAATCATCCACGTTCATCTCCGCCCCCCTCCCTCTAGGGTGAAAAGTCAGCGTGCACGGGGGGGGCCTTTCAAGCGGAACCCAATCACCGTCACATCATCAATCTGCGCGTGGTCTCCGCGCCATTTGTGGAACTGGTGCACCAGCCAACGCTGCTGTTGCGGCATGGAGCGCTGGGCTTGAAACAGCTCTCGGAAGCGCCGCTTGCCATAGGTCTTGCGCCGTGGCCCACCGAGTTGGTCTACATAACCGTCGGTGAAGAGGACGTACGTCTTCTCGGTTGCATAAGGCACGCGCACCGCCGTGAACGGCTGGCTCTGCTCTCGGTCTCCGAGGCCTTGAAAGCGCCCTCGCACAGTTGAGACGTCCACGCTGTCACACACGAGCATTGACAAGCCAGCCCCACAGAACTCCAGCTCTTGCCGAGCTGGGCTCACCCGCAGCAAGGCCAGCTCCATCCCATCATGAATCACGCTCTTGGGGCGATTTTGGTTCACGCGCTGAAACACCAAGGCGTCCACCTGCTGCAAAATCTCAGCGAGGTCGTTGAGGCCACTCGAGATCACCTGCTCCAAGGCGTCGTGCGCGACCATCGTCATCAAGGCGCCGGGGACTCCGTGCCCCGTGCAATCGATCACCGCAAAGAAACACCCCTCTGGGGTGCTGCGCATGAAGTACGTGTCGCCGCCGACTAACTCACAGGGCTGAAACAGCACAAACTGCTCGGCGAAGCAAGCGCGCAGCTGCGCTTCGGTCGGCAACATCGAGCGTTGAATCGAGCTTGCATATTCCATGGAGCTGGTCAGCAGCTCATCTTTGCGGGCTAAGGTGGTGTGGGCGGCGTGGATCTCGGCGTTCGCCACCTTGAGCGCTTGGTGCGCTTCTTCTAAGTCTTGGTTTTTCTGGGTGATGGTGCGGTTGAGACGCGTTAGCTTGCGGTTCCACAGAAAGCCACCAAAGAGCAGGACGCTAAACCCACCGCCCAGCTGCCACAGCAAGGTGTAGTCGATCTCTTCCGTCACACGGACTTCGACCCAGCTGTTCAAAATCTTTTTGCGCTCGGCTTCGCTGATCGAGTCCAACGCCTTTTGCATGATAGCCCCCAGCAGCGGCTCGTCGTTACGCGTCGCGGCGCTCAGGCCAAACCCCAACCCCAGCTGGCCAGCAATCTTCAGGTCTACAATCTCGTGTTCTTGCAGGGAGTAAGCAAGAGACGGCATCGCGTCAATGTAGCCAAAGAGTTCGCCACCTCGCACTCGCTCCAGACCATCCTGCGCGCTCTGGACTTCGACAACTTGAATGCTTGGGTGCTCCTCGCGTAGCAGGTCAATGTAGGAAGCATCTTTGATCACACCGACCGGGCGTTGTCCGAGCTGCTGGATGTCTTTGATGAAGAGTTCATCTAGCCGCGTCGCGACGACAAACGGCTCCACGACATAGGGCTGGGTAAAGTCCATCCAGGCGCGGTGCGCTTCCACATGGATTGCGAGGGGCAACAGGTCACAGCTCCGCTGTTGTATGCCCCTCAACGACTCCTGCCATGTTTGGGTGGGCACCAACTCAAAGGGGACGCCCACCCGCTGAGAGATCAATTTCATCATCTCCGCCACAATGCCCGCGTGCTTGGCAGACTCGTCAATGTACTCAAAGGGCTTGTAGTCGGGCAGCGCGCACATGGAAATGCGCTCTTTTCGTTGCAGATAGGCCGCTTCGGCTTGAGTCAGCGAGACTCTCTGCCTCGACGCCTCCGACACGCCTCCGACACCAAGCCAGAGATTCACCAACTGCAAGCGCTCTTGGGGCGTGATGGAGGCGAGCCCTTTTTGCAGGATGCTGTGCAGCTGTGGCTGATCGCTCCGCACGCCCAAGCGCAAATCCATCACGTTCATGTTCGGCAAAGACACCTCGCCAACGACCCGCACGTTGTCAAAGAGGCTCTTGCGAATCTGGTGACTGATCGAGGGCACATCCCCAATCACCGCGTCAATGTTGCCAAACACGAGCGCTTTCGCGAGGTCAGAATATTCCCTGATTTCAATGATCTCAGCGTCCAGCGCGGCGCGGAGCTCCTCTTCATAGTAGACCCCCTCGACAATGCCGATTTTGCGACCATTCAGGCTCTCTAGTCCGACATACTCGCCAAAGTCATCCCGCACATACACCACATTGGGCACCTCATAATATGGATCTGTGAAGCGCGTGAAGGCCTCTCGCTCTGGACGATAGCTAATGCTCGTGATCAGGTCGACTTCCCCGTTTTGAAACTGCGCGAGGTTTTGACTCCAGGCCCCAACGCTCTTGTCGAAGCGCAACCCCGTGAACTCCGACAGCGTCCGCAAGAGATCATGCTCTAGGCCAATGACTTGTCCATTCTCGCGATAGGTAAACGGCGCATAGTCATCCAACAACGCCACGGACACCACCGGATTGGCCCGTACAAAAGCTTGCTCCTCCGGTGTCAGCTCCACACGTTTGGGGTTCGCCTCGGCGCGCGCACTCTCCCAAATGAAGCCCTCCAAGCTAGCAGGCAATGCGCTCAGCCCGAGCTGACGGTATTCTTCGGCGATGCGCTCCACTCTGCTCTTGTCAATGCTCCCTAGAGGCAGCACTTCGGGCAGCATCATCTCGCGGGTGCGCTTCTCTTCAAACGCTAACGCCTCGCGGCTTTTGTTCTGTGTGTTGTAGCGCTCCAGAATGAGGTCAATCACTTCTGCTGGATGCTCGAGCGCATACTCCCAACCCCGTGTGCTGGCGCGCACCATCGCTGCGACGCGCTCAGGATGCCGCTGCGCTTGCTCTTCAGACGTGAAGAGCGAGTCTCCATAAAAGTCGATGCCGTAATTGACCGGGTCAAGGATGCTGTATGCCGCCCCCAGCTGGTTCAATAAAAAGGGCTGATTGCTGAGATAAGCCGTGAACGCTTCGACCTCTCTGTTGAGCAGCGGCTGTAGGTCAAATGTCGTGGGCACCCACTCCACATCAGACTGCGTGAGACCATGCCGCCCCAACATCAAGAGGATCTCGGCAGAAGAATCATCCAGAGTGGCCATGACGCGCTTGCCCAACAGCTGCGAGGGATTCCGAATCTCAGGCTGGCTAATCAAGACGAGCGGCGAGTTCTTGTAATAGTTCGCCAGCATCACGACTGGCCGACCGCGCATTCGCTCTAAAATCAAGCTGGAGGTCCAGATGCCATACTCCGCACGGCCGGCGAGAACGTCGTCCACGATGCTCTCTCCCACCTCGTACTCGCGCAGCGTCACATTGAGCCCTTCCTCGGCATAAAAACCTCTCTCTCTCGCCGCGATGAAGCCGGCGTACTCAAACTGATACTTCCAGTTCAACTGCAGGGTGACTGGCTGTAGGGGCAGCTCCTGAGCAGGCTGCGCAGTCACCGTCGAGATCAGCGCCCACATCCACACAATGCCCAGTAAACACAAACGCATAGAGATCACTCTTGAGAGATGGAGTCAGCCTTGAGGGAGATCGTTCCTGTTGACGGAAGTCCGTGGCCACCCTTTCCTTTGGTTGGGTGTCTTCCACCAGCGCACAGCCGATGCCACGTGCAGCGCGCAGGTCTGGAAGGTAGGTCGCTGCTCGCAAAAAGCAAGTTTCTCTGGCGCGCCCATTTCACCATGCGGGGTTGGCCCAAAGAGCGTCCCATCGCGGGTTGCGTGAAGGCGCGACGCTTGCCGAGACTTCCGGTTTTTGCGGCACAAAGAACATTTTGACTTTTCAAAAGGGACTCCATACCTTCGACCACTTTTGCATCCCTGACCCCACTCTCTTCCCTATCGGAGCGCCTCTTGACGCCGCTGGAACTGATTTACGAGGGCAAAGCCAAACAACTCTTCCGCACCGAAAATCCCGCCTTCATTTGGGTCCGCTACAAGGACGACGCGACCGCCTTCAACGGCGAGAAATTCGAGACGATCCTAGGCAAGGGCCCGCTCAACAACCGCATCACGTCCGTCATCTTCAACCAGCTTCACAAAGCGAACGTGCCGAATCACTTTGTGCAGGTGCTCTCGGAGACAGAGCAGCTGGTGAAGCGAGTGGAGATCATCCCGCTGGAGGTCGTCGTGCGCAATCTGGCCGCAGGCTCGCTCGCCAAGCGCATTGGCTGGGAAGAAGGGCGGAAGCTGCCGCGCCCGATTGTGGAGTTCTATTACAAAGATGACGCGCTCGGCGACCCGCTGCTCACCGAAGAGCACATCGACCTCTTGGGCATCGCCTCTGTCGCCGACCGCGACACGCTCCGCGCCCAAGCCCTGAACGTCAACGACGTGCTCCGCGAGCTCTTCCAAAACGCCAGCTTGACGCTCGTGGACTTCAAGCTCGAATTTGGACGCGACGCCGAGGGCAACCTCATCCTCGCCGACGAAATCTCGCCCGACACCTGCCGCCTGTGGGACGCTCATACCCAAGAAAAACTCGACAAAGATCGCTTCCGTCGTGACCTCGGCGGACTGATCGAAGCCTACCAAGAAGTGTGGAACCGACTGAATGGAGAAGCGCATGCTTAAAGGAATCATCACTGTGACCCTGCAACCCGCTGTGCTCGACGTCCAAGGTCAAGCCGTCTGCGCCTCGTTGCACAACTTGGGCTTCGACAACGTGGAGAGTGTGCGCATCGGCAAGCACCTCGAAGTCAGCCTGCCCACCATGGACCGCGCGTCGGCAGAAGCGCAGCTCAAGACGATGTGCGACAAACTGCTGGCAAATCCGGTGATTGAAGACTACCGCTTTGAAATCCTGGAGGCTTGATGCGCTGCGCGGTGATCGTCTTCCCTGGCTCCAACTGCGACGTCGATCTCTTCAAGGCTGCCGACCGACTCGAAGGCGCCTCTGCAGAATATGTCTGGCACACCGAGACCGACCTCCGCCGCTTTGACGCGATCTTGCTCCCCGGTGGTTTTACGTATGGCGACTACCTGCGTCCTGGGGCTCTGGCGGCGGTTTCGCCCGTGATCCAGTCTGTGCTGCGCGCAGCCGACGCAGGCAAGCTCGTGCTAGGCATCTGCAATGGCTTCCAGATTCTGCTAGAGACAAAGCTGCTGCCCGGCACGTTGCTCCCGAACCGTCAGCTCACGTTCATCTGTGACCTCGTGCCGACGCAAGTCACACAAGCCGACTCTCCCTTTACGCAAGCATACGCGGCAGGCGAGACGCTGCACCTCCCTATCGCGCACGGCAGCGGAAACTACTTTTGTGACGAAGCCACCCTCGCCGACTTGGAAGCGCATGGTCAGATCGCGTTTCGCTATCCGGAAGGTTTCAACCCAAACGGCTCCGTCGCCGGCATCACAGGGATTCTCAACCGCCAAAAAAACGTCCTCGGCATGATGCCTCACCCTGAGCGCGCGATGAGCGCTTGGATGGGCAGCGCCGACGGCACCCGCCTCTTTCAATCCATGCTCCGCCACTTGCAAAACTGAGCTATGTCGCACGAACCAACCCCCGCTCAAATCGCCGCGCAACAACTCTATCGCCAGATGGGCCTCCTGCCCGAAGAATATCAGCGCATCGTTGAGCTGCTCGGACGCCAGCCGAACTACACCGAAACTGGCATCTTCGCGGTGATGTGGTCAGAGCACTGTAGCTACAAAAACTCTAAGCCGCTGCTGAAGATGTTCCCGACAGACGGGCCGCAGGTGCTGCAAGGCCCTGGTGAAGGCGCCGGCATTGTGGACATCGGCGACGGCTGGGCGGTCTGCTTTAAGGTCGAGAGCCACAACCACCCTACCGCAGTGGAGCCCTACCAAGGCGCAGCGACAGGCGTCGGCGGCATCTTGCGAGACATCTTCTCGATGGGCGCTCGCCCGATTGCGCTGCTCAACTCGCTGCGCTTCGGCACATTAGAGAAGGAGCGCAGCCGCTTCTTGTTGTCCCACGCCGTCGCGGGCATCGCGGACTACGGGAACTGCATCGGTGTCCCGACCGTCGGTGGCGAAGTCTGCCTCGAGTCTTGCTACGACGAAAATCCACTCGTCAACGCGATGTGCGTCGGCTTGTTGCGCCACGAACAAATCCAGCACGGCAAAGCCTCTGGCATCGGCAACCCCGTCTTGTATCTCGGCGGCGCGACAGGACGAGATGGCATCCACGGCGCCACCTTCGCTTCTGAAGAGATCACGGACGAGACGCAGCACAAGCGCCCGGCGGTGCAAGTCGGCGATCCGTTCACGGGCAAGCGACTGCTCGAAGCCTGCTTAGAGATTTACGCCACCGGCGCCGTCGTCGCGGTGCAAGACATGGGCGCAGCAGGCCTGACCTGCTCGGGCACCGAGATGGGCTTCAAGGGCGGAACCGGAGTGGACATGAACCTAGACCTCGTGCCACAACGCGCCGAGCACATGACCGCTTACGAGATCATGCTCTCAGAGTCGCAAGAGCGGATGTTGTTTGTGCTGGAGAGAGGACGCGAAGCAGAAGTCCAAGCAATTTGCGACAAGTGGGAGTTGGCGAACGCCATCGTCGGGACGGTCGTCGAGAGCGACTCGCTGCGCCTGTTCCAACGTGGCGAGCCAGTTGGGGAAGTGTCGCTGCAAGCCTGCTGCGAGCTGACCCCCGAATACATGCGCGAAGCCAAAGCGCCCGCGAGCTGGAGCGAAAACCGACCCGCCGACGCGATCACGTGGGACGAACCCAGCGACTACCACGCTGCGCTAAAGGAGCTGCTGCAACATCCGAACATCGCTGACAAGTCATGGGTGTATCGACAATATGACTCGATGGTCGGCACGCGCACAGCGGTTCGTCCAGGCTCCGACGCTGCCGTGATTCTGCTGGAAGAGTGCAACAAAGCCCTCGCGATCAGCATCGACGGCAACGCGCGCTACGTCTATCTCGACCCCTATGTTGGCGGGAAGATTGCGGTCGCCGAGGCTGCCAGAAACGTCGTCTGCTCTGGGGCGAAACCTCTCGCCTTGACCGACGGCTTGAACTACGGTTCCCCAGAGAAGCCAGAGATCTTCTGGCAAATGCAGGAGTCGGTGCGCGGCATGGCGGACGCTTGCAAGGCGCTCTCGCTGCCGGTCACTGGCGGGAACGTCAGCTTATACAATGAGCGCAGCGGCGGCGCGATCTATCCCACACCGATCATCGGGATGGTGGGGCTGATTGACGATCCAGCGCACATCACCACACAACACTTTCAGCACGCAGGTGATCAGCTCTGGCTGCTGGGCGAGACCTTCAGCGAAGTGGGCGGAAGCTGCTGGCAAGAACAACATCTGAACCGCATTGACGGCCCGCCACCTGCGCTCGACTTCGCCCGCGAGCAAGCCGTGCAGAGCGCCACCCTAGCGCTCATCCAACGCGGGCTCGTGCGCTCGGCACACGACCTCTCTCTTGGGGGGCTGGGGGTCGCGCTGGTGCGGGCTTCTTCTGACGAATTGACCGCAAATGTGCAGTTTTCGTCTGATCTGCGCGCCGACGCGCTGCTGTTTAGCGAGTCGCAATCGCGCATCTTGTTGAGTGTTCCCGCCGACAAGCAACCCGAAGTCCGCGCATTCTTGGCTACTCAGTCCTTGCCGACGGCGCACATCGGGTCGGTCGTGAAAGAAACGCTGCACGTCACGGTCAACGAAAACGCGCTGATTCAGTTCCCGATTCGAGAACTCCGCGACGCTTGGCGCAGCGGCTTCCGACGCTACTTCGAGTCCACCCCCTAACGCCCCTTCCACCAACCCCAGCCACAACCGTCCATGCAACCGCACTCGGTTCCGCCTCTCTTTGAGGCTGACAACTTGCCTGACGATCAGCTCCGCGAGGAGTGCGGCGTCTTTGGCATTTTCAACCACCCGAACGCTGCCGAGCTGACGTATTACGGCATCCACGCCCTGCAACATCGAGGGCAGGAGAGCGCAGGTATTTGTGTTTCAGATGGAAAAGAAATCGCAGCGCAACGCGGCATGGGCTTGGTGACCGAGGCGCTCTCGAAGCAGGCCTTGGAGACGCTGCGCGGGCCGCACGCGATTGGGCATGTGCGCTACACCACAGCCGGAGGGAGCGTGATCACAAACGCCCAACCGCTGCGGTTTCGCTACACGGGCGGACAGGTCGCGCTAGGGCACAACGGCAACTTGGTGAACGCTCGCCAGCTCCGCGACGATCTGGAACGCAAAGGCTCGATCTTCCAGACAGACAGCGACACCGAGGTGATCTCGCATTTGATGGCGCAGTCCGGGCTGGCGATTGAGAAAGCCGTCCAAACGGCGTTGCTCGCGATTGAAGGCGCCTTTGCGCTCGTGATGCTCACGCCCGATAAGTTGATCGCAGCGCAAGATCCACGAGGCTTCCGCCCGCTGTGTCTAGGGAAAATCGGCAACGACAGCTGGGTCGTCGCTTCTGAGACCTGCGCGCTGAATGTGGTCGACGCTGAGTTTGTGAGGGAATTTACGCCGGGCGAGCTGCTCATCATTGACCAAAACGGGCCCCGCTCCATGCGCTTTGCCGCGGAGTCTCCACGCACGCTGTGCTCCTTCGAATACATTTATTTTGCGCGCCCTGACAGCGACCTCTCTGGCATCAGCGTGCACCTCGCTCGTAAGAAGTTGGGCGCGAAGCTGTTTGAGGAATCTCCGGCAGAGGCCGACATTGTCGTGGGGGTCCCCGACTCCGGTCTCTCCACCGCGATTGGCTACGCCGAGGCGGCAGGGCTGCCTTACGAAGTTGGAATGATCAAAAACCGCTACGTTGGGCGCACGTTCATTCAGCCGAACCAGATGCTGCGCAAGCAAGGCGTGAAGATGAAGCTGAGCGTCGTGCGGCAAGTGATTGCAGGCAAGCGCATCGTGCTGATTGACGACTCGATTGTGCGAGGCAACACCAGCGGTCGGATCGTGAAGATGCTGCGCGAAGCGGGAGCGAAAGAGATCCACATGCGCATCAGCGCTCCGCCAATCCGCTACTCCTGCCTCTATGGCATCGACACCCCGACGCGCTCTGAGCTGATCGCCGCCCAGCACTCCGTGGAAGAAATCTGTGAGAGCATCCACGCCGATTCGCTGCGCTTCATCTCCACGCAAGGCATGATCGAGGCGATTGGCCGCGAGGACTCCGCGCCGAACCGTGGACACTGCCTGGCCTGTTTTGACGGCTCGTATCCCACCCCAACCTATGAAGAGAGCCACGTATGAGCAGCGCGTATCGTCAAGCAGGAGTCGATGTTCAGGCGGGCGACGCAGCGGTGGAACGCTTGAAACCCTTGGCCCAAGCGACCATGCGCCCAGAAGTGCTGAGCGGGCTGGGTGGCTTCGGCGGCTTGTTCGCGCTGGATACGCAGAAATACAAAGAGCCCGTGCTCGTCTCTGGGACCGATGGCGTGGGCACGAAACTCAAATTGGCCTTCGCGCTCGACCAACACGACACCGTGGGCATCGACCTCGTTGCGATGTGCGTGAATGACATCTTGGTGTCAGGAGCCGAGCCGCTGTTCTTCTTGGATTACATCGCTTGCGGGAAGCTCAACCCCGAAGCCATCGAAACCGTCGTCAGCGGCATCGCGAGCGGCTGTCAACAAGCAGGATGCGCCTTGCTCGGAGGAGAGACGGCCGAGATGCCCGGGATGTATGCCGCAGGAGAATATGACCTCGCAGGGTTTGCCGTCGGAGTGGTGGAGAAGTCTCGAATTCTCACTGGAGCGAACATCCATGCAGGTGACCTGGTGCTGGGGCTCGCTTCTTCGGGGGTGCACAGCAACGGCTTCTCGCTGGTTCGCAAGTTGTTAGAAGATCATCACATTGCGTTCACCGATCGCTTCCCCGAGAGAGAGCGCTCCGTTGGAGACGTTCTTTTAGAGCCCACGCGCATTTACTCTCCGCTCGCCAACCAGCTCAACTCCGAGCAGCTCGTCAAAGGCTGGTCGCACATCACAGGTGGCGGGCTCGTGGGCAACTTACCCCGCGTGCTTCCAGCACATGTGGACGCTTGCATCCACCTAGAGTCTTGGCCGCAGCGCCAGCTGTTCCAATGGCTACAAGGGCTCGGTAATCTTCCGACCGCTGAAATGTTCGAGGTCTTCAACATGGGCATCGGCTTGGTGGCCATCATCGCGCCAGAGAACTTAGTCCGCTTTGAGGAGATTTGCGCCGAGAGCGGCGAGTCTGTGTATGGCTTGGGAGAAATCGTCGCGGGCAGCGGGAAGGTGCAGCTGCAGGGAGCGCTGCGGTGAAGTTCGCTGTGTTTGCGTCTGGTTCGGGGACCAACTTTCAAGCGCTGCTGGACGCGAGCGAGCGCGGGGTGCTCCCCAACGTGGCCTGGTCTCTGTTGGTGTGCGACCAGCCAGCCGCAAAAGTGCTTGCACGCGCCGAGGCCGCCCAAATTCCCGTGTGGGCGCATTCGCCCAAAGAATTCGCTGACAAAGTGGCCTATGAGCAGGCAATCTCAGCGGAGTTGAGCCGACGAGGCGTTGAACGCATCGTGCTGGCCGGCTACATGCGGTTGGTTGGCCCAACCTTGTTAGAGCGCTGGGAAGGCAAAATCATCAATTTGCACCCTTCGTTATTACCCGCCTTTCAGGGCAAGGACGGGATTGGCGACGCGCTTCGTTACGGCGTGCGCATCACAGGCTGCACGGTTCACTTTGTGGATGCCGGCATCGACACTGGCGCGATCATCGCGCAGCAAGCCGTCGAGGTCTCTCCACAAGAGACCCTAGAGTCGTTGAGCGCAAAAATTCGTCGCGCAGAACACCAGCTCTTGCCACAGACCGTCCGTGCGTGGAGTGAAGACGAATTTTCTTGGAACGCAGGCAAAGTGATTTGGAGAGAAAAACGATGAAGGTCGCCGTGATCGGAGGAGGGGGCCGCGAGCACGCCCTAGTCTGGAAGCTCGCGCAAAGTACTCGCGTGACAGAGCTGTTCTGCGCCCCTGGGAACCCAGGCATTGCGCAGCACGCCACCTGCGTCCCGATCGCGGTCAATGACCTTGACGCGCTGCAAGCGTGGGTTCAGCAGGAAGGCATCGATTTGACCATCATCGGCCCAGAAGACCCGCTATCACAGGGCATCGTCGACCGCTTTCAGGCCGCAGGGTTGCCGGTGTATGGACCTTCGCAACAGGCAGCGCGGCTAGAGAGCAGCAAATCCTTCGCAAAAGAGAAGATGCGGGCTTACGGAGTCCCGACGGCAAAAGCTGAGACCTTCACGGACTATCTGTCTGCTTGGAGTTACGTGCAGGCCCAAGGCGCCCCGATTGTGATCAAGGCGGATGGCCTCGCGGCAGGGAAAGGAGTCACCGTCGCGCAGACTCTGGATGAAGCAGAGAACGCGCTCCGCGAGGCCCTAGAGACCGGGCGCTTTGGCGACGCAGGCCGCACCGTCGTCGTGGAAGAGTTCATGGCTGGCGAAGAAATGACCGTGCTCAGCTTTGTGAGCGGCAAGACCTTCCTGCCGATGGTGCCTTCGCAAGATCACAAACCGGTTTTTGACAGAGATCAAGGACCGAACACAGGTGGAATGGGCGCGTACTCGCCGGTGCCGCACCTCGCGGCGTGGCTGCCCGAAATTGAAGGGAAGATCGTGCGCCCGATGGTCGAAGGCTTACAGCGCGACGGCATCGACTTTCAGGGCGTGCTGTACACCGGGCTGATGTTGACGGCAGAAGGCCCCAAAGTGGTGGAGTTCAACGTCCGCTTTGGCGATCCCGAAGCGCAGGTGGTGTTGCCGCGTCTGCAGACCGACTTGTTAGAAGTGATCGCAGCCTCGCTAGAAGGCCGCCTGCACGAAGTCACACTCGAGTGGAATCCGCGCGCGTGCGTCTGTGTCATTGCCGCGTCTGGCGGCTATCCCGGCAGTTACGAGAAGGGCTTGCCGATCACAGGCGAGCTTCATTCCAGCGCAGATGAAGTCGTCTTCCACGCGGGGACGGCTGAGAGAGCAGGGGCGCTGGTCACCAACGGCGGTCGTGTCTTGAACGTCTCTGCCCTTGGCGACGATTTGCGTGCGGCTCAGCAGGCGAGTTATCGTCGTCTGCAAAAAATTCATTTCTCTAACATGCACTATCGTTCAGATATTGCATCTAAAGCATTTCTTACCTAAACCACCTGCCGAGGGCGCAGGTATTCTTGTCTCACTCATACCTGTGATTCATGCTCCGGTTTTTATTTCTGTTCTCCCTGCTGGTCTCCTGTCTAGGGCTCTCCCTCTTCGCTGCAGAGCCTCGCTCCCTCCCCTATTACGAAGGCGACGTACGCTTTTCCCTCGAGCAACGCACGCTTCGAGGAAGCTTAGAAGTCCACATTCCGGTCGATTCTCAGGGGAGTGAGTGGATCTTTGCGTTGCCGATGAACCGTTTCCTTGCTCCAGATGAGAGGGGCCTACGCCGCTCTAAGCAGACCCCAATTTTTGCGAGCAGCACCTTTAGTCAGAATGACGACCCCTTGCAGCCTAATGGGTTTAGTCAAGGAGAGATGATCATCCAGAGCGTCAACCATGAGGGCCAAGAGCTCGATTTCCGCCTCGAAGACAATCCCAATATAGAGGTTGGATATTCTGTCCGAAATGGCCTGCTCCGAATCGCCAACACGGGAGGCTTAGAAAAAGTCAGAATCGAATTTGAGACGAGGTTTCCTGAGCGCTACGAAGAGGGGATCGTTGATCAAATGTTAGTTAGCGCGGAGTGGTATCCTCTCTTTTTAGGCAGCTTGGAGCAGGCGCCCGATTTGCGTTTAGATGAACCGAGTCCGGCACATTTCAGGATTCGTTGGCGCTCAGCGGAGACGGGTCACCTGATCACTACAAATGTAGCGGAAGTAGTCCCCGCAGACACAGCTATTCAGCTGCCGACTACCCAGCGTCCTGTCAAATACTTTCCGCTCATTTTTTCTCTTGAGCACCAGCAATTAGAGACACCCCCTAGCGAGATTCACTCTTTTTATCGCGACGCTTATTCCCGTAGAGTTGGGTTACTACAGCAGTGGGCAGAAGAATATGTGGGCTACCTACAGACGGAATATCAGCTCCGCATTCCATGGGAAGATATCAAGCTGGTTGAGGTTCCAGGTCGCAGTGAAGATGTGCGTGTTTTCAACAACATTGTCTTGGTCACTCGACCACATTATGAGCGCACCGAGTTTATGGATCGGCGGGTCTTAGGCCTCTTTACAATGGGACTCGGCAAATTATGGTTTGGCGAAACGATCTGGCATAACGAAGACTCTCAGATGTGGCTCAGTCGGGGGATTCCGATTTTCTTGAGTATGCGTTTTTATGAGCAAAAGTTTGGCAGAGACGCGGGTATTTTTGATTTCATCAATTGGATGAACCCACAGTTCAAGGAACACTTTGTAGAAGATATGGCGCGTAGTGGAAAGCTAGAGTTGTTGCGACCTATCGCCAGTTCTTTCCGCGAGAACGCTGCGACTTCTGAGCATCTCAAAGCTGTGAACTATAAGGCAGCAATGGTGATGAGCATGCTGGAGTATTATGTAGAAAAAGAGAACTTTCGCAGAGGTCTACTCAATTTTTTTGTCAATCGGCAATACCAAACCAGTACGCATCGCAATCTCAAATATTCCATGGAACAAGTGACCGGAGCCGATCTGCGTTGGTTCTTTGAGCAATGGTTTGAAACGACAAAACGCTTGGACTATGCCGTGGGAGAAGTCAGCTATGAAGAGATCGCGGAAAATCGCTATTTAGTGCGAGTAGAGGTCTTGAAGCCAGAAGAAGCGGTTATGCCGATTGACCTCGTTCTGCGGACTGATGATGAGGCAGAGTATCGTAAGCGCATTTTTAGTCGTCGTTCCCTCTACATTGTGCAGTTTCGCACCAATTCTCCGCCAGACGAAGTGTCCTTAGATCCGCAGGAATATTTGCTGGAGACCTCCAGAGTCAACAATCACTCTTTCACCTTTCTGCGGCTACGTTTTGCCTTTGACTGGAAAAAGCAACGCGAACAAATGGTCACTTTTGTTCCTGGCATTGCGAACAACGCGATTGATGGCAACTCTTTTGGAGTGGGCCTGCGCCATAGGCAAGGTGACTACAGTGTCTATGCGATTCCGGGATATGGGACCAAAAGTCGGGACTTTCTCTATCAGCTGGAAGTGCGAAAGCAGAACTTTCTGCGCAGAAATTTCTTTGGTGAAGTGGTTCTGAGGCGAGTTGGCGGTGTTCGTTCTGAAGGAGTACAAGGGGGTTATCAAAGCCCAACTTATCCCGATCGGTATTCCTACTCTATTCAAGCCGGGGTTGCGCTGGAGTATTTATATTCTACGGATGCCCGCGACGGCGATACCGGAGACTCCAATGTAGTCACGGCGGAGTATACGGGCCAAAACGCAACGACTGGGGACTACATTACCAGGTGGAGCGTGAGCACTGAACAGCCGTCGCAGGAGCTGGAGACCTCTTATTCTTATGCGCTGTGGTCGGAGTCGCTCACACAGATCTTTCAGACAGGATTCCGCAGCAGCCTTCAGTGGCGGTTATTGCTTAGTAATACGTTAGGAAGCTCTCCTGATCAGAAAAAATTTTCTCTTGGCGGCCCCCAAACCCTGCGTGGCTATCCTCAATCGGGTGACTTGAGCCAAGAAAATTTATTGGTTTCTCGCCTAGACTATGAGTTTCCGCTCGTGACAAATCCTTGGTGGGGAAACATCAGCAGCCTCGGGTTGCAGGGGACGATTTTCTACGATCAGGGGCGTGCTTGGGGCAAAAATGAAGAACTGACAGATTCTGTGGATCGCCGTAACATAGGAATCGGACTACGCATGGGCGTAGATGCTGCTTCTCTGGTTCAGATTCCAATCAAACTTGAGATCGCTGTTCCGGTCGGCGATGAAGAATATGATCGTCCCCAATTTATCTTCTTCGGTGTGCTCACCGGTAGCTAAACTTATGGAGCAAAAATATGTTGTATCTACCCACTCGAATAACCGCGACACTCGCTGAATTTAGTGAGCGCATTGGTTGTGACTATCCCGTCTTAATTCCTTGCCAGCCCGATTATCAGGGGCGCGTTTGGTCTTGTCATACCAACGTCAAAACGCGGGTGGCTGAACAACAAGGTCGACAGATCTTTGGCTATTATTTTATTAAGCAGTTTTTTAACTATCAGGCGATCTTCCACTCTGTCTGGGAAAGCCCAGAGGGCGAGTTAGAAGACATCACTCCGTTTCCAGATCTACGAAATCAGAATATGTTCGGAGCTTTGAAAGATCAGGAGTTGATGCAGTACCATCACCCGATCTATTTCTCGTCTGTGTTTGGATTAGCAGAGTAAAGGAGGGGAGGAGCTGCCGTTATCGTTGGCCGCTCCTTGGAGGTAAGAAGTACTGAGGCTCGAACCTTAAAACTCGCTTTCCATAAGATCGAGTTCGTTCGAGATGTCCAAGTTATCATCTAATAGACCAGCGGGTAGCGAAGAGCCTTCCGCTTGGTTCGCATGGAATTGCAACAGAATGCTCTGGGCAATTGCCGACAGGTGAACTGGGCGAGTGATCACGTCTGCTGCGCCTTTGGTAATCAAGCGCAGACGTTGTTCCAGACTAATGGGGCCTGCGAGCACAATATAAGGGACTTCTGGATAGTCATGACGGAGCGTTTCCATCACAGCATCTGCGTCTTCTTCGTTCGTGCTCGTTTGGTTGATCACCACCAAATCTAACACGTGTTCGCGGAGCATCGGCCAGAGATTTCCTGGCTTGTTGATCAAATTAACTTCGAACGCGGTGCGATCAGCCAGATATTGGATCATCATGTCCGCGTGCGGCGAGTCTTTCTCAATGAACAGCGCGATGTTTTGTCCTGCATAGCTTTGAGGACGTAAGCCACCTTCTTCGTCTGTCTCCTCTTCGCTCTCCAAGCCATCATCATCTAGGTCGATGGGCAGCTCGTCGTCTTCTAGGGCCGCCGTAAATCCCGCGTCTTCTTCAATTTCGGGCTGCGTGACTTGGTCTTCAGGTTCGGTAGCTCCGTAATCGGGATATTCTTCCCCAGTGGTCTGTCGGATGTACTGACGGAGCTGCTCTTGCTGCTCCAGAGTGATGTCGGCAAACTGAACAGCGGCTTGATAGTACCACTCAATCGGCCAGCACCAGCGCGCGACCCCCTCCAGCTCGAAGTCAGGCTGAAATTGAATGATAACGCGCTCGCCATCCGACAGCGGATATTCGCAGTGAAAGCGTACACCGTTAAGGGAGATATCAAGTCCCGTCGCGATGGGATCTGTCCACTCTTCAGTGCGAACTTGAATTGTTTCTTCGAAGATGACTCGCAGGTACTGACGTCGTTCCGCAGACATATCCGTTTCGACCGGTTGGAGTGTAGAGAAGAGGCTGGCGACCGGAAACCGAGCAAGCCGTGATAGCTCAATCTGTCAAACAGATGAGAGAGCGTTAGCGTTGATGATGTGCATCTCTTGTTCCAGACTTTCCGCGTGAATATGGAAAACCGCAAGCGAGATTCTATTTTCAGAGTGCAACTTTTCCCAGAAGAATTCCGCGCATTTTCGTGGAGTTTCAAATAATGGCAAGAGAAATGGCGGCGCGTCGTAGGTCGGCAGAGGATTCCCATCTTGCAGATAGGTGGTCAGGGCATAGCCGTAGCCCGGCATCAGGCGACGAAATTGATAGAGGCGGTGATCTGATTCTTCAGGGACGAGCTGACTTTGTCGCAAAGAAGAAAGATACACGGTCGGACGCTCTGCACGAAAGTCTAACAAGCCCGAGATTCTAGGTGTGAAGTTAGGGGCATCGGGTTCATGCCGTTGGGTCTCTAACGCTTTAAGGAGTTCGTTTCCTTGCGACAGCTCCTCCACAATCACATCGGTGTGGCTCCCGTTCGTCACAATCCAGCAGCGATTCCAGCGTCGCACCGCGTTGTACAAAATCAGAGACGGGTCTTCGACTTTCCTTGGATCTGCAGGGACGGTTTGCAGGTTCCCGTCTTGTTCCACAAAGCATCGGTTTCGGCTGTTAGCGCTCCGCCCCATAATCCAGTAGACAATCGCCCACTTTTCCGGACTCACCTGCCCCACAACGATCCCTCGCCCAGGGTAGCTATTGTCTTTCAAGCGTTCCTTCAGGTTCTTTTCTACCAGAGAGTCTAATTCAGTATTCATAGATTTCATATTGTTCGTGGTGGAGAGACGGGGAGGCTTTGAATGTCACGGGCACGCCGACGACGACTTCCATCGCGTGCACCGTATTCGGCTCTTCTTCTTGTAAATAAAAGTGTAGGTCTGGATGAACATAAACGGAGACAGAGCCACGCTTTTTTTGACGTGTCACTCGCTGCACTTCTCGAAAAATCTCCGCCGTGACCGTCGCCGGGGATTTAATGTTCCCGCTACCATTGCAGTAAGGGCACGGATCGCAGAGGTAGCGCATTAGGCTCTCGCGGTCTCGTTTGCGGGTCATCTCAACGAGTCCCATCTCACTAATTTGGAGAATTTTACTGCGGGCTTTGTCATTTCGCAGTTGCTCTTTCAGAGCTTGATAGACCATTTGGCGGTGCTGCGCCTGCTCCATATCAATCAGGTCGATGATGATGATGCCTCCGATGTTTCGCAGTTGGAGCTGATAAACGATCTCCGAGACAGCTTCTAAATTTGTGCGCAGAATGGTCTTTTCGTGGCTCTCTTTGCCTACAAATCGTCCTGTGTTGACGTCGATGGCGGTGAGTGCTTCGGTTTGATCAATGATGAGAGATCCTCCTGAAGGCAGCCAAACTTTTTGTCCCAGAGCCCGTTCGAGTTCGTTCTCAATCCCATAGTGGTCAAAAATAGGAATCAGAGAGGAGTAAAGTTCAACTATAGAGCCGTAGCGGGGCAAATAGTTCTTCACAAACTGACGAATTTGCTGATATTGCGTCTTGTCGTTAATGACGAGTTTCCGCACGTCTTTTGAGAACACATCGCGGATCGTGCGGTAGATCACGTTGAGGTCGGTGTGAAGCAGGCTAGGCGGCCGACTTTTTTGTGCATTTTGCCGAACGCCTTCCCACAAAGACACCAAGAAATTGATATCTGTATGCAGATCTTCTTCAGTGCGTCCTTCTGCCACCGTGCGAATAATGAACCCTTCGTTTGCCGGCCGCAGCTGCATCACAATGTCACGCAAGCGATTGCGCTCGGCATCTTGAGTAATTTGACGCGAGACCCCCACGGTCTCGGTAAACGGCATATATACTAGGTTGCGCCCGGGCAGAGAGATCTGTGTAGTCACTCGGGCGCCCTTTGTACTAATCGGCCCCTTGGATACCTGAACTAAGATCTCTTGGCCTTCTTCTAAAATCCGTTCAATCGGCACTTTCCCTTCCCCATTGAAAGCCCGTTTTCCTACAACTTCAGGCAGGATGTCATCAATATAGAGAAAGGCCGATCGCTCTTCTCCAATCTCTACAAACGCAGATTCCATCCCAGGCAAGACCTTGGCAACGCGTCCTTTGTAAATATTGCCAACAATCCGACGCTCCCGTTCACGCTCATGATAAATTTCCGTCAGCGTATCGTTCTCTAAAATCGCGACGCGGATTTCCTGTGGAGAGTATTCAATAATAATATCTTTCATCGTTCTCGCTGCGTTTCGTTCGCGTGTTGAGCCACTTCTTCATCAATCAAGCGACGCATTTCCCTGACCGATTCCGCGAGTCCATAGAGAACAGAGCGGCTGATAATGCTGTGTCCAATGTTCAATTCACGCAAATGTGGCAGTTTGCAAATGGCGCGCGTGTTGTGATAGGTCAGCCCATGTCCTGCGTTGACTTGCAACCCATGTTGATGGGCGGCCTCCGCGGCAACCGCGAGACGATCCCACTGCTCCGAGCGCCGGTGGGCACTCTTTAGATTGGCATAGGTACCCGTGTGTAGTTCGACCTCAGTCGCTTGAACTTTCGCGGACGCCTCAATTTGTTGCGGATCTGGATCAACAAATAGACTCACTCGCATCTCGGCGTTCACTAATTCTTTCACAAAATCGCACATACGTTTCCAATCGACGGCGACATCAAGGCCACCTTCTGTAGTGATTTCTTCTCTTTTCTCGGGGACGAGAGTCACGACTTCCGGCCTGATCTGTAAGGCAATCTCTAACATTGGATCCGTAACGGCCATCTCCAGATTCAAGACTGTTTTTACGGTTTCTCGCAAGATGTGAACATCACGGTCTTGGATGTGCCTGCGATCTTCTCGCAAGTGAACCGTAATCCCATCTGCTCCGTTCAGCTCCGCGATAGCAGCCGCAGCAATAGGGTCTGGTTCTGTGGTGCGTCTTGCTTGGCGCAGAGTCGCGACGTGGTCGACGTTTACGTGTAGCGCAATCATATCAATTATGGTTGGGGAGGGTAAGGATATGGGGTGGTAAGGCGGTTGACTAAACGTTCATTCTCAATTTTTTCTTCATTAGAGAGAGGGGTCGACTTGACCCACAAGGAAACAACCGGCCACTGTTGCAGCACATTCACCTGTTTAGGGACCACAGGCTTAGGCGAGATTTGATAGTCTCCTGGTTGATAATCAGCAAGGTCTACTGTCCCGTAAACTTCACTCGTGCTCAAATTGTTAATAATGTCAGGAGGGCCTTCTAAGAAGAGACTAAATGTATTTGGATTTACTAATGAGACGAACTCACTGTTTCTTAGATAAATCGGCACGTTTTCAAATCGCTTTTTAATTGGCAGAGCCCGCACCAAGACTCTCGCAGTGTAATAATCAAATTCGCTCGGAAGAATTTGCAGGTTCGAGTTCGGCAAATCAATTTGCACGAGTATATCAATCGAACTATTCAAACCGCTGAGATCGATCTCCTTCGTCATCACAACATCAAAAGATTCCATGGTGGCTTGAGGACCACGCAACCGAACCACCGGAGGAACAATCTCGATGTCTTCAAGCAGGAACCCTTCGCTGAGTTGACCACTATAGCGAGGTTGCAGCCGGAACTCTTTGTCCACTAGTTGCGCGATCTCAAGTTGCACTTGTGACGGCGAGATCCGCTCCATTTGCAGCGTTCCTGTGGCTTCAATATTTTCTTCGGTAATCGAGTAGTCATAAACGCCAGGTTGTGCCTGCCCTAAGTCCAGAACGGCTCGCACTTCGGAGGGGTTGAAGGCATTGCTTCTCCGCGCGCTAGTGTAAGCCGAGATGTTGACTTGGGTAGGATTCACTGTCACTTGCAGCGAAGGTGGCACATTCGTGAAGACAATCGGAGCAAAAAAGCTGATTTGAATGGGCTCGTCTTCTTGTTTTGCCAAATACCAGACGGTGACGGCTAAGACGAGAGCTAGGACTTTGAAGGAAAGATTGTTGCGCATTGAAGAGGAAGCCCATCAGCTAGGAAGAGGGGGAGGAGTAGCAGTTTTTTCACTACGACTGATAGAGATTGGCTCGGTTTCATCAACGCTTTCGGCGGACGTTTGTTGGTGTTCGTTCATCAGCTCTTGCACTTCATTGAAGCGACCGCTGAGCAGCATCAGCAGGGCCTGTTCCACCTTCGCTTCCGTATCCCGCAACAGTTGGCCTTTGTAACTGAGGCTCAGCTCCCGGCGTTCTTCGGAAACAACCAACACAATTGCGTCTGTCTCTTCGCTCAATCCAATCGCAGCCCGGTGTCGAGTGCCGAGCATCGCCGGCAAATTGTGGTTATTTGAAACCGGCAGAATGCACTTCGCAGCGACGAGATCGCCCTTTGTGTTCAAGACCACAGCCCCATCATGCAAGGGAGATGTCGGGTGGAAGATGCACAGCAATAAGCTCTCGCTCACAGAGCCATTGATGACGGTTCCTCTGTCGGTGAAATTTCGCAGCCCCACTTCCTGTTCAAATACAACAAGCGCTCCAATCTTGCGTTTTGCCATCTTACGACAGGCCGACAGCACCTGCTCAGCGACATCACGCTGTTGCGTACTTTGGTCGCGAAAGAGGGCAATCAGGCCAAACTGGGCCAACGCGTTGCGAATGTCTCCTT
The DNA here is from genome assembly GCA_965662845.1 of uncultured bacterium. Classification (GTDB taxonomy): domain Bacteria; phylum SAR324; class SAR324; order SAR324; family NAC60-12; genus JCVI-SCAAA005. The sequence goes on along the minus strand of CBFIJD010000002.1, from coordinate 27,759 downwards.
GGAACAAAATGATCAGCACAAGCACCAGAGAGTTGGCGAGATTGTCCATTAGCAACCCGGTCGCATCCAGCTGGAACAACCGAGACAGCACATAGAGCCCGATGAGCGTAAACATGCCCATGAGCATGGGGATCGTGCGCGTGCCTTTGATCAGGACGAGGATGCGGTAGAAGAGGAAAGAAAGCAGGGCCACATCGAGCAGGTCTTGCCATCGAAGATAAGAGAGGCTCGCTAGGTCCATGCTTTCAGGTGAGGAGAGTCAGTTGATCGCGGTGGGTTGAGTGTGCTCAATGGCTTGGGTGACAGCGTTTCCGTCAATGGTTTCTTCTTCAATCAATTGATCAGCCAACTGATCGAGCGCGCTGCGATTTTTGACAAGAATCTCGCAAGCTTGCTCATAAGAAGCGTTCAGGAGTGTGCGCACTTCGTTATCAATCATTCTGACGGATTCGTTGCTGAACCATTTGCTCTGCACAGAATCGCGGCCCAAGAAATTGTTGCGCTCTTCTGAATACGTCAGAGGCCCCATCTCTTCGCTCATTCCCCATTGGCAGACCATGCGCCGTGCGAGATCAGTGGCTTTCTTCAGATCATCGGAAGCACCGGTTGTGTAGCGGTCAAAGATTAGATGCTCCGCTGCGCGTCCCCCCATGATCATCGCTAATTGGCCCACCAATTTTTGCTTGGTGTAGCTGTGTCGATCTTCCGTTGGGAGCAGCTGTGTGACTCCCAAGGCTCGCCCACGCGGAATGATCGTGACTTTGTGAACAGGGTCTACCTCTTCGATCGCCGCAGCCACAATCGCGTGCCCAGCCTCGTGATAGGCCGTTGTGCGCTTCTCATCGTCGGTAATCAGAATGCTTCGTCTCTCCGCGCCCATGAGCACTTTATCTTTGGCGTGCTCAAAGTCGCTGTTGTCAACTTCGGGCTTATTGTTGCGCGCGGCCCACAGCGCCGCTTCGTTTGCCAAATTGGAGAGATCTGCTCCGGTAAAACCAGGAGTTCCCCGTGCAATGGAGTGCAGGTCGACGTCACTCGCTAACTCAATATGTTTGGTGTGCACCTTCAGAATGGACTCGCGCCCCTTCAGGTCAGGCGCTGGGACGACCACATGACGATCGAACCGTCCGGGGCGCATCAGCGCCGGGTCTAGCACATCAGGGCGGTTGGTTGCTGCGATCACGATGATTCCCTCATTCGGCGCAAAACCGTCCATCTCCACAAGCAGTTGATTGAGCGTTTGCTCTCTTTCGTCATTTCCACCGCCCAGTCCGGCACCCCGAGCGCGGCCGACGGCGTCAATTTCATCTATGAAGATGATGCAGGGCGCGTTCTTCTTGCCTTGCTCAAACAAATCCCGAACTCGGCTTGCGCCGACGCCCACAAACATCTCCACAAAGTCAGAACCGCTGATGCTGAAGAAGGGGACCCCTGCTTCCCCTGCGATCGCTTTTGCGAGGAGTGTCTTTCCGGTTCCGGGGTCACCCATCAAGAGAACTCCGCGTGGGATCTCCCCGCCAAGATTCTGAAATTTTTCTGGATCTGAGAGAAAATCGACAATCTCTTGCAGCTCTTCCCGCGCTTCGTCAATGCCTTGGACATCGGAGAACGTGATGGGGTTGTCTTTCTTCTCGGTGACTTGCGTGCGGATTTTCCCAAAGCTCATAGCCCGATTTCCGCCGCCCTGTACTTGACGCATAAAGAAGATCCAGATGCCAATGATCAACAGCATCGGGAACCAACTATTTAAAATCGCCATGAACAAATTTCCGCGCTCCGGAGGCGCTACGCGTACACGCACATTGTTCTCCTGAAGCTTGGCATACAAGTCAGGGTAGTTGGGGATTTGCGTTTGAAAGCGCGTGTTGGTGTCAGTAATACCGATGATATGGTTCTCTTTCGCAACTACCTCCAGCACAGAGCCAGCTTCGACCTGATCCATGAACTCAGAGAAGGGCACCTGCTGTTCAGTGCTAGTGCGTGAGCCCATCATATTGAATAGCAGCAGCATGATGAGACCGATCACCAGCCAAATTCCCAAACTACGAAACATTGGATTCACACATCCTCTCTCGCTACAGCGTTATGGCTTGCCAGCGGCCAATGCAAATTGGATTTGCGATTTTTTCTGGGCCGCTTCATGATGCCTGATTTTAACTTTAACAAATTGCAAGACGATTCATCAGATTTTAAGGTTTGATGCTTCCACACTTCCTGAGGAAGTGCAAGCCTCGCACATGGAGTCTTGCGAATCCACGTATAACCCTCTGACTCTCTTTCTCCGACGAGCAAATACGGAATGATACATCCGCGACAACCCTTCCCGTTGCACTTACAAAACGTTGGACTCTTTCTCAGTGACCCTAGCACACAGCAAGGCTTAATCGATCATCTTGTCGCATGGTTTGCTCGCTACAACATTAGCATTGTTCCACTTGATTGGGATTCTCCGCAACAACAAGGACTCGACATGATCATCACGGTGGGCGGCGACGGCACCGTGCTATACGCTCTCAATCACCACTCCAGCTGCCCTGTGCTCGCGATCAACTACGGCAACGTCGGCTTTCTCACCGCAGGCAATCGCGAAGAATTAGACAACACTCTTCAGCGCGTCTTAGAAGGCGATTACATCATCAGCCCTCGCTCGATGATTCACTGCCAGCATCCACATGGAGAGCTGCACGCAGTCAACGAAATCGTCATCAAAGGCGCCACACGTCTGATCACAGTAGAATTGATCATCAACAACAAGAGCATTCGACGGATTCGGGGCGATGGCGTCATTGTTGGAACCGCCACCGGCAGCACCGCCTATCTGATGGCCGCAGGCTCTCCCATCGTCATGCCCGAGCTGCGCTGCATGATCGTCAGCGGTCTAAACGAATATGACTTTCGCTCACGGCATCTGGTGGTTACGCACGACTCGGAGATTCGCCTCGTAGTGCACCCTGAAACTCGCGAAAGCGAAGTTTTTTTGGCGGCCGACGGCTCTGAAAAGATTCCCCTTGCCTTGAACGACGAAGTGCTCGTCTGTGAGTCAGACCGACAAGCCAACTTAATTTTCCTCGACGCAAATTACTTTTTCCACAATCTCTCTTCTCGTCTCTCTTGGTAACAGACATGTCGCGTTCTTGGTGGATAGAAAATCGCTGGCCGCTGCTGTTTTCGTTTGCCCTGCATCTTGCGATTGCCCTCGGATTGCTGGGTCTCCAGCCAGCTGAGGGACGCAACCGCATGCAGATGATCTCACTTGTCTCGCTCGCCGACCTAGAGCCAAACCGCCCGCCTCAGCCGGATACGGACGCAACGGCGCGCCCCCAACCCCTCCCAGATCGCGAGGAGTTCCCAGCAATCGAAGAGGAGCCTGCCGACGTTCCAGAGTCACCGCCTGCCGAACCCATCGCCCAGTCGATCCCTGAGACGCCTGCTGAAGCCCCTGCTCCTGAGATGGAAGCGCCGCCTTCCCCCGCCGTCACAGAAGCCCCCAACCCGTCGGAGACCGCCAAAAATCCAACGGATGAGAAAACAGAGACAACCGCAGAGCGATCGGAAGAGGAAGTAGCTGCCACCGAGAGCACCGAAGAACCAACCGCGCTCCCCTCACCCGATGTGGTCACAACCCAGCAGTCAACCGCCACTCCCCCACCAGCGCGCGCCGTTCCTCCCCCTCGCTCCACGCAGAGCGGCTCTCAGCTGTTGGAGAACAACCAATCGCTCTCTAACATCATCTCTGCCGCAGCGAGGCTCCCTCAGAAAGCCCCCCCTCAGCCTGTCAAGCCGCTCCCACCAAACAGCGAGCTGCTGCAAATGCTAGAGGGCATCGACTTGGTCCCCGTCGGCGCTCCCACGACCATCCCCAGCAGCGCGCTCGGCCCGCCCCAAGCCGCTCTCTCCCAAGCCGAAGCGCAAGATTACTCTGAGCAAATCAACCGCTTCATCGTCGCGCTGTGGCAAGTCCCCTTCCACTTGGTCGGCAGCGATTTAACAACTGTGGTACGCTTCAAAATTCAACCGTCAGGCAAGATCCTCAGCTATCGCGTTGAGGGGCTCTCTGGCAACAAAGCGTTAGATGATTCGGTGGTTGCTTTGCTGCGCGAGCTGCGTTTTCTGCCACCGCTTCCAGACTCCTATGCCGAACCGTCCTACGAGTTTGGCGTGCGCTTCAGCCCTCAATCGTTTCAGTTTTAACCAGTCCACCATGCGCTCACTTTTGCTGCTCCTGTGTTTATTGGGATGGCTTGCGCCCAACCTGGCGGCCTTGGAGTATTTTGACGTCACCAACCCTCGCTTTCGGCCTCTGCGCGTCGCCGTTGAGATACAGAACCTGCCTCCGCGCACGACTAGCGACCTCTTCAAGCTGCTTGAACGCAACCTTGAACAAACGCTCTTCTTTGAACTCGACGCGCAAGCCCTGCCGCCCGCGCGCAGCAGCGACTCCCTGCTAGATCCGTTCTCTTTTCAGTGGACACTCCAGTTTCCACAAGCCTCCGAAGCCCGCAGTGTGCTGCGAGACGTGCGAGAAGATCGCGTCATTGCAGATCGCTCTTACCCCGCAGACACTGAAAACTTGCGCCCGCTTGCCCTGTCCTTGTGTGACGATCTCCTGCGCGCCGTTCTGGACCTTGCAGGAGTCAGCCAAAGCCGGATCGCTTACACCGCGAAGTTTCCAGATCAAACCAAACAGATTTACGTCACGAACTTTGACGGCAGCAACGCACAACGCTTCAGCTTTGAGCTAGGTTCTAGCAATTTGCCGCACTGGTCATTTGACAATCAGCGGCTGCTCTACACACTCTTCACTTCCACGGCAACCGAGATCGCCATTCAGCCGCTTGATCGTCCTCGCCCACAGCGCTTGCGGTTTCCCGGCAGCGCCCAACCGTTAGGCGGCAGCTGGAATCCAACCGCTAACGAAATTTTGCTCACGCTGATGCGAGAAGGAAACTCTGACATTTTCCGCTATCACCTCGACAGCAACGTCCTAACTCCGGTCATTCAGTGGCCTAGTTTAGAGACGTCTCCCGTTTGGTCGCCTCAAGGAGATCGCATCGCGTTTGTCTCCGACCGCCGACGCTTCCGGCAGCCGGGCGTCTATGTTCATGAGCTCGCCACGCGCACCACGACACGCCTGCCCATTGAGGGACGCTACGCTAGCGCACCTCGATGGTCTCCTGACGGGAAACACTTGCTACTGGAGGCTCTCAAGGAACGTTTTTTCCAAATCTTCAAAGTTACGCTCGACACCGGACTGGTGCAGCAATTAACCTTTGGCCCTTTCCATTCCGAACAGCCCGACTGGGCTCCCAACGGCCAACAAATCGTCTTCACGTCACGACGCACAGGCACTGCCAAGCTCTACTATATGTCGGCCTATGGTGGACGCATGGTGCGCGTGACCACTCATCCTGCCAACGTCATCGAGACGGCTCCTGCGTGGAGCAACCCAACTCAACCATGATCATGCGTCACACACTGCAACACCTCCTACTCTTGCTCGGAACCCTGCTTCTCTGCCACGGGACCGCACAAGCGCAGCTGCTACAAAACCTCCAAGATCAAGTCACTCAACTGCAAGGAACGTTGCAGCGTCACGACCAACTGCTCCAGCGCATCCAACAGCTCACGGCAGAACAAGCGCGGCGTCAGAATGAACTCTCACGGCTGTCGCTCACCGCTGAAGACATTGACGCCATGAGAAGAGATTTACAGACGCTGGAGCGCACTGTTTTGGTGCTACAAGACCAACTCACGGAGCTGCAACAAAAGCGAGAGCAATCAACTTCTGCAGACCGCAGCGACAGCGAACCTCTAGTCATCGGCTTGCTCGCCTTGCAGTCTGGCGACGTCAATCGCGCCGTGGATCACCTGCAACCGCTGCTCACTAGCAAATCCGATTATCGCAAAGATGACCTGCTGATGGTGCTGGGCAACGGCTTCCTGCAAGCCGGTTATCCCGAACAGGCGGCCTCGCACCTCAGCACACTCATCCGCACTCACCCTGCCAGTCAGCATCTCCCTGCCGCGATGTTCTCTCTCGGACAAGCGTTCTATGACATGCGCGACAACACCCGCCAGTTCACTGTCTGGAAAGCGCTCATCGAAGAATATCCCGACCACCCCATGGCCGAAAAAGCCGCTCGTGCCCTAGAAGCTCAACTCCGCTGAAATGTCCCCGCTCGCGCAACACCTCGCCCAGCGCCTTGCCCAACATCACCTGCGCGACGCGAAGTGTCTGCTCTGCGTCAGCGGCGGCTCCGACTCCACCGCCCTGCTGCACCTCTTCGCCGAAATCTCTGCGTCCCCTGCCCGCACGCACGTCCTCCATTTTCACCACGGACTCCGCCCCGAAGCGGCGCGAGAAGCGGAGTTCGTCCGTCAGCAAGCGCAGTCTCTTCTGTTCCCGTTTCATCTTCGTCAGAACCACCAGCTCGCCCAACGGACGGCGGGAACGCAAGCCGCAGCGCGACAGTGGCGGCGCGCAGAAGCGACGCATCTCCAAACGCTGCTGCAACTCGATGTCATCGTCACAGCGCACCACTCCGATGATCAGCTGGAGACGCAGCTGATGAAGCTGCTGCGGGGGACACATCTCTCGAACTTGCAAGGGATCCGTGAGTTCGATGGGACTTGGTTCCGCCCGCTGCTGACCGTCTCGAAGGCGGAGCTAGTGAGCTACTTACAGACGCACCAGCGTTCGTGGGTCGAGGACGCTTCCAATCAGCAGCCTGACTACACGCGTAACTTTTTGCGCCTAGAGGTGATCCCTCGTCTGCAACAAGTGACGAATGGCCCGTTATCACGCCGCTTTGAGGAGCTGTCACGTCAAAGTTTGGCCTTGCAGCGGCACCTCGCAGCCGAACATCAGCGGCGCTTTCCCAACCTCAAGACCCAGAACACGCTGCGCATTGCGGAGCTGATTGCCCTAGATGATTTCCTGTGCTGGGATGTGTTGCATCATTGGTTGCAAGGTTGGACGGGGCGCAGCGTCGATTTTTTGCAGATCGAACGACTCACGAGGCAGCTGCGCACGAAGCCGGCAGACGCGTGGCAGCTAGAGCTCGGTGGCCATGTGACGGTGTTCGCCGCGCATGGTCAACTCTCGTGTCCAGCGGTGGTGAGCGACGTCATCGTGAAGCTCCCTTGCGCTGGAGTGATGGTGCGCTGCGAGGCGGATCTGCGTCTGCGCTGCTGGACGGATTGTGCGACAGCTCCTCATCCCGAAGCCGTTTGGTTCCCGCCATTGGCACCAGAGTCCCCGTTGACGCTGCGCTTTCGCCGCGATGGAGACCGGTTTCATCCACCTTGGAAACCACACTCGGTCAAACTGAAAGACTTCTTGCGCGATCAGCGTGTGCCCCCTGAGCAACGGGATCGGTTGCCGTTGTTGTGTGACGGGCCCGACGTGTTGTGGATCGCGCCGAGTTGGTCGGCAAGCTCATGTTGGCAAGAACCCGAACAGCGCGCTTGGCGCACAGGAATTTGGATGCGTGTGTGGCAAGAAACTGCGGTTCCATCTCGCTTCGTGGAGTAAATGCGACGTTTATTTCGGTGGCTCTTATGGCGTCTGTTGGCGCTGCTGACGCTCTTGGGTAGTGCCTCGTGGTTCGGTGGTTGGAATCCAAAGATTCCTGTAGAAGACGCAACTTCTGCCGACTGGAACCATGACACCTTTTGGCACCATCCCTGGGGCGCCTCGGGGGTGCACCGCGGCATCGACATCTTCGCAGCGTCGGGGACTCCCGTCATTGCGCCGCTGTTTGGCAGAGTGACCGCTACAGGCCGAAATCGGCTCGGTGGGAACTTTGTGCAGATGATCGACAGCCGGCTGCGCTATCACTACTTTTCGCACCTGCAGAGCGTCGACGCAGACAAGGGCGAGTTTGTTTTTCCAGGCGAGAAAATCGGGACGGTGGGGAACACTGGGAACGCACGTAACCGGCCTGCTCATGTGCACTATGAAGTGCGCACGATCATCCCCTATCTATGGCGCTTGGATCCGTTCGCGCCGCAAGGCTGGCGCAAAATCTACTACCTCAACCCGCACGAGCTGCTGCTCAAGTGAGGGTTGCCACGCCCATGTACATCAGCAACGTGCTAGGCAACGCGCCAAACCTAAGCTCGCCGTGACGGTTCACGCCGCATGGTCCAAGCCCTGTGAAGGGCTGACACACAAAGCCGCGCTCTTGCAGTAAGCTGCGCAGCTCTTGCGGTTTGATGAACAGCTCTGGGTCGTGCGTTCCACGCGGCAGCAAGCGCAACACGTCTTCCCCCAGACGCACAATCACCAAGGACGCCAGCCAGTTGCGGTTGATGGTGTCAAAGCAGAAGGAGCCCCCCGGACGTAGCACGCGCCGAATCTCATCCAAAGTGCGCGGCAAATCGGTCACATGCTCCAGCACATCCACACAGACGACCAGATCCACAGAAGCCGCCTCTAACGGCAGCGACTCGCCGGCCCCGTGGCGATAGTCGATCGACTGCTTGGACTGCTGCGCATGCTCGCGCGCAGCTTGTAGGGCGGCGGCGGCAGGGTCCACCCCGATCACCGTCGCGCCTCGGCGCGCCAGCTCTTCACTCATAAAACCTCCGCCACAGCCGAGATCCAGCACGGTCTTGCCCTGCCAATCCACAAACTGCGAGAAAAAGCGCATGCGCGGGGGGACGAGGCTCTGCAAGGTGCGCAAAAAACGCTGGGAACCACGCCACCACTCCGCGCCGTGTGTCTCGTAGATGGAGCAGTCGTTACGTTGCATATCCTGTTGAGTAAAGAGATGTGAGAGGTTCGACCACTGCGGGAGCCAGTACGGCACTTGTTGTTGGTACTCGCGGAAGGCGTCGCCAAAGAGGTGAGTGAAGCGTTGTTCCTTGTGCAGAGGCGCGAGGACACAGTAGCCCGTCCACAGCACAGCGAGCAAGAGCTGATCGGGCGTCCATGTCGGGACCGTCCAGAGCGTGAGCGCAAACGTGACGTAGATCGGCTGGCGCGTGAGACGAAACAACCCCGTTGTGGGCATGGACGGATAGCGGGGGCGCCGTTGTCGAAACACCGCCCACCAGCCAAGCAGACCGGTCTGTAACTGAATGCCGGCCGTGAGCATCGCGCTCCCCAGCAACAACCACGCGCTGACATAAAGCGCCGTCAGCCCCACCTCCGCCACACCGCTGGCTTCCCACCAGACCAAGCCGCTCGGCGTCCAACCCCAGAACAGCAACAGCAGCTGCCACGAGGCAACCGTCGCGTACGTGGTGGTCGTCAGGTCGCGCCCCACCGCCTGCGGAGCGAGGCCGCTGAGAAAACGACGTCCACGAGCAGTCAGCAAGAGCGAGTGCGCCAGCGGGAACTGGAAGATCAACCCCAAGTTGACCAACCAACTCCACGGCGTAGAGAGCGTCCCGAGCCCGAGCGTGAGCCCATAGTACATCCCAAGCATCATGCTGCCGACGCCTAAAACAAAGGAAGCATGACACACGATGCCGTAGCTCAGCGCGAGGAGACGATAAGAGGAATGAGCGGACAGGAGCGGTTTGTTGGACAAAGTATGGTGAGCTGGGATGAAAGTTAAAGCGTGGAACCGCGCAAGAGATGGAGCGCTCTCGCCTCTCTCTTGAGGTTTGGGCAGCCGGCCTCCGCGGCCGCCCAGCGCTCCTTAGAAAGCGTCACGGCTGGGAAACAAACTCCAGATGATGCTCTCTCGCGGTCACACGCAGGGTCTGCCCGACTTTGACCGAACCAGCGAGCAGAGCACGAGCGAGCGGCGTCTCCAGCTCTTTTTGAATGGCTCGTTTGAGAGGGCGCGCTCCAAAGACCGGGTCGAAGCCCGACTCCGTGAGCAAATCTAGCGCAGCGTCATCGAGTTCCAGCAAAATTTGGCGTTCGTCCAAGCGCTGCTGCAGGCGCCGCAACTGGATGCGGATGATGTCACGCAGATGCTCTCGCTGCAACGGGTGAAACACAACCGTATCGTCCACACGGTTCAAAAATTCGGGCCGGAAGTGCTGTCGCAGCTCGCCCATCACCGCCGAACGAATCGTCACAAAATCTACGTTGTTCGCGGTCTGTTCCATGATGCGCGTTGAGCCAATGTTAGAAGTCATCAGCACTAGCGTGTTGCGGAAGTCCACCGTGCGCCCCTGCGAGTCTGTCAGGCGCCCGTCATCCAGCAGCTGCAGCAAAAGGTTGAAGACATCGTGGTGCGCTTTTTCGATCTCGTCAAACAAGATCACGCTGTAGGGGCGCCGCCGGACGGCCTCGGTCAACTGCCCACCTTCCTCGTAGCCCACGTATCCTGGAGGTGCGCCGATCAGCCGGGCGACGGCGTGTTTTTCCATATACTCCGACATATCAATGCGGGTGATGTTCTGCTCATCATCAAAGAGGAACTCCGCGAGCGCCCGCGCAAGCTCCGTCTTCCCGACCCCGGTTGGTCCCAAGAAGATGAAGCTCCCCAGCGGGCGATGCGGGTCGTTGATCCCAGAGCGCGCCCGCAGCACGGCGTCGGAGACCGTCTCAATCGCGATGTGTTGTCCCACGACGCGCTGCTGCAAGTGCTCTGGCAAATGCAGCAGCTTCTCATGCTCGCTCTCCAGCATTTTGCTCACCGGAATCCCAGTCCAGTGCGCCACAATTTCCGCGATATCTTCGCTGCTGACTTCCTCTTTGAGCAGCTGGTTCTCGTGCTGCTCGGCGTTGCTTTGTGCGGCTTTGAGCTGGGCCTCCAAGGCTGGCAGGTCGCCATACTCGAGCCGCGCGGCTTGTTCTAAATTGTAGCTACGCTTGGCTTGTTCGATCGCCAGCTTGACCTCCTCCAGCTGCTTCTTCAGGTCACTCAGCGACAGGATCGCCTGCTTTTCTTTCTCCCACTGCAGCGAGAAGGTGTCCATTTTGTGCTGAAGCTCGGCCAACTCGCGGCTGAGGGACTCGAGTCGCTTTTTAGACGCGGCGTCTTCTTCTTTTTTCAGGGCTTCTTTTTCGATCTCAAGTTGCAGAATTCGGCGAGAGATCTCGTCCATTTCGGCAGGCATAGAGTTGATTTCGACGCGCAGTTTGGCTGCCGCCTCGTCCATCAAATCAATCGCCTTGTCGGGCAAGAATCGATCTGCGATGTAGCGATGTGACAAGGTCGCTGCCGCGATCAGGGCGCTGTCTTTGATGCGCACGCCGTGGTGAATTTCGTAACGCTCTTTGAGCCCGCGCAGAATCGAGATCGTGTCGGCCACGTTGGGTTGATGAACCATCACCTGCTGGAAGCGCCGCTCCAGCGCCGGGTCTTTCTCAATGTGCTTGCGATACTCATCGAGCGTCGTCGCGCCGATGCAGTGCAGCTCTCCGCGGGCGAGCATCGGCTTGAGCAAGTTGCCGGCGTCCATCGCGCCTTCGGTCTTGCCGGCCCCCACGACGGTGTGCAGCTCGTCAATGAACAAGATGATGTTGCCATTGGACTGCTGCACCTCGCCCAGCACCGCCTTGAGTCGCTCTTCAAACTCCCCGCGATATTTTGCTCCAGCGATCAAGGCGCCCATGTCGAGCGCGACGATGCGTTTGTCTTTCAGGCTGTCGGGCACGTCATGCCGCGCGATGCGCTGAGCGAGCCCTTCCGCGATCGCGGTCTTCCCAACGCCCGGTTCCCCAATCAGCACAGGGTTGTTTTTTGTGCGGCGCGACAGCACTTGCGTCACGCGGCGGATCTCTTCGTCACGCCCAATCACTGGGTCCAGTTTGCCGTCTAGCGCCCGCTGTGTCAGGTCTTGCCCGTACTTCTCCAAGGCGTGGTAGGTTTCTTCAGGATTTTGCGAGGTCACTCGCTGGCTCCCGCGCACTTCTTTCAGCACGGCAGAGCACTGCTCGCGGGTCAGACCCAGCTCTTGCAGGAAGCGTCCAGCGCTACCTTTTTTGCCTTCGTGGATCAGCGCCAGCAGCAAATGCTCGACGCTCACGAACTCGTCCTTCATCTTTTTGGCTTCGTCTTCCGCGCGGACAAGCGCTTGGTTCAGCTCGCCAGAACCGCTGACTTGCGGCGCAGAGTTGCCGTGAATCGTCGGGAGTTCGTCGAGTTTGCGGTTCAACTTTGCTTGTAGATCCGGCAGGGAGTGTCCTGCTTGCTCTAGCAGTCGCGGCACGAGCCCATCCTCTTGCTCGATGAGCGCATGCAGCAAGTGCAGAGACTGGATCTGTGAGTTCTGCCGTCGCACCGCGCTGCCGTGGGCGGCTTCCAAGGCGGCGAGAGATTTTTCAGTGAATTTGCGTGGGTCCATGTTGATCGCTCCAGTGAAGTTTGTTTATTAGCACTTATCATAATTGAGTGCTAACAAGATGCAAGCGTGAGTTTGGAGCTGCGCGTCAGGCAGCGGCGTGATGATTGATCAAAGCTATGAAAACGCTGATTTTTTATGATTTCAATCTATCAAGATTCTGCGAGAGTCGGGGGCGGTTGCGCTGGGGGAGCGCGGAGAGCTTGTCGCAACAGGGACGACAGCGCTGGTCTTGTCACAAGCGAATCGTAACGTGGGGTGACGTCCCCAAACACATCAGAAAAAGTCTGAGATTAACTTGCCGGATGATTTGATGTCAGATACCAACCCAATTCGGCATTTTAGGGACTTTCTCAGAGGGGAGTACCTCTCCTGTCTGATTAAAAAAACGCAAGTTCCCTTCCAAGTCACAAATCCAAGCCTCGTCGGCTCCTTGCTGTAAATACAGTAAACATTTGAGCTCTAATTCTTTTACTGTGTTGCTTTCAGACATCACTTCAACACAAATTTCTGGAGCAATATGTGCCGCATCATCATCTTTGATCAAAGACCAACGCTCTAAAGAACACCACGCCACATCCGCCGATTTCACTCCTTTTGGAGTGGTCACTGCACACTCGGGTAAAACTTTGCCTCCATCCATCAAATTATGGAGCAAAATCAAAATTTCCCACGCGTATCCTGAATGACGTACTTTGACCGGAGCCATGATGATTTTTCCATGTTCATCTGTTTCCACTTTGCAAGGAATATCCTGCATTTGCGGCATCGCACAAATTTCACTCCAAGTCCACATAGTCCCTTGTTTGTAAATGTTGTTTTTAATTGTTTCACAACGGCACGATCATGCGGTTGGCTCCCTTGTGACAGAGTCTGCGCTCCATCCAATAGAGCCGATCACCGCGTCGCACTGCGCTGTCGTGGGCGGCTTCCAAGGCGGCGAGAGATTTTTTAGTAAATTTGCGTGAGTCCATGTTGATCGCTCCAGTGAGGTTAGTTGATTAGCACTTGCAATAATTGATTACTAACAAGATGCAAGCGTGCGTTTGGGGCTGCGCGTCAGACGGCGGCGTGATGATTGATCAAATCTATGAAAATGCTCATATTTTTATAATTTCAATCTATCAAGATTCTGCGAGAGTAGTTTGTGATTTCGCTGGAATAGCGCGGGAGGTGACGAGTGGCCAGCGCGCAGCATCTCCAGCCCAAAGTGTCCACGAGATCGCGAGAGCGCCTGTGTTTCCCAGTTGACAACGCTCCAAATTCATAGACACTTGAGAGAGTTGGGTCGCAGCGATCGGCACCTTCCGCGCCTCCGGCACCCTCATCGCGAAGAGACCTTCGCATTTCCTCATCCACGCAATTTGTAGGAGACTCAATGAAAAAGTTGACCGCCATTTTGGCGACATTGTTTGTGATTGGCTCCTTTGTTTCAGTACAAGCGGCCAACCAGTATGTGATTGATCAGGTTCACTCTACCGTCGGCTTCACCGTGAAGCACATGCTGTTCTCGACTGTGCGCGGCAAGTTCAACGACGTCAACGCCTTCGTGGAGATCGACCCAGACACCAAAGACCTCAACAACATCCGCGCAGAGATCATGGTGGCTTCGGTTGATACGGACAACGCCAAGCGCGACGGACACCTGCGCAGCGATGACTTCTTCAACGCGGAAATGTATCCGACCATCACTTTTGAGAGCACCAAGGTGGAGCGCACTGGGGGCAACAACTATCGTGTAGAAGGCAACTTGACCATCCGTGACGTCACTAAGCCCGTCGTGTTGGAAGGCGAGATGCTCGGGTTCTTGCCCGGACGCGCCGCGTTTCGTGCTGAAGGGCAGATCAACCGCATGGACTACAATGTAAAGTGGAACCGCCCGCTGCAAAAACTTGGCGGCGTGACCGTCTCTGAGGAAGTGGGGCTGGCTATCGAAGTCGCCATGACTCTCCCAAACTCCTGATCTCTCCGCCCTCTGGAGCAGGTCACCGCGCCTGCTCTGCAACCCTCTCTCTCCTTCTGCTCTCAAACCACTACAAGCGCTGACCTCTGTTGAATGGAGGGAAGACGCCCCGCGTCAGGTCGTCTCCGACCCTGCGTCCAGGAGCGCTCTCGGCTTCGATTGCTAACCTCTTCTTCGCCTCTTCAAACGCTATGCTCCCACAAATTGACTGGCGCACCCGCGCCGCTGGATTGGTACTAGAGCACCGCTCTCTCATCGCAGGCAATTGGCAACATGGCTCTGGAGAGCGCCTGCCGCTCGTCAACTCCGCTACGGAGCAGACACTCTGTGAGCTGGCAGTCTGCGGGGAACAGGAAGTCAATGTCGCCGTCGGCGCCGCTCGTCGCGCCTTTGACGACGAACGCTGGCGGGGGCTTTCCCTGAGTGAGCGCAAACGCATCTTGCACGGCGTCGCGGACTTACTGGAGACACACCGCGAAGAGCTGGCGCTGCTCGAAGCCTTGGACGTCGGCAAACCAATCCGTGACGCCTACAACGTAGATGTGGCGGGAGCGATACGCTGCTTTCGCTGGTACGCCGAGACGGTTGACAAACGCTATGACGAAATCGCTCCCAGCGACGCCGACGCGCTCGCCTTGATGACGCGAGAGCCGCTCGGAGTGGTCGCCGCCATTGTGCCGTGGAATTTTCCGCTGGTCATGTCTGCCTGGAAGATCGCGCCGGCGCTGGTGACGGGCAACAGCGTGATCCTCAAACCGTCAGAGCGCGCGTGCCTCTCGACCCTGCGCCTAGCGCAGCTCCTTCAAGCCGCAGGCGTCCCGGAAGGTGCGTTCCAGCTGCTTGTTGGCGATGGCTCCACGGGAGACTGGCTGGCTCGACATCACGACGTCGATTGCGTCGCGTTTACCGGTTCCACACGGGTTGGCAAGCTGCTGCTGCAAGCCTCGGGGCGATCTAACATGAAGCGCGTCTGGCTGGAGTGCGGCGGCAAGACTCCCCACATTGTGCTGGCGGACGCGCCGAATGTAGACGTGGTCGTGGAAGCAGCAGCGTGGGGTATCTTCTACAATCAGGGCGAGATGTGCACAGCGGGTTCGCGCTTGCTGCTGGCGGAGGAGATCTACGATGAGTTTCTGGAGAAGCTGCTGGCGTTCACGCGGACGATTCGCGTCGGTGATCCGCTGGATCCGACCACCCAGATGGGGCCGCTAGTGGATCAGCAGCAAGTCGAGACGGTCTTGGAACACATTGAGGTTGGTCAGCGAGCGGGCGCGACCTTGCGCTGTGGCGGGAGGCGGCTAGAACACCTTGCGTCGCGGAGTTTCATCGAGCCGACGATTTTTACAGACGTCGCGCCGAAAGCGCGGCTGGCACAAGAAGAGATCTTTGGCCCGGTGTTGTCCGTGTTTCGTTTTGCCGACGCCACAGAGGCGCTGCGCCTCGCGAACGACACGATCTACGGTCTCGCGGCTGCGGTGTGGACGCAGGATCTCCGCGCTGCGCACACCTTTGCGCGCAAACTTCGAGCGGGCAGCGTCTGGGTCAACTGCTTCGACGGCGGTGGGATCACCGTCCCCTTTGGTGGGTTCAAGCAGTCTGGCATCGGGCGCGACAAGTCTTTGCACGCGCTGGACAAATACAGCGAGCTGAAGACGACGTGGCTTCAGTTTTGAGCATTCAAACGGGCGTCGTAGCCGGTCATTTCAACGTAGCCCAAGCCGCTGACAGGCTGCTGCTCACGCACACCTTCGACGTGTACCGACCCCTCCCAGTATGCGACGGCAGTCCGTAGTTCTTGATCGCGCATGCGTGGGGTGATGGTCAGCGAGAGCTGGGCTTCAGGAATGTCCAATGTCCACCCTGAAGGGTACGTTGCGCCGGTGTGCGGGCTAGTCCAAGTGTCTTGAACTCGCAGGGTCACATTCTGATAGCGCAGATCTCGCTTTTGGCCTCGCTGGTTCACAAACACACCTTTGCTCGTCTCGTCTGGCGAGCCGTCTTTGCGTCGCAGCTGATAGTACATAATCTCCGTATCATCGCTGAGTTGTAGCGCAAACCAGTCCCAGCCCTCCTGATTCGCCTCTAAGGCGCTGGTGCTCCACTCCCGATCCAACCAGCTCGTCCCGCGCACGGCAAACACGCCGTCTGCCGTACGAATCGTCCCTGCCGCCTCCAACCTTGTGTAGGAGTAGTAATACGAGGCGTTGCCGGCTTCGCGTCCCTTTTGACTCAATCCTTGATTTCCTTGCAGAACGCGGGGTTTTTGCTCGCGCACTTCGAGGCTCACGGCAAAGTCTGCATGGTTTGCAGAGACTTTCCATTGCAGCCCTTCGCCTGTGCTGACATCTAGGATTTCCCAGTCATCTAGCCAGACCCGCACTGGGTCCACTTGTGCTCCTGCGAGCTCGACAGCCGCTCTTTGGAACCGCTCAGCGAAGTAAAACTGCTCGGCGGCGAGATCGGAGACGGCGAAGTGTCCCATGTAAAGTTGGTTGGTTTTCCAGTTCGAGTGTTGGGTGTCTGGTGCTTCTGGAGAGAGAGCGTTGCGGAACAGCGTAAATTGATAGCCAAAGGGGCGCCCGTCCGAGGTTTCTAGGTTCCCTGTGAAGTACCACCACTCGTTGCGAAACTCTGGGTGCGGCCCGTGATCTGCTGGGAACACAAACGGGCGCACTTCTAAGGCGCGAGCGTAGCCTTCGGCGCTGCCACCGAGCGCGTCCGCGACGTTGATGCCCGAACGTTCTAACGGCGCGGCTTTGTTTTGCGCGAACAGCCAGACGCCACCGAGCACGGCCATCAGCAACAAACCGGCCCCCATGGGCAACGCAAGATTTTTCATGGTGAGACTCAGGAGAGGGTGAGGGATTCGATCTGGTCGATGTAGTCTTGCAGCCGCGCGAGGGCTTGCTGACGCTGCTCGGCGGTGATGATTGAGTCAATGAAGAGCAGCCGCTCGACGGTGCGATCATTCCAGCTTGTGGTCGTGCGATCTGTGCGAGGTTGCCCCCACGAAGCGATCCAATCACGCAGCCAGCTCTCGGCTTGCGCGGGGCTCGGTTGGGTTTGCAAAAAGCTCAGGAATTGACGTTGTGTCGCCAAACGTCGCTCCAAGCGTCGCCGTGTGGGATCCGTAGCATCATCGAAGCGCTCAGAGTGCCACTGGCGCAGCGCAGCGACCTGGGATTGGGATAAGTCGCCATACCATTCTTCCAAGTTCTCTAGCCAATTTTCAAAGGCTTGTTCGCGGCGTTCCTCTAGCGGTAAGGCCAAGCGTTCTTCCAGCTCCACGTTCTCTGCGGCGGACGCTTGTTGAAAGGCTTGGTGTTGCTCTGGTGTGAGGGTGGCAAGGAAGCGCGCAGCGTCCGGCAGGATCTTCTCCAGCACGGCGTTACGATGGTCTTCAAATGTTTGCAGGAGCTGACGAATTTCCGCTTCGGAGAGCCCGTCGCTCTTCGCGAGATACGCCTCTCGCAACGTCCAAATGTATTTCGGCAGCTCTTGTTGACGGTGCCACTGCAAATGCGTCTGAATGGCGGGCTCTACAAAGCGTTCTTGCGCAGAGGTGGTGTCAAAATATTTGTCAAGTTGCCAGGTGGCGTAATATTCACCGTAATCGTAGCCCAAGCTGAGCGAGGTGCAGCTTGTGAGCAAGCAGGCGAGGGAAGCGACGAGCGAGGAGCGTAGAGAAGGAAGCATAAGCGCGCTGAAAGAAGTTACAAAACGCTTATTTCAGCACGCTTGACCAAGAATACAAGAGGAAGTTCAGAGAAGTTCGTCGCGATAGAAGCCGGAGAACGCGCGGATGGTGTGCCCCAAGTCTTCCACACCACACGTCTCGCGGATGGAGTGCATCGCCAACATCGCCGCACCCACATCCACCGTTGCGATGCCCAGGCGGGCTGCAGTGATCGGCCCAATCGTCGAGCCACACGCAAGATCTGAGCGCATCACAAACTTTTGCACAGGGATGTTGTGGCGGCTGCAGATTTGTTCAAAGAGCGCCTCTGTCTTCGCAGAGGTCGCATAGCGGCCTTGGGCGTTCACTTTGATGACCGGGCCCGCGTTCATCTGTGGAAAATGTTGACCGTCATGCAGCTCTGCATAGTTGGGGTGAACTGCGTGCGCCATGTCTGCTGAGAGGAGCAGCGACTGCGCGACCGTGCGCTCATAAGCCTGTGCCGTCCCAGACTCTTCTGCTAGTCGACGCAACACGAACTCCAAAAACGAAGACTCTGCGCCTTGCGTGGTCTCGCTGCCAATCTCTTCATGATCGAAGCAGACCAACAGCTGTGTCCACGGTTGCACGCGCGCGTCCTGACACAGCGCTTCCATCCCACAAAAACAAGAGAACAGGTTGTCGAGTCGTGGCGCCGCGATGAATTCGCTCTGCGTTCCCCACAGCGCAGAGGGCTGCGTATCGAACAGGCTCAAATCCCAGCTGCGGATGCTCTCCGCAGGCAGGTGCAGCGTCTCTCCCAACCAGGCGCGCAGCGCGTCCTCATCTTCCCAACGATCTTTGAGCGCAAAGATCGGCGGCAAGTGCTTTTGTCTATTGAGCAACAACCCTTGGGTGTTCACTTCACGGTTGAGATGAATCGCCAGCTGCGGAATCCGCACCAAGGGGCGCTGCACTTTCAGCGGGAAGGCCTCTAGGTGCCCATGGACTTCGGCGAACACTCGGCCTGCGAGAGACAAATCCCGATCGGTCCAGCTGGCGAGGAGCGCTCCGCCATAGACTTCGACCCCCAGCTGACGGTAGCCATGGCGGCTTAGGTTAGGCTGTGGCTTCAGGCGCAAGTTCGGGCTGTCCGTGTGCGCACCGATCATGCGCACGCCTTGCTCAGAGACGGCGTCGGTGCCCTGAATCCAAGCGGCCATACTGGTTTCGCCACGAGTGACAAAATAGCGCCCGCCCGCTTGAACACGCCACACCTCGCCCTCCCTCAGCTGCTGAAAGCCATGCTCATACAGCGACCGTTTGAGCGCTTCCACCGCATGAAAGGGCGTGGGCGATTGATCCAAAAAGGATAGGAGAACGTTAGGATTCATCTGGACCTCAGAGCGCGACGGCCATCAACACGATCAATAAATAGAGCGCTCCCATCGCGACACATTTCGCGCGGGTCAGTGTGTAGTTGTCGCTCCAAAAGAGGTAGAGCGCCACCACAGTCGCGCCGAGGAGCATATACACCAGCTCCATTTGCTCCAAATGCACTGGCGTGCTTGCGCCCGTGAACAACAGCGCGAGGAGAATTGGGGTGCTCAGACAAATGCAAACGTCAAATATGTTGCTACCAAAGACGTTTGAAATGGCCGCGTCATAATTGCCGCGCTTCGCGCTGATGACAGAGAGCACCGTGTCGGGCACCGACGTTCCCGCCGCGATTACCACAAAGCCCATGATGACCGCGTCAATTCCGAGCAAGTCGCCCAGATGAATCGCCCCTTCCACCAAAATGTGTGAGGCCGCTCCCATCACGAGCATCATGCCCAGCACCCACTTCCACGCGTGGTTCTCATCACGAATCTCAATTTCGGGCTCGTCCTCATCTTCGTCTTCCTTCGTCTCTTGCGCCGCCGCGACATTTCCCGCCGTGGCGACCTGGTACCGCTGATAATCTCGGTTGAGCAAGAACACGTAGCCCACATAAGCGCTCAAGAAAATTGCGCCTACCAAGAATCCCCAAACGGTTGGGAAAACAAACAGGACGGCTAGCAATAAAACGATGACTCCCAGGTAGAAGAGGCCGTCGCGCCAAACGACGTCTTTGCCAACTTGCATGGGCTTCGCTGCGATCAGACCGGCGGCAGCGGGGATCACCAAGACATTGTAAAGCGCCGAGCCCACGATGGAGGAGACGCCGACCTCGGCTTGTCCGATGAGGAGAACTGCGATGACCGCCACACAAAATTCAGGGAACGAGCTGGCGATCGCGTCAATCACAGCCGCTTTGATTGACTCTGGCAGATTTCGCTTCTCTTGGATGTATTCCGCAGCAGGAGCGAAGAAGTCTCCGGCTCTCCAAATCGCAATGGAGGAGAGCGTAATCAAGCTGGTCCACAACACAAAAGAGACGATCCACAGATCCAAACCGATCACATACAACACGGCTGTAACTAGCGAAATGACTGTCAAATTACCGACGTGATGCAAGATGTCTTGTCCAAAGAAGAACGAGAGGGGGCGCAAGAGATTGAAGTTCATTGAGATTTCCTTTGTGAGGAAGAAGGTGAGCGCAGCGCGGCTTCCGTGCCTGCACGCAGTCGTTGTACATTTTCTTTGTGGCGATAGAGCAGAAGAGAAGAGAGCAGCGTCAAGATGCCAACCAAGCCCCAATCGACTGTTCGGAGGGAGAGCCACAGCACGATGACGCTCAAGAGAGGGAGCGCACCGAGCAGGGTGATGGCCGAGAGACTAGAGATCCGCTTCCAGCGGAACATTCCAGCCCAGATGCCCGCTGACGCGAGCCCCAGCCAGAAGTTGAGAGCAAAGAGGGTCCCAAAGAGCGTCGCTACGCCTTTGCCACCTTTGAACCCAAGAAACAGGGGGTAGATGTGTCCAAGAATTGCGGCTGCCGCGACGACACCGAGCGTGCCGAGCGTCGCGGGTTCGTCGGGAGAGGAGAGCCACATGGCGGCCAGAAGCACCGCCACGAGGCCTTTTCCGAAGTCCAGCAGGAAGGTCACGAGCCCAGGGGCTTTTCCGCCAACCCGCATCACGTTGGTCATGCCGATGTTGCCACTCCCTTGGGTGCGCACGTCTAAGCCCAACCAGTAGCGACCAATCAGCCAACCGAAGGGGATGCTACCTAACCCGTAGGCGAGCAGCAGGCAGAACAAGAGAGTCATGAACTCAGGCGATAGGGGTTTCCTGCAATTGAGCTTGAACCTGTTCGTAGATGACCGAGATGTCCTCATCTGGGATGGAGTCCCACCCCATCAGGTCACAGACATCGTTGCGGAGAGTAGCGCGGGAGAGACCACGTTTCTGCCATCCCTCATACATCTGCTCTTGCGACATGGGGAGCGGTCTCCCCGTTAGGTCTTTGCGGAGCAGGTACTTGATCGCGCTGTCTGTGTTGTGTTGCAAGAAGCGCCGGTGCGCCTCATCGGTGATCTCACCGGTGCCATACATCACGTCAGAGTCATCTTCCTCAAAGCCGAAGTCACCACCACCACCGCCGCCCATGCCGCCGCCCATCAACGAGTCGTCTACGCTCAGCTCAAACTCTGGCGCCAACTGAAATTCGTGCGCCGGCTCAGCGGCTCCCATTGCGGGGGCTTGCGTGGGCGAGGCGGCAGACGCGGGGGCTGCGGCGACAGGCGCGCTTCCACCAAGTTGTGCGCTGTAAGGCTGATTTTGGGATTGACGACGCTGAAGCTGGCTGGAGCTAGGAATCAGAATCACGGCAGTGAGCAGCAGCAGAGCTGCGGCAAAGCTCAGACAATAAATGAGGCCGTTAAAGTATAAATCGTATTTCCTTTTATCAAGATAATAAGTGACTGTATCGTAACCACTGTAAGACACATAGCTAACATCTCCCATTCCGGTGTAGAAATAATACACACCGAAGAGAGTCGCGCCGGCTGTAATGAGGAACCCGTACATGTACAGGCCCAGATAACTCGTATTGTTGGGCATTGGACTTCTCCTGCTGACAGAACGCGATCGACGCGCCGGGGGGAGCCTCCTTGCAGGGACTGCTAGACAGATCACGACAAGGGGCGAACTTTTTGCAACAAGGTCTTGCGCCTGATGAGGAAGACGTGATCAAGGCACCCCGTGCAACACACCTTTGGCCTGTCTATCGGAAGTTCTGGCAAAAACTTGCGTCCTTTTTTTCGATTGCGTCCCACCCCGCATTGCGCTAGTGATTGCGGTCTTTTTTTCGTGACACGCAACCGCAACTCCTCCAACGCCTGACCCCAAGCTGCGAATGACCAACAAATACCAGGACAAATCCCAAATCACTGGCATCGAGCTTACGCCAGAAGACGAAGCCTTTCTGCAGCAGATCAACGAACAAATCATCTCGTTCACGCAGAGCGCAGAAGAGATGCTCGAGTTTGATCCGATGAACTCCTATCAAAGGCGCCTCGTCCATCAGATTGGGACGCTGTACGGTCTGAACAGCAAATCGGTCGGAGAACGTGATGAACGCTACGTCTGCTTGCTCAAGACGGATAATCCTGAAGATGTCTCGGCAGAAGTCTTGGCTCCCATCGCTCCCGAAGCGCCACGTGAGCCCAGCCGCAAAGTCTTGATTGAACGCGGCGATGAGATCTTCTACTGCCGCCCCGGCGAGCCGATCGTGTTGCGCCTCGATGGCAGCTTTGGCGTCCCCACGGAAGACAATCAACAAGAGGTGTTAGATGAGCGGGTCATCGAGAGCGGCATGTTCCGCATTCACAGCAACCGCTTGATCTGCCCACAGGACGATGAGTGGTGAGAATTGGAGGGACTGGTCAACGTTTGGGCTCGCCTATTTGGGCGACGCGCTGTTTGAGGTGTGGTGTCGCGAGCAGGTCTTGCGGCACAGCCAACAAGCGAAACAAGTTCACGAACGCGTTGTGCATCTGGTACGCTGTCAAACGCAGTCGCGCCTCAGTGAGATTTGGGAAGAGCACCTCTCTGAGGCAGAGCGAGACGTTTTTCGGCGTGGCCGCAATCACCCCACGGGTTCGACGCCTCGGCACGCTTCCATCCGCGATTACCGCAACGCTACAGGCTTGGAGTCATTGATTGGGTATTGGCATCTGCAAGGCTCTTCGCGCTTTGAAGAGTTGATGCAATTGTCAGCAGCTCGCCTCCTAGTCGCCTCGATTTTGCAAGACAATCACACATGAATCTTCTTTTTGCCGGATTGCTTTTTATTGTCACCGTCGCCGTTGTGGTGTTCCCACTCTTCTTCGCGCGACTCCAACGACACGAAATCCCTAGACCCGAACACGACACCAGCGAAGCGGATGCCTTGCTCAGCGCCCTCAGCGAACTGGAAGACGACTATCAGCTAGGACGGCTCACCAAGCCAGAATACCAGCAACAAAAAATTCGGCTGCAACGCCAATATTTGAAGGTGAAACAATCTTCCGCGGAGTAGTGCAGTGACGCCCTATCGCTTCTCGAGCAAGGATGCTCAACGACGACGCCCAATCGGCGCTCAAACGGATCGTGTGTTGTATGTGTGGGGGCTCTTCGCCCCCCCGAAACCACAAGCGACCGTAGCTCCCAAAAATGGCGAAACCCCCACGCGCAGCCTCCCCACAATCGGCATCCTCGCCGCCTTCGCGCTCATCATGGGACTCGTCGCGCTGGTTGGTGATTATGGAGTGCTTGAGACCGCCAAGCTCCGAGGGCGTGAACAACAGCTGCAGCAAGAGCTACAGCGGATGCAGCGGCAAGAAAAAATGATGCTGGCAGAGGTGGACGCCCTGCGGCACAGCCCGGAGTACATCAACTTTATTGCGCGACGAGATCTGAGCCTCGCCACGGCCTCTGAGGTGATCATCTACCTTCCGCCAGAGCTGCAATTGCCAGAAGAGTCTGCCTATAGCCCATTTTCCTCGCTTGGAGCGCCCGCGCCTCACCCCCCGCGCCGGCGCCTCGAGCTTCCTCCGCGGTTGTCGACCAGCAGCACAAACTCAGACTTGAACGGTGAATTCTCACAGCTGCGGTAAATCTGCTGCAACGTCCCCCGCAGCACACGCTCATCACTCTGCGTCAATCGAATGCACAAGCTGGCCGGGCTTCGCAAATTCAGGGTGTTCGCCGCATCTTTGAGCAACGGCAAAAGTCGGTACGGCGCCTCGTAGATGATGAGGGTCGTCCGCAAATGCGACAGCTCGCGCAAGCGTTCGCGGCGCTCTTCGGTTTTGCGTGGCAAAAACCCCACATAATGAAAGTCGTCGCACCGCAGCCCGCTGCTGACCAGCGCCGCCATTAGCGACGAAGCCCCCGGCACAGCCACCACCTCTATTTCAGCCGCAATCGCAGCCTGCACCAACCTCGCCCCCGGGTCGGCAAACACCGGAGTCCCAGCATCGGAAAAGACCGCGACCGATCTACCGGCGCGCAGCAGGCTGAGGATCGCAGGGATTTGTTCCGCTTCGTTGTGCTCATTCAGCGTCCATAGCTCACGCTGCAAGTCATATTGCTTCAGCAAGCGAGTCCCCACCTTGCGCTCCTCACACACGACCTGATCGGCATCTCGCAACACATTGAGCGCCCGCAACGTAATGTCCTCTGGATTCCCAATTGGGGTCGCGACGAGATGTAACTTTCCTAAAGGAGCAGTCATGAAACCTTCCGTGGCGTTGGTCATCTGTAATGGAACTCCCCCCTCTGACGAGCTGCTCAATCGCTTTTGGCAACCAGCTGACGTGCGCATCGCCGCCGACGGAGGCGCAAACTCGCTCGTCGTACGAGGTCGGATTCCCGACTATGTGGTCGGTGATCTGGACTCACTCTCCACCGCCTCTCGCGCCTGTCTCCGGTCGGAGTGCCTGCGAGAGATCACGGATCAAGATACCAATGATGTGACCAAAGTCCTGCAATTTTGTGAAGAGTTAGGCGTCAGCGAGGTGCATCTATTAGGCGTCCAAGGCGACCGCACCGATCACTTTCTCGCCTGCGTAGACGCTTGCTATGGGAAGCTCGGAAAATTCCGAATGAGTCTGTGGAACGAGACAGAGCGGATGGAGTTGATTCACCAGGCGTGGGAAGGGACGGTGCCCGTGGGGAGCACGGTCTCGTTGCTGCCCCTCTTTGGCGCAGCGCAGGGGATCACCACACGGGGGTTGCGGTACGCGCTAGTGGACGCCACGTTGCGCCCTGGCCAGCCGCCGTGTGGGGTCTCGAATGTTGCACATGAACCACAAGTCCACATCACGATTCAGACAGGGTGTGCCTTGTTGGTCACCGCGCTTTCCTCAACTTGCCCTCTCAAAGACTAGAGTCTCACCTCCGCAGCGTCTCGGAACGCCTGAAACCTTACCATTCGGGACGCCCCCTCCTTGCAAATCTCTCCGCTTACGCATTTCATTCGAGACATGTCAAGCGACAAACCTACAACTCCAACACATTTGGGAGCACAGGAGCTGTCCGTCGAAGCAACCAAACCGTAACAAAATAGCCTAATTAACTGTAACTATTATCTTTTTTTAAGAAAAGCTTTTCCGTTTAAGGAGATAGACATCTAGAGATCAGTCTCTACTATGTAGGTAATATGTGATTAAAGCTCGTTGTTCAAACTTTTACTCAGGCTGATCGATCTGCGTGGAAGTCGTCAACGTGGTCTCTCTGTTGTCAACGAAACGTACAAGAGGTGAGTATGAACGTTTTGAAAAAGTTGATCTTGAGTTTCAGCATACTCACCGTCTGTGGAACGTTCCTGTTTGCAAAGGGTCGAGAGTCCACCCCAAGCCAAGACCTGCTGAGTCCAACAGCGGGATTGCAAATAGGGAAGCGAGTCAAGCAGGAGACCAACGCTCCAGAGGCGCGCGATCCTCAGCGCGACCTAGCTGCGGTCAAACCTCCCATTTATGAACCCTCCTCAAGTTCCACGGACAACGCGAGCACGAGACGGAAAAAATAGATCTTTGCGCTCTCATCTCTCCCCGCACTCATTTACAGCGCCGCCAAAGCTCTAAAACAACGATTGAACATCCCCGGCCATGCTCCTGATGTTTCTAAGGGCCTTTTCACAGCCCAAAGCAATGACCCACTTTTGCAGAAATTTGTGTAGTGCAACAAATCCCAGTTCGCTCTGTCGAGCTTTGGGAGTTTCTTCATCCGCCACAAAGGGAAACAAAGCCCTCATTTGGATGAATTTACGCAAAACCCCCAGTAACCGGTGGAAGATTCTTTTAGTCCACAGATTCACACAACGATAAACAACTGAACTTATTCAGATTAATAAACATCCACACATCGTCCACAAGGAGAAAGCGGACTTTTCAAGGAACTTGAGTACAATTTGCATCAAACCTTATTTTTAAGTCCCTACGAACTCTAAAATGGCCCATTTCAACCACTCAGTGACCTAACGTAAAATGCACACACTAAGCACGATAATTGCCAGAGAGGATGAGAGTAAATCTGATGAAGTTGTGTCGTTGATCCTTGAGCACCACCGGCTAGTTCATGGCGGAACGCTGGAGTCGTTGTTGGAAGAGTCCAGCTCGATGTGTGACGTGCTAATTTTGTTGCTGAACGGTTCGAGCACACCTTGTGAGCGGAATGAACTCTTGCAGCGTATTCGCAAGACCTATTCACAGATACCGACTGTCTTGCTGGTGGATCAATTTCAACAACACATTCCACAGATCAGCGTCGCCCATCAATTTGAGATTGTCCTGAACTTATCTCGCTTCCAAAAAGTCCTTCCTACAGTTTTGCACAAGCTCTCTGCCCAACAAGAAGAAGAGCTCCGGCATGAACCTCAATACATTCCGCTGGGCAACAGCCCACGAGGGCAGGTCACCATGCTGATGCAGTTAGCGCTGCACTGTTGGGAAAATGTGATCGGGAAGAGCAAGATCGAATTGTGTGAAGAGAGCGGGCTCTGGACACTCACGCTGGATCGGAGCACCTACCGAGCGCGGCATCTTGAGCGACATCTCAAGCTCTCAACGACGCCTCACAACCCAGACTATCTCTTGATTCTAAAAACCGCCCAGTTTGTGGCGAAACAGTGTCCCTATACAGTGGAGTATATGGAACTGGAGACCCGCATTCGCATGTTGGAATTTTCCCTCGCCCGCTCGCAGAAGCTCGCGAACTGAGCGGCGGAGGCCTGCCGCTCGATGACGAAGAAGAGGCTGCTCAGAGAGTTGCCCTTGCGGTTGAGCAACGCTTTACCTTCAGCGGAGACCAGTCATCGCTCTCCCCAGTAGATCGCCTCCATGCGCATCTGAACAGCCACAGCGATCGAACACCACATTCGGCGAATCATAGACGCGATGTACACATCTACACACCGCTCCATCTTTCACGGCCGCAAGCACCAGCTGCGCGCGTTTTTTGTCATTGCTCTTGGAATTCTTCTGCATTCTGCCGTGCAAGCAGAGCAGAGATTCGTGCTCTCCGCCGACGCGATTGATCTCGGAGAACACCTAGAATTGCTGGAGGACGAGTCTGCAACATTGACCATCCACGATCTCCTTGGACCTCCATGGGCTGACGATTTCGTACAAAGCACAACCAACATCCCTAACTTTCCTCCGACGACCTCCGCTTGGTGGGCGCGCGTCCAAATCCACAACCCTACCAGCTCCCACTTACAGCGCCTGCTTGAGGTCGGCTCGGCCCGCAACGACAGCGTGGATCTCTACATCCTCAGCCCAGATGGATCTCTTCAGCATCAAAGCGTCACTGACGAGACGCCACTGCGCAGCAGGCCCTATCCCAGCACCACCGCAGTTTTTCCCGTCAATTTTCCTCCCGACTCTCAACGGACTTTGTATGTGCGGGTGACAGCCTTAGAGCCGCTGGCGATGCCGGTGACGCTCTGGAAAACCGCTCCATATCAGACGCAATACAGTCG
>CBFIJD010000001.1:173402-176029 GCA_965662845.1 uncultured bacterium | reverse complement strand
AAAGCGAGCGAAAGCAAAGCCGTCGGGGTCACCTTTGAATTGGTCGGACAAACTGCCCTCATCGGGGCGGCTGCCGATGGACTTGTCCGAGTTGAGAAACTGCCTCAGCGCCTTCTCCAGACCCTGGATTTTCTCTTCGTTCATGTCTTGTAGATCTGTGGGCAATTTCAACGACAGCGCCTCCTCCAGACCCGTGGGGTGGGTGAGGCGGGGGGCCTCGCTGAAATCAATCGCGCCGTTCTTCTTTGCGTTTGTGCTGTAGTTGGGCAGCTGCGAGCGATCCAGCCCCGCAGCCAGTCGGTCGGCTTCGAGGTAAGCCTCCTTGGCAGGAAAAGATAAGGCGCCCAAGGTGTCGAGCAGGTCGCTTGCCCGCTCTTCGTGTCCCGGGATGCGCAAGGCTTTGGTCAAGGGATCGTGCAGATAAATCGCGAGTTTGCGATCCCAATAGTCTGCCTTGGGGATGCTCCAGTTCTGTTTGCTCATGTCCACCCCTTTAGTTGCATGCGTTGAAATGTTTGGTGCTGATCAAAGTATTGGTGCACCGTTGCCCAGACTTTTTGTTGCTTCTCGACGCCCCAGTCGTTGCGGTCACTCATCATCTCCTTGGCGAAGGCGTGCGGCACATGCAGCACGATGATTTTCAGCTTCCCCGAGTCGGTTTGCTTGAGCGCGAAGCGCAGCCCCGAGGCGTGGCGGCCGTTGCTCCCCCAGCTCGGTCCCTGCACATTGTGCTTCGTGATGGGATAGCCCAACAGGTGACGATTCGTCGGTCTAGCATGAGGAGTCGGTTCGTTGGGAAAGGCAAACACCGGATTTTCTTTTGTCCGCAGCTTCACATACGCCTCGGCTAGCGCGTGCATCGCGGTCTCCCAGCTGCCGAACGGCTGTGTAGACTCCCAGGCGAGCAGTCCATTCTGATCTTTCCCTAGCCCGTGAGGATAATCCTGTTGGAAGAGAGACCCCCACTTCTGCAATCCCCCGGAACTGCTGAGGTTTTCTTTAATATGTAGACTCCCAAAAGCATTGCGGGAGCGGGAACCAAGGGTTCCAAATTGCTGAAAGAGTTGCAGGGTCGGCGCGAGATTAGGCTTGATCGATTTTGGGTAAGAGATGGCAACCTGAAACGTACTGTGAGCGGGGAAATAGCTCTTTTTGGTGCCACCGTTTGGACGCAAAATCCCCATACCACCAAGGTAGGCGACGGCGTTGACCGTTGTGTTGCCTTTAAAATTGACTTCTGGATGCTCAATTAGAGGACCACCTTTAGGCAACTGGTTGTTGGATGGTTTCACCTGCGAACTGGTGATGCTCACCGTTACCTGACTCTTCCCTGCCGATTCGTCGGCGTTGCCAAAAATCTGGCTCTCCTTCTCGAACAGCGTTTTCGCGTCGGTGGCTTTGTGCACTCCGCTCACGCGCCACCAGTAGCGCAGCGCGGCTTTGAGGGGAGCGGTGGACAGCGCAGCGTTCTGATCGGCGCCCCCCAAAAACAAGGGCGTGAGCAGCGTACAATTCAGCGTGATGTGTTCCCGCTGGTGATAGCGGGTGAGAGAGACCGACATAGGCGTTCCTCGTTAGGGTTGATGAAAGTGACAAAAGCATAGCGTGCTACCAGTGAATGTCAGGAGGTCGCTCGGGGGAGAGACCGGGCGCCGGCGCTCGGCCCAGAGGACCTCCGCTCAAGGTTGGTGGGGATCCGAGTCGAGGACCTCCACCGCGATTTGACCCAGCCCAAAGCTGGTCTCTTTGCCAAGATGGACGACCTGCGCGATCTGCAGCAGCGGCCAAAACGGCGCCAGCTCTCCCGCAAAGACTAGCTCTCCAGTCAAGCCGCCCATCTGCTGCGTCGATTGCTGCCGGTTGGAGTAGCGTGTCTGCTCCTGCCACTGGATCTGGGCGGTCTCGCAGCGTACGGCCTGCGCGAGCCCCAGCAGCTCTCGGACGTTGTCTGGCTCCAAACGCACCTCGAAGGTCTCTTGCAGCGCTTGGAGACGACGCAGGACCAACCGCACGAGCAGCGGGAAATCGAGGCTCGTCGCGAACTGTCCACGGTCTTTGGTGCGCAGCGGCGTGCGCAGCCGCACCCGCAGGCGCGAGAGCGCTCCTTCCCGCTCGTTCCAACCCAAGCGCTGAATCGGCAGCTGTTCGGGCAGCGTCGTCGCGCCTTGGGCATAGATCCTCTCGCCGGCAGCGTGCACCGCTTGCAGTTGAAACTCGGCGCGGCGCCCCCGCTCATCGCGGCGCCCCAGACCGGCTTGCCCCATCTGCTCCACGCTATAAATCCAATACGGCACAAACTCTGTGAACGATCCAAAGAGCAACAACTGGAAGCGCAGCGGCTGCTCAGGGCCATACTCGGCGGCCTCCGTCGGATACTCCAAGACATAGGGGTGAGGCATCCCCGCTTGCTGCAAGCGCTGCGGGTCGGGGTTCGGCTTGTATTCAAAGAAGCGGGCGTAGAGACAGCTTGAGCGCAACAAACAAGCGTCACAAACCTTGACGCGGACTGCACACACCGTCGCCTTGAGCGCGTGCCCCAACGCTCCCCGCAACATCGACCCCTTGAAAGCCGGCAAGTTGATGGGCTGAGAAAACTGACACTCAAAGGTCAGCGGCAAATAAGGCAG
>CBFIJD010000001.1:154260-173303 GCA_965662845.1 uncultured bacterium | reverse complement strand
TGTGGAGTTCGTCATGAAAACCTTTGTGCTGAAGTGAAAAGTGTGGCGGTTTTATCGTCTTTTTTGTTGCGGATGCAAACATTTTCGGGAGATGTGGAAATTTGTGCGCATCGTTGGGTCGCAGTAAAGATACCTTCGCTGCGCGCAGAGATAGCTCTACTACCACGCACCAGCTCAGCGGGAGGGCGCTGGGGGGAGCGCGGCTCCTGCGTGGTCTCATGGAGAGGTCGTCGCGTTAGACGAGCGCGCTCAGCGGGAGGAGGCGTTGGGAGGGGGAGCGCGCAGAGCGCGGGCGGACAAGGCAGCCCGGAGCGTAGAGGGAGGCGGATCAGCTCGGATGAGCAAGGGGGGCGCGGGCGTCGGTTAGTCCTTCACTGTGCAGTTCGTGTAGAAATCAGCGTTGCCTTCCCGAAAGACGATCCGCAAGCCCAGCGGGCGAGCTTGTCGGGAGAGCTGTTCGCGGAAGGACTTCTTGGGGTCGCTCAGCTCCTCTGGCGGTTGATGCTTGAGCACTCGACGGGCGTCACGAAACACCTGAGCAGAGAGCTTGCGCAGCTTCAGTGTGGTCTGTGGGATGACTCCTAGCGGGGTCTCCTGCCGCGCCACGTGCAAGTGCAGCTCGTAGCGATCGGAGTCTGCGTGCACCGCTTGTAGCGTGAAGAACGGCTCAGAGAAATAGAGCGCGCCGAGGTCAACAGAGAGGCGAAACCACCCGAGGTCGGCCCCTTCAACAATCGGCAGCTGCGCCTCCTGCAGCTGAGCAGCGAGCGCGGACAGCTCGTGGTGCAGCGGCGAGGTTTCATCGAGCAGCTCGACCCATCCCAGCGGGTGCAATCTCAGGCCAGGCGGCGCCTGTAGTGGATAGCGAGCGCCGTGCAGCCGGTGCCATCCCAGCCCTAATAGCAGCTGGACGTCGCACTCCTGCAGCTCCACGTCCACGTCTTGCTCCTGCCCCGTTTTCCCGCGCCGCAGCGGCGTCTCTGCGTCCAGAGGCAAGTCCACTTTTTCTGCATACCGGCAGTCATCTGTAAACGATGCGGGGATCTCTTCTAGCTGCCGCTGAAAATCATCCTGCGCGGCGTCTCGCCAGGCGTCCACAAACAACCGTCGGTCGGCTTGGGAGCCCTGCGCGATCTCCGCTGGCGTTGCCCACAGCAGCTGACCCTCGGGTTGTTGCGCTAAGGTGCGACACAGCTGCTGGAAGCCTGCGGAGTGGAGTTGGATGGAGAAGGCGGTGATGTCGTAGCGGGTGACGGCGTGATTGGCGCGCGCCCCTTCGAGCTTGCAGAAAGGCGGCAGACGGCGAAGCGGCTCCCATGTGTAGTGCGTTGACTCCAGCGTCAGCTCTTCATACATCTCGCGGGCGAGCGTGTGGGGGAGCGCTGTCGTCAGCTTGTCGAGGTGTTCGGCTGGACGCTGCTGCCACTCCAAGCGCTCGGGCATGGTGGCGGTGGGGAAAGCGGCGCTGAGGTCGTGCAGGTTGAGGCGCCCTCCAATCAGCACATAGTTGGGGTGGTCTCGACGCTTTTGGTCTTCCCGATGGTTGAGCAGCAAGCGCCCGTCTAGCTTGATGAGCGCCCACGCGACCTGCACCCAACGGATCGGCTCGGGAGAGTGCGTCCCTGCAAAGTGCAAGCGGCTCCGTTCCAGCTTGGTCAGCGCTTCGCGTTGTTGCTCTTGGTAATTGTCATTCTGCCACCAACCCGTCTCCACTAGCTGTGGACGCGGTTGCGAGAGCGTCTCCAAGAGGGAGCGCGCCAGCAGCGACGCGGGGAAGCTGCTGAATCGCCACGCGCCCTGCCGCAGGTGGTCAGGGTCCAACAGCCCCAGCGCGTCCCAGTGCTGCTGCAACATGGCGAGGCTGCCAGCGATGAACTCTGGCGCGAGCGCGGTGCGGTCTTCGAGCTGGGCCTGGATCTCTGCGACCGCGACGGTGGTGGAGTGTGGGCCCTCCTCCGCGATCCGCGGCAGCAACGGGGGGAGATGCGTCAGCAGGGTTGGGAGCCTCAAATGAACTCTGTTTCTTCTTGGGGAAAACCGTCTTCAAGTAACATTTCGATCACTTCTTTTAGATTTTGATCGAGTTCATCTAGTGTTGCTCCTTGCGAATGTGCTCCGGGAAAATTAGGAATGTAACCAACATATAAACCTGTCTTTTTACAGCGTTCAATGATTGCTGTGTAATGATTTTTATTCATAACAATCTCCATGTCTTCTGCTAAATCTTCATCATTATCATCTGTCATTATTTGAAAATGACGATTTAATTCAAAAAAATCCCATTTTAGTAATCCCCCCGATCTCACAAGCTTTTCCTTCGGCAGTCGGCCCTATTTCTTAAATCCAAAATGAACCAGCCTCTGGAAGGGTGAACCGCCACTAGGCTGTTAGCGAAGTTTGGGGGGGCTGAATAGTTACATGGTGAGTGCCTTTGCCGCCGAGGCCTCCATCGCCTTGGGACAATAAGCGACCGCGGAGAAATCCAACGCGAAGACCGCGATCCCGCAGCTGTTGGAGACCTTGGCGCTCCAAGGGTGCATTGTGAGCATGGATGCCATGGGGACGCAGCCGAGCATCGCCGCGTGCATTCGGGATGAAAAACGTAGGTGCGCCCAGCGGTGCGCCCGGTGTTGCGTTTGTAGGGGCGCACGGCTGTGCGCCCGTCCCCTTTCGTTTCGCCGTGGGCCCGTCCCCTTTCGTTTCGCCGTGGGCCCGTATCATATCGTTTCGCGTTGCGTTGGGGCGCACGGCGGTGCGCCCGTACATGGATATTGTTGTTTCGCGTTTTGTTTGTAGGGGCGCACGGCTGTGCGCCCGTACTTGTTTGGCCCAACTGTGCGCCCGTACTTGTTTGGCCCTGCCTTGCGCCCGTACTTGTTTGGCCCTGCCTTGCGCCCGTCCCCTTTCGTTTCTCGATGCGTTGGGGCGCACGGCTGTGCGCCCGTACCATATCGTTTCGCGGTGCGCCCCTACGCCAGACACGAGACGGTCGTCATGAGCTTTTCTTGTCTGCCCCCACCGCATCTTCCAAGCGCGCAAAGCCGTCGCGATCTAAGAGTTGCAACAGCTCCTGCTGAATTTGATTGGCGACCCCTGGGCCCCGATAGACGAGTGACGTGTAGAGTTCTAGCAGGCACGCGCCCGCGCGGATTTTCTCGTAGGCGCTCTCGCCGTCGTAGACCCCGCCGACGCCCACAATGGGCAGGCTGTGCCCTAGCGCGTCAAACAAGGTCCGAATGATCGCGGTGGATGGGTCGCGCAACGGCTTGCCACTCATGCCGCCGGTCTCGTGCGACTGTGAGGAGCGCAGCCCCTCGCGACGGAGCGTCGTATTGGTCGCGATGAGACCTTGCAGAGGAAACGCCCGCACGACGGTCAACAAGTCTTGCAGCGCTTCGTCTGTCAAATCCGGTGCGATCTTGAGCAAGATGGGCACACTGCGATGGCGCTGCCCCTGTAACTCATCGGCCGTTTGAAACACGACCGAGAGCAGCTGTTGCAGGGCCGCTTTTCCCTGAAGCTCTCGCAGGTTGGGGGTGTTGGGGGAGCTTACATTTACGACAATGTAAGCCGCGACGTCCCAGACCGCGCGCAACACCATCCGGTAGTCGTCGGGGGCTTGTTCGTTGGGCGTGACTTTGTTCTTGCCAATGTTGATGCCCAGAATGCCTTGCGGGGGCTTGCGGCGCACTCGGCTGGCCAACATCTCTTGCCCTTCGTTGTTGAACCCCAAGCGATTGATCAACGCTTCGTCTTCCAGCAGCCGGAACAGCCGAGGCGGCTCGTTGCCTGGTTGGGGGCGCGGAGTCACCGTCCCGCACTCTACAAATCCAAACCCGAACGCGAACAGCGAATTGTATACTTTTGCGTTTTTGTCGAGCCCTGCGGCGATGCCAATCGGATTGGGGAACTCCAAGCCAAAGCGGGAGATGCGCAAGCGTTCCTGCCCGGCAGGCGGCGGATAGAATCGCCGCAAGATCGGTAGCGAGCCCAGACGTTCTGCGCGTTGCAGGCCGGCGAGTGTGCGCTCGTGGATCACTTCGGGGTCTTGCGAAAACAGCGCAGGCCGGACAAAGGCGGTGTAAAGTTGATTCATAGAAAACATGGAGAGCTGCGAGAGGGAGGTTGGGCAAGGCGAGAGTTTGCAACACGTGGGGTGAGGTTCGGCTCACCCCGTCAGGAGATGGTAACTTATTTGGCGCTCCGTGGCGCCATCTTGATGATTTTCTCCCGCCGCGCCACGCCGGAGTCAATCGCGGCTTGCTGCACAGCCTCGGAGACCGCTGGGACGACGGTGGGGTCAAACACGCTGGGGATGATGTAGTCGGGCGCGAGATGATCTTCCTGAATGGAGTGGGCGATGGCGTGGGCGGCGGCCATCTTCATCTCTTCGTTGATGATGGAGGAGCGGGAATCCAACGCCCCACGGAAGATGCCTGGGAAGGCGAGGACGTTATTGATTTGGTTGGGATAGTCGCTGCGCCCGGTGGCCATCACTGCGACGTGTGCCTGCGCGACTTCGGGGAGAATTTCGGGATCAGGGTTGGCCATCGCGAAGACGATGGGTTCTTTGTTCATGTTCTGCATGTCGGTCGCGTCCAACAAGTTCGGCATAGAGACGCCCACGAATACGTCCGCGCCTTTGATGACATCTTTCAGCGTTCCAGACTCGTTGTGTGGGTTGGTGTTGTCGACCAGCCATTGCTTGTCTGCGTTCAAATGATCTCGGCCGCTGTGCAGCGCCCCTCGGCTGTCGCAACAGACGATGTTTTGGATGCCAAGGAACAGCATCATTTTGGTGCAAGCGGTTCCGGCGGCTCCGGCTCCGGACACGACCACTTTCAGGTCGGGCGCGCTCTTCTGCGTGAGCTTGAGCGCGTTGATCAGCGCTGCCGTGGTCACGACCGCCGTCCCGTGCTGATCATCATGAAAGACGGGGATGTCTAGCTCTTCTTTCAGGCGCTGCTCAATCTCAAAGCAGCGGGGCGCGGCGATGTCTTCTAAGTTGACCCCTCCGAGCCCGGGCGCCATGGCCTTGACGATCCGAATGATCTCTTCGGTGTCTTGGGTATCCAAGCAGATGGGCCACGCGTCGATGCCTGCGAATTCTTTGAAGAGCATCGCCTTGCCTTCCATCACGGGCATCGCGGCTTTGGGGCCGATGTTGCCCAGCCCTAGCACCGCCGTCCCATCGGTGACGACCGCGACCGAGTTGCCTTTGATGGTGTAGCGATAGGTCTCTTCTGGGTTCTTGTGCAGAGCCATACAAACCCGAGCGACGCCGGGAGTGTAAGCCAAGGAGAGGTCGTTGCGGGACTTCAGCGGCAGGCGGCTTTCCACACTGATTTTTCCGCCTTCGTGCACCAAGAACGTGCGGTCGTAGTAGCGAATGAACTCCACGCCGTCCATGCGCTGCAAGGCCCCTACGATCTCCTGCCCGTGCTCTTCGCTGCGTGTAAAAATGCTGATGTCTCGCACCATCGCGTCGCGTGTGGGGCGCACGATGTCGATGGCGTCTAGGTTCCCTCCCAACTCTGCGATCGTGTTGGTGACACGCGCTAACATTCCGAGCTGATTCGTGATTTTGAGGCGGACGATGATGCTGCTGCTGGGATTGGCAGGAAATTCGGTGGACATATCACCTTGCTTTGTGAAGTCGTAGGGATTGGGCGTGGAGCCATGAGAAGCGCGCGGCACGCGCAAAATCGTTGAAGATCAGAGAACTGGAGGTGGGAAGTCAAGCGCTTTTTGCGCGGTGAGCGCGTTTCAAAAACGTCGGGGGGAGCGACTGGGAGCGAGGTCGTGCGGGGGCTGGTTGCTGCCCCCGTTGGGCGAGTTGGGAGCGTGCCTCTGGCGTGACGTCGGTGGCCGATACTCAGCGGCGGTCTCCGTTTTCTAGCAACTCATTCAGGGGGCGGAGGTTCCACTGCTGGAGCTGGCTGAGCGCCGCTTCCAAGGTCGGAGCCGTCACGTTGAGGTGGGCCATCTTGCGTCCAGGGCGGGCTTCGCGTTTGTCATACCAATGCAGATGAGCCGTCGGAGGCAGCGCCCGGTGCAGCTCTGCTAAGGCAGGGATGTGTTCACCTAGCAAGTTCAACATCACGGCGGGCTCTCGCAGTACAGGAGGCACAAGCGGCCAATCACAGATCGCGCGGAGGTGTTGCTCAAACTGTGACACGTTGCAAGCATCTTGCGTGAAGTGCCCTGAGTTATGAGGGCGAGGCGCAAGCTCATTGACGAGCAAAGAGCCGTCTGCCAGCGCAAACATTTCCACTCCAAGCACGCCTACTAATCGCAGTCCCTCAGCGATCCGCTTGGCGATGTGCAGCGCTTTGTGCGTTACGGCATCGGGCAGACGAGCGGGGACGACCGTTGCCGCCAGAATCCCATTTTCGTGGAGATTTTCAGCCACTGGATAGCACACCACTTGTCCGCTTGGGGAGCGAGCGACGAGCACAGACACTTCCCGCTCAAATTTTACCCAGCCCTCCAGCACCAGGTCTCGCCCCGGCACATGCAAGGCTTGGAAGGCGCTCTCCGCATCGTCGATGGTCTCGAGCACAAACTGACCTTTGCCGTCGTAGCCCCCTGTTGTGGTCTTGAGGACTCCTCCCGAACGCCACTCTGTGAGCGCTTCTCGGATGTCATCCACGGCTTGTATGACCCGAAACGGCGCCGTTGGGATCTGAAGTTGCTGCATCGTTAATTTTTCGCGCAGGCGATGCTGACACGTGCGCAGCAAGTCGCTCCCCTGTGGCAACCGCGTAAGCTGCTCCAGCTGCTGCACGCTCGCCAAAGGGAGGTGCTCCACCTCATAGGTCACCAGGTCAACGAGCCCTACCAACTCTTGCAGCGCGGCATTGTCGCTGTAAGGCGCGCAGATGTGGTAGTCCGCGCGCTTGCCCGCTGGGCTCTGCGGATCAGGATCCCAGACCACAAACCGCATCCCCAGCGGCACTCCTTCCAGCAAGAGCATCTGCCCCAACTGTCCTCCCCCTAGCAAACCAACCATAGGTGGTCTCATGGCAGCTCCGTAGCCAGCACGGTGTCCCGTGTTGTGTCGCGAAAGACCTGCAACCGCTGTCGTAACGCGGGATCATAGACGGCCAACATCTGCGCAGCGAGCAGCCCCGCGTTGACGGCTCCGGCGTCTCCAATGGCGACCGTCGCTACGGGAACTCCACGCGGCATCTGCACGATGGAGAGTAACGAGTCCAGCCCGCTGAGCGCCGACGATTGGACGGGGACGCCAATCACGGGGACGAGCGTCTGGGCCGCGACCATTCCCGGCAAGTGCGCAGCGCCTCCCGCTCCCGCGATGATCACGCGGAGTCCGCGCTCTTCGGCCTGTGCGGCATATTCGGTAAGCCGCTGCGGAGTGCGGTGCGCGGAGACGATCTGCTTTTCATGCGGGATCTCAAAAGACTCCAATTGCTCGCAGGCGCGACGCATGGTCTCCCAATCGGATTGGCTGCCCATGATGACACCGACTAAGGGGTTCTCTGACATTTGATCTTTCTGCTAGTGGTTGGGGAGGAGCCGAGTCGACTCATTATTATTTGCGACGCTGCACGGAGTCGTCGCTGGCGAAGAAGGCATAGACCAGACCGAAGGCCCACCCCTCATTTCGTTCGACGACTACCAAAGGGCTATCGCGCACCACACTGTTCGTCAACCAATATTGATAGCCGTACGCAAAAATCGAGAGGCGCCGGTTGACGATGGCGGCGGCGAGGAGGCCTTCATTACGAGAGATCAGCCCTGCCGTTGCGGTGTATTCAGGGCGCTCGGTGAGCACATCCTCCGGAGTAACACTATAAAAGGTGCGGTTGAAGTTGCGGTCGCCATAGACCCACGACACATCGTAGGCCAGCGTGTAATCCGAGTCTCGCGCGAAAGCGTCGATGCGAAAGCCGGGCGAGAACGTGTTCCCAACGTAAGCAAAGCCGCCGCCCAACGTCGTTGCGTTGAGCAAGGGGAGGTCTACCGTCACGTGTTCTCCGAGGTACCAGTCTAGCTTCACACCAACGCCGAGCAGCGCTTGAATGTTGGCCATCCCACGGCGAGTGTAGTTTTTGTCGCGCAAAACTTTGTCACGCGAGCCCTCCGCGCCTCTGGGTGGGGTTTTGTCAATGGGGTCTGACTCCACAGGCACCTCCGCGCCGAAGGCCAGCTCTAAGCGCAGCTCTGAGCCAAAGTCAGTAAACAGGCGTGGGGTGCCGGCGACCTCAATTTGTTCCCCACGCAGAATGCCATACGGCAGCGTCAGGCTGCGCTGATAGTAGTGGTTCGAGCCCGTGTAGTGCGGTAGCTGTGCGGTCGCGTGGGCTAAGCCGACCTCCCAGCGAGGACGTTCGCGCGCTTGCAGGGGAGAGAGCAGGCAGCAGGAAAGGAGGGCAACGCTCAGCGCGAGGAGACGCTTCATGAAAATCCGAGGGAAAGCAGTTGAACTTACAAATAAGGAGTGCTATAAAGATCGCTTTTTCTTTTGCAACCTATTCGCACAAAATCAAGATGTCCGAAGAGATTATGGTGGCCTATCGGCGACAGGCTGTGGGCAAGAAAGCAACGCAACAATTGCGCTTTGCAAAACGTATCCCCGCCGTCCTGTACGGAGTAGGAGAGAACATTCACTTAGAGATGGATGAGGAGAAGACACGCCAGTATCTGAGTTCTCTCACGATCGCGCACCAGCTGATGCCCATCGAAATTCGTGACCGAGCGTCTGGCGCGACAGAGACACGGCACGTCTTGCTACAAGAAGTCCAGAAGCATAGCTACAAGCCGCTGTTAATCCACCTAGATTTTCGTCAGCTAGACCCAGAGAAGTCGATCACCACGCGCGTCCCCCTGCGCACTCGCGGAGAATCTCCAGGCGTCAAGAAAGGCGGGGTGATGCAGATGGCCGTGCGAGATGTCCAAGTTAGCTGCAAGCCACAAGATATCCCTGAATATGTAGAGCTAGACGTCACTAGCTTAGACTTTGGTGGCAATCTGCGTGTGGACCAAGTCGAGATGCCTGAGAA
Organism: uncultured bacterium; assembly: GCA_965662845.1. Classification (GTDB taxonomy): domain Bacteria; phylum SAR324; class SAR324; order SAR324; family NAC60-12; genus JCVI-SCAAA005. The sequence goes on along the minus strand of CBFIJD010000001.1, from coordinate 164,277 downwards.
CGTGACCCTCGTGGCGAAGAACAACTACAGCATCGCTTCGATTGTAGGGCGCGCCGTCCGAATTGCGCAGGCAGCTGAGGCCGCTGCGAAGAAGTAATGAAGCTGATCGTCGGGTTGGGTAACCCCGGCTCCGAATACGAGCAAACTCCTCACAATGTAGGTTTTTGGCTGATCGACGCGCTGGCCGAGCACTGGCAATGCGCGGTCCATCAAGAAAAGTTTCGGGCCATCACGGGGAAAGCCGGCTCTGGCGACGAGGCCACGATGTTGATGAAGCCGCTCACATATATGAACCGTAGCGGCGAAGCCGTCGCAGAGTGCGCGCGCTTCTTCAAAATTCCGCCCAGCGACATCATCGTTTGCTCTGACGACTTAGACTTGGCTCAAGGGAAAGGCCGCTTGCGCACAGGAGGTGGGCACGGAGGACACAATGGCCTGCGCTCCATCATGCAGCACCTCTCCTCAGACCAGTTTCGCCGGATTCGCCTTGGGATCGGGCGACCTCCAGACAATGTCCCAGCCGCGGACTATGTGCTCCGACGCTGGCCCCAAGCCGCAACAGAGCTTTGCCAGCGGCTCATCCAAGAGGTTATTCCGCATTTGGATCACTTCGCGCGTACTTCCACTTTTCCGCACACTTCCTTGAACGCACCTCATCAATAAACGGGCAACGCATGGCTCTTGAAGTTGGCATCGTCGGTCTGCCTAACGTCGGCAAATCGACCTTATTTCGGGCGCTCACGCGCGTGGAAGCGGAAGCAGCAAATTATCCGTTCTGTACGATTGACCCCAACGTCGGCGTTGTCCCCGTCAAAGACGCGCGCCTCAAGCGGCTGACCGAGCTGGTGGAGCCAGATCAAGTTGTGCCTGCGACCCTGCGAGTGGTCGACATCGCTGGGCTGGTGAAGGGCGCAAGCCAAGGAGAAGGGCTCGGTAACCAGTTCCTCAGCCACATTCGTCAGGTGAACGCCATCGCTCACGTCGTGCGTTGTTTTGAAGATGACAACGTGGTGCATGTGGACGGAGCGCCCGACCCCCTGCGAGACGTAGAGGTGATTCACACCGAACTCACCCTCTCGGATTTGGAGCAAGTTGAGCGCAAGTTGGAGCGCACACGCAAACAAGCCAAAGGCAGTAAAGAGGCCGCCGCCGCGATCCCTGTTTATGAGAAAATGCTCGACCACCTGGGCGAAGGTCACTTAGCTCGGGTGGGCTCGTGGGACGCACAAGAGCTTGAGATTCTTGCCGAACTCAGCCTTATCACCTTGAAACCCTCGCTCTACATCGCAAACGTCTCAGAAGAAGGGTTGGCCGAAGCGTCGCCCTTTGAGAGGCAATTGCGAGAACATGCCGCGAAGGAAAATGCCGAGGTGATCCCAATTTGCGCCCAAGTCGAGGCAGAGCTTTCGGAGATGGATGAAGAAGAGAGCGCAGCCTTCATGGAAGAGATGGGAATCAAAGAAGCTGGAACCGCCCACCTCGCCCGAGCTGGCTATCAACTCCTCAACCAAATCACCTACTTCACCGCAGGCAAAAAAGAAGTCCGAGCTTGGGAAATCCCACGTGGATTCTCGGCTCCGCAAGCTGCGGGGAAAATTCACACGGATTTCGAGAAAGGGTTCATTCGCGCCGAAGTGTTTCATTTCAAAGACATCGACGAGTTGGGCTCAGAAACAGCGGTCAAAGATGCGGGCCGCTGGCGTCTGGAAGGACGCGATTATATTGTGCAGGACGGAGACATTATGCACTTCCGCTTCAATGTCTAACCGCTGTGTTCCTTGCTCGCGAACGCGGGCCACTTGTTCATAAGGAAATGTATGCAACGCGACTACGAGGCGGTGTTTATCACCGCCGCAGAGCTTAGCGCTGAAGAGCAGAACACTCTGCTCGACAAGCTGCGCGGATTCATCCAGCGCTCGAACGGGGAAATCATCACGGAATACTTGTGGGGCCGCCGCAAGCTGGCCTATGCCATCAACAAGAAACAGTATGGCGTCTATCACATCTGGTATCTCCGTGGGGACGGCGACATGCTCAATGAACTCGACCGCCAATTCAGCTATGCCGACAGCGTGATTCGCTCCCAAACGATTCACGTTGAGGATGCCCACAAAGCTGCCGCTAAATTTGAGGAATTGACCGGAACGTCCTCTGGCAGTAAGCCGACAGAGGGCGAGAGCGAACAAGACGAAGAAGTTACCGAAACCGCAGAAGCCTAAGAGGAATCATGGCCAAAAAACCAAAGAAGCGTCTAGGACGCAGCGTCCCGAACAGTATTCTGCTCCGCCGCAAGCGCAAGAGCTGTCCTTTCAAAGAAGCTGGCATCGAAGAGATTGACTACAAAGATATCGAGCTGCTCAAGTCGTACGTCACCGAAGGCGGGAAGATCATCCCCAGCCGGATCTCAGGCGTCTCTGCTCCGTTCCAACGTAAGCTGTCTGTCGCTATCAAGCGTGCGCGCAACCTAGCGTTGCTGTCGCCGACCGCCGGCTATGTCTCACAAGATTAATGCCCAACCCTCAGCCAAGGTGATGCTGTGAAACTGATTTTGAAACAAGATGTCCCCAATCTGGGCACACTGGGCGATATCGTGGATGTTAAGCCCGGATATGCCCGCAATTATTTATTGCCGCGCGGCATGGCGCTGCCTGCTACGAGCCAAGAGTCCAAAGAATTCCGCCACCACATGCAGTACCTGACGAAGCAACGACAACAAGAAGTCGACCGCGCCCGTCAACGCGCTGCACTGATGAAGGTGCTGGAGCTAGAGATCACCCGCAAAGCAGGCCCAGGCGGGCGGTTGTTTGGCTCGGTCACCAACCGCGACATCCAGGCTCTGTTAGAAGAAGCTGGGTACTCACTGGAGCGCCGCTCGATTCCTCTTGCCTGGCCCGATTCGCAATGTCGGCACTCACCCCTTCACGGTCCGCATCCACACGGAAGTCTCTCTGGAATTGACGCTCAAAGTCACTGCCGAGTACGACCCTGAGCAAGCTGCTGCCCTCGCCGCCGCGGCCGCCGCCGAAGCGCAAGCTGCCACTGCTGCCGAAGCCGAAGCGGACGCAGAGACGGAAGATGACGCAGACGAGTACGTCGAAACAGCAGACGCTACGGAAACGGCCTGAGCTCCCCAGGCACCTTCGGGTGCCTCCCCTCCTCTGAACCTCCTCTGGCTCCCCGTCCATGTCTAGTTTTCAAGCCAAACCTGCGACGGAAGAACTGCTCCCCCATGACAAAATGGCAGAGCAAGCTGTCCTCGGAGCGCTGATCTATCGCAACGATCTGCTGCCCCAGATTCAAGACTATCTGACGCCAGACGATTTCTTTTCGCCGGCAAACCAAAAAATCTACTCGGGCATGCTTGATCTCAGTGAACAAGCTGCGCCGATTGATGAAGTCTCGCTCTCCACGTGGTTGAAGGACCATAACTTGCTGGACGCCAGCGGGGGCGTGGATTACTTGCTGAACCTGACACAGACGACCCCCGTCGCAGACAACGCCGAGTATTACGCCGCGATTGTTCAAGAGAAGAGCCAGCTGCGCGCGATCATCACCACCGCCTATGATCTCGCCAAAGAAGGACAGGCGGGGCAGCGAGACATCAGCGAGTTTCTGGGAGAAGCCTCCGAGCGCTTTCGCGAGATCGAAAATCGGGTCAGCACGCGGAGCTACGCCCACCTCAAAGATATTCTCCTCAAAAACTTTGAACACCTTGAAGCCCTCTCGGAGAACCCGCAGACCATCACGGGCGTTCCGACAGGTTTTCATGACCTCGATGAGCTGACCCGAGGTCTGCAACACGGAGACCTCATCATCCTCGCGGCGCGCCCTTCTATGGGCAAAACGGCGTTTGCGATGAACGTGGGGATGTACGCTTCGCTGAATGCGCGCAAGCCCGTGCTCATGTTCAGCTTGGAAATGCCCAAAGAACACATCGCGATGCGCCTGATCTGTAGCGAAGCAAAAGTGAACAGCCAGAAGCTGTGGGTGGGAGACCTCGAGCCCGAAGACTGGGAAAAGCTGGTGGATGCCACCGGCCGGATGATGGAGGCGCCTCTGCTCATTGACGATATGTCTGGAATCACTCCTGCTTATGTGCGCAAAGTCGCGCGTCAAGCCGCTCAGCAGTACGCGGAGACAGGGCTTGGGCTCATCATTATCGACTATTTGCAGCTGATGCAGTCCGGGCGCCGTGTCAACTCGCGCGAGCAAGAGATCTCGGATATCTCGCGGCAACTCAAAGCGGTCGCCAAAGAGTTCTCTGTCCCCGTGATTGCGCTCTCACAGTTGAATCGAGATTTGGAGCGCCGCGCCGACAAGCACCCCATCATGGCCGACTTGCGCGAATCGGGAGCCTTGGAACAAGACGCAGACCTCATCATGTTTATCTATCGCGATGAGGTCTATCATCCCAACACCGAGGACAAAGGCATCGCCGAAATCATCGTGGCGAAACATCGCAATGGCGAATGTGGCACAAAACGGCTGGCTTTCATCGGCCAGTACACCAAATTTGCCAACCTCGCGCTCGGCGATTAACCCCTATCTGCGACTTTATGACTTCACTCACTCCCGCGTGGCAAGCAACCGCTTGTGAACGAGTCGACGTCGAAAACTTAGCTCGAAGTGTCGTCACTCCCGTACCCCCCGCGCTCCCCTTCCCCTGCTTTCCAGAAACGCTGTCTTTTTTGCTCTCACATTTGCTCGCCGAAGAGTGGAACTCTCTCTCTGAACGAGCCACCAACTACCTCAAGTGGCTCACCATCAAAGCGGAGTCCATTGACGCCTTGGCGCCTAAGTCGCCACAGTCTCCGACAAAAGGCTTTGAACTCCTCGCGATGGATCGTCATGGCAACAGCTTCGGCAAAATTGTGGAGCTCTGTCGTGAACTCGACATCCCATCCGTGCTGTTGCGCTTCGCGTCCTTGATCACGACCTTCCTCACGATTCGCTTGTTACGACGACAAATGGCGCTGAGTGAGCAGACCATCCCAGCGTTGATGTTCACTCAAAATGTAGACTCAGATTACTTAAATTACCCTCGTTCTCTGAAAACGGTGTTGAGCTTCTTTCCAGAGTACGAACACATGTTTTATTTTGAGGTAAACGAGCAAGTGAGCCCGGAATATCTCTCGACCATTCGCGCGCTGTCCAAAGATTTGAATATTCGCCTCGCGCTGGATGACTCCAACAAAATGGACAGCGCTGTGCACAGCGGCCTGATCGACCTTGCTGACTGGATCAAAATTGACTTTCAAGCCACGCGGGCGTTGGAGGGCTATCTCGCGCAAGGTCTGGGCGATCGCATTCTAGAGCACTACCAAGCCTATGCGCGAGGCGCCCATTCTCCGGTGATTGTGTTTGAAGGGCTTGGGGAAAACTCGGTGCTCAAGCATTTTTTAGAAGAGCACTGGACCCTCTCTGACACCGCGCTCTATTACCAGAGCCGCGAGCGCTTGCCGATTCCGCCGTGGGATCGCTACTTCGGCATGATTCAAGACTATCTTCCCAACAACTTTGGACTTTTCTTCAAAGGCTTGCTCCAAGAATGAAACACGCTCTCTGGCTCTCGACCTACGCCCTCTTCGCCCTCGCGGCATGTCAATCCGGTGAATACAAGCTGAGCGAGGACGCTCCCCCCAGCTCGGTGGCCAATGCGCAGTTCGCCGCTCCTCGGGAAGTCGCTCTGCCGGCGCAGTCCGCTCAAATGCAGCGCGCCGACTGGGACGATGACGGACAGCTGGACCTGCTTGTGCCGGTTCCACGCATTGAAGCGGACTCTAGCACCACCGAAGATGGGCGTGTGTTTGCCTTCGCAATCAACCCGAACCAAACCAACTTTCTCACGCTCCAAAAGGTCTGGGAGCCGACGGTCCCCGCGTGGCACCAGTCCGTTGTGGTGGCCGATGTCAACCAAGACAACCAGAGTGATCTCGTGTTGACCCGCACAGACACCAACGCGATCACTTGGCTCGATTCCCCAAGCTGGAATGACGACAACCGCAGCCTCGTGGTCGGCGATACGCCCATCTCGCTCACTAGTGAAGACTGGAATCAGGACAACCAGACCGATCTCGCCGTCACGAATCGCTTCAGCGACACCATCTCGGTTCTGCAAAATCAGGGGAGTGGCAACTTTACTCTCTCTCAGACGATCAGCACGCGCGACTATCCGCAGCAATTGATCTCCGGCGACTGGAACAGAGATGGCCAAATAGACTTGGCGGCGTTGGCGTTGGGAGAGAACCAGTTGCAGCTGTGGACAGGCAATGGCCAGGGGAGCTTTGCGCTGTTTGCTGAGCTCGACACTCCCTCCACGCCACAGCAGCTGAGCGCAGGTGATTGGGACTGTGACGGGCGCGTAGATCTCGCGGTGACCAGCCGCATCGATGAGGTGCTGCGGCTGTGGTATGGCGACGGCAGTGGGAACTTCTCGGGTCCAGTTGACATCGCCGCAGGGCGTGGGCCGACGAGCTTCGCTGTGGCTGATTTCAATGAAGATGGCGTGCAAGATTTTGTGCTGAGCAACCAATACCTGGTGGCGTTGACTTCTGTGACCACGCTGACCGGAGAACTCTCTCTGGTGCTCAGCACCGGCACGACGGCCCAAGATGCGAGCGCCTATGCAAGTTCGGAATTATTTGCCGCGACTCTTGCTCCTCAAGGAGACACGCCCGGAACGCTGCTGGTAGAAGACTTTGACAACAATGGCCAACTCGACCTCCTCGTGACTCTGCCTCTGCAACAAAAGATCGCGCTGCTGGAGGGCAAGCAGTTTTCTGGCGCTCTCTCCTGCCCTTAATTTCTTGGCGCCCACGGCAACGGGCGCTGCCATCGCTCCCCTCCGCAAGCGACGGACAAGGGGCGTAGGTCTTGCAACACGCGGCCTACTCAACACCTTGTTCCTCTCACTTCTCCTCAAGCTATGCGACGCACTTCTCTCTTTCGACGCTTTGGCTTCGCGCTCTGGTTCATTCTAGGAACGGCGACAGGCGCCCAAGCACAAACCGACGGCACGGACGCTCCGATTTATCAATGGGAACGCCAGTACTACGGCAAAATGAACGGCGCAGAACAGCTGCTCTACGCGCGGGCTTTTGAGCGCAGTCAGCTGAGCTTCGCGGACTTTGATGGCGACGGAGACGAGGACTTGTTTGTGGGCAAAAGCGACGGGCGCCTCGCGCTCTTCCGCAACACGGGACAGAACAATTTTCGCTTAGAGACCGAAGACTTCGCAGCCTTTCACGAAGACATTGTCGACGCAGAGAAGGTTCGGATTCGGCGCCCGATTGATGTTGGTAGTAACGCCGCGCCGACGTGGATTGACATTGACGACGACGGAGATCTCGACCTGTTCATTGGCTCGGGGGATGGCACCATTTTCTTCTATCAAAACCGTGGGAACCCGCTACTTCCGGTCCTGGAGTTAGTCACTCCGGCGTATATGAACCTGAATGTGGGCAGCAACAGCGTCCCGGCTCTCGCAGATTTCAACGCGGACCGCGCGCCCGACCTGTTGGTCGGCAACCAGCAGGGACAAACCCGCCTCTTCTACAATCGAGGGGTCGCGTCTCGCGCCTTGTTTTGTCCTGACGGACAGCGCCCTCGCGAGCAAGACCCTGCCTGCCGTGGACAAAGCTCCATTCTCATTAGCGATATCGCGCCTCAAGTAGACGCCAACCCGACCTTGATTGACTGGGAGCAAGACGGTGACATCGACCTCCTGATTGGCAAATCCAACGGGCGCATCGACTTCTATCTCAATCGGGGGAACCTGCTGCAGCCCCAATGGGAGCTAGAGTCTGAGCGCTTCTTGTTCATCAACACAGGAGGCTTCGCTGCGCCGCGCCTGTTCGATGTGAGCGGCGACGGATACCCAGAGCTGTTGATCGGCACCTCGACCTCGCGCGTCTTGGAATATGAAAATCGAGAACCCCTGACGTCAGCGCTACGCAACGTCCCCGCGCTAGCGAACACCGAGTTTGACCTTCGGCTTGAGCCATTAGAGCTGATGACAGAGGCCTGCGCGCAAATTGATGTCTTCCCGAACTGTCTGCCCGCCCTCGCCACCGCCTTTGACTTGCCGTTGGAGCAAGCGACGAGCTTAGAAGAGATCATCTGGCGTTCCACGCGTCCGAGCCCGAGTTTTCTCTCCACCGTGATTGGTGCGGAACCCCCAGACTTTGCCCCTCCAGAGGGCGGTGAACAAGCCGCCGAGGAGGGCATGAACGGCGGCAATGCCGACGCCGCGAACCCACCAGCAGCCCAGAATCCACCAGCGATGCAAGCGAACGTAAACGTCGCGGAAGGAGAGGTCGCCGCTGCGCCCGAAGAAGACCCCCTGGCCAGAGAGGCGATTAGCCGCAATCAGTTTTGGCCTGCGTCAGAGAACTTCTTCAACCGAGGGAGCTTTCTGCCCAAAGATCGCCACACCGTTGTGACCTCAGGCGATTGGGACGGCGACGGCGACATGGACTTGCTGCTGGGCAGTCGCTCCGGTGCGCTTTATGCGTATGTGAACCAAGGAAGCACCGAAGATCCAGACTGGCAACGGGTAGAGACTCCTGTTTTCTCAGCCAATCAGCGGGCGTTTAGCGCGCCAGCTTTCGGCGATTTGGATGGCGACGGCGACTTGGATGCCCTCGTTGGGAAACAGAGCGGAGAGCTAGAGCTGCTCAACAATGTTGGGACCGCTCAAGAGCCGGAGTGGCAGGTCGCGGATGTGCGCTTCGCGAAGATTGATGTCGGCGACTACAGCGTCCCCACGCTGTATGACCTAGACGGCGACGGCGACCTGGACTTGCTAGTCGGGAACGGGCGAGGGCTGATCATTTACTTCGAGAATCAAGGCTCTGCCCAGAGCGCGGACTTTGTCTTGAAGAGCACTCGCTTCGGTAACGTTCAGACCAACGGGAACGCGGTGCCGACCGTCTTCTTCTGGAATGAAGATGAATCTGCAGATTTACTCCTTGGAGAGCGCAGCGGGCGCATCCGTCTGCTCACGCACAACCCACTCCCCAACTATCCCGTCTCTTACGGTTGGCAGCAGCAAGCCGAGGAATGGCAAGGGTTGGAAAGCGTGAGCCACAGCGTGCCGCATCTCATGGATCTGAACGGCGACCAGCAGCGAGATCTGCTCTTGGGGGACTCCGAAGGAAACTTGCTCGCGTGGCTCTTTCGTGGAACCCAAAAGCCGGAAGACATCAGGCCACCCGAGCCAGTGCTGACCGCGAACACGTTGGAGCGTCCTGTGCGCGACGATCAAGGCCTCGCCTCGGATGTGCCGGAAGTGGAAGATTTGCCACCGCGCCCTGAAGATTTGCCGCGCGAACCGCAATACGAACTCGTCTCTGAAACGTTTGCGAACCTCAACTTTGGCCGCCGCGCCGTTCCCGCTTTTTTGGATCTGGATGGCGACGGGGATTTGGACATGCTGGTGGGCACGAAAGCGGGGCAGCTGCTGCACTATCGGAACGATCAAGAGACAGAGCCCGAGCGCTGGACGCTCATCGCAGAGAACTATTTGGATTACAACGGGGGGCCGAACGCCGCGCCGGTCTTCGCCGATTTGGATCGCGACGGCGACGCCGATCTGTTGGTCGGTAATGAGCGAGGTAGCGTTTTGTATTGGGAAAATCGTGGCAGCGCCGAGATCCCAGACTTTTTGCGCGATCCCAACCCGATGATCGGGGTCACGAGCGGACGCAACGCGATTCCCGCTGTGTTTGACGTCAACCAAGACGGATACGCCGATTTGTTGCTGGGGAACTTTCGTGGGAACGTCCGCCTCTATCTGCAGAGACCGACCGAGACAGGGATGCGCTTCCGCTTGCAGCATCGCCGGTTCTTAGACTTGGACGTTGGCCTCGGCGCCGTGCCGGTCTTTGCTGATCTGAACAATGATCAACGCAACGAGCTCGTCGTTGGCTCCGACCGCGGACAGCTGATTGAATTTCGCCCCGAAGCGCTGTCTCGAGATGTGCCGTGGGGGTGGAAACTGTTCCAAAGCGCGCTGGC
>CBFIJD010000001.1:149207-154068 GCA_965662845.1 uncultured bacterium | reverse complement strand
ATAACTGATTTTGGACACCCGTCATTTTGACTTCTTTGAAGGACTCTATGTTTCGTCGTAGGATCAAGATTCTGCTGACCTTCGGACTACTTTTTCTCTTCGCTGGAGAGTCGTGGGCTGTGCGCGTCAAAGATGTCGCCAGCTTGCGCGGGGCGCGAGACAATCAGCTGATCGGCTTTGGCATTGTGGTTGGTTTGGATGGGACAGGAGACACGCCGGGGAGCTTGCTGTCGCGTCGTCCGGTAGTCAACGCTTTAGAGCGCGTAGGGATCAGCCTAGAAGGCGAAGACATCCGCGGGCAGAGCGTCGCTGCAGTTTGGTTGACCGCGACGCTGCCTCCGTTCGCGAAGTCAGGGCAGCGATTAGATGTCACCGCCGCTACGATCGGCGACGCGGTGTCCTTGCGAGGGGGCGTCTTGCTGATGGCGCCGCTGCGAGCTCCTGACCGCTTAGTGTATGCTGTGGCGCAAGGCCCCATCTCCGGCATCCCGCAAGGCGTCAGCCGCGCAGAAGCTCTGCCACCAGAGGAGATCGCGGGATTGCCTGTGGGAGCGCGCATGGTGGCCTCCGTCGGCTCGATTCCTGGTGGTGCTCTGGTGGAGAGAGAAATCAACCTCAACCTGAATAGCCGCGCGCGTTTGTACTTGAACCTGAAAACGCCAGACTTCACGACCGCCTTTCGTCTCGCCAAATTGATCGACCAAAATTTGGGATATCGCACTGCCAGAGCTAAAGACGCTGGGACAGTAGAAGTCCTCGTGCCAGACAGCTACTTGGGGCAGACGGTAGAGCTGATCTCACGGATTGAGAACATGGAAATTACCCCCGACAGCGTCGCGCAGGTCGTGCTTGATGAACGCTCCGGCACCGTCGTGATGGGCGGTCAAGTCCGGATCTCGCCGATCGCGATCTCACAAGGGGGGCTGAGCATTCAGGTGAAGACCCCTTCGCCAGATCCTAACAACCCTGACGGGGGCGAAACGATTGAGTCTAACGTGTTTATGTTCAAAGGCGGGGCCGATCTGAAAGAGATTGTGGACGGTTTCAACAAGATTGGAGCTTCAAGCCAAGACCTCATCGAGATGCTCAAAGCCGTGAAAGCGGCAGGCGCTCTGCATGCCGAACTTGTGATTCAGTGAGAAGGTTATGAAATTTGATGGACTGCCCAACGCGCTGCCGAATCAGATTCAGCGCACGCAACAAGTCGAAACCAACGCGAAGCACTCCACCGACGACCAACGCCTGCGTCAGGCCGCCGAGGACTTCGAGTCCATCTTCATGCAGCAGATGCTCAAGACCATGCGAGAATCAGGAGTCAAATCGGATTTAGTGCCCGAGTCGCGCGGCGAAAAAATCTTTCGCTCCATGCTCGATGAGCAGTACGCTCAGCTGATGGTCAAGTCTGGCCGGTCGGGTCTGGCCGAGCAGCTGTACCAGCAGCTGCGACAAAAAGACGCCAAGCCCTAAAAAAATGCTCAAGTTTTGGCACGGCTTGCCGATAACCTACCTAACCTGAATGGATCAGGGGGTTGCGAGAATTCCCAGTGAACGCTGCAACGTCCTCTCTGTGTTACTTACGTTTCACGACCACCTATTTTACCTATAGAGGTGCCCATGAAAGTCTCTAATCCGTCACAAGCTCTGCTCCAAGACGCGCGCAGTACTCAGCGTCCCGAGACGCAAGAAGCCGCCCAGCGCGATCAGCAATTGCGCAAAGATAGCTTCGTAAAAACAAGCTCTTTCACCATCGACAAGCTCAAGCAGCGTGTCGCGGCTGAACCCGAAATTCGGGCGGACAAAGTCGCAGAATTGAAAGCTCAGCTAAAGAACGGTGAATACCAAGTCGACACAGCAAAGCTGGCCGACAAAATGCTGACCGAAGCTCTCAACGAAGAGCTCTCCTGAGCCCTGTGAACCGACAAACGCTGCTTGAAGACTTGCAGCGCATTTTGCAGACAGAAGTCACGCTGCACGAACAGCTGCGGCAACATCTGCAAGAAGAAGCCTCAGGCTTGGGGGTGCTCAACGGTAGTGATTTGCTGAAGATCCAGCGATCAAAAGAACGCTGCGTCGAACAGATCATTAAACAGGAAGAAGAACGCATCGCGCTCGTCGAACAATTTCCGCAGCATTGGCCTGAGCAGCCGCCACCCTTTACGCTCCGCGTGATTATTTTATTGGCGCCTCCAGACACCGCCAGCGCTCTGCGGCAATGTTTCGAAGATCTTCAGCGCCTTCTAACCGAAATCCGAACGCTCGCGGAGAGCAACGGCCAAGTCTCCTCCGCTCGTCTCAAATCCGTTGAAGCGTCAATGCGCTTCTTAACCGAGACGCAACAGCGCACTCAGCAGACCTATTCAGGGTCTGGAGAGCTGCAAAACTCAGGAAACAAAGTCCCACGCACTTCTGTCTAACACTATCTCTGCAAGCGTATGTCTCTGACACAAGCCCTCAATATGGGAAGCCGATCCCTCTCTGCTCAACAGCGAGGCGTCGCGACCACCGGCCACAACATCGCCAACCAAAATACTGAGGGGTTCTCACGTCAAGAAGTCAGCACGCGAGCTGCCCAGCCCGATCCAACGGGGGTGGGAGCGGGCGCTGAGGCCATGCCGACCAAACGTGTGTTTGACCACTTTGTGCAGCGAAAAATTTTGCAAGAGACACCGCGCTCCGGAAAGTTTGCCACGCGTGAAGATTTCCTGACGAAGCTCGAAGTCGTCTTCGATGAGATGAATAACAACGGCTTGCGCCGCGCCATGAACGACTTTTGGGACTCATGGGCACAGCTGGCCAATCGCCCAGAATCTGACGCAGCCCGAGCCAAAGTCCGAGACATGTCCGACCGCTTGGCTACACGCTTCCGCGAGACAAACGCGAACCTGCGAGGTCTGCGAAATGAAGCGAATGCCCGTGTTGGGAGTACCGTCGCCAACGTGAACGCCCTCGCGAAGAAACTCTCCGAACTCAACCGCCAAATTTTTTCCTATGAAGCCGGCGGAGGGCGAATCGCCAACGATGCGCGTGACGAACGCGACCGCGCTTTAGAAGATCTCTCGAAATTGGTCGACCTCAATTGGGTCGAGGCCAAAGACGGAATGTTGACGGTTTTTGTGGGACGAGATTGGACGCTCGTGCAAGGGAACCAAGTGAACGAATTGGAAGCTTCGCTCAAAGGCGGAGAGCTTGGCATGTACCGAGTGGAGGGAAAACTTTCCAAAGAATCGCGACGCGACATCACCGAGATCTTCCGCTCGGGCTCTCTGATGGAGATGTTGGAGATGCGCGACAAGACAATCGTGAAATACATGGATGACCTCAACGATTTGGCCTTCGGTTTGACCGCCAAAGTGAACAAGCTTCACGCAACCGGAACCGGTCTAAACTCCGCGACAAACATGATGAAAAGCGCCTATGGACTCAACGCTGAAGCCCGCAACCAGCCGCTCCCTTTCCTGAAAGACGGACTGTTCCAACTCCACTTGGTAGACCGAGAAAATGAAATTCTGGAGACCTACGAAATCGAAATTCAGGCAGGGAAAGACACCGTCAACGACATCGTCAATCGTATGAACCAGACCATCAACTCTCCTGATTTGATGTATGCTTCGGTTGAAGAAGACGGCTCGATCTTCATTCAAACCGGGGCCGAATACAAATTCATTTTTGGTGAAGACAACACGGATTTGACGCAGGTGCTTGGTTTCAACAGCTTCTTCGAGACGCTCAAAGGTGCAGAAGACATCCGGCTCAACGACCGCGTGATGGAAGATCCGAACAATATCTCCACTGGCAAGGATCTGCTGCCTGGAGATAACCAGATTGCGTTGGCCATCGCCAAGATGCAGACAGAGACGCACATGCGTGAGAACACGATGACCTTCGACGAGTTTTACAACACAATGCTCGCGGATTTGGGCCTGCGGATTCAGCGAAACCAAACAGAGAAGGCTCAACAAGACAGCCTCGTCGGGCAGTTCGACCAAATTCGCAGCTCAGTCAGCGGGGTCAACATGGACGAAGAATTGGCCAAGATGATGCAGTACCAGAAGGCTTACGAAGCCTCAGCACGCTTTGTGGGCACGGTCGATCAGATGATGGAAACGCTCGTCCGCATGTAAGCGTACGTCCCGACTTTACTTCTTCCAAACAGCGAAACGTTCATGCGAGTCACGGAAAACATTAAACGCGACCAAGTTCTGGGCAACATCCAAAAGAACTCCCAGAAGCTGCAAGACCTACAAATTGAGATGGCAAGCGGTCAGCGCATCAACAAGACCTCTGACGATCCTGTGGGAGCCACGTTGGCGCAGGACATCGTCACAAATCTGTCGAAGCAGCAGCAACGCATCGCGAATTTGGCAGACTCGATCGCCTGGCTGGAGCGCAATGAGGTGGAGCTGAACCACATCTCTGAGTTGATGGACAAAGCCAAATCTCTCGCGATGTCACAAGCAACCAGCTCGGCCAACCCAGACACGCGGCGCGCGACCGCGTCAGAGATCGCCGCGATTCGGGAGTCCCTCTATGACTCTGGCAACGCACGAGAAGGGAAGCTCTACCTTTTCTCTGGAGTTAAATCGCTGACTCCCGCGTTGAAAAAAAATTACATTTTGCAACAAGCCCGCGTTGAAACGGAAAAGATCGTGCAGCGAGATATCCGAGATTTGGTCGACGTAACGCAGTTTCAGGCGCAGTTTGAAGGCTTCTCGCAACACCAATACGTCGTAAAAGTCACCGAGACCGGCTACTGGGGCAAAGCAAAATATCAAGTCTCCGACGATGGAGGCCAAAACTGGGGACCAGAGAAGACCTTGCGCCCCGTGATCGACATGTATAACCCAGAGGGCAAAGAGAACGA
>CBFIJD010000001.1:141211-148980 GCA_965662845.1 uncultured bacterium | reverse complement strand
TCCCGATCAATGTCACCGCCGATGAGCTGTTATTGGGAGTGGGAGAAGTTGAAGTTGACACTTTCTCGCTAATGTTGTCGCTCGAAAGAGCCTTGGAGACCAACGATGGCACTGCTATTGCAGAAAAGATACAAGAGCTAGAGTTGGCTTTGGAGCAGGTTCTCAAACAAAAGGCGAACGTCGGGAACACCGTTCGTGAGCTTCGAGAAGCCCAGCAGAAGCAGGAGACACAAATCTTTGATCAGGAAAGAAGACTTTCTGAGATTCGTGACTCTGACTTAGCCGAAGCTGCGGTCAATCTGCGTACTGCCGAGTTAAACAATCGCGTTTCTCTCGACACCGGAAGCCGCTTAATTCAACCATCGTTGACAGACTTCCTGCGCTAATTGTTAGCGCAGAAACAGTATTCCAAGCGCCCTGCAGCATAGGAATCATCCCATGCCGATATGTTTTCTGAGCGCAGCACTCCCAATAGCTGAAAGGCGAGATGCTTATACTGACAAGGAAGTCGGGTGAGAGCATTACAATCGGGGATGACGTCAAAATCCAAGTAATTGAGATTAAGGGGAAGCAGGTGCGCATTGGCATCGAGGCCCCACGACACTATGTCATTCACCGTGAGGAAGTTTACATCCGAATTCAGGAAGAAAACAAACGAGCTGCCGAGAAGTCCCCTGTCTCCCTCGCCAATATTCGAGAGTTATTGAGCCGCGGGAAATAAAGAACCTCTCGCCTCGTCCCATTTTGTTACCAAAGCTGGATTCTACCATCAATCTCCCCCACCCTTGTCTGAACTAGAGGCGCAATGAGTATGCAAACCACTCGCTTTGGCACCGTAGAAATCGACGATAGTCAGATCATTACCCTGCCCACAGGTTTGCTCGGCTTCTCGATGGAACGACACTTCGTACTCCTCAATGACGAAGGAGAAGGGTCTCCTTTCCAATGGCTGCACTCGGTCGATACTCCAGACTTGGCCTTTGTGGTGATCGATCCGCAATTTGCCTTCCCAGAGTATGCTGTCACGCTGACAGAAGACCATTTGCGCCGGCTGGAAGCCGCTTCACTTGAAGAGCTGACCGTTCGCTGCATCATCACGATGGCCCGCGAACTCACCGGAATCACCGTCAATTTACAGGGCCCGCTCCTCTTCAATATGCCCAAGCGCTTAGGGCTTCAGCTCGTGATACCCGACGGCAAATACAGCACTCGCCAGCCCCTGTTCGGAGACAAACAAGCGGCAGCCACCGCACAACAGGAAGAGAACGCGAACAAAGAGCGCAAGCACAACCCTCGCAACAAGCGCAAAGCAGCCAATCAGTGAGGTTGGTACATCAGCGCCAGCTGCTCACGCAGGCCCTCTCTCAGCTTCACCACCTCCTCCCACTTGAAGCTGCTGTCGAACAGATCGCTCAGCAGCACCGAGACCTTCCCCCCCAGATGCCCCTTTCCTCCTGAAACACGCAAAGTCTGCTGCTGACAGGCACAGACACAGCGCCACGTCGTTGGCGGAAGCGAGATCGTGCTCTCTTTTGTGTGACCAAAATCCAAAATATACCAATGAATCCACGCTTGCGGATGGCGCGGGAGCGCAGTTTGGTCGAACTCCATCGCCGAAGTCCCGCTTTGCAAAGGGGTGAGAGGCTCCAGCGCGGCCCACACAAAAGGCCAGTCTTGCGAGTCGCACAACACACACACGGTCTCCCCACGCTCTCCACACTCTTCTAGCCAAGCGGCGTTTGCAATTTGAATGGAAGCGGTGCGACGCAAGGCCCAGCGATACCAGCTCATGGCTCGCTGCCGTATCGCAAGTTGTAGATGGCGCGGCTGTTTTGTTGCAGCAAGTGACCGCTGTTGCGCACAGGTTGATTCCATAGGCGTTGAATTCTGTCGGCAATTAATTTGATGTCTTGCATCGCATAGGATTCCGGCGCATAGCGGGACAACGGGATTCTTTGTCGAACCGATTCTCGCACCGCCTGACATTCGAAGACGAACCCGATGTAGTCAACCCGCACGTCTAGGATCTCTCTCAGATTTTGATCTAAGGGGGTGAGGACGTTCAACTCGTCGGGATGAAATCCCATGTTGAACACGACGCGGGGCAAAAAACGATGCCACACTTCGGAAGCGCGTTTGCCAGCTTCTGGGTCTACCAGCGAGAGAGCATGTTGAACAATGTCCAGAGAAATCGCAGGATCGGTAGCGGGGCGACGGAAGAGCTCATCTAGTACTTTGTGCAGCTCTGGTCGACGCCGTGGTAAGGAACGTTCGACCAAACGAAATGCCAGATTCTTTAGGAAAGTGAGCATGTTCATGATCGAAGAGTATTCGGGCGACGTCACGAGCAGCCCTTGCGAAGACATTGCGAAGAAGTCTAGCGTGTTGAAGGAACTCCCCGCTCCCAAATCTAAGAGGAGATAGTCGGCGGGCATGCGCTTCAGCTGCTGGATGACTTTCATCTTCTGCGCGAAAGTTATGTTCGCCATAAAAGGGCTGCGCACATCGCCGGGCAAGAACCGCAGCTTGGGGAAGTCTGTCTCTACAAGCAACTTTTCCAAGGCGCCGGCACCAGCGCGCAGATGGTCGCCAATACCCGGATGGTGATTGTGCATCCCTAAATAGGTGTGTAGGTTCGAGCCGCCGAGGTCGAGATCCACGACAATCGTCTCGCAACCGAACTCGGCGAGCGCGATACCTAAATTAGCAGTGAGCACCGTCTTGCCGACACCGCCCTTGCCACTAGCGATTGGAATGATCGTGGGCAGCATGACCATTTTTTGCATGGGGGGGATTTCAGGAAATGTGAGTCGCGTCTGCTTGCAAAAACACACCCGTTTTGTTCTCTCCTACCGCAATCTCACCTTGCAAACGGTTCTTGCAAGTTGAGACAGACTCGCTACAGTCCTGCGTTATTTTCGGACACTTTTTCACAGAAAACACATGTATTCCTTCGCACGACCCGATTCGGCCTAACGTCACCATCCCTGAGATTAACGCAAAACTCACCGAAATCATCAGGATGTCTACGGCGGTTCCAGAGACCGTAGCGGTCACCGTTGACGAACACGGTATTTTGCAAGAATTTAACGAGTCTGGAACCGGCCTCTGTTCGGATACTCTGTATCAAGTGGGGGATCTGCTTACGTTGCATGTGCGTACACTTCCGCAGCAAGAGAACGGTGAGCGCCTCTCGACGATGATTCGCTTTGAAGTGCTTTGGTCGAGGCAGCAAGATGAAGAGAACATCCTCGCGATGTGTGTGCGACAGCTGATTTTTAACACCTACGAGCAGATGAACTTCAAGATTGACGCGGAGCTGCTCGGGTTGCTCTACAACAAAAGCACGAACAGTACCCAGCGGTTGATTGAGATTTATGGGCTGAACGAGCCTCAAAACCGCGCAGAACTCGACGAGCTCATCACGTCCTACCACGCACGTCACCCGGACACGAACTATCGCTACGGAGCCAGGGTCTTGGAGAACTACCTCGACAACTGGAAGCAAGTGCTAGGCGCGCTGCATAGCTTCCTGCCTGAGGCCCAAGTCAGCGCGCTGCAACGCAAACAACGCTCCGCTCGCTAGCTCTATGCGCACCATTTTTTTCCTGCTTCTCACACTCGGCATCGCCGCCTGCACCCCTCAGCATCGCATCGCTTATCGTGACTCCAAGCAGTTCAAAGCCGACGCGTATGCGGCTTGTCAAAAGAAAGAACAAACACGCCACTATCGAGTGCTGGCATACGACACAGATTCGGCAGTGGTTGAATGCCTCTCAGACTATGAAGACTGAGGCACACTTGTGAACACTTCTTGCAGGTTTCGCCTGATTTTTCCCATCACAAACAGGAGTTTGGAATGTTGATTCAATGGATGAAGCGCGCTTTGTGCGCAACGGTTTTTGCTTCCACCTTGGCTTTCACCGCACCCCAACAAGCGCACGCCCAAGCGTTGGAGATTGTGTTTAAGGATTCCCTTTGGGGCGCCGGTATCGGCAGTGTGACAGGGCTGGCCCTGTGGGCATGGGAAGACCAAGAGACAGAAGATGTCCCAAATATGATTGTGCGCGGCGCCGCGATTGGAGTTTTCGGGGGAATGATCTTCGGACTTTATGAAGTCGGCGGCGGCGGCGGTGGCGGCGGAGAAGACGACATGTTCGCCGCGAAGAACGAATATGGCCCCAGCTTGCTGGAATACAATACGGACACCAACACCCTAGCGATCAGTACGCAACCCCTACAAAACATCGCGGTGCAGCGCTCGCGCGACCAAGATCCTCAACTCAACGTACTGCGTGTGAAGTTCTAGAGTTCGCATGAATCTACTCATCACAGGTGGGGCTGGATTTATTGGCTCAAATCTCATCCATCACTGGCTCCACGCGCATCCCCACGACCGAATCTTCAATCTGGACGCGCTCACCTACGCGGGCAATCTCAGTAATCTGAAGAGCGTCGAACAAAACCCGAATTATCAATTTCTGCGCGTCGACCTCCGTGATCGTGACGCCGTCCAGCAAGTGTTGAGCGAGCAGGAGATTGAAGGCGTCATCCACCTCGCGGCAGAGTCGCATGTAGACCGCAGCATCAGTGGCCCCGCAGCGTTCATCGAAACCAATGTAATGGGCACCTTCAACTTGTTGGAGGCGGCTCGCGCGGTTTGGGGACCCAACTCTTCGCAGCGCTTTCACCATGTGAGCACTGATGAAGTGTACGGCTCGCTCGGCGCTGCGGGCTATTTCACAGAGACGACGCCTTACGCGCCCAACTCGCCTTACTCTGCTTCCAAAGCCGCGAGTGATCACCTTGTGCGGGCTTACCACCACACCTATGGTCTAAATATTGTCACGACAAACTGTTCGAACAATTATGGACCGTATCAGTTCCCCGAAAAATTGTTGCCGCTGGTGATTCACAACTGTGTCGAACGAAAGCCGTTGCCGATCTATGGTGACGGAAGCAACATTCGAGACTGGTTGTTTGTGGCCGATCACTGCCACGCGATTGATCGAGTGTTTCACGAGGGGAAACCGGGGGAGACATATAACATCGGTGGCCTAAACGAATGGACGAACCTCGACATCGTCAAACACGTCTGCAAACTCTTGGACGAGAAGCTAGAACGGAGCGGCTCAGATTCCTGTCAGCACCTGATCACTTTTGTGAAAGATCGCCTCGGGCACGACCAGCGATACGCCATCGACGCGAGCAAGATCCATCAGGAGTTGAATTGGGAACCGGCTTACCGCTTTGAGGAGGGCATCCGTCTCACCATTGACTGGTATCTCGCTCATCAAGACTGGGTCAAAGAGGTCACTTCGGGGGCCTATCGAGACTACATTCTGCAACACTACTCTGCGTGAATGTGGCTTGAGAACGCTTGCCTAGACGCCCACGACGGCTTGGCCTTGCACAACGAAACGCTCTGGTTTCATTGGCAAACGTTCCAATGGTCTCTGAGCGCTCCAGCTAGCAATCCAACCTCGGAAGAAGTTTACAATCGCTTCTCCGCTCGCCTCCGCGATCCACTCCCCACTTCTCCGCAGGCACACCTGCAAGGCTGCTTTCACCTCGGCATTCATCCACACATCTACAGCTATTATCACCTCTGGACTGACTTGCTGCCAAGCGTACTTCAACAGCGCAAAGCGCGCTGGTTGCTACCTTGGTGGACTCCGCCGAACTTCGTCGCGTTTCTCCAAGAAATCGGAGCGCGTGTCCTGATTCTGTCGCGGAGAGTCGTCCAACTGGAACGGCTGTTTGTGCCACCGAAGCCCTCTCCCGAACAGATTCGTCAGACGGCCGAGCACCTGCACGGCATTTATGGTAGGCGACGGCCTCTTCTTGAAAAAGCGCAAAAACTTTACATTTCGCGCTACAAAACCGGACGCCGTCATTTGAGAAATGAGGCAGAATTACGTGTGGAGTTGGAGCAAAGAGGATTCCGAACGGTGCATTTGGAGGGGGCCTCGGTGCCGCAGCAAATCAGCTTGTTTTCACAAACTACGGAGCTAGTCGCGCCGCACGGGGCTGGGTTGACCAATGTGCTTTTTATGCCGCAGGCCTCACGAGTTTTAGAGATTCGCCCAGCTTATGGCAGCGGTAAGTTTTGTTTTACGGAATTGTGTGCGTGGCGAGACCACGAGCACGAGGTGCTGGTGCCACCACAGGGAGGGGAGTTTCGACTGGAGCCCAGGACGCTGCGCGAGCGCCTGCGAGGCTGGGAGGCCATCAGAGCTTCTTGATTTTTCCGTTGCCGAAGCCATCGTAGTAGCGCCGCAGTTGATACATTGTTGATCGGGCTTCGCCTGCCGTCTCAAAAAAGCCTACTCGCAGGCGGTAGCTCATGGTCTGGCTGTCAGGATCAAAGCGCTGTGAGAGATATGTGAAGTCGGTCTGTTCCACAAATTTGGGGAGGTCGCTGAGCGCATTTTCCATGTCAGCATAAAGCGGCAGCTCAATGGTCCACGGTTTGGTGATGGGTTGCTGTAAGTCAATCAGATTGCGTGACAGCTCTCGCGACGTTGGAATCACAGCCCAGTAGTCCTGTGAGAAGGCTCCTTCCTGCCCATATTTTTCAAAGATTTCTTGCCCGATGACCTGAGCTTGCTCCAAGTTTTGGTAAAAACCAACGCGGACGCGATACACGGTCTTCCCGTCGTATTTTTGCTCTGCGCGGTGCAAGTAGGCGTAGTGCCCATCTTCTAGCAGCAGGTGCACGAGCTGTAACGCTTGGTCGAACTCTTCTGCCGGAAGGGAGATCATCTGCACAGCGAACTTGCCGAGTTTTTTGCGCGACAAAATGTCTTTCTTCGCGCCTTCTTCACTATGAAACTGTACTTTGAGCTTCCTGCCGTCACGCACCCACTCCCAATTTCGGGAAAACGTGGGGATCACGGTGTAGTCCAGCTTCATGCGGTTTTGAATCAAGAGCGTGGTCCATTCATCACGCACCCACTCCACATTTTGGTGGTCTAGCACTTCCCAATACGGCTTATCGGTTTCGACTAACCCCGCGCGCTCGACGCCCTCAGGCAGCCGACGGGGTGGCGGCGCTTCCGTTGTCGCCTCCTGCGCTACGTCCTCGCTCTGACTGCTTGCTGGGGGTTCATCTGGCAGGGGCAGCAGCTCGGGTTCTTCAATCACTACGGGCTGGATGGGCGTGCTCACGCGATGGAGCGGGTCTCCTAAACGCATCACCGCAAACGCAGCGCCACCAAGGACGATGAAGGTGCTTCCAATCCACAGCAACACCGCACGTTTCGTTTTTCGATTCATAGCGTCTCGTCTTGAGGAGAGAGGGTTTCTTGTTCGATCCATGACAAGAAGTCGGGGTTGCCCCCGACAATCGGCAGCGCGATCAGACAGGGGCATTCGTAAGAATGCAGACCTAGCACAATTTTGTTGATCGCAGAGAGACGGCTTGGGGTGGTCTTCGCGAAGAAGGCGATCTCAGAGCCTCGCTCCACATTGCCCTGCCAATGAAACATGGCTTGAATCGGCTCGCGCACGATGTTCACGCAAGCCACTAACCGCTCGGTCACCAACGCGTCTCCGATTTTCTCGGCTTCAGCGACATTTGCGGCGGTCATGTAGAGCAAAACGGCTTGGTGGTTCATGCGGCCTCTTTGAGCAAAAGTTGCACTTTGCGCTCGCCACGAAACTCATTAAAGCCCAGCGTGACGGCGAGTTGCTTGGGACTCTGCGTCTGAAAGGCCTCCGCAAAGTTCCAACCGATGATTTCAGCAGACCGCGAGAGGGCCCATTTG
>CBFIJD010000001.1:137883-141055 GCA_965662845.1 uncultured bacterium | reverse complement strand
TGCGGGCGAGGGATCTCCGGCAGACGTTGCGCGCACACATCAAAAAATCGTTCACGAAAGGCGTCGAACTGTTCAGGGTGGATCGTGCATCCTGCGGCGCCGGCGTGCCCGCCAAAGCGCATCAGCAGCTCCTCGCACTCTTGCAGCGCCTCTTTCAGATGGAACTCTTCAATGGCGCGCCCAGAACCGGAGTAGCGCGCGGGGTTGTGCGTGCTCACGATCAGGGTTGGTTTGTAATATTTCTCGACCATGCGCGCGGCGACAATCCCGTTGATCCCTTCATGAAATTCTGGGGACGCGAGCACGAGGCCCCGACGATGTTGCTGTCCTAGCGCCTGTTCCTGGGCGATGCGCAGCATGTCTTGTTCTTGCGCGCGGCGTTCGTCGTTGATCTCGTTCAGCTGCTTCACGAGCGGCAGCGCCTCTTCCAGAGTGGGGCTCAGCAGCATCCGAACCGCGAGCGAGGCGTCGGACAGGCGCCCTGCGGCGTTCATCAAGGGCGCAAACTGAAACCCTAGCGTGCGGGCGGTCACCTCTTGAACATTCTTCACTTGTCGCAAAGCTTGGACTGCTGGGCGCGGTTTCGCATTCATCTGCTCCAGCCCAACGCTCACCATCAAGCGGTTCTCGTCGCGCAGGTCGACCACGTCGGCCACGGTGCCCATCGCGGCAAAATCGAGCAATGTCTTCAAATTCGGTTCTGGGCGTGCGGTGTGCCACCATCCCATTTCCCGCAGCTCTTTGCGCAGCGCCATCGCCAGCTTGAAGGCCACGCCGCACCCTGAAATTTTCTTGAAGGGATACGTGCAGTCTGGGTGGTTCGGGTTGATAGTGACGGCCTCTGGCAACGCATCTGCTGACGCAAGGTGGTGGTCTGTGATTAAGACAGGGATGCCCGCTTGTTGCAGTGTCGCGACTTCTGCCCGCGCCGTGATGCCGTTGTCCACGGTGATCACGATCTCAGGTTGCATGGAGAACAGGACTTCGACACTCGCGGGCGTCAGCCCATAACCGTGCTGTAAGCGGTTTGGGATGAAGAAGTCTAAGTTTGCGCAACCACACGCGGCCAAAAACTCTATCAAGATCGCAGTGGCTGTGATGCCATCGACGTCATAGTCGCCCAGAATCACGATTCGGCGGTCTTCTCGGATGTAAGGTAACAGCAGCGCAACCGCTTCGGACATGTGACGCAACGAATATGGGTCTCGCAGCTGTCGCAATTCTGGCTGCAAAAAGACGCTGGCTTGGTCGGGGGTAACGTAACCTCTGTGGTATAAGATAGAGGTGACAAGGGGAGAGAGCCCCGTCTCGTGGGTGAGCTGGTTCCAAGCGGTGGGGTCAGGTGGTGTGGCGACGCGCCACTCTTTTGTGATCATGGCTAAGGGCTCCGTTACTTTGATGAAAGCCAACCTTCTCTTTGCAAAAACAGATAAATTTCGCGGCTGATCCAAGCGTCAGTCGCCGCGTATTGCAGCTGACTCTCGGTGAGCTCGGCTTGCTCCCAGTTCGTGAGCTGCGCTTTTTTAGAGACACGTAAGTTTAAGAAAATGCCGGCAAGGTTACGCAGTCCACAAGTGACGATCCCCAGCTTGCGAGCGAGCGCGCTGAGTTCGACGAACCCCTGTGGAACAAACGGCGCGAGATCTTGCAGCCCTTTGATGTCATCGTGAATCGCGACGCCAGCTTTGACAACGTTGGGCGAAGAGAGCAGCTCTTGAAGGCCCTCCGAGAAGCCGATTTGGTTGAGGCGAATCAGGTAAGCCGCATCTTGCGTGGCAAACTGCAACAATGCAATGGGATGGGCGACGCCTTTGCGAAAGGAGGGACGCGTCTCGGTATCAAAGCCTAAGACGGGCTCCTTCAGCAGTTTTGGCAGGCAAGCCTTGAGACTTTTGGCGCTTGTAACTATGTGGATGGCCCCTTTGTAGTCTGCGAGTGGCAAGTCGCGGACTTCTTCTTTGGAGATGCGCTTGGGGAAAGGCGCGGTTGGGAGCTGATTCGCAAGTGGAGGCATGCGTGGCTTTCAATAGGATTCGGAGTGGGCGCGGACCACTTGCCGGATCAAATCCTGTGCGAAGCCGCGCTGATGAAGTTGGCGCATCAATTTTTGGGGGGTGCTTCCGGAACGCTGACTCTCACGCTGCACAAAGGCCACTGCGTTTTGGCGCCACAAGTCCGCGTCAGTTTCTTGCGCTAGAACGAGGTCAATCACATCGTGAGGAACTCCGCGCTGCTGAAGCTCGGCTCTGACGCGATACGGGCCCCAGAGCTTGGCCTGCACTCGCGAGCGCACAAAAGCTATCGTGAAGCGTTCATCCGATAAAAAGTGTTTCTGCTGCAAGCGCTCGAGCACTTGTTCGAGGGATTCAAATGCGGGGAAGCGCTGTCGGAGTTTTTGCTTCAATTCCCACGCAGAGTGCTCACGACGCCCCAAGAGATCCAGCGCTTTCTGATAGACTTCGCGAAACTGATGGGCCTGTTGTAGCCGCTCTGTTTCTCCGGGTTCTAAGGTGCGCGGGGACGTCAAGCCCATCTCGATGACGGTCTCTGCGAGCACTCGGAGCTCTTCTCCTGAGTCGAACTGAAGCACGATTGAACCGTCGGCGTGCGGGGCGATGTGTTGTAAAACTAACGGCATGAAAAATTATGGATTTTGAGCAACTGAAGAAGCATCGCCATCAGCACCACCGCGATTTGTCACCGGAGGTCTATCAACGCATGGTGCAAACAAACCCTTATTTGAAGCGTGTGCAAGAGTTCCCAGAGATCTTACTTCCGTTCCCTGAGGCTTCACAAATCGAAGCGCACTGGGAGCCGAAACGCCGGAGGGCGCAGCGGGTTCACGTTGAGATTGGCTGTGGTTCAGGGAGGTATTTGCGGGCGTGGGCGGAACTCCATCCGCAAGATGCCTTCCTTGGCTTTGAACTTCGATACAAGCGTCTGACGCTGGCGGCTCGGAAGATCGCACAAGCGAATCTTTCCAACGTGCTCTTGGTGAAGGATCGGGGTGAGTTGCTCGGGGATTATCTGCCGGAACAGAGCCTCGCGGTGCTGCACGTCAACTTTCCAGACCCATGGCCGAAGAAGGCACATCGCAAACACCGCCTCTTTTCTACGGAATTTCTGAACCGCCTGCAACCTTTGATGCGAGAAGAAGGCGAAATTCGCTTCA
>CBFIJD010000001.1:123285-137842 GCA_965662845.1 uncultured bacterium | reverse complement strand
TTGCGCGCGCACCCGACGTATGAGATTACCGAACACACACACGATCTTTGGGGCAGCGCGTATGCAGAACAAAATGTCTTCACGGAATTCGAGCAACTGTTTCAATCCAAAGGATTTCAACACATTGGCTTCTTGCGAGCCCGATGCCGGCCCTCCTCTTCATCGCCCGCTTGACGTTCTTTCGCTGAAGGGAAACACTTTTGTTCTTTAAACATTTTCACAGGAGTCCGTGATGGCAATCGAACAAGCAACCCTAGGAGGCGGCTGTTTTTGGTGTCTTGAAGCCGTCTACCAAAACGTGGAGGGCATCCAGAAAGTGGTCTCTGGCTACACCGGCGGGCGCACGACCAACCCGGATTATCGCTCCATTTGCACGGGGACCACAGGACACGCCGAAGTCGTTCAGCTCGACTTTGATGCCGACGTTATTCGTTTCGCCGAGGTCTTAGACTGGTTCTGGCGCATGCATGACCCCACAACACTGAACCGACAGGGCAACGACGTGGGGACCCAATACCGCTCTGCCATCTTCTTTCACTCTGCCGCACAAAAAGAGATCGCCCTCCGTTCTAAAGAGGAGCTGGAGGCCAGCAATACTTTTTCAGACCCCATCGTGACGGAGATTGTCCCGCTGGATGTCTTCTATCCCGCCGAGGACTATCACCAAAACTACTATCGCGACAATCCAAACGCGCCATACTGCAACTTCGTGATCCGACCAAAGCTTCAAAAATTGAACATCAACGGATAACAAAGACCAGACCGTTACGCTCGTAGCCCCGTGATGTTTTGTTCTGCTCCACCCGATAATACTCATGCGCTTTAGCGACGACTTTGTCAGCGAGGTCCGAACCCACAGCGACCTCGTTAGCCTGATGCAAGAGAAGGGCGTCCCCCTCCGCAAAGCAGGCTCCAACTTCAAAGCCTGCTGCCCCTTCCACTCTGAGAAAACCCCCTCCTTCAACGTGAACCCACAGCGTGGATTCTTTCACTGCTTTGGCTGTGGTGTCAGCGGAGACGCCATCAAGTTTTTGATGCTGCACGAACGGCTCACCTTTGTGGAAGCCGTCGCAGAGCTGGCTAAACGCGCAGGGCTTGAACTCCAGACAGAGTCACAGCCACAGCGCAATCCCCAACAAGAACAGGGGTTGCAGTCCCTGCAACAGGCGGCGGAGTTCTACCGCCAGCGTTTGCAAAGCCCAGCAGGGCAAGCAGCCCAAGAATACTTGCGACAACGACAGGTCCCTCCTTCGTGGCAAGAAAAGTTTCTATTGGGATATGCCCCTGACGAATGGCAAGCGCTGCTTCAGCATTTGGAAGGCAGAGGCATCGCCGTCGCGACCCAAGAGCAAGCCGGTTTGGTGAAAGCTTCTGACCGCAGTGACCGTCGGTATGATCGCTTTCGACAGCGGTTGATGTTTCCAATTCGGGATGCTCGCGGACGCTGCATCGGCTTTGGTGGGCGAGTGATTCACAAAGAGGATCAGCCCAAATACTTGAACAGCCCTGAGAGCTCTTATTACAAAAAGAGCCAAGTGCTGTATGGACTGTATGAGGGGATGGAAACCATCCGCAGGTCCCGAGAGTTG
This sequence comes from uncultured bacterium, assembly GCA_965662845.1. Lineage (GTDB taxonomy): Bacteria > SAR324 > SAR324 > SAR324 > NAC60-12 > JCVI-SCAAA005. The sequence continues at coordinate 136,253 of CBFIJD010000001.1, read as the reverse complement.
ATCTTTGTCGAAGGCTATCTCGACGTGATTCGGATGCACGAGTTTGGCTTCGCCCAAGCCGTGGCGACCTGCGGAACGGCCCTCACGCCAGAGCACGTTCAGTTGATTCGACGCTACGCAAACTCTATTGTCCTGCTGTTTGATGGAGACGCCGCAGGACGCAAAGCCGCGCTGAAGAATTGTCAGCTCTTCCTGCCTTTTCCGCTTGACGTCTACATTCTCACCCTCCCTGAAGGGGAAGACCCTGACACCTTCCTGCTCCATCAAGGCGCGGAGGCCTTCCAATCTCTGCTCACTCACAAACAGCCGCTCCTCGAGTTCCTCGTCCAGCACACCCTCGCGAAATATCCAGAGACCGTCCCGGGGCAACAAGAAGCCCTCCAAGAGCTGCTGCCGACAGTGCAGCAGATTGCCCAGCTCGACAAGCGACAGATGACGTGGGTCCGCATCTCGGAGTTGCTGCGCATTCCTACAGAAACGATCTTCGCTCTCGTGAAAAAGTTGACATTGCCTAGAGAATCGCGTAAAGAGGCCGATTCTCAAAATGCCCCGGCGTCGCTTCCTCCTGAAATTCAGGATGAACGCTGGCTGCTTCAGGCGCTGCTCTCTGAGGAGGCCCCCATCACGCTGGCGCGTCAGTTCCTGCGTGTCGAGGACTTCCGGCACCCCTTGCACAGACAACTCTATGAACGCCTGCTGCAACTGCCCGACGATGCTTTCCGCCCATTTTCTCTTCAGCAACTCACCCCCTCCCAATCGGAATTAGATCGCGAGTTGGCCTCTCTCTACACCGCAGAATTTCCTTCACAGCATGCGGAAGCGCAGTTCCGCTTCTCATTGCGCAGACTCAAGGCACGACGCCTCGCCGAACACAAGCAGGAGCAAGTACGAGGAGTAGAAAGGAACTCCCTGCAGCACGCAATGGTCGGACGTCGTATCCGCCAGCTAGAAGAAGAACTGAACCAGATTTACCAACCTCGATGAGAGTGAATCGATGACCGCCCACACCAATGCCGTCTCCTCTGTGCTGACTGAACAACAAAAAAATCTCGAAAAAACGATCAAAGATTTGATTGCTGAAGGTCGCGACAAAGGCTTCATCACACTAGATGAAATCAACTCTCAGCTGGCGACTCACACCTCTCCCGAGCAAATGGAGCGGATCCTCAACATCCTCTCCGAAATGGACATCGAGGTCATCGACTCTTCCAAAAATGTGAGCGTGAATCAGCGCGAGAACAATGGAAACGACATAGATATGGAGTCTTCAGAAGAGCTCGACCTCGAACCCGGCGTGGACAACAACACCGATGATCCTGTGCGGATGTATCTGCGTGAGATGGGAGGGATTGAGCTGTTGACTCGAGAAGGTGAAGTCGCCGTCGCGCGTCAAATTGAAGAAGGACACCAAGAGCTGATCGAAATCTTCGTGCAATCGAATCTCGTGCTGCTGCACCTGTTCGATGTCGCAAAGAAGCTGCGCTCAGACAAGTTGCGTGCGCGCCACATCATCTCGGGGCTAGACGAAGATGACAATGTGATTGATGACGAAGACAAAGCCGCCAAAGAGCTCTTGCAAGCCCTTGAGAACGTACAAGCCGAGTATGAAGCTGCATGGGCTCTGTGCGAACAAACCACCGAGCTGACACAAGCCGAAGAGGTGCAACTCGAAAAACACGTGCAGAACTATCAGAACGCGATCCGCAGCATCAACTTCAACTCGCGGCAGATCGACAACATGTGCAACCTGATGTTCAAGCACAAACGCAAGATTGATCTCACGCTGCGACAGCTCGATAAGTATCGCCAAGAACTCAACATGCCCCTTGAAACCGCCGACACACTCTTCGCCAAGTGGGCAGAGGCGCACGCACAAGGCGACGGTAGCGCGGAAGTCCAAGTGCGGCTCGACATCGAAAAGCAGTCCGGCTGTGGCTTCAATATCGCTCGCCGCATCTACGAGAAGATCCAAGCGTGCCGCCAGCGTGTCGAGAGCATGACGGCCAAGACCGCGCTCTCGTGGGAAGAATTTCAGGAGAGTGTCCTGAAACTGCGCCGCGCCGAACGCAACGTGAAATTCGCCAAGAGCCAACTGGTCGAAGCAAACCTGCGCCTAGTGATCAGCATCGCCAAGAAATACACCAACCGAGGACTGCAATTCCTCGACTTGATCCAAGAAGGCAATATCGGCCTGATGAAGGCGGTCGACAAATTCGAATATCGCCGTGGCTACAAGTTCTCAACGTACGCGACGTGGTGGATTCGTCAGTCGATCACTCGGGCCATCGCTGACCAAGCCCGCACCATCCGCATCCCCGTCCACATGATTGAAACCATCAATAAGCTCTCGCGGACGTCTCGCTCGTTGATTCAAGAGTATGGCCGCGAGCCCACCCCCGATGAATTGGCCGAGCACATTGGCATGCCGCTGCACAAAGTTCGCAAAGTGCTCAAGATCGCGAAAGAGCCCATCTCGTTGGATACGCCCATTGGCGATGACGAAGACTCGCAGCTCAAAGATTTTATCGCGGATGAGAAAGCCAGCAATCCATCTGAAGCGACGACGCGCGCTAACCTCGGCGACTTGACTCGCACGGCGCTGGGCACGCTGACCACTCGCGAAGAGAAGGTGCTGCGCATGCGCTTCGGCATTGATGAAGTGAAAGACCACACGCTGGAAGAAGTGGGACAAGACTTTGACGTCACCCGAGAAAGAATCCGCCAGATCGAAGCCAAAGCGCTGCGCAAACTACGACACCCAACCCGCAGCAAACTGCTCAAATCTTTCCACGAGGGGTAATGATGGAACTCACGCATCGTCCTCGCCGCTTGCGGCGCAACGCCCCCATCCGCTCGCTGGTTCGCGAAACGGAGCTGTCGCCCCAGCATTTGATCTACCCCCTGTTTGTCGCGGAAGGCTCCCAGCTGCGCGACCCGATCACGACCATGCCAGGACAATTCCGCCTCTCGGTCGATGAACTCGTGAAGGAGTGCCAAGCGGCTTATCAACTTGGGATTGGCGCTGTGAATCTCTTCGGCTATGCGACGGAGAAAGACGACCGCGCCACGAAAGCCTATGATCCCAACGGGCTCGTGCAGCGCGCTGTGCGAGCCATCAAGGCCGAGCTTCCGGACTTGTGTGTGCAGACCGATGTGGCCCTCGATCCATACACGCATCACGGACACGATGGATTGGTCGTGGGCGACGAAATTGTGAACGACGAGACCGTCGATGTCCTCTGCAAGATGGCGGTCTCGCATGCCGCCGCCGGAGCCGACTGGATTGCGCCATCGGACATGATGGACGGCAGAGTCGGCGCGATCCGCGAGGCGCTGGACGCATCTGGATATGAGCAGGTGGGGATTTTGGCGTATACGGCCAAATATGCGTCCTGCTTCTATGGTCCCTTCCGAGGTGCCTTGGATTCGGCGCCAAAAAGCGGAGACAAAAAAACCTACCAAATGGACCCTGCCAACTGGCGCGAAGCGCTGCGGGAAGCCGAGCTCGACATTTCCGAAGGCGCGGATGTGATCATGGTCAAGCCGGCGCTCAGCTATTTGGATGTGATCGCCCGCCTGCGAGACCACTTTGACGTCCCTATTGCCGCCTACAACGTCTCTGGTGAATACGCCATGATTTTTGCTGCCGCTCAGCAAGGCTGGCTGGACAAGGAGCGCGCGATGATGGAAGCGCTGCTCTCAATCCGACGGGCTGGGGCAGACATGATTTTGACCTACTTTGCGCGAGAAGCCGCGCAGTTGCTCCGTCAGCAGTACGGAACCTTCGCTTGATTTCTGCATCTTTTTCACGAGTTCGTCTTCTCTTAAGCTGGTTTTCTCAAGAACAACTGGGCCTTTTTGCGCTCTTTAGTTCCGCATTTTCTTTTTACATGGCCACGGTCGTGTTGCGTTGGGGACAGTTTGCGGTCCCCGAAGTCACTCCAGCGTTCCATGTGTTTTGTCGCTTTTTGCTAGGGTGGGTGGTCACGGTCTGCCTCTTGTTGGGGAAGCGCAAGCGGCCTCGGCCAGCGGCTTACGGTTGGATTGTGGGGAGAGTCCTCTCGAACGTGCTCGCCGTCTGGTTTTTTTACGAGTGCGTCGTCGCGACAAGTGTGGCTGAGGCGAACATCCTGAACATGACGTATCCCGTGTTCATTGTGGTGTTCTCGTGGATAGGCTTCGGGCAGAGTGATCGGCTCGCGTCTTGGCTGACCATCGTCGCGTTCACGGGCGTGGTGCTTGTGATGCTGCCCGAAGATCTGGAGTGGCGCGTGGGGAATGTGTGGGGGCTGGCTTCGGGGTTCACCGCCGCGTTTGCGATCATCTCGCTCAATCGTGCTCGACAGCACAACGACACGGATACGCTACTGCTCTTTGTGTTTGGGCTAGGGACGCTGTTGATGGCGGCGCTGTTCTCTGGAGACTTGTTCTGGCCGAATCTTGAGCAAGCGCAGTACCTTTTGGGCAGCGCTGGTCTGAGCGTGATTGGGCAATATGGCCTGACCGTGGGCTTTCGCTATGTCACCCCTGTGGAAGGGAGTGTCATCTCATCGACCCGGATTTTGTTGGCGGCAGCCCTGGGGCCGTTTCTATTGCAAGGAGAGTGGCTATCATGGAGAGGTTGGATGGGCGCATGCCTGATCTTTCTGGCGAATGTGATGCTGGCGCGTCGTCTTTGGCAAGTATCCTCAGCGCGGGGGAATTGATGGGAGACTTTGCACAAAACCTCCTCGACCATCTGCCGCAGGCGCTACTGGTGGTTGACCAGAGCGGGCACGTGATCTACGCGAATGAAGCGGCGTCTCACTTGTGGCAAAGAGACCGGCAGAAGATCTGTGAGAAGCCGTTTGACTTACTGTTTTTTGGAGACGAAACGCTCCTGAGTAAGCTGCACCAGGCGCTGCGCTATGGAAAAGAGTTTGAAGCCCGCGAGTACCGCATTCCCGTCCCATATCTGCGGAAGAGCGTCTTTGAGGTCTCGCTACGTCCGATCTTTCAGCGAGGAGAAATCAAATATGGTCTGCTCTCGCTGCAAGACGTCTCCGAACACTTAGATAAGCAGGCGTGGCAGCAGCAGCAGCAAGTGAACGAGTCAATGGTGACCCTTGCCGCGACGTTAGCCCATGAGATTCAGAATCCACTCAGCGGCATCAAAGGGGCGACCCAGCTGCAGATTCGGGATTTAGAGCAGGCGGGGATGTCGACAGAGCCGTCGGAGATGGTGCTGGAAGAAATTGGACGCATTGAGCGCCTGTTAGAGCAGCTGTTGTTGCATGTGGCGCCGATGTCTCTGCGCTATGAACGGTTCAATATCTATGAGGTGCTGAACACCGTGCTGTGGTTTGAGGAGAACCGCCTCAATCGCAATCTCAACTTTGTGCGTGAGTTTGATCCGTCGCTGCCAGAAATTGAGGGCGACCGCGACAAAATCCACCAAGTAGTCTTGAACTTAATCCGCAATGCGATTGAAGCCTCGCCAGCTGGAGGAGAGATCTGCCTGCGCAGCATGTATTGCAGCCAGTGGCAGCTCGCGGGAAAAAATCTCAATCCTCATTTGCGCTACATTATGATCGAACTCAAAGATCAGGGGCCCGGCGTACCACCCGAAAACCAAGCACAACTCTTCCGACCTTTGTTCACAACCAAGCGAACCGGGCACGGACTCGGGCTCTCCATCTCTTATCAAATCATCCATTCCCATCAGGGCTTGCTGCAATATGTTGATAGCGAAGACGGTGGGGCTACTTTCCAAATTTACTTACCGACGCGCCAGAAATCTTAGGAGCACCAGTCGGCACAAATTATCTTGTCTTCACGGCTTCAACGGTTATATGTTGTGTCCGCTTTGCCGCTTTTTTGTAACACGTTAGAAGGGGGTCGTTTTGATTGAAAAAACCCAGATTACTGCTGGCGTCTACTGGGTTTCCATACCCGAAGCGAACATCCACATTTTGTGCGGATGCCCAGCAGACAGTGTGAAGCACTTAATGAAGAAAGGCTTCATCAAATCTGTCGAGAAAAATGGCGTAAAGTGCGAGACCGGTCCCAACGCAATTTTACTCTCCGACTTGGCCCTTCAAAATGGACACTTCGCAAATCTCGCCGAGTTTCCCGTCCTGCAGATGCTCTATCGTCAAGGCATCATCCTGCCGAATCATCCCAACAACAACGGCTTGAAGCCCGTGCTGATTGGACGCGAGGAGACGGTCAAATCGCAGATGAATTACATTTATCGGGGTAACTACGGACTCATCTCTAAAAATGAAATCGCCTCCGCAGGTCAGTCGGAGAGCGTTGCCGACGAGATGATGCGTATGAAACTGCGCTTCGCGTTTGGGAGAATTCGTCCAACGGAAGAGCTACTAGAAGCTTGCGTGGTCAAAGACCAGCCTGTCGAAGTTCGCAACGGCGTGTTTGTGAAGCGATTGCGGTTCAACTTGTATGAATTCACTTATGAGGATGAGTCGATTCAAGTTGATCTGAATCTCAGCGAAGACGAAACTTACGAAAATCCTTACGAACTGGGGTCGCATCAGGTCAGCCGCGACTACTTTGCGGTGACGCACTCAGGAGAAGGAGACGGCTGGGACATCAACCGCCCATGTATGGCGAGCATTGTCACCTTCCAAGGCCGGATCTACTTGATTGACGCCGGTCCAAACATTGCGCACAGTCTCAACGCGCTGGGGATCAACGTCAACGAGGTGGAAGGCATCTTCCACACCCACGCTCATGATGATCACTTCGCTGGGCTCACCTCGCTCATTCGGGCAGATCATCGCATCAAATACTACTCCACAAGGCTAGTGCGAGAGTCCGTCACCAAGAAGCTCGCGGCGCTGATGTCATTTGATGAAGAGAAGTTTGAAGACTTCTTTGAAGTTCATGACTTAGAGTTTGAAACGTGGAACAACGTGGACGGTCTCGAAGTCTATCCTGTGTTTTCTCCACACCCCGTCGAGACCAACATTCTATTCCTCCGCACTCTGTGGAAAGAGGGATACATCACGTATGCGCACTTGGCAGACATCGCGGCTTTCAGCGTACTGGAAGGCATGGTGAGCGAGGATCCCGAAGCCGCAGGAATCTCACGAGAGCTCTATGAGCGGACGCGCGCTCACTATCTCACCAAAGTCAACCTCAAGAAAATTGATATTGGGGGGGGGATGATCCACGGGCAAGCCACAGATTTCCGTGCCGACAGCTCGGAGAAGATTGTGCTCTCGCACACAGCAAACCGACTCAATAATCAAGAGAAGGAAATTGGGTCTGGGCTGAGCTTCGGCATGACGGACGTCCTGATTGAAGGCAAAGTGGACTACTACCTCCAATATGCAGCCAAGTATCTCAACGCATATTACCCGATGGTGCCCGCGAGCGAGATCAACATGCTCTTGAATTGCCCACAGGTGGGATTCAGCGCAGGTAGCATTCTTCTCAAGAACAATGAAGCGCCCGCATACGTCTATTTGATCCTAACCGGCAGCGTTGAGTTCATCCGCTCCGACAGCAAAATCAACAATATCTTGTCAGCGGGCTCGCTCGCTGGGGATATGGGGGCTCTCTTCGGGCTCATCAACTTTGGGACTTATCGAGCGGCGAGTCACATTGAGACGCTCCAGATCCCCAGCCACCTCTTTGAGGAATTTGTCGCACGCAACCGCATCTTCAACGAAATTCAACGGGTGCAGGATCGGATTGAGTTCATGAGATCGACCCCACTTTTCGGAGAATCGGTTTCCTATCCGATCCAAACACGCATCGCACAGGTGATGGAGCAACAGTTCTATCCGGAAGAGAGCGAGATTGAACTTTCGCAGCCCGGTTTGATTTTAGTCCGTCGAGGAGAAATCGCGCTTCAACATGAAGACCAAACCTTTCACACGGTTGGCGAGGGAGAGTTCTGTGGCGAGGAAAGTATTCTTGAGAACCAGCATCGGTTCTCTTTGAAGACGACCAAAGATTCACGAGTCTATCACATTGCCGATTCTGCACTGCTGCGCGAAATTCCGATTGTGCGCTGGAAGCTATTGGAACGCTCCGTCCAACGTGCCGGCGCTATTGGGCTCGCAAACTAAACTCGATCACCCCAGGGGTTTGAATGAACAAACGCCAGTTTCGTCGCGTTTCTTACAACGCCAACACTCAGATAGAATTCGAAGGGAAGCACCTAGACGTTACGCTGCTCAACGTGTCGTTGCACGGGGTCTTGCTGGAAAGCGAAGCCGCCGCGCAGAGGTTGTCCATCGAAGATCTGATCTTAGTGCGCATTCGCCTGAATCAATCGAGCGTAGCTCTTGAGATCAAGACGCGCGTCATCAGAATCTTCGATCATTGCCTCGGATGTAAGTTTGTAGAGATGGACTTAGACAGCATGATCCATCTCCGCAGCCTCATTGACTTCAATCAAGAGGATCTCGAGAACACAGAGCACGAGCTACAATACTTACTGCAAGAAGATCAATCCTGACGACGACGCTTGAACTCATCGCGAATGAGCTCTTGAATCAGAGGCCGGTACAAATCAAAGAGATCTTCTCCAAGTTGGGTCAACGTGTACCCCTTACCTCCGCAGTAAAGACATTTCCCGCCGATGTTTGCACGCAGCGTGTCAATTTCAGCATAGCCAACTTGAACCCCACCCCCGCTACAGGCAGAGCAAGTCTCCTTGAAATCAGCAATCAAATTTCCCACTTCTCCCGGTTGTCGCATCGTCGCTCCTAACTCAAAGTTTGATACAGCACGCTTATGATTGTTCCCGATACGTATCTTAAAAAAATGGTTGCCGATGGATTTTTGCCCGAAAACGTAAAAATTGGCCCTTCCAGCGTCGATCTTACGTTAGGGGATTCCTTTAGCTGGCCGAATCCTTCGCAACAGAAGATTGTCCTTGGTGAGCATGTTGAGTACCAATCTACGACCTCCAACTGCTATGAACTGGCTCCCAATCACTTCGTGCTCGCTACGACTCAGGAGCGTATTCGCATTCCGGATGATATGGCCGCCTATGTCGAAGGTCGCTCTAGCATCGGGCGGCTCGGCTTGCAGGTGCAAAACGCAGGCTTTATCGACGCAGGTTTTGTGGGACAAATTACGCTGGAGTTGGAAAATCAATCTCCCTTTCCGATTGTGCTGCAGCCCGGAGTGCGTATCTGCCAAATTGTCTTTGTCAAGATGTTAGAGACCGCAGCGAATCCCTATGCAGGGAAGTATCTGGAACAAGATGGCGCAACCCCCAGCCGCCTAGACCGCGATCCTGAATTTCGCGCAAAATGAAACAAGCCCTCGTCTTCGCTGCCGGTCGGGGGACGCGCCTCGCCCCGCTCACTCACTCCGTCCCCAAAGCCCTCGCCCCGCTCCGCCACCAACCCGCGTTACAATGGATACTGCAACGCCTAGCTCGCTTGGGTGTCGAGCATGTGGTGATCAATACCCATGCGCTCGCGCCTCAGATTCACGATTTCGTCGAACGTGTCAGCCTGCCCAATGTCCAAATTGAAATTTCCCACGAGACAGAGCTGTTAGATACAGGCGGCGGTCTTCGTCGAACAGAAAAGATGTGGCCTTTCCCAACCCCGATTTTACTGCATAACGTGGATGTCTTCTCCACGATGGATCTGTATGCAGCGTGGAACTTTCATCAAACGGAACACCCGCTGGCGACCTTGCTTGCCAAAAAACGTCCTACCAATAATTTGCTTCTGGTCGACGAAAAGCAGAACCTATGCGGCGTTCATTATGTCGCTCGGCAAGACTACCGGTTGCTCCGCAGACCCGTAGGCGAGTTACAAGAAGTGGGGTTTTGTGGCGTTCACTTTGTCGAACGGGAAATCTTTGCCTATTTTCCAGATGAAGAGAAGTTCGGCATCGTCCCGTTTTATTTGCAACAAGTCTCCGAGGGAAAGCCGATTCGTGTTTTTGACGTAGGAGAGGCGTATTGGCGAGATGTAGGGACTCTTCAGAGCTTGCAGTGCCTCGAAGAGGAATGGCTGGCGGTTCCTGATTTAGCGGATCTTCATCGGGGAGGCTCTCCGCATTCAATACGAGCGTGATCGTAAGGTCCGACAGGTCCCTCCTCTAAAACGGAGTAGTTGTGATGTCGGCAAAGCTTGAAGGCGCGGTCGGCGAGTTCGTCTCGTTGTCCCTGCTGAAAGTAGATGTCGTGCTCAGAAGTGCTGCAGGCGCCTAATCCAAGGAACAATATGAAGAGGACGCTCCCAGACCTCACACCACCTCCACACCACCACCGGCGATCACAATTTTGCCTTCCTCTTCGAGCTTCTTCACCATTTTGATGATTTTTTGCTGAGCCCCCTCGACGTCGGAGATCTTCACGGGCCCTAGGTTTTCTAAGTCGTCTTGCAGCATCTCCGCAGCGCGTGAGGACATGCTGGCGAAGATCAGTTCTTTGATCGCGTCGCTAGCCGTTTTCATCGCCATCGCCACTTCGGACTTATCAATATCTTTCAGGACTACTTGCATCTGCTTGCTGTCAATCAGCGTTAGATCTTCGAAGGTGAACATCAATTCGCGGATTTGTTCGGCCAAATCGGGGTTGTTCTCTTCGATGGTCGTCAGAATGCGCGTCTCCGTCGATTTATCGACAGAGTTGAGTACTTCTGCCACAGACTGAACCCCTCCAACACGAGTGACCATGCTGCTCGCCTCTTTCATCTCTTCAAAGAAGACGTCGTTCAATTCCGAGACGACCCCTGGTGGAATGCTGTCGATCACTGCCATGCGATAGACTACGTCGGTTTGAAGGTTCTCTGGCAAATTGCGCAGGACTGTGGATGCTTGCTCCGTGTTTTGATTGTGCAGATATGAGAGAACGAGCGCGATGGTTTGAGGGTGCTCACTGCGGATGTAGTTCGCGATGATCATCGGGTCGATGTAGCGCAGCGAGTCTAAGCCAGCCTCGTCTTGGGTGCTAGAGAGCCCCTCGGTCAATTCGCCGGCTTTGTCTTTTCCAACGGCTTTGCTCAGCGCGTTTCGCAAGAAATCACCAGACGCTTGTAGGCCGGAGGAGTCGTCGTCCGAGACCGATCGGCGGTAGAACTCTTCCAATACGGTGTCGAGCTCTTCGGAGCTGATGTCGTTAAAGCGAGTCATGTAATAGCCGACCTGCTGAATCTCTGCCTCTTCTAGGTTTTTCATCACCTCAGCAGCTCCTTCTTCTCCAATCGCCAATAGCAGGATGGCAGCTTTTTTCGGCCCTGTAATCTTCCCTACACTCATAACATCCTCTTTTTCAAACGGTCTTCCTTACCCAATAATCACATCCGTGTGCAAAACTATGTTCTTTCGTGGTCAGCTTTCTTCTTCCGCAAAACGCATGGTCACTTCATTTCCACTGTCATTGAAGCGTAATTCATCGGCCATACCTTGCAGCATGACGAGGCCACGACCGTAGGACTTATAGATATCGTCTGACGTAATTTGAGACAACGCTTTTTCATGATCAAAGCCAGTGCCTTGGTCACGAACGGTGAGGCTCACGCTCTTGCCCGAGCGCACTGCTACAGAGATGGTGACCTGCAAATCTCGATATTCTGGCAGAGCTGCGCGGCGGCGAATCTCTTGATGCCAGCCTTCAAAATCACCGTCTTTTTTGAACTCTGCGCTCGACATCTTGAGGTTGCCATGGGCAATCGCGTTGATGATCGTTTCTGTTAGCCCAAAATTAGCGCGAAACTTGATGCGGTCACTTACGCCGTACTGCTGCAACTTGTTGAGCACGTAACGAATCGCCGTTTGTCCGAGGCGTATGTCATTGGGGAGCGCGATTTCAAATCCTCTGGAGACCAAGAACGGTTCAATCGCCTCGCGATCGCTCTCAACTTCTGATTCCTGCCGTCGTGTTTGGATTTTTTCAGCGGCGTTTTCAATGTATTTGAGCAGCTCGGTGGCTTGGGAAGACTTGCGGAAGAAGACAATCCCCATGCGCATGAGCCGCATCATCAGCGACACATCTTCGACGGCAGAGATCATCACAACGTGGGTGTCTTGAGCTTCTGCGGCCAAGGTCTGTGCGAGCTCTTCTCCGTTCATGTTGGGCATGACGTGGTCTGTCAGCACCAAGTCGAAGGGCTCTGAGTCATAGCATGCGCGAAATTGTTCCAGGGCCTCTACCCCGTCTTCGGCGACGCCAACGCGAAAGCCAGACTTTTCAAACAGGCGGCGATAGTGCTGGCGGATCGCGCTGGAGTCATCTACTACGAGAATTTTCATGCTCATCGGGTTCCCATATCAGACCAGTTCCTTGATTTTTTTCAGGAGCTCTCGCCCGGAAAAAGGTTTCTCGAACGTCGCCTGCACTCCCAGATCAGTTGTCATCTGTAGGTAATCGACCCCGTCAATGTTGCCTCCTCCAGAGATCGCGATGAGCTTCACCTGCGGATCTTTTTGGCGCAGTGTCAAAATCACACCGACTCCGTCTTGGCAAGGCAAGATCAAATCTGTGATCACTAAGTCGGGGCGATGCTGCACAAACATTTCAATGCCTTGGTCGCCATCTCCTGCTTCGAGGACGGTGTGGCCATCCAGCTGGATCGTTTGTGTCAAAATGGCTCGGTAATCTCGATCGTCTTCAATCAATAAGATCTTCGCCATTGCTCTTCCTAGTGGGGTTTTTGATACACCAGCACCTTGCTAAAACGGCGCAGATGAAACTTGGAAGTGATGCGTCCCACGGACTCTGAGTGTCCGAGGTAAATGTATCCGCCAGAGCGCAGAGCATTGTAGAGATAGTTCACTACAGTCCGGCGCGAGAGGTCATCAAAGTAAATCAAGACGTTACGACAAAAGACGGCGTCAAAATTTTGATTTCTTTGCATCGCGCTCTCGTCCATCAAATTCAGATGTTCAAAGCGGATGCTGTCGCGAATGTTGGCGTTGACGCTGTGTCCGTCTCGCGTGTGCGTGATGTATTTGGAGTAGTATTCATCGGGAACTTCTTTGACCGAGCG
>CBFIJD010000001.1:110193-122945 GCA_965662845.1 uncultured bacterium | reverse complement strand
GCAAAGCGGCATTCTTTAGCGCGCGCGAGCACATGTCGTTGTACAAAAAAGAGCTTCTTCTCCGCGAAGAACATGCCCGTCCGCTTGTAGATCAAATCTCGCAGCTCGGTGAATTCGGCGAGAGACATCTTCATAAAGCGCCTCCAGACAAGCGCCCGGTAATGACAAACATGGTATCGGCGATTTCTTCGAGGAGCACTTCATCTTCGAGCTCGCCAGCGCGGTCTTCTAACAATGCTAAGTCTTCTTCGGAGCCAAAATCTCGGAAGGTGCTCAAGGCAGACAAAATGTCCATTTCGTTGGGAGAGGCTAACTGCGCGCGGGCTTGTCGGATGACATCCTGATTTTCTTTTTCTCCCAACAGCCGCAACAACCTCGTGCGTTCAGGCGGCAAGGCCTCGGGTAACTTCTCTCGCAGAACCTGGCAAAGGCTCTCAGGGAAGGCCTCAATTTCTAGCCGACGTTGCAACATTTCCAAGGCTTCGGTGGCTTCTGACACAAAGTTGGAGTCTTGTTGTAACAAGGCCCCAATCCGTTCCACGTCTACCCGTTGTCCTAAGCGTCCGAGCAACCGCAAGAAGAGGGGGATCTCGAGGGCGTTCAAGACAGACAAATCGGGGGGCACGGCCTCGAGAACTTCGTCTCGAATTGGATCACAGTTGATGTCAGCCAACGCGCGCAGACAAGTGAAGCGCAGCATGGATACGGTCGTGGTGCGATAAAGCTCTAGGATTTGTCCGGCGCTTTCTTGGTCGCCCAGCTCGGCTAAGTATTCGACCGCGGTGAGCTGAATGTTCACTTCAGGGTCAAAGAGCTTGTCGCGCATGGTGACGATCGCTGTCTTGGAGTAGTTGCCGCGCAGCGAATCAATGGCGAACTTCCGAACGTCTTTGTCCTGACTGCGTGCAAGCTCACTGATGAGCAACAAGTTGCCTTCGCTCGCATCGTGAAAGATCTCGACGGCGCCATTTCGGATCATGGGACTGTCGGAGTAGAACAACGGAGTGAGCGGTTTGAGAAAAGACACTGACAGGCGCTTCAGAGCAACCAGCATCGCCTCTGCCGCGTGGACATTTTCTTCTTCCAGCAATTGACGGGCAATCGTCTGCAAGGCTCCAAAATCTTCTAAACGTGACAACTCCAGGGCTGCCATGGCGCGCGCTTCGGAATCTTCGCTGTGTAGTTGTTGCAGTAAGACGGGGTCTGCGGTTTGCTCCATTTTGGTTCCTATTTTCAGAGGTTGAGCAACTCGATGGGATTCAGCACTAAGCAGACGCTACCGTCGCTTTGAATGGCGGCTCCCGAGATGCCTTCGATTTGCCCTAACACGCCTAGTGGTTTCAGTACAATTTCAATCTCGCGATAGACTTGGTCGACTTCCAGCGCATAGACTGACTGGGCTGCGCTGAGAATAACGACGCGGAGCATGTCTTCTTCGGCACGCGCAGGGCGCAGGCCCAGCTTTTCGTGCAAGCGCAAGAGTGGCAGAACTTGGTCACGGTAACTGATCATGAGGCCATTTCCGTTGCCTCTGACGTTGCTTTGGGGCACACGCAGGGTTTCCACAACGTTTTCCATTGGCAACAAAAAGCGTTCTTTGCCGCACGAAATTTCAAAACCTCGGGTCATTGTCAATGTTAGGGGAATGGTCATTGAGATGGTCGTGCCCTCTCCGGAGACGCTGTCGAGTGACACGGTTCCACCAATCGCTTCAATATTGCTGCGCACCACATCCATTCCAACGCCACGACCGCTCACTTCGGTTAGTTTTTCGGCAGTTGAGAAGCCTGGCATCATGATCATTCCATACACTTCGCTGTCGCTCATTTGCTGCAGCTCTTCTGGACTGACGAGGCCTTTTTCAATGGCTTTGCGTCCGATGGGATCTCGGTGCAGGCCCTTGCCGTCGTCCATCACTTGAATGGTCACCTGCTGCGACTGGCTGATGGCGCGTAGGCGGATGGTGCCCTCTGCGGATTTGCCCGCGGCTTCGCGCTCACTTGGGGTTTCTAGGCCATGATCCAAGCTATTACGGATCATGTGCACCAACGGGTCACCAATTTTCTCAATGACGTTTTTGTCGAGTTGGGTGTCTTCTCCTTCCATCACGAGTTTGGCCTTCTTGTCAAACTGATTTGACAAGTCTCGCACCATTCTCGGAAAGCGCGCGAAGACCGTCTTCACGGGGATCATGCGAATCGTCATCATCACGGAACTCAGCTCATCAACAATGCGACTGACAGACATCCCGGCATCTTTGACGGACTTGCTCTCTTCGTTCAGATTTTTGGTGCGGAGCGTAGTCGCGAGGTTCTCGAACAAATTCTTCTGGATGACTAACTCCCCAATCAAGTTCATGAACTGATCGAGACGTTCACTGGGCACTCGAATGGAGGCAAGGTCATCGCGGTCGCTCGCTCGTCGGCTTTGGACGGGCGCATCTTTCGGCTTCTCTTCCTTCTTTGGTTCGGCGTCTCCTGGGTCATTGAGGAAGGGCGTCGGATCGATCATTTTCCCGACCAAGCGCAGAGAATCCCGTGCCGACTGCAGCATGACCTCGTGCATCTCCTCAGGGCCGTTGTAGAGGAAATCGATGACGTTGGTGAGGGAGTTCAGCTCTGTGAGCAGGTCTGTAAACTGGATGGCCTCGGCGGCTTGACGTAGTTGCTTAAGCGCGATTTCGAGGGTTTCGGGGGAGGTTTTGTGGCTGAAGTGCTGAAGCTCGCTACGCAGCAGGTTGAAGCCTTTCGTCACTTTTTTGATGAACTCCACAGCGTCTTCGCGTGCGAGTTGAGGGACGGTAAAGTCGACTTCTTCTTCTCGCTTCTCTTGCGTTTCTTCGGCTTGGCGAGCGTTTTGGATGGCCTCGACAATCGGCTCGTACTGCAGGGGGGTCAGCTCAATGCGCCACCCTTCATCGACTTTTTTCTTTTGGTCAATCGCGGCTTGCAGCTGCTGAAACATCAGCTTCAGCATGTCGATGGAATTCAGCAGCAGGTTGATCAGGTGGGAAGAGACGGCGCAGCGCTCGTTGCGCATGTCATCGAGCAAGAACTCGGTCTCATGACTCAAGCGGTTGATGTGCGGCAGCCCTAGAAAACCGGTAGTCCCTTTGATGGTGTGCATCGGCCGGAACACGCTGTTGACGATGTCTTTGTCTTGCGCGTCTTCTAACAGCAACACATTACTTTCCATCGCTTCGATCAAGTCGTCTGTGTCGGCTAGAAACGCCTGTAGCGATTCAAAATCTTCGTTGCTGTAGACGACTTCTAAAGTTTCCATGAATCCAATTTCAGTCGATGGCGCGGTTCATTGCAGAAGACAAATCTGGCTATTCCTGACGATTTGTCTGACGATTTCGGTAGAGCGCTTTGTATTGCAGAGAGTGTGCGTGGTGAGCGAGAGTGGAGGCGATTGGGGCGTCACGCAATAGGTGGAGCCTCCACTGTCTTCACCAGAGCCTTTACAAAAGATCTAATTGCAGGGGCGACTTCCCCTCAAGTTCCGGGGGGTATTGAATGACGCAAGGCCCTTTGGTGGCAGTGGCGATGAGCACACCCTCTAAAAGACGCAGCTCCTGTAATCGCTGAACGATGCGCTTCACAATGCCGGAGGTTTCAGAGCTGCAATGCAAACAAATCTCTGAGTCGTTGATGTATTCCAACTGCTCGTCAACTTCGAGCAAGTCCATAATGACGGCGCTGATTTGGTGCATCCCCGGAAAAGCGGCGCGCTCTAAAGGAACTAGCACCACATCGTTGGCCGCAAGGCTGAGCAAGGGGAGGCTTCGTAAATATACAGGGGTCGGCTCTGTGCCGCTGAGCATTTCGGCTGTGTGGGCACCCACTTGAATCAGCACCCACACGAGGTCTTTCCCGGCCTTGGCTTAAGGTCACGGGTTGAATTGGGCGACAGCTTCGTCCTTGGTCGCGAAAATGCTGATTTGGTCACCCAGCCCGCAGAGGTTGAAGATCTCTGTCACCTCGCGGTTGACATTGACGAGGGCGAAGTTGGCGCCGCGCTGCTTCAAACTCATCGAGGTCATCACGACGAGACCCACCCCTCCCGAGTCAATGAACCCGACTTGGGCGAAGTCAATCAACAGTGTTTTGATACTTTCGTCCGCCACGAGCGGCTGCATGTACTTTTTGATGGCGCTCACCGACTCCATCGCAAATTGTCCCTCGGTGTTCACCGTGCAAATATCGCCTTCCGTCATGTGTGTAATTTTCATAAATCGCCTTTTAGGTGATCAAAAAGTTAGAGAAGTTGGGCAACATCTTTGAAGGAGAGGACCAGAATTGGCTGCCCTAACCCGGTCACAATGGTTCCAGCAAATAAAGGGTTTTGCTTCAGAAATTGATGATCAAACGGCTTAATCACCACTTGCATTTGGTGCAGCGTCTGGTCAACGCGCACGGCGGCAAGGTTCTTACTCTCGTCCTCAATGATCAAGAGACGTCCCTCTGTCGACTGTGAAGATGGGCTGGGACGCCCGTGACTCAACAGCTGCCCGAGATCAAGCACAGGAATCAATTCGTCGCGATGACAAAAGAATGTTTCTTGCCCTTGGGTCGCCAGTTGGACGCGCCGGGTCTCGATGATTTCTCGCAGTCGGTCATGATCAACGGCGTAGCGCTGGTTCCCCAACTGGACGAGCAACACATCGCGTGTCAGGGTGCCTTGCCGCAGCGGGAAGGTCAGCGAGAAGGTGGTCCCTTTGCCAAATTCCGATTCAATGGTGACATCTCCACCTTGCTGAGCCAGCGCCGCGCGGACGACGTCTAAGCCCACGCCTCGGCCGGAGACGTTTGTCACCTGCTCAGCGGTTGAAAATCCGGGTTGCAGCAACATCGCATACACCTCTGCGTCGGAATACTCCTGATCCTCGAACGCCAGCCCTTTTTCAATCGCTTTCTTGAGGACTCTCTCTGCATCAATCCCGCGTCCATCATCGACCACTTTCAGGACTAAGCTCTCGTCGGTCTTTGTCGCTTCAAAGCGGAGCTGACCTTGTTCATCTTTGCCGGCTTGCCGACGAACTTCAGGGACTTCTAAGCCATGATCAATCGCGTTACGCACCAAGTGAACGAGCGGGTCGGACAACATCGCGATGACTCCTCGGTCTACCTCAATGTACTCGCCTTCCACGGTCAGACGCACCGATTTGTTCAGGTCGCGTTCCAGTTGACGAATCATCCGTGGGATTTTTTCGAACAACTCACTCAGTCGAGTCGAGCGAATCGAGAACAAGGCTTTCTGCAAGCCGCCGATGCTCTTCTCTAATTCTCCGATCCCGTCTTGCAGCTCTTTGCTGACGTGCTGCGGCAAGTAGCGTTCGATCTCTTTTTCTAGGTTTTCTAGGTAATTGCGATTCATGACCAGCGCTTCTGTCCGTCGTGTGAACTGGTCTAAATAATCGGACGCAATGCGGATAGTATCTTCGCCTTTGCGTTCTTCTTTTTCCTCTTTGCGCTTGGCTTTGGCAGAGGTCTCGGCTGCGGTGGGAGCTGCGACGCCCTCGCCGGCCATTTGACTGGCGAGCATCGCAGAAAATTCGGCGTACTCAATTTTGGCGTGTTGTTCGAGCCCTTGCAGCCAGAAAGCCGACCAAAAATTGGGCAACACTTCGGGCATCAACTCCAACAAATCGCCAATGACAGACCACTGAAATTTGGGGGAATTGACGTCTGGGTGCAAGGCTTGATGAATGCGCTCCGTCGCTTGTTCTAGCTCGGAACTCTGGAGTGATTTGGCGAGACTCCCCTCGGCAATCACCTCTTCCAAACCTGTCAGCACCATTTGAACTTCGGGCAGCAGCTCTTGGTCTTTGACCTTCACAGAGGCCAGCGTGAGCTTTTTCACAACCACTTGAACCTTGAAGTTCTGCAGTTGCGCCAACTCTTGCTCCAGAGCTTCTACGGCGTTGGTGATCGTTGTTGGGATCTCTTTCTTGGCAAAGTTGTCGGCGGCTTTGCGCAAATGAGCCGCGATCGTCTCCATCCGGGCAGCCAGCGCTTCGACCTTCTCTTGGTTTTTAGTGTGGTCTCCCTCACTTTCGGAGGCGATGCGTGCTAAGAACTCAGGATAAGCGGGCGTGAGCGAGACCGCGCCGGTCTTGAGGTTTTGCAGCGCGTCGTTGATGAGGTCGACACCTTCAGACACCAAACCGAGCCGCTCATGCGTCAGCTCTTCCGGTTTGCCGCTTTTCAGTTTCTGCAGGAAGTTTTCGTACTTGTGCGCAAACCCTTGCAAATCAAGCAAGTTGAGAAAGCCAGATGTGCCCTTCACGGTGTGCACCCAGCGGAAAACGGCGTCAATGCCGCCTAAGCCTTCCTCTTCAAGACGCAACAGGGTTGATTGGAGCGCATCTAATCCCAGTAGCGTCTCTTCCACGAACTCTTGGATAATCTCGTTATCGAGACCGAGAGACTCCAGTTCGCTCATGATTCCTTTTTGCGCTTCATCACTTGCTTCATCAGGTCCATCCAGTAGTTCCGACGTCCATACAGCGTCTCTACAGCTCGCTGAAAGCCCGCTGTGTCAATGGGGTCAAAAAACAAATAGTCCGCTCCAAAACTCTGACAGCGTACCACCGTGTCCACATCTTCTTGTCGGCTCACAAAGATGATGTGCGCGTTGGGGCTGACTTTGCGAACCTTCTCGCAGAAGTCGAAGCCGTTGAATTCGGGGTGATTCACCTCGATGACCAGTAGGTTGCAGGGGTTTTTGACGAGATGCTGCAAACTCTCGGTCTCACTACGAAAACAAGAGACCTGAAAATCTTCGGAAATCGCCGTCTGTAAAGCGGAACCAAGGTTGTCCTCCGCCAAAATCGTCACAAAGTAAGTGCGAGCGCTCATGCGGTCTCCAATAGAGGGGGGGACAGGAGGCAAGTTGACCAGGCAACTTAGAATCCGAGTTGATTGAGGAGATCATCGACATCGGACTGGTTTTTCTTTTCCTCGGACTTATCGTGGAGCGGCCCTCGCAACACAAGTTCATTCTCAGCAGGCGCGGGCTCTGGTTTCCGGCGCCCATAGCGTTGGATGAGCTCAATCAGACTTTGGTCAATCTCTCCAATCAGCTTCACAACTCGCTGAATGATCTGTCCGGTCAAGTCTTGGTAATCTTGCGCGACGAGAATATCGGTGAAGTTGGCTTCTAAGGCCTCGTCTTCGTGCTGCATAGCCATGAGCTTCTCGTGTAGTTGCTGGCATAGCTCGGCGCTGTTGGCGGGAGCCTGCTGCAGCTGCGTGACGAGCGTGAGGGCTTCTGCCATGTGCCCTCGCCGATCTCCGACCACTTGCAGGCCGGCTTCGGCCAAATCCATGGTGCGATTGGCCGCTTTGTCCGTCATTTCGAGGATGTGCTGCAGCCGTTCCGATACCGTCGCAATCTCTTCGTGAGCTAAGTCGCCGAGCAATTCCGGCAGATCTTGTTGAATCGCTTTGATTTGCGCGTGATAGGAACGCACTAGCCTCACGATGGCTTGCAATACGGGCTGCTCATCATCCAAGGCGCTCAAGAGCATCCCTGACTCGTCTGGGTGCGCCTGGTGCATCATCTCCATCAACTCGTGCGTTTTGTTGATCAACTCTTGCACGAGCTGGGACGCGCCTTCTTGAGGCGTAATGCGCTCCGATAACTCCGCTAGCGCATCAATCAGCTGCAGTTGCTGCTCCATTCTCTGCTCCTACTGAATTTCTAGACCCATGATCAGAATGTCATCGAATGGCGGTAGTTCCGCAGGGGCTGCGATCTCATGCTCCATGTACGCGAGCATGTCGACCCCCAAGAATGCTGAGACGTCGCTCATCACCGAGCGATAGAGTTCCCTGTAGTTCAATTGGCAGTGCCGCGCGAAGGACTCTTGCAGCCGTTGATAGCCGAACCACTCCTCTGAATTACGGAACAGCTCAAAGATGCCATCGGTAAACAGGAACAGGCGGTCTCCGGCGCCAAGTTGGGTGGTGCCGAGGGGATATTTCAGGCCGGGCATATAGCCGAGGTGAAAGCCCTTCTCTGGTAACTCTTCTACGCTGCCATCTGCGCGCACAAGGATTGCAGGGTGATGGCCGGCGGATGAATACTGCACAGCCATTGTGGCGAGGTCGATGACCAGAATTTGCGCCGTGCACGCTGCCGAGCCAGGCTCTTCGTAGCGCAAAATTAGGTTGTTCATGCGCTGCAATTGAGCGGCGGGGTCTAGCATGATCCCGTCCTCATGCGTCGCGCGATGTTGCAGTAAATATTCAAAAAACACAGCTTTCAGCACACTCTCAACGCCGTGCCCCACCTGATCATGAATCGTCCAGAGCAGCTTCTCTTGACCGTATTCGTCTTTGCAAATCCGCAGCGAGCCGCAATCTCCGCCGCCTTCCCCTGCGGGATGAATCTTATACATGTGTTGAAATCGGTCACTCTCCGGAAACTCACCCGCGATCAAATCTCGGAGCTTACGCGCCATCTCTAAATCTTGGACGAGCCTCTCATTGCGGATGCGCTCTTCTTTGTATTTCTGATCCAGCTCGGACTGCGCCTGCTTCAGCTCCATGCCTTGCTGCATCAAGGCGGTGTTCATATTCTCTTGGAGCTGCAGCGTGAGCTCCAGCTGCTGGGCTGCGTCGGCTGCTTTGAGAATCGAGCGAATCCGCACCAGCAGGGTCGTCTCTTTGATGGGTTTGATGATGAAGTCGGCCGCCCCGTTGTCGAAACACTCCGCAAACAGATGATCGGACTCATCACGCGTCGTCATAATGACGGGGATGTGCTGAAATTTGGGGTGGTCTTTGACTTCGCGCAACAAGTCTAGGCCGCTCACTCCGTGTATTTGGACATCCATGACAATCAAATCGGCGGGTTCTTGCTCCAGTTGCTGAAAGAGATCGTTCCCGCGTGCAATTTTTCCGCAGTCGAAGCCGAAAGAGTTCAGCATGGTGCCAATTTGTTGCAGCACGTGCGTGTCATCATCCACGACTAAGATGTTCGGCATGTTTGTGTATTGATTCAAAAGGGCGGTGTTCACTGGGGAAGGTTTTCTTCCAGCAAGCGATTGATGGTCTCGATGAGTTCTTCAAAATTGAGTTTGGTCACGTGAGCGTCAGCCATCATCTCACGGGCTCGCTCTTTCATGCCGATGTCACCAATCGAGGAGTAGACGATCACAGGGGTCTGTGGTCGCATCGTTTTTACTTTTTTCGTGAGGCTCAGCCCATCCATTTGCGGCATCTCTACGTCTGAGATCACCATGAAGATCTCTGGATCTGCTTGAAAGGCTTCCCAGCCTTCGAGGCCGTCTTTGGCTTGCACGACTTCAAAACCCTGCTCGCTCATTTCCATGGTGAGCATGTCTCGCACGGCGGGAGAATCTTCTGCGATGAGAATTCTACGTCCGATACCCCGCTCGTTGATTTCGGTGAACATCGCCTGCTTCTCAAGGTTGCGCATCTGCGGCGCCATCTCGAGCAGCATGGTCTCGTAGTCAATCAAGAGGATGTTCACATTTGGGTCAGGCCTGACAATCCCGATGACGTAGTGGCTTCCCAGGTTGCCTAAAATTTCTGCGGAGTCGAAGACGTTTTCCCAGAGAATGGTGTGCACATAGTGGATGGTCTCAATCAGAAAGCCGTTCACTTGACCGAAGAACTCGGTGACGATGATACGTCCTTTCAGCGGGCCTGTCGGCGGTGGACGCAAGCCCAAAAAGGAGGCCAAGTCGATAATGGGGATGGTGCTGTTGTGGTCATCGATCACTCCTAAGACGGAGGGGTGAGCCTCGACGACGCGGGTGACCTCTGCAGGAGGGCTCAGAACGCGGCTCGTTTTCAGAATATTGATGCCAAAGTGGAGATCTCCGGTGGAGTATTCCAGAATCTTGAGTTCGTTCGTGCCAGATTTGAGGTAAGAATGGGCAACGACTTCTTTTTGCGCCATGCAGCATTTCCCGTTTCAGGGTGATCAGATCAGTTTGGTGATTTCTTGCGCGATTTGCCAGCAGGGCACCACGACGTCGGCGCCGCCCATTTTGATGGCCTCTTGAGGCATGCCAAACACAACGGCGCTCTCTTCGCTTTCTGCGATTGTCTTGCCGCCACTTTGTCGAATTTTTGCCATCGCCTTGGCTCCATCATTGCCCATGCCGGTCATCAGCACGCCGACAGTCCCCGAGCCATACACCGAGAACACGGAGTCGAACATCACATCCACAGAGGGCATGAACTGATGCTGCGGACGCGAGGCGTTGCGGATCACGATTTGTCCATCCGTTTTGCGCAAGAGGTTCAAATGAAAGCCACCTTTCGCGAGATAACAAGCTCCAGGCTCGACTTCCATACCCGATTCGCTCTCATAAACCGGAAAAGAGCAGGCTCGGTTCAGACGCTCCGCAAAGGAAGCTGTGAAAGACGGAGGCATGTGCTGCACCAAAAACATCGGAGCGTTTAAGTTTGGTGGCAGGTAAGGCAACACCTCCATCAGCGTTTTGGGACCCCCAGTTGAAATGCCAATCACCACAGCTCTTTTGGAGCTGCGCGCGGCACGCGCTGGTCGAGTAGATGGGGGCGACGCGAGGCGCGTTGGCTCGGCACGCGCCGGAGTGCGAGGGCTTTCAACTCTAGACGTTGATCGCGTTGGGACTCGGTGACTGCGGCGGCGGTTGAGCGTGCGCAAAAAATTGGACTTAGCCGCTTTTTTGAGCTTTGTGACCAGCTCCCGCGCGACGTCTTCCATGTTGGAAGTGACGGTCCCGTCGGGCTTGGCGACATAGTCAAAAGCCCCCAGCTCCATCGCTTCAAAGGTCGTCGAGGCGCCTTTTTGGGTTAGAGAGGAGAGCATGACTACAGGACAAATATTTGCCTCAATGATGCGCTCTAGCGCTGTGAGTCCATCCATCCGGGGCATGTTGATGTCCATAGAAACAACCGCAGGGCGCAAGCGCTCGGCTTTTTCAATGGCGTCGACTCCGTCACGCGCGGTCTCCATGACATACAGCGTGTCGTCAGCTTCGATAATCTTGCGTAAGAGACGTCGCATCAGAGCGGAATCATCTGCGATCAAGACCCCGAGCTTTTTTTCAGGCATCGGTTCCTTCCCTCATAAAATGAGCTGGCGAAGGCGGCTTCCCAGCTCGCAGTGGCGTGTGGGGCAGGAGCGAGATCCTACGGTTTCATTCCTCTGGAGCTGTGCGCAATTGCTTGCGAGCAGGCGTGGCATGTTCAGCTTGGGCCGCTTCTTGGCTCTTGAGAACAGACTGTAAGCCTTGGCGCCCCTCTTCTTCGAGAATGCGATTGACGTCCAAGAGCATGACCATTCGCTTGCCGTTGTCTAGGCGCCCGATGCCTTCCATGTAGTCGTTGACACCTCCGGCAGACACGACACTCGGCGGGGGGGTGATGTCGCGCTTTGGCAACCGCATCACTTCGCTGACTTGATCTACGATGAGCGCGGTTTTCTTGCCGTCTAAGTCCACAATCACGATGCGGGTGCGATCATTGACTTCTTGCGGCTCCATACGAAAGCGTGTTCGTAAGTTGATGACGGGCACCACGACGCCTCGCAGGTTGCTGACCCCGTCCACGTAGAAGGGCGCCCGAGGCACCTTTGTGACCTCACCGAGACGGTTGATCTCCTGAATTTGCATGATCCGAATGCCAAACTCCTCTCTTCCCAACAAGAACGTCACAAGTTGCTCCTCTTCCAAGCCTTGCTGGCGCAGTGAGATAGCGGTTTGCTCGACTTGCTCGACGTTGTCGGTTGCTTCCAAGGCGTCGACCGTCGCGCCGTCGCCGATTTGCTCTAAGTCAGACGCGTCGAACAAATTGTGGTTGTCCAGAATCATGACCAAGCGTTGGCCATTGTCTAACTTGGCGACACCACGCTCTGCTTGGGGGCCATTGTGAGCGGTCAGGCGTGGAGGAGGATCAATCAGATTTTTCGGAATCCGCATCACTTCGCGCACTCGATCCACCATCATCCCTACGGCGAGACCATTTGATTCGGTCACGACAATGCGCTGCTCGTCGTTCTTTTCAACGATCTGCACACCTTCACGAAACAGGTCTCGAACCCGCGTACTGAGAGGGATGATGCGCTCTTGCAGGAACGCTGGGCGCTGATCTGCGCTCAGCTTGCGCAGCTGTTCGGTCAGGCGCTGAAGTTCAGCCGCAGACTGACCAATCTTTTCGACTTCCAAGCGCAGCAGCTCTTGATCTGTGCGAAAATGCTTGCACCAGCGCGTGGTCGTGAACTCGGGCAGATCGAGCTGGTTTTCGCCTAATTCGACGAGTTCTTCGAGGATGGTTTGCCACTCTTCGTGCTCTTGCATCTGCATCTGTAACGCGTCGATGGTCTCGTGCATTTCATCGTCGCGCGGAGGCAGACCAAAGAGTTGACGCAGATCTACGAGCGGCAGGAGGTGCTTGCGTAAGGAAATCACCCCCATCACGTAATCGGGAGCGTTGGGAGTGCGCACAAGCTCAGGAATGCGGATGATCTCTCGCACCGACTGAATGTTGAGCGCGTATTCTTCTCCAGACAACTCGAAGCTGACGAGCTGCTCTTCATCCACAGTTTGTGCGCGAGAATCTGCGGCGCTGTGAGCACGAGGAGACGACGAGTCTGGATTCTTTTCACGGCGAGCGGAGACCTCGATGTCGCACACTTTCTCCAAATTGAGCGACATGACTAAGCGGCGGCCTTCATCCATTTTGACGACGCCTGTCAAGAAGCGTGTGTCGACGCCTCCCTGCTCG
>CBFIJD010000001.1:104317-110050 GCA_965662845.1 uncultured bacterium | reverse complement strand
GAAGCGCTGGCGTGTGTTGATGACCGGCAAGACATTGCCACGGAGGTTAGAAATGCCTTCCACATAACTGGGAGAGCGTGGAATTTGCGTCATCTCTGGCAAGCGAACGATCTCCTGCACATCCATGATGTCAAGACCGAACTCCTCATCTCCAAGAAAGAATGTGACTAACTCCCGCTCCTGCTGTTCGCTGCTTTGCGGTGAGGTCATAGCGCGCTCCTGTTGCGAGAGTAGGGTTAGAAGTTCTGCATTTCGTCAGCTTGTGACGCAATATCTTCGATAGAGTCAGCAATGATCTGCATCGCTGCGTTGGCTTCTTCGGCAGCCTTCGCGGCTTCGGCGCCGCCTTTAGACGCTTCGGAGGCTGCTTGCTCAATCTGCTCTACCGCTTTGTTGGCTTGCTCCAAGGCCGCCATAGATTCACTGGTGCTGTTGCGCACCTCTTCGGCGCCCTCGGTCATCTCTTGCATCTCGCTCTCGATGCGCGTGAGGCTGGTGGTTGACTTCTGCGCGGTCGCGACCTGTTGCTCAGCGACCTTGCCGCTGTTTTCAATATCTACAGTCACCTCTGCGATCTGCATCTGAATGTTGCGGACCATGTCTTTGATTTTGTCGGCGTTCTCGGCGGACTCGTTGGCCAGCGTGCGGATGTCGCTCGCCACAACAGAGAAGCCTCGTCCGAATTCACCGGCACGTGCTGCCTCAATTGAGCCGTTTACTGCGAGCATGTTGGTCTGAATGGTCACACCGACGATCGCATCGACGATTTTGTCAATCTTGCGGGTTTGCTCTCCGAGTTTTTTGATCAATTCACCGGCTGCCGTCACATCTTGACCAAACCTGCTGATGTTGGTGATCAAGTTGTTCACACTCTCTTTGTTACTTATCAGCAGCTCGCTTGCGGCAGACATTTTCGTGTAGCTCTCGTCGGCACGATCCATCATGGCGCTCGTTTTGACCTCTAGGCTGGAGCCCAATTCACGAGAAGATTCGGCATTTTTGCGTTGTAATTCTGCGCCTTTAGAAATTTGCTCAATCGCGGTCATGATCTGGCTTGCTGCGGCGCTGGACTCTTCGGCGTTTGCAGACAGCTCTTCGGACGCTGCCGCCATCTCTTCGGCGGATTTTTGGGTGTCTGTCGAAGACTTCAGCTCTTCGGCCATGTCTGCCAGCTCTTGTGCGGCGGTTTCCATTTCGCCATACGCTTTGATCTGCTCGCTGACAGCCTTAGACGCTTCTTCGCAGGCGCTGGCAGACTGTTGGGCTGCGCTCGCAATTTCTATGGCGCCCTTCTGGTAGTTCTCGGCCTCTGTTTGCGATTCGTTGGCGTTCTCTGCGATCGCGCTCACTCCCATCTCCACTTCATTCACATCGTCTTGAATTTGCGACAAGCCGGCGGTGATTTCTTTGGCTTTTTCGGCTTCTTCTCGGGTGCTGCTGCCGATTTCGTTGATTTGTTGGGCAATGTCGCGGACGGCCTCTTGGATCTCTGTCACGACGTTGCTGATGTCACGTGCGCTGCGCTCGCTGGTCTCGGCCAAGTTGCGGACTTCGTCGGCGACGACCGCGAAGCCTCGTCCGTGCTCTCCCGCGCGGGCGGCTTCAATGGCAGCGTTCAACGCGAGCAAGTTTGTCTGGTCTGCGATGCGGACGACCGTTCCGACGATGTCACCGATTTGTTCGGCTTGTCGCTCCAACTCGCCGATCAACTCTGCCGATTCCATGTTGCGCTTGGCCGCTTCATCGACTCCTTGGATGAGGCGCGTAATCTCTTCTCCTGTCACCGTGACTAGCTCTTTCATTGCGCTGGCCTTCTCGCGGGCGACGCGCGAACGATCATTGGCGGTCACTGCTGCGTTGTAAATCTGCTTGAGCGCAGCTTGAGACTCTTCTGTGGCCGCAGCGGTTTCTTCTGCTGCCGAGGAGAGTTCTTCCATTGTTGACCCAAGTTGTTGCGCTGCCGAGGCCGACTCAGAAATGGCGGCTACAAGATGGCTGGTCGCGGTGGTGATCCGTTCAGCGAGAGCTTGTTGGCGCGCCAGAGTCCGAGTCCGACCGCGCTCTGCCGGCTGAGCGCGACTGGTGCGTGGGCTCTCGGTGGTCTCTTCTTGGGCCTTCATTCGAACTCCTCCGCGCACTGGCGGACGGGCAAGCTTTCTTTCGGTCATGGTTGGTACTCCTAGCTGAGAAGAAATAGAGGGGGTGCTGGATAGCAACCCCTGTCAGATGATAGTTAGTCGGCCGCACTTTTCTGAAAAAGCCGCGAGCTGTTCGGGTTTGGCAACATTGTCCGTGATCGTGATGGATTCCTTCTCTCCGGTCTCTTGATCCACGGCGGTGACGTTCAGCAATCCATGCTGATCAATTGAAAAGGTGACGTTGATGTTGGGCTCTCCCGCAGGGAGCTCGTGTGTCAAGTGCAGGTGAAACCGTCCTAGCTGGACCAGCTCATGGTTGCTCTCTTCTTGATTTCCGTTTTGCATCACGTCGATGATTACCTCGTTCTGCTGATCTTTGGTTGTGGTGACCAATTTGCTGGACTCGCAAGGATATGGCGTTCCTGCGGCGATCAACGTAACGAAGGTGCCGTCTTCCTCGCGAAGCCCTAAGTTTCTGGAGGTTATGTCCAGAAATTCCAGATTCTCCACTTGCCCTGACAGGATCCCCGCGAGCACGCCCGCTCCCAAGGCAACCACCTCATCAGGGTTGAGGTCTTTTTTGATCTCTGCGTTCGGAAACTTTTCGCGCACCAGCCGCTCAATCGCGGGGACTCTGGTTGCCCCTCCGACGAGGATGATCGACTGTGCCCAGTCGTGGGCAAGCTCCGCTTTCGTGAACGTCTCATCAATCAAAGTCGAAATTTGCTTGAGAAACGTTTGTAGCATTTTCTCTAGCGAGCGCCGTGTAAGGTTCCTGTTCAGGTGGAGCGGGCCCTGCTCTGCGACGCTGATATAAGGGATCATGACCGTGCTCTCTTGAACGGTCGAGAGGTCTACTTTGGCTTTCTCGCTGTGGATCAGCAGTTGCTGGTAGGCCATGGAGTCTTTGCGCAAATCGATGCTGTACTCTCTCTTGAATCCATTTGCCAGCCAGCGCACCACTTTTTGGTCGAAATCCATGCCGCCCAGCCGCGTTGACCCGCCGACTCCTTTGACCGCGAAGTAGCGATCTCGGTATTCGAGCATCGTGATATCGAGCGTCCCGCCCCCTAAGTCGACCACGAGCAAGTTGCTCTCTCCGCCGCGCGCGTATCCGTATGCCAGCGCGGCGGCGGTGGGTTCGTTAAGGAGGCGCAACACGCGCAGCCCGGCCATTTCTCCGGCGACTTTGGTTTGCTGGCGCTGATTGTCATCGAAGTAAGCTGGTACCGTGACGATGGCTTCGCGGACTTCATGACCTAAAAAGTCTTCTGCGTAGTTTTTGATCTTGCGCAGGATCAGGGCTGAGATCTCAGCGGGCGAATACGTTTGCCCATGGATGTGGACGGTGTGTTCTGTGCCAATGTGACGCTTGATCGTAGCGACGGTCACATCGCTGTTCATCACGAGTTGATTACGCGCGAGTTCTCCAACCAGCGCCTCAGTCGGGCTTCGGAAAGAGACCACTGACGGCAGCATCCGACTGCCGCGGGAGTTCACGATTAATTCGGGTTGTCCGTTCCGAAAGATCGAGACCAAGGAATTGGTAGTGCCCAGATCAATCCCGAGAATCACGTTGTCGGAGGGAGAGGATTCTAATGCTTCCATAGCGACCTCACCGTAGGCGTTACTCGTTCATGAGCAACGCAAGGTTTTCTTTCACAAGTTGGTTGTCGGGATCAAGTTTCAAAATCTTACGCATGACCTCTATCGCCTCAGCGTCCATCTCTGCTTTATAGAGCAGCACGGCCGTGTTGTTCAAAATGGCTCGGGCGCGTTGCTGCCATTGTTGTAACGCGGCTATCTGTGTCTGGGCCGCGTTCCAGTCGTCTTGGGGGACGGGTGCGACAGAGGGAGACTCGTTGGGGGTGTTTGCTGCGGCGATGCGTTCTTCCAGCTGCCGAGCGAGCTTTTCAGCAGAAGCGCGGCGCATGCGCTCATTACGCAGCCGCTTCTCTTGCTCTTGCAGCTCATTCTCCAGCTCTTGGATTTTGTGTTCTTGCTGGTCTAGTTGCTCTTCTAACTCGGCAATCAGCAGCTGTTCTTCATCGAAGGTCTCTTCGTCGGCAGCCTCTTCCGAAGTCTTCTCTGGGCCGCGATAGTCAACTCCAGAGGCCATGAGAATGTCGCGAATGCCCAAAGCCATCGGATTGCGCTCTTCAAATTCTTCTTCGCTCATTTTCGCCCTCCCTTCAGCAAATGGAGCGCAAGGCGGTGGTAGTCGCTGGCTGCGTTGCTACGGGGAGCGTAGTGCAAAATGGGCTGACCGTGGCTTGGCGCTTCTGCCATGCGAATGTCCTGCCTGATAGAAGGATAGAGGAAACGGTGACCAAAATTCTTTCTCACTTCGTCGAACACTGACTGTGCGAGGCGCGTGCGGAAGTTACTCAGCGTTGGCACCACCCCGACGATACGGAGCGCGGGGTTGCAAGTGCTGTTGATCTCGTACACAAGCCGTACAATTTGCGCGAGACCTTCCATGGCTAAAAAATGCGCCTGCAGCGGAATCAGCAGCTCTTGCGCAGAGCCGAGGGCGTTACGCAATAACATGCCAGACATCGCAGGGCAGTCGAGCAAGATGAAGTCATAGCGGCGCCGAACTGGCTCGAGCTTGTGCGCTAGCAAGCTCTCGGCATTTTCACGTTCTCCCAGATTGCGCTCTAGGGTCTCTAAGCGCATCGACGCGGGCAACAGCTCCAACTGTTGAAAAGGCGTTTTGCGAATCGTCGCCTCTGCTGTCACCGCCGTGTTCAACAGAAGCTCGAAGAGGGTCTGTTTGAGTTGATAAGGGCTCACTCCTACCGAGATGCTGGCGTGTGCTTGAGGGTCTAAGTCCACGAGCAAACAGCGATAGCCCATGTTCGCGAGAAAGGCGCTGAGATTGACGGCGGTAGCCGTTTTGCCGCTCCCCCCTTTGCGGTTCGCGATTGCAATGATGCGAGCCATAGAACTCTCAGGCCGCTATTTCGTCAAACAATTCTGCAGGATTCAGGACGATGATAATGCTGCCGTCACCACTGATCGTTGTTCCTGAAATGCCCGGAATTTGGTGCAGCTTCCCTTCGAGGGGTTTGACTAGCATTTCCATTTCATGCAGCACGCGATCGACTTCCAGAGCATAGCGTTGATTGACGGTGTCTATCACAAGCAACCGGCAGCTTTCGGTGTCTGCTGCGGTCCCCTGATCATAAGCGAGGGTGTTTCGTAAGCTTGTGACGGGCAAAACCTCACCGCGATGTTCGAAGAAGTGCTGATGAGGGCCAAAGTGCCGAATGCTGCTTCGCGGCGCTTTTACGATCTCTTCCACCGCCTCCAGCGGCAAAATGAAGTGAGCGCCTGCGGCCTCAATCATCAATCCTTGGCTCACCGCCAGCGTAAGAGGGATGCTCAACAAAAAGCGTGTCCCTTGGCCCGGCTTGCTCTCTAGGTTCAATCCGGCGCCGATTTCACTCAACGCTTGGCGAACGGCGTCCATTCCCACGCCCCGCCCGCTGATGTCTGTCACTTCGGTCGCTGTGGAAAACCCCGGCCGAAAAATCAATTCTTGAATCTCTTTTGGCGTCATCCGCTCGAGCTCTGCTTCGTGGACGATGCT
>CBFIJD010000001.1:97073-104221 GCA_965662845.1 uncultured bacterium | reverse complement strand
ACGGTAACGATCACGCGTTGGCCTTGCCGCATCGCGGAGACGGTGACGATCCCTTCGGCGGGTTTGCCCGCGGCGGCCCGCTTTTCAGGGCTTTCAATCCCGTGGTCACCGCAGTTGCGCAGCAAGTGTACGAGTGGGTCATTCAGTTGTTCAACGATGGTCTTGTCCATACGGACATCGCTGCCCACAATCGCTAGCTTCATGGGCTTGCCGGTGCTCTTTGAGAGATCTCGAATCATACGCGGAAAGCGCGAGAAGAGGAGGTCGAGCGGCACCATGCGAATTTCCATCATCTCGGCACGCAAATCGTCAGCGATCCGGCCAACGATGCTCCCGGCTTGCAGCACTTTTCCTGAGACCACAGACAGCTCGTAGTCTCGATTCAGCTCTTCTCCTAGAGCGCGAAAGCTGTGTTTTGAGACCAGCAGTTCTCCGACCAGATTCATCATGCGGTCTACCCGTGTTTGAGGCACCCGCACATAAACAGGCGCCGCAGACTCTCGTTTGGTTTCTTTGTCAGGAGGCGGTTGTGCGGGCGGGGGCGCTTCGGCTTTGGCGGCGTTCGGTTCTGCGGTCAGCCGAGTGGTCTCTTCAGGAGGTGTGGAGTCTTTCTCACGCTCGCCGCCTGATTTCAGGAACTCGATCAAGTCAGCGATTTTCTCTAGGGAGGGACGGAGCGTGGCTTCTGCGGGCAGCGTGTTGTTCTCTGCCAGAACCAGTACTCGCTCTGCAACCTCTTCCATCTTTGGAAAGACGAACTTTGCGCACGCTTTCTGGAAGGTTTTGGCCGTACGGCGGAACTTCTTCAGTTGCGATTCGTCGCGCTGCTCTTCGGCAAGCTCGGCCACTTTTGTGAAGGCGACCAAACACTGCTCTGCTGTGTTCAAGAAGGCTCGGACATCAGCAGAGAGCAGCGTTGAGGGGGCCGCAGGTTTTTTCGGCGGGGCCTCTTCTGGCTCGGCAGATAGGCTGCGAATCACTGCGTTTATGTCAAGCGCTGAGCTTTCGTCTTTGCTAATCGAGAGCAACAATTTGCGAATGTGGTCTAACGCGCGGAAGAGCGCCTCGATTTCGGTTGGCGAGAACGGTTGGCGAGAATCTCGGTGTGTGGCGACGAAGCTTTCGATGTCGTGGACTAATGTCTTGAATGGAGCGAGCGCGTGCAGTTCGCGTAAGGTCGGATCATTGGGCAACATTGACAACAGCGTGCTGGAGTTCCCTTTGAGCGAGTGCAGCTCGCGGAACATCGCATCTAAATTGCCGTCAATGCGCTCAGGGTTGGTCTCTAGTTCCAGCAGTACGGTCTCTAAGCGGGCCACCCGCTCTTCAGATTCTGCCATGAAATCGGATTTCAGCCCTGGGGGCCATGTGATTTTGTCTGCAAGCGAAACGACTGCTTGAGGGGGGGCTGCAGGTGGCGCTGGCGTGGGGTCAACTGTCGCGGGGGCAGGCGTAGGGTCAACTGTCGTAGGTGCGGGCGCCGTTGTGGGAGATGGTGACGCGGCAGAAAGCTCTTTCAGGGTGGGGGCGATGTTCACCGCGAAGTAGCGAACGCCGGCATGCTTTGGCATGGGTGCCTCAGCGTCTTCCCAGTCTGTGACAATGGCCTCTAGCAGTTCTTTGATATTCGCGATCAGCTGGAGGAGCTGGTCCGTCAGTTCAGGGGTGAGTGCTCGCTGCTCTGAACGCAGGTTTGAGAGCAGCAGCTGCAGTTGTTCGACGGTCTGGCGTACGTGCGTCAGCTCAAAAAATTGAGCGTAACCGCTGAGAGCGAAGAGTTGCTGATGAAAAGCGAGCCAGTGCTGATCGGAGCGGTTGTGCTCCAACTGCAATAGGCTATTTTCCATCACCGCAAGGTGGGAACTGAACTCCGGCAGGATCGACTGAAATAGTGGTTTCATGGAGTTGTTTTTAATCCACCAAGAGTTTCACGTTTTCAATCAACTGCTCGGGATCCGTGGGCTTTACGATGTATACGTTGGCACCGGCTTCAAGGCCTCGCTGCTTATCTTCGTCTTCTTCCTCTGTCGAGACTACGATGATCGGCAGCTCCTCAAAGTTGGCGTCTGCACGCACCCGCTCTATCAATGTGAGTCCATCCATGAGCGGCATGTTGATGTCGGTAATCACCAAGTCAAAGTTGCCACCGAAGACTTTCTCTAATGCCTCTGAACCATCGACGGCTACGTCGGTGTCATAGCCAGCGTTTTTCAGAATGTAGGCGTGAAAATTTCGTGTGGTATCTGAGTCATCCACAATCAAAACCTGTTTCATGTCTCGCTCTGTAGGGGTTAGGAAAGTTTAGGCTTCTGATACACGAGATTTTTGCCAAAGCGTCGCAGGTGAAACTTCGTAGTGATGCGGCCTACGGACTCAGAGTGACCGAGAAAAATGAATCCACCGGGCAAGAGCGCATTATAGAATTCCTCCACGACTTGACGACGGGAGTGTTCATCGAAGTAGATCAATGCGTTTCGACAAAAAATCGCATGGTGATTTCGCTGAGTCCGCATTTGCTCGCGGTCAACTAAGTTCATCGCTTGAAATTCCACATTCTCCCGCACGGAAGGACGAACTTTGTGTCCTTCGGCGGTTTTGAAAAAGCTGCCGTGGTAATACTCTTCGGGGACGTATTGCACTGAGCGGTCGCTGTATACGCCTGCTCGTGCCCGTTGCAATGCCTTTTCATCGATGTCGTTGGCCCAGATGTGATAGCTCCAGTTGGACTCCAGAAACTCGCGCAAGATGATGGCGAGTGTGTAGGCCTCTTCGCCAGAAGAACAAGCCGCGCACCAAATAGAGATTTGCTTACGGTTCTGGCTCAACTCGCAAAGCTCGGGCAGGCAATCTTCTGCGAAGCAAGCGAGCTGGTCGAACTCTCGAAAAAAGTAAGTCTCGTTGGTGGTGATCAGGTTCGACAAGCGCTGGAATTCGCGACCGTTCAGATCCGAGAATTTCAAATATCGGATGTACTCTGCGGGAGTGCTGAAGTTGCTCTGCTCCATGCAAGTTTGCAAACGTTTTTTCAGAAAAAAGATTTTTTTGTCCGCAAAATACAAACCTGTGCGCTCACAGATCAGGTCTCGGAGCTCACAAAATTCGTCCATTGTTAAGACCATGCCTCGCTCCCCTTCCAGCGCTCTCGCAGATTACTGATGGTCTCCGCGACAACATCCAAAATGTCTTCGTCGTCGATGTCTGCGGCGAGATCTTCCAACAGGGCGATGTCGGCTTCGTCGCCGCGGTCGCGCAGAATCTCTAAATGAATTGCGAGCAACTCTGGATCCAGATCTTCGCGCAGTTGTCGCCGCGCGTGTTCCAAAAATTGTTGCTGTCGCTCTGCAGAGACCAATTGCAAGATCTTCCCTCGAACGGTTGCGCTGCTGTCACTGAGCATCGTGTTGAGCAGCTCATGCAGTTGTTCGGAGAGTTCGACATCTGGAAGGCGCCTGCAAATACCGAGTAGCGCCTCAATCGCTTCTGCCACATTCATGGATGGGCGAGATAGCAAGAAGGTCTCCAAGTCCATGAGATGTTCCGCCCGCCCCACCTGACCCAAGATCTTCAAATAATTTCCCACCAGCAACGAGGGGACTTGCCGGAGGTTGGGATACAGCTCCAAAAATTCATCTGCGATGTGTACGCAGTCCAAGCGCGCGAGCGCGTTCATGCAGTTGAACGCCAACATTGGGTGCGGGTGTTCCTGCAGAATTCTCAGAATTTCGGGTGCGCTGTCGCTGTCTCCCAGTTCTCCCAAATATTCGATTGCGGTCATGCGCACAGTGTCATCGTCGTCTCTCAGTCGGCCGCGAATGATGACGATCGCGGAGATTGATATTCGTCCCCGTAGCGCGTCCAACGCAAATTTGCGTACATCCCGATCGCCGTTCTCGGCTAAGTCACCGAGCAGAAAGAGGCTGTGCTCGCTCGCGTCGTGCAGAATCTCCACGACCCCATTGCGGACTTTGGGGTTGTGGGAGTTGAGCAGCGGCGCCAGTGGCTGAAGTACTGACGTGCTCAGGTAGCGAATGGACTCGATGCAAGACTCAATGACGGGGAGGCACTCTTCGGATTGTAAGCGATGCGCCAGCGCTTCGATTGCGCGCAAGTCGCCCAGATCAGCTAAATCTGAGGCCGCATAACTTCTCTCAGCAGGCTGGCTGCTCTCTAACTTTTCTAACAGTGTTTGATATTTCATGAGGACAGTTTAAATCAGCTGAACTGGAATCATGATCGTGAAACGGAGCCCATGAGGTGAGCAGTTTTCTGCATGGATGCTTCCACCGAGCGCGCGGCTGCCTTCCAAACAGTAACTGAGCCCCAAACCTACACCGGAATAGCTTTTGCGGTCTCGTAGGTTCCACTGCGCGTGCTCTTCAAAAATCTGCTCGAGCACGTCATTGGGCAGCCCAGGTCCTTGATCTTGAACGCGCACCAGCAAGTGAGGGCTTGCCCAAGCGGTGCTCACAAAAATCGTGGAATCTTCTGGCACATTTTTCACGGCGTTGATCACCAAGTTTTGGATCATGCGCGCGAGCAACGCTCCGTCGCTTCGGAAGTAAAACAGCCCTTGTGGACAAGAAGTCTCGATCGTAATGCTTTTCTCGCGGGCCAAGATCGATGCGGTACTAATGCCCTCTTCGATCACACTCAAGCTATCCAACTCTTCTTCTTGGATTTGATAGCGCCCTTGGCGTAGTCGCGTGGTCTCCAGCAGCTGTTGCAGAAGTTTTTCTGCGAAGAGCAGAGCGTTTTGACTGCTGCGGACTAAGCGTTGGTGCGTCGCGGACTCGGGGTTGTATGCGCCACGCTCAATCAAACGCAGCAAGCTTTTGCAGGAAACAAGCGCGGGCTCCACATCATGGATCAGATAGGAAACGCGCCGCTCAATGGTCTCAACATGTTGTTCGTGATCGCTCATGAGCCTCGTTGGGGTTGCAAGATGGTTACGCCTTGCAACATAAGCAAGACAATCCTTAGCAAGGGGCGGTGACAAAAGACAAGGGCTGTGCCTTCATTTGGAAACAAAATAGTCACAAATTCCAAAACAAAGCTCTCGCAATTGTGGGGGTGGGAGCAGCGGGAGCTTCATGACATGCTTTGCAAGCACACTGCGGCAAGGATTACGCCACGTAAAGACCAAGCCACGGTGCGGATCCAGTTTGTTCGCACCAGCACTTGCTGAGCAAACGCGCTGTATTGGCGTGACAAGCTCTCATGTTGGGGAACTTGGAGCAAGGCTGTTGACAGCCAGACCAGCAGCAAGAGACCAAAAGACCACCCCAAAGCAGATGGCACAATCGGTTCAGGCGGATAAAACAGAAGCCAGATGCCGCTGAGGATTTCAAGCAGCATCGGCGGAATCACGACCCATGCGGTGCGTCGGGTGTGCTGTCTTTCGTAGTGAGGGTAAGCCGAAGGAGGGACTTGCGCAAAGAGGGGATAGTGCACGATCTGCACGAACCAGATCAGCCCAACCATGTACCAGGTCGCGAGACAGTGCACTAAAAAGATGATCATAGAGAGACCGTTTGCCTCAGGGCTCAGTAGAGCGCCGCAGCAGATCAAGCTCTTCTTTCCCGAAGAGTTTGTTGACGTCTAGCAAAATATAGACCTGCTCAGGAGTCTTCCCCATGCCCGCGATGAAGCGAGACTGGATGGAGCTCTCCAGATGCGGCGGCTCGTCGATGTTACCCTCAGGTATGCCGACCACCCCCGCGACGGTGTCGACTACCAGCCCGGTGATCACCCCAGAGATGTTCACGACAACGTAGCACGTTCGCTCATCGTAGGCTGACTCCGGCAAGCCAAATCGCAGGTGCAGATCAATGATGGGCACGACCTTGCCGCGCAGATTGATCACTCCTTTGGCGAAGGGGGGCATGTGAGGGATCTGCGTGATCTTGGTTTTGGGATTGCGAATCACCACTTCCAGCACGTGGCGGATTTCAATTCCGTAGAGCGCTTCTAGCAGCGGAAAAGTTAGGTATTTGCCTCGTTGTGAGTCTTCTGCGGCGTTGTCGATCGTCATTGCTTCTGCACTCATGGTTGTCCTAAAGGGGGGTGTTTACTACATGGCCATCAGTTCTTTCTTCTGATTCTTTTTGTTGTTCGACACTTGCTGCGCCAAACTGCCGACATCCACAATCAATCCAACTTGCCCGTCGCCTAAGATCGTACACCCAGAGAGGTGCTCGACTTCATTCATTGACTCCGGCAAGGCTTTCACCACGATTTGTTGCTGCCCCATTACGGCGTCCACAAACAACGCGAAGCGCTCGCTAGCCTGCTCAATGACCAGCAGCATGCCTTGCGTTAAGTACTCTGTGTCTGGCGTGATGCCATAGACTTCATGCAGGCGCACGATCGGCAGCAGCTGCTCGCGGATACGCAGCATCTCGGAACCATCCATCGTGCGGGTGATGTTGCGGGAGTTGGGCCGCAGCGTCTCTTGGATCGTAATGGTCGGGAGCGCGTAACAAGTTGCGCCAACACGCACGAGCAACCCATCAATGATGCTGAGCGTTAAGGGAATGCGAAGCGTAAACACGCTGCCTTTGCCTGTCGTTGCGGCAACGTCGACAGAGCCCCGCAAGCTCTCAATATTCTGCTTCACCACGTCCATACCAACGCCACGTCCAGACACGTCGGTCACTTTCTCTGCTGTAGAGAAGCCCGCCTCCATGATGAGCTTCCAGACCTCTTCATCCGGAAGCGCGTCCGCTTGTTCTTGAGAGATCAGCCCGCGCTCCATCGCTTTCTTCAAAATTTTGCCGCGATGCAGCCCACGGCCATCATCGCTGACACTAATCCACACTTCGTTCCCAACGTGGCGAGCGTTGAGCAACACGCGCCCTGTGGGATCTTTGCCAGCGGCTTTGCGTTCCTCCGGAGGTTCCAGGCCGTGGTCCATAGAGTTGCGGATCAGGTGCAACATCGGGTCTGCAATCTTCTCCACCAAGGTTTTGTCAACTTCGGTGTGCTCCCCTTGAATTTCCAACTCAACCTGCTTCCCGAGTTTGCGCGAAATGTCCCGAACCACGCGAATCATTCTGCGGAAGGTCGCTGAGACGGGGACCATCCGCATGGACATCGCGAGTTCCTGTAGCTCACGAATGTTGCGATTGAGCTGACGGGCCGTATTGCGC
>CBFIJD010000001.1:76105-96536 GCA_965662845.1 uncultured bacterium | reverse complement strand
TCCGCGCGATGGCTCAATTTTTCGATCAGCGCGAACCCCAAGAAGCCCGCGTTTCCTTTGATCGTATGAAAGTTTCGCATGATCGTGTGCAGAAACTCTTCGTTGTCTACTTCGTCGCGAAACTTGACCAGCGTGTTCAGCGTGTCTTCGGTGTTTTCGAGCTGTTCTTCGGCGGTCTCAATGAACGCTTGCACAATCGACTGATCTTCGTCGCTGGTTGCTGGCGCCGATTCTCTGGGCGGGGGCGCGGCGGCGGGGACAGGCGTGAATTCAATCTCGGCTTCAGCGGTCGCCTGGCCAGCGGGAACAGGAGTGAACTCGATTTCAGCTTCAGCGGTCGCCTGGCCAGCGGGAACAGGGGTGAACTCGATTTCAGCTTCAGCGGTCGCCTGGCCAGCCGCAACGGGGGTGAACTCGATTTCAGCTTCGGGAGAGGGGGGCGCTGGGGTCGGTTCCGCAGGCTGGGAAGGCGGCGGGGGGGCTTCGCTCTCTTCGCCTAGCAGCGTTTTCATCTGCGCAATGAGCGAGTCAATCCCTTCGTCAAAACCATGGTCGTGCTTTTCAGAAGGAATTTGCTCCAACATCTGGCGCAGGACGTCGCAGGACTGGATCAGCACGTCGGTGCATTGCGGTCCAATTTCTGGGCGTTTCCGCACCTCCTGCAGCACGGTCTCAGCCATGTGCGTCAAGCGCGCAATGTTATTTTGCTGCAGGTAGCCGGCCGCTCCTTTCATGCTGTGGAACGCACGGAAGATGGTATCTACGGCAGACTGAATCTCGCGAGGATCTTCGAGGTTGTCGAAGTCAATCAAGATGGGCTCAGCCGTGTCTAAGGTCTCCGTACTCTCAGCTACGAAATCCAGCAGTATCTCTAATTCTAAATCTTCTTCGCCTGACATGAGCACTCTCTGCCAAGTGTCACTGAAAAGGTGAATACAAGATTCACGGGGTGATTTGCCGAGATAGCAGCCCCTATGCCAGTTTCAGCATGGGGCTCTTTTGGTTCTAATACAGCGGGAAATCTGTATTTTTTCTGGACTTTTCGCACAAACAAGAAGAGGATTCAAAGTTTTTGTCACTCTCACTCTTGAACTAGCGGAGTTTGTAATGAAAGTTTTATCTTCACTCAAAGCGGCGAAGAAGCGTCACAAAGATTGTCAGGTCGTTCGCCGACGTGGCAGAGTATTTGTGATCTGCAAAAGCAACCCTCGCTTCAAGTGCCGCCAAAGCTGACAGCGGCTCCGGCTCCTCGCCGGAGTTTCCCCCGCCTCTCTTCCTCGCTCGAATTGTTAGAACGGCCCCTCTACAGCGCCATTCACAAACTGCTGCAAGATCGGGTTTGTGTCGGCTCGAATCTCCTCTGGGCTGCCCTCTGCGATAATTTTTCCTTGGT
Organism: uncultured bacterium; assembly: GCA_965662845.1. Lineage (GTDB taxonomy): Bacteria > SAR324 > SAR324 > SAR324 > NAC60-12 > JCVI-SCAAA005. The sequence goes on along the minus strand of CBFIJD010000001.1, from coordinate 95,143 downwards.
ACAGCATCGCCAGTTTGTCTGCCACGCGCATTGAGTTCGGGATGTGGTGAGAGATGGAGATGCACGTTTTCCCGAAGTCGTCGCGCATCTCGATCATTAAGTTCCCAATCGCAGTGGTCGTGATCGGGTCGAGTCCTGACTCAGGCTCGTCAAAGATCATGATTTTGGGTTCCATCATGAGCGCTCTGGCGACGCCGACGCGCTTGCGCATTCCCCCAGATAGCTCAGAGGGCATCTTATCTTCCACGTCGTATAGTCCCAAGCTATTGAGTGTCTTGGTCACGCGCTGCGCGATCTGTGATTCCTGCAATTGTTTTTGATGCTCTCTCAGCGCAAAGGCCACATTTTCAAACACGCTCATCGAGTCGAACAGGGCGGAGTATTGAAAGCACATCCCTGTTTTTTTCAGAACGGCGACACGCTCTCGTTTGGACAGCTTGAGCACATCTTGTCCGTCGACAATGATGCTTCCCGAGTCGGGGGTGATGAAGCCTAAAATCAGTTTGATGATCGTAGACTTCCCGTGGCCAGAGCCGCCCATGATGACAGTGATCTTCTTCTCGGGGATATGCAGCGAGAGGTTGTCGATGACTTTTTTCTCGCCGAAGGACTTGCTGACATGGATCAAGTCAATCATCCAAGATTTGTCCTTCAAAAGGTGTAAAAGATTTGACGATAAATTTTTGCGACGAATTGATCTCTCAGTTCTTCCATGCCTCGCGACAGTGTGAGTCCGCTTAGCCCTACGGTGTCTTGCCCGTCGTTAGAGCTGCTGCTAACGACCACGCGGATGGGCTGTTGCTCGACGATTTCTTCGCCTGTGCGCAAATCTTCCAGCAAGACGCTGCCGACTAGCGTTAATTTCACTTCGGCCCCCAAGGCCTCGGGTTCGTCTAAATTCTGTTTGCTCAATGTGAGGAGCTGGACGGTCAATTGTAGTTCGCTGCGCTCAGCAGTGGGGAGCAGTGTCACCGCCGAGTTGTCTCGCAGTCGAGAGCGGATCGCCTGCAGAATCTGCGTGTCTAAGTCTGCTTCGAAGGTTTGATTCTCAATGGGCGCAATATGCAGGGTTTTGGCATCTGAAGGTAAGGGGGGATTACTCCCTTCAAAACTGTATTGACACCCTGCCAACACACTCGCGATCAACATCCAGATTGCAAACGTTTGTTTCATTGTTCTCTCATTTTGAGCGGCAACCCAAAATATCAATCAACTATGGATAGTCAAGATTCACAACTGCCGAAGTAGCAAATCCTCACTCTTTTTTCGATTGCGTCTTCTGTGGGCTTTCGTTACAAATTTTGTGTTTTTGCCCATCTCTATGCCTTCTCCTGAAGAAACCCAAGCGAGGTAAGATCGTGTTTTCCTCCGAAACGCAGCAACAAGTCGATCAGATCCTCTCCCGCTATCCAATCCGACGAAACGCACTCATCCCCATCTTACATCTTGCTCAAAAAGAGAATCAGGGGTGGTTGAACGAAAAATGGATGCACCACGTCGCGGAGTTGTGTGAAGTCTCTCCTACGCATGTGGAAGGGGTCGCCTCCTTCTACACCATGTTTCGCTTCAAAAAGCCGGGCAAGTTTCACCTGCAAATTTGTACCTGCGTTCCCTGCTGCCTCGTCGGAGGCCCAGAAGTGTTAGAGCATACGGAATCCAAGCTCGGTATTCACGCGGGACATACCACCGACGATGGACTCTTCAGCATTGAGGAGATGGAGTGCATCGGAGCTTGCTCGTATGCCCCCGCCATGATCGTGAACGAAGATTACGTAGAGCAGTTGACCCCCGCCAAAATTGACCAACTGATTGATGAACTGACGCACAAAGCATAAGGAATCCCATGCTCGAAGAAACGTTGGTTTTGTTCAAAAACATCCGCACTGCAGGATATGACGGAAAGCTCACTAGCTACCAAAAAGTCGGTGGCTACCAAGCGCTCCCGAAAGCGCTGGAGATGAAACCAGAGGAAGTCACCGCTCTTGTGAAAGAGGCCGGATTGAGAGGCCGAGGTGGCGCCGGTTTTCCTACGGGGATGAAGTGGAGCTTCATGGCAAAAAACACGGGCAAACCAAGTTACTTAGTCTGCAATGCCGATGAGTCTGAACCCGGGACCTGCAAAGACCGCGAGCTGATGCTCAAAGACCCCCACCTGTTCCTCGAAGGAATGATGATCGGGTGCTACGCCCTAGGCTGCCATCATGGTTATATTTATGTGCGAGGCGAATATTTCCCCGCGATCAAAAGCCTCAACGCAGCGATCCAAGACGCATACAAGGAAGGAATCTTGGGCCCTAAACTGATGGGCCGAGATTATCACCTAGACCTCACCGTTCACACGGGCGCCGGCGCCTACATCTGCGGCGAAGAGTCCGCGCTCTTAGACTCACTCGAAGGCAAACGCGGTCATCCACGAGTTAAGCCGCCCTTCCCCGCGGTGGTCGGATTCAACGGCTGTCCCACGAGTGTGAATAATGTGGAAACGCTGACAAACGTCGCTGTCATTTTGAACATAGGCGCTGACGAGTACAAAAACCTTGGCAGCCCCAACAATGCAGGAACACACCTTGTGAGCCTCAGCGGGCACGTCAAACGCCCAGGTGTTTATGAAGTCAAAATGGGCGTCAAGCTAAAGGATATTATTTACGAGCTGGGAGGGGGGAGTTCGAGGCGACAAACAACTGAAGGGGGTGATCCCAGGAGGCTCTTCCTCTCCCGTTTTGCGAGCAGATGAAATTGATATTGCCTACGACTTCGACTCTGTGGGCAAGGCCGGCTCTATGATGGGCTCTTCGGCAGTCATGGCCTTTGACGAAGACACAGACGTCGTGCGCCTGCTCCATCGCATCTCTCGCTTCTATAATCACGAATCTTGCGGCCAGTGCACTCCTTGTCGCGAGGGGACACATTGGGCTCGGCAGCTGCTGCGTGATTTCCTGCAACACAACGGCAATGAGCGCAAATTGAAGCGCTTGGAGCGAGTTGGGAGAAACATGAGCGGGACCACTCTGTGCGCCTTAGGTGACGCCGCCTCAATGCCGATCACCAGTTTCTTGCGCAAATTCCCCGAAGATTTTCAGAACTATTACGCTCAGGCGTCCTGAAGGAGTAGCGATGTCGGTCTTTTACATTGACGATCAGCCAATCCCATTTGAGAAGGGTGAAAAAGTTCTCTCGGCCGCGCTACGTGCGGGAGTCGAGATCCCTCACTTCTGTTATCACCCGGCTCTCTCTGTGGTCGCCACTTGTCGAATGTGTTTGATTGACGTGACAGATCTTGGGAATGGCCGCGCTGCGCCCAAGCTGCTGACATCATGCTCGACAGACGCAATGCCCAATATGAAGATTACCCTCAGCGGCGAGAAGATCCGTGAGGGCCGCGAGCTTGTGATGGAATATTTGCTCGTGAATCATCCGCTGGATTGCCCCATCTGTGATCAATCCGGGGAGTGTACCTTGCAGGATCATTCCTACTTGCACGGGACGGGGCATTCCGAGATGGAATACAACAAGCGCGTCTACGGCTGGCGCGATGTCGGAACTTTCATCCAGCTCGAACGCAACCGCTGCGTGCACTGCTCTCGCTGCGATCGCTTCACCCGTGAGGTCACCGGAACGAACGAGTTCGGAATGTTCAACCGGACGCACGAGCTGACCTTCGACACATACGAAGATCGCCCGATGACCAACCAGTTTCAGGGCAACATGGCCGATCTGTGCCCTGTCGGCGCAATCACCGAAAAAGAATTCCGCTTCAAGCGCCGCGCTTGGAAACTCCGCAAGGTGCCCTCCGTCTGCAACGGGTGTTCGACGGGATGCAGCATCACAATTGAACACGACCGCAATGAAGTGCTGCGCCTCAAGCCCCGTGAGAACCAACAAGTCAACCGTTGGTGGATGTGCGACGAAGGCCGACTGACCTACCGCGACATGAATGACAAGGAAGGCCGACTCCAAAAGCCGGCGGGACGCGTGCAAGGCAAGCTGCTGCAAGTGACATGGCAGCAAATCTACGACGCCATTGGGGAACGGCTGGAGGCGTTGAAAGCGCGAGGAGCCGAGGTCGTCGCGTTGACAGACACCCACGCGAGCAACGAAGAATTCTTTCTGCTGCGCCGGCTGCTCCAAGATGGCTTTCAATCCGATCAGGTCATCTATCCTGCACAAGACTGGACGCAGCCGGCCTCTGAGTATTTCATCAACACCTTGATCACCACCGACAAAGCCCCTAACCAAGCGGGCGCGAAACGCCTACAACTGAAAGGCTCAACACAGAACAATGTGGCCGAGGCCGTCCAGCAGGCGAAAGTGCTCTTCGTGCTAGGCAACCCGTTTCTTGAAGATCAGAGACTTCAGGATTACGCAGGCCAAACGGAACTCATCATTCATATCAGCCCGACCAAAAGCGACTGGACAGAGAAGGCGGACGCGATTCTGCCAGGACAGTTGCACTCCGAAAAAGACGGCACGTTTCTCAACAAGCACGAGCACTGGCAGCGATTTTGGCCAGCCATTCGTGCCGCACGTCAGACCAAGCCCGAGTGGCAAATCCTAAATGAGCTTTGGCATCTGGCCACCACGACTCCTCTCCAGCACCAACCCGACTTCTCACAAATCTTCCAGCAGATGACGACGACAGATCGCCACGTGTTTGGCTGTGTCTCGCTGGATGCCTTGGGAGAGACAGGACTGTCTCTATCCTCGATTTCATCTGGGCCGCTCGCCCAATCCGCCTGAACCTGAGTTGGTAAGAACATGTTTTTGTTTTACGCATTCGCCCTGTTAAGCATCGCAGGGGCCTTCGGTGTGCTCTGTCTGCGCAGTCCCGTACACGGCGCCATGAGCTTGGTAGGGACATTCTTCAGCCTGGGCACCATCTACGTCATGATGCAGGCCGAGTTTGTCGCAGTGGTGCAAGTTCTTGTTTACGCGGGTGCGATCATGGTCTTGTTTCTGTTCGTGCTCATGTTGCTCAGCATTCCCAAAGAAGACAAAACCTTCATCAACTGGACTGGGGGCAAAATCATCGGGGCGGCAATGGCCTTTGGAATTTGGACTCAACTCGCGCTCGCGCTAGGGCGTTTCGCTCCAGAACGACTGGTTCCCCCAGAGCTGGCAGAACAGGCTCCTGACACGATCAAGCAAATTGGCCAGCTGCTCTTCTCAGAATACTTACTGCCTTTCGAAGCCATCTCTCTTCTCTTACTTGTCGCTGTTTTGGGCGCGGTTGTGATCGCTAAGCGGCGCTATCCAGGAGCCCCATCATGATGCAGATTCCCCTTGGCCACATCTTGGTCTTAAGCTCCATTTTGTTCTCAATCGGGGTGCTCGGCGTTCTCCTGCGACGAAACGCGATCGTAGTGTTCATGAGCGTGGAGTTGATGCTCAATGCGGTCAATCTATCGTTCGTGGGCTTTGCCCAGTCAATGAACTCGATGACGGGCGTGATGTTCATTTTCTTCATCATTGTTGTTGCGGCCGCCGAAGCCGTTGTTGGACTGTCGATCATTCTCTCGCTATATCGCACTCGCAAAACGCTCAACCTCGATGAGTTCAACCTCCTCCGTTGGTAGGCTCCCCTTGCCCTAATCTCACTCCGGCACAATCCCATGGCATCGCAACTCTGGCTCATTCCACTATTTCCCCTACTAGGATTCGTCCTGAACCTCTTGTTGGGGCGCCACTTTGGTAAAACCTTCGTCTCGCTCTTTGGTCCACTCGCCGTACTAGCCGCTCTGGGGCAGACCCTGTGGGCTTGCCTTGCGCTTTGGACGGGAGCGGGTGGGGTCGTTCAGGAGGTCGCTTATACGTGGATGCAAGTCGGGGACTTCACGCTGGAGGTCGGGCTACAGTTCGACCAGTTGTCGGCTCTGTTTGCGTTGATCATCACGGGCATTGGCTTCTTGATCCATGTCTACTCAACTGGATATATGTCGGAAGATGAGCACTACCATCGGTTCTTCGCCTTTCTAAACCTGTTCATCTTCTTCATGCTGGTGCTCGTGCTCAGCGACAATCTGCTGCTGATGTTTGTTGGCTGGGAAGGCGTAGGGCTCTGCTCTTATCTATTGATTGGGTTCTACCACGAAAAATTTTCTGCGGGTGAGGCGGCCAAAAAAGCATTTGTTTTCAATCGAGTTGGCGATTTTGGAGTGCTGTCTGCGGTCATGCTGTTGGTCGTGCACGTTGGCACGCTGCGTTTTGAAGACATCAACACCCTGGCGCCACAAACGCTGGAACAGGGCGGGTTGATCGTGACGTTGATCACTCTGCTGTTGTTCTTGGGAGCGACCGGGAAGTCGGCGCAAGTTCCTCTCTATGTTTGGCTACCTGACGCGATGGAGGGGCCAACGCCTGTGTCTGCGCTGATTCACGCGGCCACCATGGTCACGGCGGGGCTCTATCTCATCGCAAAGTTGAGCTTTTTGTTCGTCATGTCTCCCTTCACGATGGGAACAATCGCCATCATTGGAGCGCTCACGGCGTTCCTCGGGGCAACCTCTGCGCTGGCACAAAACGACATTAAGAAAGTCTTGGCGTATTCGACGGTCAGCCAGCTGGGTTACATGTTTTTGGCGATGGGAGTGGGCGCTTTTGGCGCAGGGATTTTCCATGTGATGACCCACGCATTCTTCAAAGCGCTGCTCTTCTTAGGTTCCGGGTCGGTCATCCACGCGCTGCATCACGAACAAGACATGCGCCACATGGGGGGATTGCGCAAGAAACTACCGATTACCTACCTCACGATGCTGGTTGGGACGCTGGCCATCGCTGGAATCCCCTTCTTCTCGGGCTTTTTTAGCAAAGATGAGATCCTCTGGTACACCTACAGCTCAGATTTGGGAAGTTTTTGGTTGTGGGGCATTGGCTTTGTGACCGCCGGTCTGACCAGCTTTTATATGTTCCGCATGCTCTACCTCACCTTCCATGGGGAATTTCGGGGGCACCACTGGGAAGCGGTACAGGAGTCACCGAGCAGTATGACGGCTCCACTGGTCATTCTGGCGTTCTTAGCGGGGCTGGGTGGCCTGGTGGGGGTGCCTCACGCGTTGCACTTCTTGCCCAACGGAATGGAGGCATACTTTCATAACTTTTTCGCAAAGGTGGGCGGTCACGGCGCTGTCAGCACAGAGTTGCTTTTGATGGCGTTGTCGGTCGCGCTGGCCTTGGGCGCGTGGTCTTACGCTCGCAAAATCTACGCACAAGGTCTGCCTCCTGAAAAGACTCCAGAGTTTGCCCAAGCCGAGCGCTTCTCTCTGCAAAGCTGGATGGTGAACGAAGTCTATCAGAGCGCAATCATCAAGCCCTTGCACTTGATCTCCAATGCCGTCCTATGGCGCATTTTTGACCGCAACGCGATCGAGAACCTGCTAGATGCGACGGCGAACTTCTTTCGTGGAGCTGGGGGAAAGCTGGTTCCCCTGCAAAATGGAAGCTTGCAACAGTATGCAGCTGTCTTCACCGTCAGCACTTTTATCTTGCTTTTGTTGGCAACCATCTAAAAAAGATTGACTTTCATTTGTCTCTCGTAGATAAGTAAAAGTTTATCTCGCAAGCCCTCTCAAATTGGGGCGCCTACCGTCTCCGCGGATATACCATCCTGCACATCACCCGATTCGAATGCTCACAAGGAGGTTTTGCTGTGCAAAGCGCGGCCCGATTCCTTTTGCTCTCAGCAGCCCCCTATGCCGCATTACTCCCGACTTGTTTTACCTTCTCCGCACGCGTTGTTGCTTCGTCATCCAACTACGATTTGCCGCCTGAGCGAAGCTAGTCTCGTCAACTTCTCAATTCAGGAAGAGCTCCATGTCCGTCACGCTCAAAAACCGACATCGCATCCGCCGTTCCTTTGGCAAAATCAGTCCGCCCATTGCCATTCCGCACTTGCTCAAAATTCAGTTGGATTCCTTTGAAAGGTTCCTTCAGCGGGAAGTTGTTCCAGAGCAACGCGACAAACAAAAGGGACTGGAAGCTGTCTTCCGCTCTGTCTTTCCCATCTCCGATTACAGCAACTCCTCTACACTTGAGTATGTCCAATACCGCCTTGGGGAGCCCAAGCACACCGTAGAAGAATGCCGCGTCCGAGGGGTGACGTATGCGTGTCCAATCCGCGTCGCTCTGCGTTTGATCGTTTGGGAAAAAGAAGAGGGTGAAGAGGAGGTTAAGCAGATCCGCGACATTAAAGAGCAGGACATCTACTTGGGAGAAATCCCGCTGATGACTCCGACGGGCTCTTTCATCATCAACGGAACGGAGCGCGTCATCGTGAGCCAGATGCACAAGAGCCCGGGTGTGTTTTTTGGACACGACAAAGGGAAGGGCCACTCTAGCGGCAAGCTGCTCTACAACGCGCGTCTGATCCCACAGCGAGGTTCGTGGCTGGATTTTGAATTCGACGCCAAAGATTTGCTGTACGCACGCATCGACCGACGGCGCAAATTCCCAGCAACGATCCTGCTGCGGGCTCTGGGCTACAACGACGAACAGCTACTGAACCTCTTCTACCCCGCAGAGACCATTGACATCAGCGCGTGCAGCGCCAATGAACCGCCAGAAGAACAAGCGTATTTCCGCTTTGTGAACGAGCAAGTGACGCAAGACCAGAAAGTGACACAAGATGTCCTCAGCGAAGAAGGCGAAGTGCTCGTGCGGGCCGGACAGAAGCTGCATCGGCGCAACCTGAATAAGTTGCTGAAAGCGGGAGTGACTAAGCTCCCCACGAGCTTCTCTGAAATTCGCTCTCGCTATCTCGCTAAGAACATCAACGACGCGGAGGGACAGCTGGTCGCGTCCTGTAACTCGTTGGTGACTTCAGACCTCATCGCGAGACTCGTCGAAAGCGGAGTTGAGCAATTCGACGTCCTCTACATCAACCCACCCTTGACGGCCGGCCCAAGCTTTCGCGACACCTTAGAACTAGACCGCTCTACATCTCCAGAACAGTCACTGATCGAACTCTATAAGAAGATGAAGCCTGGGGATCCCCCCACGCTAGAGGCGGCGCAGACTATGTTGCAAAACTTCTTCTTCAACGACGATCGTTACAGCTTGTCGCAAGTCGGCCGCTTAAAGATCAACGAGAAGCTGAACACGGATGACCCGCTTGAGCAGACGGTCCTGTCGCATCGAGATATTTTAGAAACCGTCCGCTATCTGCTCTTGCTCCGCGAAGGCAACAGCAGCACCTACATTGATGATATTGATCATCTAGGGAACCGCCGCGTTCGCAGCGTGGGCGAGCTGCTCGAGACGCAATTCCGGATCGGCTTGATTCGTATGGAGCGCACGATCAAAGAGCGCATGTCTTTGCACGACACCGAAACAATGATGCTACACGACATCGTGAACGCGAAGCCCGTCGCCGGTGCCATTCACGAATTTTTTGGCAGCAGCCAGCTGTCTCAGTTTATGGATCAGACCAATCCTCTCTCTGAGATCACCCACAAGCGGCGCCTCAGTGCGCTGGGGCCCGGGGGGCTCACTCGTGAGCGCGCAGGCTTCGACGTGCGTGACGTTCACTCTTCTCACTATGGACGCATCTGCCCGATTGAAACGCCTGAAGGCCCAAACATTGGCCTGATTGCCTCTCTGGCCTCCTTTGCACGCGTCAATCAGTTCGGCTTTTTAGAGACGCCCTACCGCAAAATCGAAGAAGGGGTCCTAAGCGAGACGTTTGAATACCTCTCGGCGACGGAAGAAGACCGCTTCAAAATTGCGCAGGCGAACGCCGTCGTGGATGAAAACGGCAGACTCGTCGACGAATTTGTGAATGCGCGTGTGGGCAGTGAATTCAGCATGGTGCCGCGCGAGCAAATAGACTACATCGACGTCTCTCCGATCCAGTTGGTTTCGGTCGCAGCGTCCCTCATCCCGTTCCTGGAGCATGACGACGCTAACCGGGCCCTGATGGGGTCGAACATGCAGCGCCAAGGCGTCCCTCTCGTGAAACCGCGCGCGCCTTATGTCGGTACGGGGATGGAGTTTCAAGGGGCTCTTGACTCTGGAACCTGCATTGTCGCGCGCCGCTCAGGTATCGTCGATAGCAGCGACGCCGCCCGCATCGTCATCCAAGCGGACGTAGATCTGTCAACAGAGGAAGGAATCGTTCCGAACAACGTCGATATCTACCACCTCATCAAGTATCGCCGCTCCAACCAAAACACCTGCATCAATCAGCGCCCCTTGGTGAAGCAAGGGGAGTATGTCAACGCTGGAGATATCATCGCAGACGGAGCGTCCACAGAGAATGGCGAGCTGGCATTGGGACAAAACGCTCTCATCGCGTTCATGCCTTGGAACGGATACAACTTCGAAGACTCGATCATGGTCTCTGAGCGCATTCTTCACGAAGATGTCTACACTTCTATTCATATAGACGTCCTAGACACTGTCGCGCGGGATACAAAGTTAGGGAAAGAAGAGATCACACGCGACATCCCCAATGTCAGCGAAGACGCTCTCAAAAATTTGGACGAGAGCGGCGTGATCCGCATCGGAACCTATGTGCGCTCCGGTGATATCCTCGTTGGAAAAGTCACTCCGAAAGGGGAAACGCAGCTGAACCCAGAAGAGAAGCTGTTGCGCGCGATCTTCGGCGAGAAAGCCGGAGATGTCCGCGACACCTCCTTGCGCGTGTCACAAGGCATGGAAGGCATTGTCACCGATGTGGTCGTCTTCAATCGCGAGGGAGTGGAGCGCGACGAACGCACACGCCAAATTGAGAAAGAGACGCTGCGCAAGTATGAGAAGGATCACCAAGATGAAGTCCGCATCATCCGCAAGAATCTGATCGATCGCATCTGTGCGGTGGCAGAGGGACACAACCTTGCCGAAGAGCTGCGAAACCTCCAAGGGGATGTGCTGCATCCGGCGGGTGCTCCGCTCTCCCGCGAGGCGCTGGAGCAAGTGCAGTTCATGCGGGGAGCCATCGACGAAATTCAACTGGAAGACGCGACGACGAACAACAAAGTGCATACGCTCATTCATAACGCGATGCAGCAGAAAGAGATGATGGACAATGTCTTCGAAGATCGCTGCGAAAAGCTCTCCAAAGGAGATGACTTGCCTCCTGGCGTGATTCGTATGGTCAAAGTCTACATCGCTACAAAACGGAAGCTGTCTGTTGGCGATAAGATGGCTGGGCGCCACGGGAACAAAGGGGTCGTCTCCACCATCCAGCCCATTGAAAATATGCCCTACCTTGAGGACGGCACCTGCGTCGATGTGGTGCTGAACCCACTGGGGGTTCCCTCACGTATGAACATTGGGCAAGTCCTCGAAACACACCTCGGACGAGTAGCCGCAGGCCTTGGGAAGAGAGTGCAAGAGATGCTAGACCAAGCCCAACCGGTTCAGCAACTGCGAGACTTCCTGCACGCGGTCTATGACTCGAACATGGTGAAAGAGCACTTTGACTCGATGAACGACGAGGAGTTTCTAGAGTTTGTGAAGCGCTACCGCGCAGGAGTCCACATGGCGACCCCGGTCTTTGACGGCGCAACCGAAGAAGACATTCACCGAATGGCCGACCTCGCTGGGCTCAACCACTCAGGTCAAGTCTGGCTGCGCGACGGGCAAACCGGTGACCGCTTCAGCCAGAAAGTCACAGTGGGCTACGCCTACATCCTGAAATTGCATCACTTGGTAGACGAAAAAATTCACGCTCGATCCATCGGCCCTTATTCACTGGTGACTCAGCAGCCGCTCGGTGGAAAAGCGCAGTTTGGTGGGCAGCGTTTCGGAGAGATGGAAGTCTGGGCACTCGAAGCGTATGGGGCCGCTCACACGCTGCAAGAGCTGCTCACCGTCAAATCCGACGACGTGCAAGGGCGCAACAAAATCTACGAAGCCATCGTCAAAGGAAAGCATCAAGTGGACAGCGGTCTCCCCGAGTCGTTCAAAGTCCTCATCAGTGAACTCAAAAGCCTCTGCTTAAATATCGAACTGCTGCAAGAGGTCGAAGCCGAAGAAAACGACGAAGCCAGCGAAGCGGCCGCGGCGAAAGAAGAGACCGCGCTTTCCGAAGAAGTCTGAGCGCCCAATCGTCAGGAATGCTAACTCACTAGGAGCCCTAATGATCTCTGAAAAAATGTATGAACTCGCCGAAGATCCTAAAAATTATTCGGCCATCCGCATCAAAATTGCGACGGGTGACGACGTCCTGTCTTGGTCTTTTGGTGAAGTAAAAACCTCTGAGACCATCAACTATCGCACCTTCAAGCCAGAGCGCGATGGTTTGTTCTGCGGCAAGATCTTTGGTCCGATTCACGACTACGAGTGCATCTGCGGGAAGTACAAGCGCATGAAGCACCGAGGCATCACCTGCGAAAAGTGTGGTGTGGAAGTGATCGAGTCCAAAGTGCGACGCGAGCGGATGGGGCATATCAAGCTGGCCACTCCGGTCTCTCATGTCTGGTTCCTGAAAGGTGTGCCCAGCCGCATCGCCACGCTGTTGGAGATGACGTTACGCGATCTGGAGCGGGTGCTGTATTTTGACGCCTACATCGTGATGGATCCGGGGAGTTCAGAGTTGGAGAAGTTGAGCCTCGTTGAGGAAGAAAACGCTTACGATCTGCAAGAGCAATTCCCCGATCTGCTGCTTGGGATGGGCGCTGAATCCGTACGCTCTTTGATGCGCGAGATGGACTTAGAAGAGCTGGATCAACAACTCCGCGAAGAGCTGCGGACGGTCACCTCGGAAACGCGCCGTAAGCGGATCGCAAAACGTCTGAACATCGTCAGCTCCTTGCTCAACTCAGGGAACTCTGTAGATGCAATGATCATCGACACGTTGCCTGTCCTTCCCCCAGAGCTGCGCCCCTTGGTGCCGCTCGAAGGTGGACGCTTTGCGACCAGTGACCTCAATGACCTCTATCGCCGAGTGATTCATCGCAACAACCGCCTCAAGCGCCTGATTGAGCTGCGCGCTCCGAGCATCATTGTGAAGAACGAAAAGCGGATGCTCCAAGAGTCGGTGGACGCGCTGTTCGATAATGGTCGGCGAGGGCGCCCAATGGTGGGCTCCAACAAGCGCCCGCTGAAGTCACTCAGCGACATGCTCAAAGGCAAGCAGGGGCGGTTTCGGCAAAATCTGCTTGGAAAGCGCGTGGATTATTCGGGCCGAACAGTGATCGTGGTGGGGCCGACGCTCAAGCTGCATCAGTGTGGCCTCCCCAAAGTCATGGCGCGGGAGCTCTTTAAGCCCTTTATCTTTCACAAGCTGATTGACTATCAAGAGATTCACACCATCAAAATGGCCAAGAAGAAGCTGGAAGAAAACTCACCGCGCGTCTGGGCCATCCTGGAAGAAGCCGTGCGCGAGCACCCAATCCTGCTCAATCGTGCGCCAACGCTGCACCGCTTAGGCATCCAAGCCTTCGAGCCTGTGCTGATTGAAGGCAAAGCCGTTCAGCTGCATCCGCTAGTGTGTACCGCATTCAACGCGGACTTTGATGGCGACCAGATGGCCGTGCATGTGCCGCTCTCTGTCGAAGCACAGCTGGAGGCAAAAATCCTGATGATGTCGACCAACAACATCATGTCTCCGGCCAACGGGAAGCCACTGATGACGCCGACGCAAGACATGGTCTTGGGGCTGTATTGGATTACACGCGAGGCTGACGGGCTGCGGGGCGAGGGCAAATCCTTCGCTAACCGCGAAGAGGTGGTCGCCGCTTATGACCACAACAAAGTGGATCTGCACGCGAAGATTCAGCTTCGCCTTCGACCAGAGGATACAGAGCTCACCCCAACGACGGTGGGCCGTGCGATCCTGTCCCTCATTGTTCCAGAAGAGGTGCCTTACGCCTTCATCAACCGCCAACTCAAGAAGAAGCAGATGGCTGAGTTGATTGACCAAGCGTATCGCATCGCAGGAAGCATCAAAACCATCCGCATGCTTGATGACATGAAAAGCCTTGGCTATCGCTTTGCGACTAAAGCGGGCTTCTCGATCAGCATGATGGACATGGTGATCCCGACCGACAAGGAAGATCTGTTGTCGCGTGCTCTGGTCGAGATCAACCGAATCAACACCGAATACCAAGAAGGCGCCATTACAGACGGGGAACGCTACAACCAAGTCATCGACGTCTGGGCGAAGACGACGGAGAAAATCGCCGAGCGCATGCTAGGCGGCCTCTCTAAAGAGATGATGGATCAAGAAGACAAGACCCTCAAAGTCAACTCCATCTTCATGATGGCAGACTCGGGCGCTCGCGGTTCAAACCAACAGATGAAGCAGCTTGCGGGAATGCGCGGCCTGATGGCCAAGCCGTCGGGAGAAATCATCGAAACGCCCATTCTGGCGAACTTCCGCGAAGGCTTGAACGTCTTGGAATACTTCATCTCCACACACGGCGCGCGGAAGGGATTGGCGGACACGGCCCTGAAAACAGCCAACTCGGGTTATCTCACAAGACGCCTCGTCGACGTCGCCCAAGACACTGTCATCACGGGGCGCGACTGTGGGACTTTGGATGGGATTGACATGACCGCCCTGATTGAATCGGGGGAAATTATCGAAAGCCTCGGCGACCGAGTCCTAGGGCGGGTCGCGTTGGAAGATGTCATTGATCCCATCGATGAAGACAAGGTGCTGATTGAAGCAGGCCAGCAGATCACAGAGAGAGAGGTCGCGCTGATTGAAGAAGCGGGGATTGAACGGATCCGAGTCCGCTCGGTGTTGACCTGCATGATGGAGCATGGGGTCTGTTGCCTCTGCTACGGTCGCGATCTGGCGCACGGGCACTTGGTCAACTTGGGTGAGTCGGTCGGTGTCATTGCCGCACAGAGTATTGGCGAGCCTGGCACACAGCTAACCATGCGCACCTTCCACATTGGCGGTACAGCGAGTCGACGCGCTGAGCAAAACACGTGGGAAGCACGCTTCAGTGGGGCGCTCAAGTTTGAAGATCTGAAAGAAGTCCGCGACCGTGACAACAACTTGGTTGTGCTTGGGCGTCGGGGAGAAGCCGTCATTGTTGACCATCTGGGGCGCGAAAAAGAACGACGGCCGCTGCCACTCGGCACAAAGCTACGCAAACCGGAAGGCAGCGACGTGGAGCAGGCGGAGACCTTGGCCGAGTGGGACCCCTTCTCCATCCCGATCATCACAGATGTCACTGGCATCGCCCATTTCGTGGATCTTGAAGAAGGCGAAACTTTTAAGGAACAGGTCGATGAAGTCACAAACCTCTCTCGTCGTGTGATCAAGGAGTCTCCCAATCACGAAAAGCGCCCGCGGATTCAAGTCCGCGATTCACAGGGAGAGCTGGTGCAGCGAGACAACGGGACGCCTGCCGAGTTCGCGCTGCCAGTGAAATCGGAGCTGGTCGTTGATCACGGCTTAGAAGTGCACGCGGGTGACACGCTCGCGAAGATTCCCCGCGAGCTGGCAAAGAACAAAGATATTACGGGAGGGCTCCCTCGCGTGGCCGAGCTCTTCGAAGCGCGCATCCCCAAAGATCAGGCGATCATTAGCGAGATTGATGGAATTGTGGAGTTCGGCTCTGACATGAAGAAGAAGCAACGCCTCATCATCCGTCCAGAAGACCCGAAAGGCGAACAGAAAGAGTACTTGGTGCCTCGTGGACGCCACGTCACGGTGCACGTGGGAGAGTTTGTGCGCGCGGGAGACCCGCTGATTGATGGCTCTCCGAACCCGCACGATATTCTCGCGGTCAAAGGAACCAAAGCGCTGCAAAATTATCTGGTCAACGAAGTGCAACAGGTGTATCGCCTGCAAGGCGTGAACATCAACGACAAACACATCGAGGTCATTGTGCGCCAGATGTTGCGCCAAGTGTATGTCGAAGATCCTGGTGATTCGACCTTCCTGATTGGAGAAATTGTCTCCAAAGTAGAATTCAATCGTCAAAATCAGCAACTGCTTGAAGAAGGTCGGCTGCCGGCTCGTTCCAAGCCGCTCCTGCAAGGCATCACCAAAGCGTCTCTCAGCACAGATTCCTTCATCTCCGCAGCCTCTTTCCAAGAAACCACGAAGGTGCTCACAGATGCGGCGCTCTCGGGTAAGTTCGATGTTTTCCGCGGCCTG
Source organism: uncultured bacterium (assembly GCA_965662845.1). Taxonomy (GTDB): domain Bacteria; phylum SAR324; class SAR324; order SAR324; family NAC60-12; genus JCVI-SCAAA005. The sequence goes on along the minus strand of CBFIJD010000001.1, from coordinate 79,089 downwards.
AAAGAAAATGTGATCCTAGGACGCCTGATCCCTGCGGGCACCGGATACAATGCCTTTAAGGGGATGGACTACGAGGTGTCCGATGGCTCTCGAGCTTCTCAAGTCTCGCAAGTCCCAGAGTCCACGGTTTGATCCACTGCGGCCAGCAATGGCCGCTCTCTTCGCCTTTTTGGGAGATCAGCATGCAACAGCAACTGCGCGAATTATGCGTCAGCACGATCCGCTTACTTTCTGCGGATATGGTCGAACGAGCAAACAGCGGACACCCAGGTGCGCCGATGGGGCTCGCTGACGCTGCTTTTGTGCTGTGGACTGAATTTTTACGATACAACCCAGACGATCCAGAGTGGGTCAACCGCGATCGGTTCGTATTGTCGGTCGGGCACGCCTCCGCCTTGTTGTATTCCATGCTGCATCTCTCTGGCTACGACCTCCCGCTGGAAGAGCTGCAGCGTTTTCGCCAATTGCAAAGTCAAACGCCAGGGCACCCCGAATTTCGGGTCACTCCTGGAGTCGAGTGCACGACAGGCCCTCTGGGCGCGGGCTTTGGAAACGGCGTCGGGATGGCGCTCGCGGCTAAGATGCACGCCGCTCGTTTCAACGATGAGCAGCACCCGCTCATCAACCCCTTCATTTATGTGATGTGTAGCGATGGAGACATGCAAGAAGGTGTCTCGAGTGAAGCGGCTTCCTTGGCAGGACACCTCGGGTTGGGAAACCTGATCGCGATTTATGACAGCAACCAAATCACCATTGCCGGTGAGGCTCGGCTGGCAATGAGTGAAAACGTGGGCAAGCGCTTTGAGGCTTACGGCTGGCACGTTCAAGAATGTGACGGGCACGACCACGCGCAAATTTCGCAGTCGATTCAAAGCGCACAAAACGTGACCAACCAACCCTCGCTGATCATCGCGCGCACCACCATCGGCAAGGGGGCTCCGAACAAACAAGGGTCGTCTGGCGTCCACGGCGCTCCTTTGGGTGCCGACGAGCTGCAAGCGACCCGCGCGGCGTTGAACTGGGGAGACCATGAAAACTTCTATGTCCCGCAAGAAGTGTATGAAGTGTTTGAGCAACGCAAGGCGGTCAATTTGGACGCCTACGAAGCATGGCAAGCCTCGTTCACAGCATGGCAGACAGCAAATGCAGAGAAAGCCACGGCCTGGTCTCAACAATGGGAACCGCGCTGGAGTGATACAGAGCTGCTAGAACAGTTTATCCCTGTCGTACAAGACAGTGTGGACGCTACACGCTCTCTCTCGGGCAAAGTGATGCAGAAAGCCGCTGAGCTTCTGCCGGCCTTTGTTGGCGGCTCTGCCGACTTAGAGCCTAGCACCAAAACACTCTTGAAAGAATTCTCCAGCGTCACTCCCGCCACTCTTGAATCCAACGATCTGCCCGACCCATCGTTTCGCGGACGGAACATTCATTTTGGCATCCGTGAACACGCGATGGGGTCGATCGTCAATGGGCTCGCGCTCTTCGGTGGCTTTCGTCCTTTTGGTTCCACCTTCTTAGTCTTCTCAGACTACATGCGGCCGAGCATTCGGCTGGCTGCCCTCTCAGGATTGCCCTCTGTCTTTGTCTTCACGCATGACTCCTATGCTGTTGGCGAAGACGGCCCCACGCATCAGCCCATTGAACACGCTTGGGCCTTGCGTCTGATCCCTGAGTTGGAAGTCTGGCGACCTGCCGATGCGCTGGAGACCGCAGCAGCTTGGGCCTCTTGCTTAGGCAAAGACCACGAGTTGACGCCCACTGCGCTGTTGCTCACACGCCAGAAAACGGAACCACTGGCGCGTCGGGAAGAGTTTGAAGCGCAAGAACTTCTCCAAGGGGCTTACATCGTCCAAGACTTCGACTACCAGAGCACGAGAGGAAGAGAGTATCAGCTCTCAGACAGCAGCATCCCAGGGATTGTGATCCTGTCCACTGGATCCGAAGGGGGCGCAGCACAGCAAGTCCGCCACATGCTGCAAGCGGTCGGCATTCCGATACGTCACGTCTCCGCCCCGTGCATTGAGATGATCGATTATGAAGACGGCGACTTTCAGGAATATCTCTTTCCACAAGGAGCGCTGGTTGTCTCAGTCGAAGCAGGCGTAGAGGGGCCTTGGCGCAAATACGCTGACTATTTGCTAGGGTATTCTGATTTTGGCGCATCGGCCCCTCACAGTGATTTGCAGCGTGAATTTGGGTTTGAACCTGAGCAATTGAGAGACACCCTTTTAGAATGGCTAAAAGAAGATGGCATCATTGAGTGAAAAGCAACGAGCCGCTGAAGCCGCAGTGGAACACGTCCAAGACGGAATGCTGGTTGGTTTAGGGACCGGCTCCACAGCCGCATTTGCCGTGAAAAAACTCGGAGAAAAAGTGCGCGCGGGCCTGAAGGTCAAGGCTGTCCCCACCTCCGAGGCTACGCGTGAGCTGGCCGAACAAGAAGACATTGAACTCACCACGCTAGAGCAACACCCTGAACTTGACTTGTGCATTGATGGAGCCGATGAGGTCGATCACAACCTGCAGCTCATCAAAGGAGGAGGGGGCGCGCTGTTGCGTGAAAAAATCGTTGCCGCGGCAGCTAAGAAGCGCATCATCATTGTTGACTCCTCCAAAAAAGTCGCAGATCTAGGGAAGTTCCCGCTGCCTGTCGAGATCATTCCTTTCGGCTGGGAGGCGACCGTCCACAAAATTCAGCGGCTGCATTGCACACCTGTCTTGCGGCTGAACGGCACCACGCCCTTCCGCAGCGACGAGGGCAATTTCATCGTCGACTGTGCTTTTGGACGGATTGAGAGTCCGATTGAACTAGAAACCCAGTTGAATTTGATCGCTGGCGTTGTCGAAAATGGTCTTTTCGTGAACATGACAGAGATTTTGATTATTGGACACGCTGACAACGTCACCGAAGAACGACGCCCCTAAGTCCTGCCTCTCTCTTTGCGCTCCGAGGCTGTTTCTTCCCGCGCTCGCTCCTCACACCA
>CBFIJD010000001.1:73468-76006 GCA_965662845.1 uncultured bacterium | reverse complement strand
ACTTTTCTCTGGATGGGATCACGGAACGTCATCCCAATCCCTTTCCAATCTGGTTTGTCTGACAAACCGCACCACAAGGAGGCACCATGGCAATTCGAATCGGCATCAACGGCTTTGGACGCATCGGGCGCATGGTAATGCGCGCTGCGGCAAGTGACCCTAACATTGAGTTCGTCGCGATCAATGATCTGCTTCCAGCAGAGAATCTCGCTTATATGTTCAAGTATGACTCAACGCACGGACGCTTTGCGGGCGACATTCGCTCAGAGGGCAACACCTTGATGCTCAACGACAAGCCGATCAAATGTATGGCCGAACGCGATCCCGCTCAATTGGGGTGGGGCGATTTAGGCGTCGACTTCGTGATTGAGTCCACCGGTCTCTTCACATCCAGCGACAAAGCCAAGGCTCACCTAGACGCCGGCGCGAAAAAAGTCGTGATCTCGGCCCCAGCTAAGTCAGATGACATCAAGACGCTGGTGATGGGAGTCAACCACACAACGTACGACCCCGCGACCGACAACATCGTGTCCAACGCCTCCTGCACAACGAACTGTCTGGCTCCATTGGTCAAGGTCGTCCTCGATAATTACGGCATCGAAGAAGGCCTCATGACGACAGTCCACGCAGTGACCGCAACACAAAAGACCGTGGACGGCCCCTCTCTCAAGGACTGGCGCGGTGGCCGTGGAGGCTTCCAAAACATCATCCCTTCTAGCACCGGCGCGGCAAAAGCCGTCGCGCTCTGCATCCCTGAAGTCAAAGGCAAATTGACTGGGATGGCCTTCCGTGTCCCCACGGCAAACGTCTCTGTGGTCGACTTAACTGTCCGCACCGTGCAGTCGACTTCCATGGAGTCCATCAACGCGTCTCTGAAAGCCGCCTCTGCAGGGGATCTCAAAGGAATTTTGAGCTACACCGAAGACGCCGTCGTTTCCTCCGATTTCATTGGTGACGCACACTCCTCGATTTATGACGCGACCGCTGGCATCGGACTGAGCGACCGCTTCTTCAAATTGGTCTCCTGGTATGACAACGAGATGGGCTACTCCAATCGCGTTGTGGACCTCATCCGCTACATGGCCCAACAAGACTAACCCCCTCCCGGAGGCTGCGGCCTCCGCTTCCACACCGAGTTATGGAATCCACACACAAAGTTGATCTGAAAGAAATTGGCCTCGATGTTGGTCTGGCCGTGGCGAAGCACTTTTACAAAACCGACTATCTGCACTACGGATTTTGGACGGAAGGGCTCACCGTAGAGCCGGCCAATGTTTTACAAGCTCAAGAGAATTACGCAGAGCTGCTACTGAACAGCATCCCGGCAGGCGTCAAACGCGTCCTAGACGTCGGGTGTGGTTCAGGAAAATTTGCTGAAAAACTGATGAAGCATGGATATGAGGTCGATTGTGTGTCGCCGAGCCCTCATCTCACACGCTATGCACGCAACTTACTCGGCCCCGATGTCACCATCTTCGAGTGCTATTACGAAGACTTACAGACAGACAATACCTACGACTTAATTTTGTTCAGTGAGAGCTTTCAATACCTGAAGTTGTCGGTGGCCATGCAAAAGACGATGGAGCGCCTGAACCCATCTGGTCACATCTTGATTTGCGACTTCTTCAGCGTGCCCTCTGACAGCAAAAGTCCGATCAGCGGTGGGCATAAGCTAGAGCACTTCTACTCGGTGCTGCCCGATTATCCAATTGAGACCAAAATCGACCGAGACATCACCGCAGAGACGGCGCCGTCGTTAGACATCATGGATCGGCTCTTCCGCGAAGTCATTCACCCGATTTGGAATTCTGCGGCCTACTACACCCAGCACAATTACCCTTGGTTTGCGAGAGCCTTCGCTTGGTTCTTCCGTAAAAAAATCGCCAAGATCAACCGGAAGTATTTCGGTGGCGGCACAAGCGGCGCTTCCTTCCTGAAGCACAAGTCCTATCGACTGTTTCTTTTTCAAAAGACAGCATGACCAAACCGCCTTACACCCCCGGCGAATGGCACGTGCAGTACTCTCAAGCCCAAGCCGTCTTTTGGATTGGCACCGCAGCCCAGCCCAAATTGCTCGAGCTACCCGCCAGAGATGACGACGAACATCGCGCCAACTTACACCTGCTCGCTGCGGCTCCTCAATTATATGAAGCCCTCCTTGAACTCTTGCTTTCCCACGAAGAAGCCCTGATGCAATCCGGTGACGGGTGTGAGTCCGAACGTTGCGAAGCTGCCCGTCAACAGGCTTATCAAGCCTTAGGAGTAGCAGAAGGTCGTGTGCGGCTGAAGGAAGGCGAGCCTGGAACCTATTGATTTCACCAGCCTTTCAAAGCGAACTATGAGCACTGAATCCAAGCCCACATTCCGACGCATCCGTCGATCCGCCTCCCAAACCAACCTCGAATCGCGCCACAAAGGCAAAAACGGGGAAATGCTAGAGAACGCGCTGCGCACACCATCCCAAGGGCGCGAAGGCTACTCGCTCACTCACGGACTGCACCCCTATCCCGCGCGGTTTCATCCCAATCTGCCCCGCAC
>CBFIJD010000001.1:72239-73196 GCA_965662845.1 uncultured bacterium | reverse complement strand
TACCGTTCTTGCGCACCTACCATCAGCCTCATATTTTTGTGGAGATGCTCCAGTGGATGGAGTGTATTGAGCGGCTGCCACCGGCTCCGGAGCGTGACACCGTGCGCTTTGTCTTCTCAAGTTTGACAGGAAAGTTCTCAAAGCGAGCCCATGAATCGACTGCCGAAGGCGAGCAGAAAGGGGACTTTCCCAAAGGCGCATTCTCGATGTGGATGCAGAAGAAGACGCGAGAGGTGTTACAACGCCAACAAGAACTCAGCCGAAAAGTCCCCGATCCACGCTTACGCCCACAGCTCTGGCAACAAGATGCGCGTGAATTGCACCTGAAAGAAGACGATCAACCGTTTGACTGCTTGATCACGAGCCCTCCTTATCCTGGGACCTATGATTATTACGAACATCATCGCCTGCGGTTGAAATGGCTCAATCTCCCCATTGAGCAAATCGCTAACAACGAAATTGGGACAAAAAGGCAGCACTCTGCCGCAGCTTGGAAAGAGACCTTTCGCACCTGCTTGCTGCGCATGCGCCAAGTCACAGCGAATAATGGACATTGCTTTCTAGTGATTGGTGATTGGACCGACCATGGCCGTAAAGCGGATGGATTAGAGTTTGTCGAGAAGTACGCCGATAGTGTAGGCTGGTTAGTACAGGGTTCCGCTTCTGTTCGTCGTCCGATTTATGACGAACATCTTAAAGAACAGTTTGGCGAGACTGGGCGCTGGGAGCATCTCCTCTGGTTGCAAAACAAAGTTCGGTCTGCGCCTCCAGCATAGGAAAGATTGTGTCAGGCAAAAAATTTGTGTTCGCGGCGTTCTCGGGAATGTGGGTGATCTTTCACATTTTCACGAGCCTGCTCGTTAATTTAGAAGACAATCGACTCCGATTTTTGGAAGGGATTGACTTCCAGCACTTCTTTTTGGTCGGCATCCTACCCGTCGTCGTCGGATGGTGTGG
>CBFIJD010000001.1:69978-72193 GCA_965662845.1 uncultured bacterium | reverse complement strand
ATGCGCCTTGTTAAACACTGCTGCTTGCTGTGGCTGCTCTTTTCCGCGGAAGCGCAGGCGCTCACCCCCTCGCAAGAAGCGGTCAGGACGTACAATCGACAAGAAATTTTGTTGCAGCAAGGACGCAGCTACCTCCGCGCGCATCGCTATCAAAAAAGCCTCACCAAGTTTGACCAATTATTGACCGAGTTCCCTGAGCACGCTCGAGGCTATTATCTCAGAGGCAACACGTATTATTATCTGCAACAACGAGAGCCCGCGTGTGCCGACTGGGAACGAGCTTGCGAGCTTGGCGTTTGCGACGGCTGGAACTTTGCCACCTTCGAAAAAGTTTGTGTCCCTCCTCCCACACCCGAATCAACACGAAGATCTTTATGAGTCAGCTTCAATATCGCATTTGCCCTGTGACCCCTTTCGTACAAAACTGCTCGCTGATTTGGTGCAGCGAAACGCGAAGAGCCGCTTTCGTCGACCCTGGCGGAGAAGCGGAACGCTTGATCCAAGAGTTAGAGACGGAGTCACTGCAATTAGAAAAAATCATCCTGACACATGGACACCTTGACCATGTTGGGGCAACCGGAGCGTTGGCGGCTCGCTTAGACGTACCCGTTGAAGGGCCCCACGAAGACGACCTCTTCTGGATCGAAGCGCTCGACGAACAAAGCAAATATTTTGGGTTTCCGCGTGTCGAACACTTTCGCCCCAATCGTTGGTTGAAACAGGGAGATCAGGTCACTGTTGGCAAACACACGCTAGAAGTCCGACATACTCCCGGCCACACGCCCGGTCACGTCGTCTTAGTGCATGAACCCAGTAAAATGATCTGGGTTGGCGACGTTTTGTTCCAAGGTTCCATCGGCCGCACAGATTTTCCTCAAGGCAATCACCAACAGCTGCTCGAGTCTATTCGTCAGCAACTTTGGTCTCTGGAGGAAGACTTTTCCTTCGTGCCGGGGCATGGCCCCATGTCGACGATTGGCGAAGAAAAACGCTCCAATCCTTTCTTGCAATAGCCCCTTTCGACAAAATTAGCGCTGCCGAAGACGCATTACGGAACGCATCTTGCTATGTTTTGTGAATAGTTGTTGTTGATGACAACTGACACAGTTCTCGGCGACGCTAAGTCGCCGATGAACCGCTTCAACTTTGCGACGGTTGAAGTGCTTTGGTTGAGACGCAGTACTGTGTTTGGCGGCCAGTTCCGCGTCTCCCATCTTGCTCTCAATGCGCTGCTCCAGCCTCCTCCTTGCGCCCCTCCGCTAGCCTACATCAGTCATTGACCCTGCTTTCCGATTCCACAGAGGCGCCGGCTTCTGGAGCACGCTGCCCAATTTGCCCTGACTCCTATTAAGAGAAAGAAAACATGAACCGCTTCGCCCGGTACGGTCTCAATATTTTGTTCGGCATAATTTTTTGGATCAACGGGGGGACGATGCTGCTGGCGCAAGAGACGTTGCGCCTCGGAGCGAGCTTCGCGCCGCCGTACTACAGCGTCGAAGGGGAAGAGGTGAGCGGTATCTTCGGCGAGTTGATGACGCAGCTGATGACTCACCTAAATACGGACTTTGAGTGGCGACCTGCGCCTACGAAGCGTAGTCTACCTCAATTTGATTAACGGCGAGATTGATTTGTATTTGGGGCCGCTGCGGCCTGCGTATGAAGGTTTTGATGAGAAGGTGCTCGTCAGCGAGTTTCCGCCTGTTCAGATCGAGCTGCGCAGCTACTTCTTGGGAGACAAGCCCGCGATCACCACCAAAGAAGATTTGTCCGGCAAAAAAGTCTCGATCATTCGCGGCTTTACCTACGGTGGTCTCATCAATTACATCCTCGAACCGCAGAACCAAGTGCGCTACCAAGAGATCAAATCGTTCGACCAAGCGGTGCGCTTGCTGCAGAATCAGCGCGTGGATTATCACCTAGATTATCGTCAGACCGGCGACGAATTTGTCGCACAAAATCGCCTACCAAACCTGCGACAATCGACCTTATTCCGCGTAGATTTGTACTTCATGGTGTCGCGTCAGCACCCGCAAGCAGAGCTGCTGCTACAGCGGCTACAGACAGGATTTTTGGAGATCAAGGAGGCGCAGTAGCCTTCCCCTGTCTCTTTCCTCACTTGCGATTTCCTCTGCACTAGCTTACATCTGCCGCAAATCCATCCTCCCCTCTCCCACCTACTATCCGAGGAGTTCATCATGGAAGTCCACTTTCTCCC
>CBFIJD010000001.1:60100-69880 GCA_965662845.1 uncultured bacterium | reverse complement strand
GCTTACATCTGCCGCAAATCCATCCTCCCCTCTCCCACCTACTATCCGAGGAGTTCATCATGGAAGTCCACTTTCTCCCCCGCGAAAATCTCACACTCTTTCTACACGCGCTGAATCAACACGGACGCGTCGTGGTTCCGGTAAAAGTCGGACACGGGCAATACAAGTTTCAAGACCTCCGAGACGTCTCTGTCGAACAAGTCGCGCTGGAGTATCTGCGCACGATGGTCCCGCCTAAGAAATACTTCTTCCCGCCGGAGGAGGTGCTCTATGAATATGACGCGGAAGCGGGCTACCGAGAGCCTGCGCTGGAAGACGAACCGCCGATTCTGTTTGGGCTACATCCTTGTGACCTGCACGGCATTCGCGTCACCGACAAGTTCTTCGCTGACCGCTATCAAGACCGCCATTATCAGCGTCGCCGCGAGCAAGCTCGCATCATTGGCCTCGGCTGCATGCCAGACGACAAATGCTTCTGCATGAGCAACCGCACCGACCACATTGAAGACATCTACGACCTGTTCTTTTGGGAAGTTGAAGACGGCTACGTGACGCTGGTGCGCACCCCCGCTGGGCACGAGCTGCTCCACTTGCAGCGGGAGCTTTTCCAGTTCGCCGAGCGTGAACACATCCGGCAGCACCAAGCCTATCTGGAGCGCCGCCGCAATGCCTTCACGCGAGAGGTCCCCACCAGCGACTTGCCCGAGATGCTGCGCTTTGAGCACGACAGCCCCGCTTGGGACGAGCTTGGGAACTCCTGCTTCGCCTGTGGCGCGTGCAGCATGGTCTGTCCCACCTGCACCTGCTTCAATGTGTATGACAAAACGAACTTAGACGGAGCGAGCGGAGAACGCGTTCGACGCTGGGATTCCTGCCTCTACCGCGACTTCACGCGCATCGCTGGGGAAGAACACACGCGCCCCGACCGCTCGGATCGAGTCAGCAACCGCTACTATCACAAAGAGCAAGGTTTCGTTGAACAGTTCGGGATGCCGTCTTGCACCGGCTGTGGGCGCTGCATTGATTCCTGCATCGCCAAGATCGACATCACCCAAGTTTTCGCCAAAGTTCGCTCTAGCTGTGGGAGGTAATGATGCAAGCTTTACACATCGCACCCAGACCTGACGTGATCGCGCCGTCGGTTTTTCCTGACCCGATGCTGCCGCTCAACGCGCGGCTGATCTCCAAGCGTTTGCTGATGCCCGACCACATGCTCTTCCGCATCCGCTTACAAGATGAGCGAAGCCTCGGTCCAGACGGCAGTAACCACATCCCTGGGCAGTTCGTGATGCTCTCTGTCATCGGCATCGGTGAGGTCCCGATCTCCATTTGTCACGCGCCCGAAGGCGCTCACCTGCCACATGACCAGCGCGAGTTGAACCTGACCATTCGCCGCGTGGGGCGCGTCACCAACGCTTTGTTCGACCTTTCCCCAGGTGACTTGCTCGGGCTGCGTGGCCCCTACGGTCGGGGCTTTCCGTTCGACAACCTGCACGGCCACTCACTAGTGATGATGGCGGGGGGCCTCGGCATGGCGCCGCTGCGCTCCTTGCTGCAGTACGCCTATCGACATCGTGAGCGCTTCGGCGCGGAGGTGCACTTGCTCTACGGCGCGCGGAACGCTACGCAGCTCCTCTACCTCGACGAGCTTCACGAATATCAACAAAGTGATCGCCTCGACGTCCACCTCGCCTGCGATCAGCCACCGGCAGCAGGACAGCTGCCCACCGGGTTGGACTTGCGCCAAGGCAACCTCCTACATTTGCTCGACGAATTACCTCTGGACGCGGCGACCACACGCTTCGCGGTCTGTGGCCCACCCGTCATGTATGGTTACATCACGAGTCGCCTGCGCGAGTTACAGATTCCGCCGGAGAACATCTACGTCAGCTTGGAGCGCCGCATGGAGTGCGCGATTGGCAAGTGCGGACACTGCGCGATTGGTTACCGCTACACCTGCACCGACGGTCCTGTCTTCTCCGTGTGGGAAGCCCGTGGACTGCGCGAAGCCTGGCAACCGCCCAAAGGCAAAGAAGACCCCTATTTAGGAGGATGGCGATGAAACAGACACACAAACCCCGCGTCGGTATCTTTGGCTTGACCTCCTGTGCGGGCGATCAGCTGATGATTTTGAACTGCGAAGACGAGCTAGTCGCCTTAGCTGGGCGGATCGAGCTGCTGAGCTTTGGCATGGCGTCTTCCGCCGCGTTTGAAGGGCGCCTCGACCTCGCGATCATCGAGGGCTCGGTCTGCACCCAGCGCGACCTCGACACACTGTTAGAGATTCGCTCGCGCGCCAACCGCGTGATGACGATTGGAACTTGCGCCGTCTGGGGGGGCATCCCTGCGATGCGCAACGAACTCTCCGTCGAGACTCTGCAGAAGATTGTTTATGGAGACCAAACCCTCGACGAGGTGAACTTGAACAAAGCGCACCCCGTCAGCGACTTTGTGCCGGTGGATTTCGCGGTGCCAGGCTGTCCCATCGAGAAAGAAGAGTTTCTGCGCACGATCGTCGCGATCTTGCAGCGCACCACTCCCGAGCGTCACGACTACTCGGTCTGTTCCGAGTGTCGCATCGCCGAGAACCTGTGCTTGGTGCGCACGCGCGGCATCGTCTGCTGCGGGCCGATCACAGCAGGAGGATGCAAAGCCCGCTGCCCCAGCTTGGGGATCCCCTGCTACGGCTGTCGCGGCCCCGTTGACGATCCGCACTACGACGCCACGGCTGAACTCTTCAACGAGCATGGGCTCTCTAAAGGCGATGTCATCCAGCAAATCCAGCGTTACTCCGCGCCGGCGTGGGTCAACCAACACCTGCGTGAAGAATGGGCGAAAGACCCTGAGCGTAAGGGACGCCAACGCGCCAGCGAAACCACTACATAACTGTCGAACTGAAAGAGAGGAACTATGCCAACCTTAGACATCCCCCACCTCTATCGAGTAGAAGGTCACGGCGGCATTCGCGTCACGGTCGGCGATCAAGGCGTGGAAGAATGCCAGATGAGCATCTTCGAAGGCTCGCGTTTTTACGAAGTGTTGCTCCGTGGGCGCCAGTATCACGAAGTTCCCTCCATTGTCTGCCGCGTCTGCGCGATTTGCTCGGTCGCGCATGCTCTGTGTTCGACATACGCGATTGAAGACGCGCTGGGGCTAGCGATCTCCCGCCCGATCAAACGCCTGCGCGACCTGCTCAACATGGGCGAGTTCATTGAGTCGCACGCCTTGCACCTGTTTTGTCTGGCCACCCCTGACTATCTGGGCTTCAGCGGCGTGCTGGAGATGCAACCGCAGTTTGACCAGCAGGTGAAGCAAGCGCTGCAACTCAAAAAGTTCGGCAACTTGATCCAAGAGCGCATCGGCGGACGCGCGATTCATCCGGTCAACGTCGTGATTGGCGGCGTCGGCACATGGCCAAGCCCGAAAGTGTTCGACGAACTGCGGCAGGGCGCGGTCGAAGCGCTACAAATTTTGCGAGATATCGAGCCTTTCGTGGCTACGCTCGCCAACGGTGACTACGCCACTCAAGAGCGCACCTATGTCGCGCTGGACTGTGATGAGGACGGCCTCTTTATTGGGCACGGCGCTACTCTGTGCGCGAGCGGACACGACAGCCGCCCCGTACACGACTATTCTAACTATGTGAACGAGAGCGTGGTCAGCCACTCCACCGCTAAACAATCGAACTTCTCTAACAAGCCGTTTATGGTCGGCTCGCTCTCGCGCTTGCAGCATCACGGCGCGAAATTGACCGGGGAAGCGGCTCGCGTGCACGCCAGCTTGATGGGGGAATGCCCTGCCCCGAACCCGCTTCTGAACAACGCCGGGCAATTCGTCGAACTTTTCTTGTGCTGTGAAGAGACCATCCGCCTGTGCGACGAGCTCCGCGCTTTGCCTCCCCAGCCGACGGCTGATCCATATCATTTGAACCCAGCGCAGAAGTCTCGTGGCACGTCCGCCTTGGAAGTTCCACGCGGCACGCTGTTCCACTCCTACGAAATCGACGAGAGCGGCCAGATCACGGACGCAGACATCATCACTCCGACCGCACAGAACCTCGCGCAGGTCGAGTCAGACATCGCCAAGACGGTACAAAGCTGGCTGGATGCCGACAAAAACGGCGGTGAAGAGACGCTGCGTCAACACCTCGAGATGGTCGCCCGCGCTTACGACCCCTGCATCTCTTGTTCGACACATTTGGTTGACCTGAAGGTCAATGCCTCCTGACCTCGGTGTTGTGGGACTAGGCAATCCACTGGCTGGCGACGATGGCGTTGGCTGCTGGATTGTCGAACAGCTCGCGCGCGAATTCCCTCACGGCTGGATTCACGACCTCAGCACCGACCTTCTCCGCCTGCAAACCTTCGCTCCGTACCCCGCTCACATTATCTTCGTGGATGCCGTTCGCACCCAAAGTGTCCCTGTGGGGACGCTGCATCACTTGGCGGAAGCGGACATCTTGCGCAGCCCCTCTCACGCGGACGCGCATCAGCTGGGCGTCGCTGGGAACCTAGCGTTGCTGTTGAGGACGGACGAAGCGTTTCGCAAAACGCGGCGTCAATGGTACTTGATTGAAATAGAGCAAATTGACGCGCCGTTTACGCTATCGAAAGGAGTACAGCAGACTGCCGAGGCTCTGCTCGCAAATTGGCGAACGGGCTGGGCGTCGAACAAATCAATCCATTCTGAAGAGAACCGTTGCCTCTCTCCCTAGTTTCGTTACACTGATTTTTTTGAATCTTTTTGGAGAAAGTACATGCCACAAGTCATACGTCTGCATCAAACCGGCGGCCCTGAGGTCCTTCAGTGGGAAACCATTGATTTGCCGGAGCTACAGCCGCACGAAGTCCGCGTTCGACATACAGCCATCGGCCTTAACTTTATTGATACTTATCAGCGTTCAGGACTGTATCCCCTCACGCTCCCAGCCACCTTAGGCAAAGAAGCGGCGGGAGTCGTTGAAGAGGTCGGCAGCTCTGTGAAGCATCTGAGAGTAGGAGATCGCATCGCCTATGTTCACGGGACTTCAGCCTATAGCGACGTATGTCATCTGAACGCGGAGCATGCCGTTTCTTTGCCGAATCAGGTGCCTGACGAGGTCGCCGCCGCGAGCATGCTCAAGGGGATGACCGCAGAATATCTGCTCCGGCGAATTGGCAAAGTGCAGCCGGGAGAGGTGATTTTGTGGCACGCGGTCGCTGGTGGGACTGGGCTGATTGCTTGTCAATGGGCGAGGGCGCTCGGCTGCACGGTGATCGGGACTGTGGGCTCACCGGAGAAAGAAGCGCTGGCTCGTGAGTATGGCTGTGACCACATCATCAACTATCAGCGCGAGAACTTTCTGGATCGTGTCATGGAAGTCACGGACGGCAAAGGTGTGCGGCTGGCGTTCGATTCGGTGGGGAACGATACCTTTGATGGCACTTTGGGATGTATGCAGAAGCGAGGACTGTTGGTGAGTTTTGGGCAAGCGTCTGGAATCGTGCCTCCGCAAGATTTGCGCGTGTTTGCGGCGAAGAGCCTGTTTTACACACGCCCCTCTCTATTTGACTATGTCGCAACGCGCAAAGAGCTGCTCGACAGCGCAAACGCCTTGTTTGATGTGCTGCTCGCGGGGCAGGTTCAAGTGGATGTTCGCCAACACTATCCACTCCAAGAGGCCGCCAGAGCGCACGATGACTTAGAAAATCGACGCACAATTGGCTCATCCGTTTTGCTTCCCTGAGCGCCTCAAACCTCTTGCGTGTAGTTCGCAAAGCGCTGGAGGTGTGCCCACGCTTGCCCCGAGTCCACGATCTCGGTGGCCTGTTGCACACCGGCCTGCAGAGTCTCCGCTTTGCCCGCGACGACTAAGGCGCCCGCGGCATTGTAAAGCGCCACATGGCGAGCGGTGTTCTGGTTCTCGCCCTGCAGAATTTCTCGAATCAATTGTGCGCTCTGCTCGGGGGCGGTAATGCGCATCTCATCAAGATCCCCTGCAGGCAGACCGACGTCTCCCGCTTCCAGCTCATAAAGCTCAATCCTGCCGTCTTTCAATTCAGCCACATGCGTCTTCGCTGTCGTGGTCAGTTCACAGAGGCCATCCGCGCCATGCACCACGAGCGCTCTCACGGCTCCCAATTCCGCCAAGCTTTGGGCAATCTTGAAGGTCCACTCCACCCCATGCACGCCGATGAGTTGACGCTTCACCCCGGCGGGATTGGTGAGTGGCCCCAAGAGGTTGAAGATGGTTGGAATGCCCAACTCCTTCCGAATCGGCCCCGCGAAACGCATCGCGGGATGATGCTTCATTGCGTAGCAAAAGCAGAGCTTTAACTCGCGTAGACATTGCTCAACGTGAGGCAGATCCATCTCAATATTGACGCCTAGGGCTTGCAGAGCTTCGGCGCTGCCGCTCTTGCGGGTGTTGGTGCGGTTGCCGTGTTTGGCGACGACCGCTCCTCTTGCTGAGGCGATGATCGCGGCGCACGTGGAAATGTTGAAGGTGCTGATGCCATTTCCTCCGGTGCTACAGGTGTCGATGGCCTCCTCTGGCGCTTGAATTTGATCGGAGCGTTCACGCATCGCTTGCGCCGCCCCCACAATTTCCTCAACGCTGATGCCTTTCGCTTGTTGCAGGGCGAGCATCGCGGCGGTTTGGGTAGGGACTGCGTCTTCGCTCATCATCCACAAGATCATCTCGCGGGCTTCCTCGCGGCTGAGGTCCGTGCCCATGAGCAGTTTTTGCAATCGTTCTCTCATCGTTCTCCTAGACTCCAAAATGGACGACTTGCGCTACGCGCAGGGGCCACCTGACCTAGACGTAACCCTTGTGGTCGTCGTGTGTAAGTTGGCAAAGCTGGGTTGGGTTCTGCATGGTGAACCTG
The DNA here is from genome assembly GCA_965662845.1 of uncultured bacterium. Taxonomy (GTDB): domain Bacteria; phylum SAR324; class SAR324; order SAR324; family NAC60-12; genus JCVI-SCAAA005. Next base: position 63,014 of record CBFIJD010000001.1, on the reverse strand, counting down.
CAACCATTGCTCGTAAAGCTGAGCGACTTCTTCCAAATCATTTGGGTTCTCTACCGGCTCAAGTTCGCAGGGCAACGGAGCGTCTCCCAACAACAGCGAACTCTCCGGCAGCGGTTCGGCGAAAGGTTCGGCGCTTGGTTCTGGTGGAAGAGCTTCGCGGTCACGCATCAACCCAGCGGCGAAGAGCCAGTCACCAATTTTGGTTCCCAGAGCCGAAAACAGCTGCGGAATGCGCGCCCAAGGGAGCCCGCGCAGCAGCGTAAATCCGCCGATGAGCAAGAGAAGGAGCACCTTGAGCATCGGCACGAAGGGCAGAGCCGTCGCAATGCGCAGCGCGGCATAGCTTGCGGCGACTCCCACCAGCGTGATGGCTTCCCACTGCTCCATGTGCCGCAGGAGCCAGTCCGCTCCCATCACACCCACGTGGCCATAAGTCCACAGCCCTCGAAATGGCACGGTCGGTCCATCCAGCGTGATGAGCTGCACATGTAAAATCGAGAGCAACCACGTGAGCACAATCGCGTAATACCAGCCGACTCTCAACGAGAACCGGTGCCACTTCGGGCGTGTCAGAGGGATCAGAAACCAGACGAGCAACACCGCTGGGGGGCCGACAAATTCAAGCAGAGAGCCCCCGAGCAACGCCCCAGGCAATCCCAACCAATTGTGAATCCCTTCCGGCGGCGTCAGCCGATTGAAAACGGTGGGGTCACGAATGTGTGAGGAGAACATCGCCACCTCCCAGAGCACCGCGAGGAGCAAAAAGGCGTTCTCAGGTTTCCAGCGAGAGGGTTCTTTGGAGAGATCTATGGTGTCCACAGCAGAATTCCTTTCTTTGCACACACATCCTGTGCGTTTGTGGAGACAAGCGTCGTTATTTAGATGAGATCAAATTTTGCTTGTTGAGAATCTCATAAATCATTTCGGCGACCGGCGGTATGACGTAGCGGTCAACGCTCTCACCGAGCAGAGCGACCTCGCGGACAAGCGTCGAACTCAGCACAAATAAGTCGGGGCGGCCGAACAAGCAGAAGGTCTCCAAGTTCGGGTCAATGCCTTGGTTCCCAATCGCTTGCTGTAGCTCGCCATGAAAGTCGTTGATGCTTCTCATGCCTTTGATCAGCACCGTGGCCCCTTTGCGCTGCGCATATCGTACCGTTGGCCCCTGAAACGCATCGACCGTCACGTTTTCCAGTCCCGGAGTGTTGTCGACATACGCCTGCATCATCTGCTTGCGCTCTTCTTGAGTGAACAAATATTTCTTCTCAGGATTGACCGCGGCGGCCCAGTAGACGTGGTCAAAGTGACGCGCTGCCCGACTGACAATGTCGGAGTGTCCCAACGTCGGAGGATTCGAGCTAGTCGGGTAGATCGCAATGCGGGATCGGGCCATGGTGCAACTCTATTACGAGGAGGTGTGATCACTGCAGGCGCTGCTGCAATTGATGTAGAAAATTCAACGCCTCCATCGGCGTGGTGTGAGAAAGCGGCAGCGCTCGTAACTCCTGAGCCAACCATGAGTCTTGAGGAAAGAGCGATAGCTGGGACTCGGGAGTCTCTGCCGTGGGGGCCGCGGGGGGCTCGGCTACCGATTCATTGTCCGGCTCCGTGCCGTTGGAGTGGCTGAGTTCGGTGACGGCGTGCCCTAATTCGTGAGAATTTTCAAGGGTGTGCATCACTTCCATCGCTCGCGCGACGACGCTCGGTGGCATCCCCGCTAGACGCGCGACGTGCACGCCGTAGCTCTTGTCGGCTTCACCGTCGACAATCTTGCGCAAGAAGACAATGTGTTCGCCGTCTTCGTCCACCTGCACACTGGCATTCACAACCCTCGCCAACTGCTGTGCGAGTTGAGTGAGTTCGTGATAATGCGTCGCGCACAAGGTCAGCGCTCCCAGTTGATGGATGTGCTCCACAATCGCCCACGCGATGCTGATGCCGTCGAAGGTGCTGGTCCCCCGCCCAATCTCATCCAAAATCACGAGGCTCTGTGCGGTCGCATTGTTCAGAATCGCGGCGGCTTCGTTCATCTCCACCATGAAGGTGCTCTGTCCTAAACTCAGGTTGTCGGAAGCTCCCACGCGGGTGAACACTCGATCCACGACAGTGAGTTCGACGTCTTCTGCGGCCACAAAACAGCCGCACTGCGCCATCAATACATTCAACGCGACCTGTCGCATGAAGGTTGACTTCCCCGCCATGTTAGGCCCTGTGATCAGCTGCACTTGCCGTTTGGCTTCGTCTAACTCCACATCGTTAGGGACGAACGGTTCGCCCAAATCTAGTTGCTCGATCACAGGGTGCCGTGATTTGCGCAGGGACAGCTGCCGAGGTTGAGAGGCGTCTCGTAGGCGGGGACGCACATAGTTCGCGTCGCGCGCCAGCTCGGCCCATCCAGAGAACACATCTATTCGCGCCACACAGGCGGCGGTCTGTTGAATGCGCGCCACTTGCCGCAACACGCCGGCCTGCAACTCTTGAAAAAGCTCTTGTTCCAGCGCAACCATCCGCTCTTCTGCGGTGAGGATCTTCTCTTCGAACTCCTTCAATTCTTGGGTGATGTAGCGCTCACAGTTGACCAGCGTCTGTTTGCGAATGTAATGGGCAGGGACGGCTTGTTTGTGCGCGTTGCTGACTTCTAAGTAGTAACCAAAGACCTTGTTGAAGCTGATTTTCAGCGAAGCGATGCCGGTCTGTTCTCGTTCTCTTGTGAGCAGCTGGTTCAAGAAGTCTTTAGAGCGCAGCGACAAATTCCGCAGCTCGTCTAGCTCAGCGGAGACGCCATCGGCGATGTAACCTCCCTCTTGCATTCGCAGCGAAGGTTCCGCGTGCAGCTTATTTAGCAGCTCCTGCCGCACATCGTCCAAAGGATCAAATTGGGCAGCCATCGCTGTGAGTTCCTTGGTTTGAAACT
>CBFIJD010000001.1:0-60001 GCA_965662845.1 uncultured bacterium | reverse complement strand
CTTGGAACAAAGCAGGCAAGGTCTGCAGAGGTTCCAAAGACGCGCGCAGCGCGACCAGATCAGAGATGCCGACCACAGGCAAACTGATGCGTCCGGCGATGCGTGGGAGATCTTGCACTGGGCTCAATTGCTGGCGCAGGTCACGCAGCAAGCGAGTGTTTTGGTGTAGTTCCTCCACGGCGTCATAGCGCCCCTGCAACGCTTGAGCGTCCAAGAGCGGTTGACGCAGCCACTGACGCAGCAGACGTGCTCCCATCGGGGTCACGGTGCGATTTAGGACATGATAGAGCGTGTGTCGCTTTTGGCCGGTTGAGTTCTCAAAAATTTCCAGATTGCGAATCGTGGTTTCGTCGAGCTGCATCGTCTGGTCGCGCACAAGCTGCCGGATGCTGGCGATGTGGTTCAAGCTGCACTTCTGTGTGTCTTCCAGATAGCTCAAGAGCGCTCCTGCTGCGCGGATGCCCCGCGGCAAATGCTCAATGCCAAACCCTGCTAGAGTGAGGGTTCCAAAGTGCTGCTGGAGTCGTTGTCGAGAGGCGCTCTCATCAAACCAGTAAGCGGGGACCTGAGTGGTGCGCGCTTCTGCGTCATCTGGGAACAAGCGACGCAGACTAACACGGAACTGATCATGAGCTGTGTGCTCCGCTGCTGTGCGTGGCTCCGGCAATAGAATTTCACGCGGCTTCCACTGAGAGAGAAAGTCCAACAGGGGGCTCGTTTCTTCCAAAGAAAACTCGGTCACTTCCAGCTCTCCCGTAGAGACATCTGCTAGCGCGACCCCAATGCCGGCGGGCTTGGTTTGCCACAGAAGCGTCAGTAAATAATGATTTTCATCTGGGGGCAGAAGCTGCTGCGAGACGGTTGTGCCTGGCGTGACGATGCGGACGATTTCGCGCTGCACCAGGCCCTTTGCTTGGGCGGGGTCTTCGGTTTGTTCACAGATGGCGACTTTGTGTCCTGCCGCCGTCAGTTTATTCAGATAGGACTCATACGCTCGGTAAGGGACTCCGCACATGGGGATTGCGTCGGCTTGGCTTTTGTTGCGAGAGGTCAGCGCAATTTGCAGGATTGGTGAAGCGACCACCGCATCTTCCCCGAACATTTCGTAGAAGTCTCCCATCCGAAAAAAGAGAATTTTATCGGGATGTTGACGTTTGGCGTCATAAAACTGACGCATCATCGGAGTATCGCTAGCCGACTTAGACATGGGCGATTGTGAGAAGCAAAAGCATTGGAAAAACAGGGCGTCTGACTGAGGGCAGGAAAGTAAATTGTGACGCAAAAGTTGCAAGCGGCAATCACGAGCGCGCGGGTGCGTGTTCTTTGCCAGAAGAGGCAAAGACGCAAGCAAAACGGCCCACGGAGATAAGGCAAAAAAACCTTCACAAGTCAATTGACATCAATTTTATTATTCGATATGTTATTCAGCTTTCCTTTGCTGCCTTAGCTCAGTTGGTAGAGCAGCTGATTTGTAATCAGCAGGTCGAGGGTTCGAGTCCGTCAGGCAGCTCCAGGAGAAGACATGGGGAGATTCCCGAGCGGTCAAAGGGGGCAGACTGTAAATCTGTTGGCTCAGCCTTCGAAGGTTCGAATCCTTCTCTCCCCACCACAGACAGATAGGCCCGGGTAGCTCAGTGGTAGAGCGTTTCCTTGGTAAGGAAAAGGTCGGCAGTTCAATCCTGCTCTCGGGCTCCAGAGACCTCACGATAAAGCATGTGAGATTCGCGCACAGGCCAGTAGCTCAGTTGGTAGAGCAGCGGATTCCAAATCCGCAGGTCGCAGGTTCGACCCCTGTCTGGCCTGCGCGGCACACCACACTTTGATCCCACCAGCCTCTCCCTCATTCACAGCGGCAGCACATGTTCCAAAAAATCAAACAGTTTTTCATTGATGTGCAAAACGAGTTTAGGCGTGTGCAATGGGCAACGCGTGAGCGCACCATCAAACAGACCTCGGTGGTTGTGGCCGTTACGCTGGTGATTGCTGCCTACTTGGGAGTCGCAGACCTGGGGCTGTCTAACCTGATGAAAATTTTGATCTCCGGCTAAAGGCACGATGAGCGACATCAATCCAGAAGACCAATCGAGCTCAAACGAGGCCCATTCTCCGCCCGAAGAGAACTCAGGTAACTACCGCTGGTACATCCTGCAGACTCATGCTGGTTTTGAGAATCGCGTCAAACTCAATATTGAGAAGCAACTTGAAATCAAAGGCATGCAGGAGCTGGTGCGGGAGATCTTCATCCCGTCGGAAGAGGTCACAAGAACCAAAGGTGGTAAGCAACGCAAAGTGACGCAGAAGTATTTCCCAGGCTATGTGTTGATGCACATGGACCTGCAAGAAGATCTCTGGCACCTCATTATCAGAACCAACCGCGTCACCGGCTTTGTGGGACGGAATCATCACCAAGAGAACAAATACATTCCCCCGCTCCCGCTCGACCCTCGAGAGCTTGCAGAGATCCGCTCACAAATCGACAGCGGCTTCCAGCAGTCCAGCGTCGAAGAAGAGTTCGTCCGCGAGCAGAAGGTCATGATTACAGAAGGCCCATTCAGCAACTTCAACGGCGTGATTGATGAGGTCAGCCACGAGCGTGGCAAGCTGAAAGTGCTCGTCAGTATTTTTGGTCGTCCGACACCTGTCGAAGTTGATTTCGACAAAGTCGTCAAACTCTGACTCTTCCAGAGTCGCAACGTAGAAGTTGGTGTTCGCGCCAACGTTTGACTACCCACGAGAAAAGTTATGGCAAAAGAAGTCACCGCATTCATCAAGTTGCAGGTGCAGGCAGGCAAGGCCAATCCCTCCCCACCGATTGGACCCGCTCTCGGCCAGCACGGCGTCAACATCATGGAATTTTGCAAAGCGTTCAATGCGCGCACGCAGGGCTTGGACACTGTGATTCCGGTTGTGATCTCGGTCTACAAAGACCGCTCCTTCACTTTCATCACCAAGACGCCCCCCGCCTCTGTACTGATCAAACAAGCGCTCAAGTTGCAGAAAGGCTCCGCTACTCCGAACACAGACACGGTCGGCACCCTGACCCAGGAGCAGCTCGCTGAGATCGCCAACACCAAACTACCAGACCTAAATTGCTACGACGTAGAAGCTGCCAAGCGCATTATCGCTGGCACTGCCCGTAGTATGGGTGTGGCCATCGCGGAATAAGGAGCCCAACATGAGAAAGCTAAGCAAGCGCCAGAAGCAAATTCGTGAAATCCTCGGAGAGCAGGGCAGTGATCCGCTATCGCTCGAAGACGCCATCACGACCCTGCAAAAAGTCAAAGCGACTAAGTTTGACGAGACGGTCGATGTCGTCTTGCGACTAGGCGTAGACCCTCGCAAGGCAGATCAAATGGTTCGTGGGACCTGCTCCCTCCCCCACGGTCTAGGAAAAGAGGTGCGCATTCTTGTCTTCGCTAAAGGCGAGAAAGCAAAGGAAGCCGAAGACGCCGGCGCCGATTACGTAGGCGCAGAAGACATGGCCGAGAAAATTCAGAAGGAAAACTGGTTCGAATTTGAACGCGTTGTCGCGACGCCTGATGTGATGAACGTGGTGGGACGCCTTGGCAAAATCCTTGGCCCACGCGGCCTGATGCCCAATCCGAAAGTGGGCACAGTAACCATGGACGTGGCGGGCGTAGTGAAAGAGATCAAAGCTGGGCAGGTCGAATTTCGTGTAGATAAGCACGGCAACTTGCACGCGCCGATGGGCAAGATCTCTTTCGACTCCGCGAAGCTGTGCGAAAACATCCGCGCTTTCGTCGATACGGTACAACGCCTTAAGCCTTCCACGGCCAAAGGCGTCTACTTACGCAAATGTAGTCTAAGCTCCACAATGGGGCCAGGACTGACCGTGAACCTCTAAGTTCACTCACAACCGAACTGCATCTGGTGGCAGTTGTCAAAGACAGCAGGGGCCTTCGGGCTTAATCTTCCCCGCCGAGACAATTGTCGCGCTGAAACACAGACTCTCTGTTCTCAGCCCTCCTGCCTTTTTCTCTGCCCTGATGTCAGCGGGAACACTTCGCGTGTTCCGACCTTTCTGTCCTACATCAAGCTCCGCTTGATCATTACAAAGCACTCAAACGAGGTTCCTGTGGATCGATCCCAGAAAGAGGCCCAAGTCGCCGAAATTCGGGAGATTTTCACGTCTGCCTCCGCTGGAGTTTTAGTCGACTATCGAGGCCTAGAGGCGAACCAGCTTGTCGAGTTGCGCCAGCAGCTCAATAAGTCCGCCTCTGCGATGAAAGTCATTAAGAATACACTCGCTCGCATTGCCTCTGAAGGAACTCCCTTCGCAGTTATGGAGTCGGAGTTCGTGGAAACGCGAGCCTTGGTGTATTCGGCTGAAGATCCAGTTGGGCAAGCGAAGATTCTCACCGACTTTGTCAAAGAGAACCCCAAACTCATCATCAAAGCGGGAGTGCTCGCAGACGCTAACCGCACTTCCCTGCTGAAAGCAGAAGAAGTCGAAGCGCTTGCGAAGTTGCCAAGCCGCGAAGAGCTGATCGTCAAGTTGCTCTTCCTCATGCAAGCTCCTGCGACCCAGTTTGTACGCACTCTCAACGAGGTGCCGGCCAAGTTTGTCCGAGCCTTGTCTGCGATTGCTGATTCTAAATCTGAATAATTTCTACGAGGTATTTAAATGTCTGATATTACAAAAGAACAACTCATCGAGCATATTTCCAACATGACCGTTCTGGAGCTCTCCGAGCTGGTCAAAGAGCTGGAAGAAAAGTTTGGCGTGAGCGCCGCAGCGGCAGCCGTCGCGGTAGCCCCCGGTGGCGGCGGTGATGAAGCGGCCGCAGCGGAAGAACAGACCGAATTTGACGCCATTCTTGAGTCCGCGGGCGAGAAGAAAATTAACGTCATTAAAGAGGTGCGCGGTATCACCGGTCTTGGTCTGAAAGAAGCTAAGGAGTTCGTTGAGAGCGCTCCCAAAGCTGTCAAGGAAGGCATTCCGAAGGAAGAAGCGGAGGAAATCGTCAAGAAATTGGAAGAGGCTGGCGCAAAGGCTTCTGTCAAGTAAGCACTGTGGCAAAGCAGAGAGGCGCTTGGGTGCCTCTCTCTCGAAAGTTCATCACAAATCTCACGCCATCCCTACAATTCCCTCCACAAATTTGCGCAGCGCTTGTTCCCGCTGGCGAACAGACAATTCCTTTGTCGATCCCGCGAAAGTTCGATGTTGTGCGACAGCTCGTCCTGATTTTGCCGCAGACTCTACTCGAAGTGCGCTTTTTGCTTCCATATTGACCCTTTGACGGAAGGTAATGCGAATTACCGCCTCTCAGAAGGCGATTTCTACTGTGATCGACGTAAATCTCTCAGGAAATTCACGTTTGAGGAGGAGATTCGCAAAAAGAATACCATCTAGCGAAATTTCGCTGAAAGTCGGGGGCAGGGGGAGAAGGACGGTGGGATTTATTTGAAAGTCATCCGAATGGCGCCGTCCCATTCTTCTTTAGGGGGATGCAGCAGCAGCTCTTTGGTGCGCTCTATGTAGACGCGCGGCACCGGGTCATCTGGAAATTGACGCAAGCACTCTTCAAAAAGTTGCAGGCAGTCTTGCCAGCGTCCCTCACGATAGAGCTCACGGGCTTCGTCAAATAGCGGAAGGGTCTTCAACTTGCGCTCACGCACAGCTTCTTGATCTGCGTTCAATAATTCATAGAGGGTCAGGGCTTTGGACTTCCCTTGCACCATCACGCGATCTAATTGTCTCCATTGAAATTCAGCCAAATCGGCGACGAGTGCGTGCGTCGCGTCCGAAGCGATCACTTTCACGCCATAGTATTTGGTCAAACTCTCGAGCCGTGAGGCTAAGTTCACGGCGTCGCCCAGCACGGTGGAGTCCATCCGGTTTTCTGAGCCGATCGTTCCAATGATCACCTCGCCGCTGTGAATGCCAATGCCCGCCGCAATGGGCGAATATCCAGCGTGGAGACGCATGCGATTGTATAGCGTGAGATTGCGCTGCATGCCAATCGCGGAACGCAAGGCCCCAATCGCTTCCCCCTCATCGGTCCCCTCCGGGTGATCATAGAGCGCCATGATCGCGTCCCCCACAAACTTATCGACAAAACCTTGGTTTGCGCGAATGGGCTCGTTCATCAGCTGCAGATAATTGTTGAGGAAGGTCATCAACTGGCGCGGTGTCATTGTCTCAGAGAGCGAAGTAAACGCGCGAATATCGGAGAACAGCATTGTGATGACATCGGTGTGCGTATTGCCGAGTCGAATGTGCTCAAAACCGTCTTTGGCGATGCGATTGAGAAACTCACGGGGGACAAACTTCTCAAAGGTCTGCGTCAACGCGATGATGCGCTCAGACTCGGCCAACTGGAGGCGGGCCTCGCGCAGATGATAGTAAAGATTCGCGTTATTGATCGCCGTTGCCACTTGCACGGCAAAGCGCTCTACGTAGGCGATGTCTTCTTCTGGTAAGGCGATGTTGCGCTCTGTGTGGGCGAGCAGCAGCAGCCCAATCGGGTTGTTTTGCACCGTCAACGGGATAAACAGGCAAGATTGCACGCGATTGTAGCGAAAGTATTGCTGCTCTAGCAGAGGGAAGGCGCCTAAGATTTCGCTGATCTCAGGCACCATCTCTGGTTTAGGCGCGTTCATCAGCTCGTGAAATTTGCTGCTGGGATCTTCTGGAAAGCGCAGAGGATAGATTTGATTGGCGAACGAGGTCAGCACGCCCAGTCCAAAGTGTTCTTCTGGCGCCAGCGCATTCTCTGGAGTGCGTAGCAGCAGACCAACTTGATTGAACGAGAAGAGCGAAAAGAGAGTGTTGGCGATCGCTTGAATGACCTCGTGGCGATCGAGAGTGGAGTTGACGAGTCGAGCGACTTGGTTGATTTGGTTGATTTCGCGGTAGGCGGACTGCGTCTTTTCATTCAAGACGTTCAGCTCCTGCTGCTGCCGGTCGTTCATGCGAATCAAACGTCGTGTTTGGCGCAGCAACTTTTGATAGTGGCGTAGCAGGTCGTCGTAAGCGTAGAGCGGGACGTCTCCGTGTCCGTGCTCCAAGAGCTCTTGCGCTTTTTCGATCACAGCTTCTTCGCGGGCGAACAGTGATTCCGACATACGCGCTAAGCTCTTGGGGGTGACAAGCAATTGAGGGAGAGGACGACGGTTTAGCTTTCTTTGGGCACGAGATTAAATTCCATGTGTTCCATGTCTTCTTTGAAATCTTCGCCATATTCAACCGCGCTCTCGTTCTCTTCGTCGAAGATCCAGTTGAGCACGACCTTCTGGCCTTGCTCTGCGTATTCTTCCAAGCGGTCAAACAGATCAATGAAGACTTTTGACGTGGAGCTGTTGAAGTAAACAATTTCCATGTCGAGCTGCACGGTGCCTTCCGACTTTAAAAACTGGTCTAACCATTGAAAAATTGGAGCATAAAAGTCGGCGGTGTTTTCAGGGTAGGACTCGCCTCGGATGCTGAGGTGGCGACTTTCTGCGTTGAATTCAATAGCGGGCGTATATTTCGCGGCTTCAATTGTTAGATTGTCCATTTCCTCTCTCAAACGACGGTCTTAATGGAAAAAAACGAATGATTTTCGTCTATAGGGCGAAATTCGAACTCGATGGGTTCACTCGCTTTGCGAGCCATCACTAAAAAGCCGAGCCCAGCCCCTTTGCTCTCTTCGCCGGGTTCTCCGCGCAGCTGCTCTTTATACATCTTTTTGATTTCGTCAGGGCTCGACGTGCGGATCTTTTCTAGCTTGAGGCGTAGTGTGTCTACCCGTCGGTTGTCGATCAAGTTGCCACACTGGATCGAATAGCGCGAATCTTTGAAGTTCACAGCTACCAGCCCAAATCGCAACTCTTCCTCGCTGTCAGTCGCGTGTTCCGGGATGCGTTCCGCGGAGTAGTGCAAAATGTTTTGCCCTTGCTCTACGACGACAGAGAAGACCTTCAAGATTGTAGAGTTGTTGGTTTCTACATATTTCATCTTACGCTTGAGCATGTCTCCTAGCTCAACCATGAGGTCTTGGGAGATGGGGCCACTGAAGCAGAAGAACGTGCCCTCGCGTTCCAGCGCTTGTTTGAGTTCATACAGATTTTCCGACATCCGAGCTCCTTACTAGGTAAGAGGGTGTTAGCTTCTCATCGCGCTGTATCGCGATGGACTTCGTCTGAAGACGACTTGCAAAATAAACCGCACAACTCACCGCAGCAGCTCTTTAGACTGCCATTTACTTTTTGAAACCAATCCCCACGACGGTGACATCATCTTTGCGTTCAAACTTTCCTCGATAGTCCATGTACTCTGCTTCCAGCCGCAACATCTGTGCATCATGCGGCAAATGGCTCACACTGCTCAACAAACGCTGGAATTTGCGATTGCCAAACGGGAAGCCTTTGGCCCCACCAATTTGATCGGGGAAGCCGTCGGTCGCTAGGTAGATGCTGTCAATCTCACGCAGGTCGAAGTCATGATTTGTAAACGTATAATTAGGATCAGACTTGCGATAGCCCACGCTCTGCTTGTCAGGCTTAATGGTGGTAATGGCGTCGTCTTTCAGCACAAACAGGGGTTGCTTCGCGCCTGCGTAGGTCAACTTGCGGTGCTTCATGTCAAAGCGGCACACAGCCACGTCCATGCCATCGTCAGAGAGCCCATGCTCTTGGTCTTGTTGCAGGGTGGTTTTCACGTATTGATTCAGCTGCTGGAGCAGCTCTGCGGGGTCATGACAGTTTTGGTCAAACAAGCGGCGGATCGAAGAAGAGGCAATCATCGTCATGAACGCGCCGGGGACACCGTGCCCAGTACAGTCAATCACCACCAGAATCCAGTAGCTCTTGACCTTCTCCAGAAAATAGATGTCGCCGCTCACCACATCTCTGGGCCACCACATGAAGAAGTTCTGCGGTAAGACTTTGTTAAAGTCTTCTCGGTTTGGCAGCAGCGATTTCTGGATCAGCTGCGCATAGCGAATGCTGTCCATGATTTTTTCATTGGCCTCTTCTAGGTCGTCGTTTTTTGCTTCGATCGCTTCCAGCGCTTGGTTCAGGTCTTTTGTGCGCTCACGCACCAACCCCTCTAAGTTCTCATTCACGTCTCGCAAGTTCCCTAACAGCCCTTGAATCGAGCCGGCCATCTGGTTGAAAGAGTGCGAGAGGTCGCCTAGCTCGTCTCCCGAGTCGATGTAGATGCGATATTCCAGCTTATTTTGCGCGAGTTGCTTGGCGCCAAAGGTCAACTTGGCGATGCGCTTGGTAATCAATCGAGTAAACACAAAGCCCACGCCAGTCACTAACAGCGCAGAGAGAATCGCGAAAATGGTGAACGCCTGAATGGAGCGATCGGCAAACGAGTTGATCTCCTTTTGCGTAATTTCGGACAAGATCAGCCACTGCAACCCGTCGATTTGTAAGGGCGCATACGCGCCGACGACCTCTTCACTCATATAGTTCGGATAGGTCGCGCTGCCGGCTTTTCCGAGCAAGGCGGCCTCCACACCCGGGGTCTTGACGCGTTGATACATGATGGGCTGCGACTTGGTGCGAATCATCTCCAAACTTTCCCAAGCTAAGCCCTGGCGTTGCATCTCTTCCAGATAGTCCTGTGGGTTCTCTAAAAACGGGCGGGGCATACTGCGCAGCGAGAGATCATTCGCGCTGACCACATAGGTTTCGCCTGTCCTGCCTTGTCCCACATCGCGCCAGCGCTGTTCGCTCGTCATCAGTCGATTCAAGTTTTGCAGAGGCAACTCGACGGCGAGGACGCCAATGTTCTCCCCACGGACTACAATCGGGGCCAAGATAAACCCTGCCGGAGCATCTAACGCCGGCATGTGGGGCTCTAAGTCAATCAGGCGCACCGCCTCGGGGTCTGTCACTTGCGTCATCTCCGTGAACGCTTGCGACAACTGAGACTCGGCAAAGGGGCCACGGTTGATGAACGCACCAAAGTCCATGGATTTGTTGACCGAGTACACGACGCGCCCTTCGGAGTTGATCAATAATAAGTCGTTATAGCCAAAGAGCTGCTGGTAGCCGAGAAACGTGGAATGAAAGCGCTTGTGAGCAGCCGAGTAGCGGGCAAATCCTTCTGGGCGGTCGAGCTTGTGGTGCTCTCCAAAGGGATGTGGATTTTGTACAATGAAAGCGTGTTGCAGAGCTTTGCCAATGTCGTCCAACTCTCGAAAGTAGGAGTCAATGTCCAGCGCGCCCGTGTGTCGAGTACACAGCTGGCAGTTGTTCTGTTGTTGATAGCGCTGGAGGAGAGGCCCGTGATAATAATCCCGCACTTCATAATGAATCAGATTCGTCTGCGCCTCAGTGAACTCCATCTCACTCAGATAAAAGCGCGCGGACGTATTGAAGCCATTCATCGCTCTGTTGGTCAGCTCATCCGTCGCCAAAAAACGGATCTGCTGCTTGTAAAAGAGCATTTCCTCTTCAATCCGCTGCTTCTTGAGTTCACGAACCGCGATGAGGCTTTGTTCGGCCTGGCTTTGCAGCGCGTCGCGTAAGAAGTAGATGCTAATGGAAGCGAGGAGAACGACGGTGAATAACAGGGAACCAAGGACTAGGGTGAGCAGCTTGAAGCTCAGGCCGACGCGTAGGGAAGGGAGCATTCCGAATCCAGGAGCGGGGTGACGGGCGGAATTACAAATGATTTGCAGGGGACGTAACGTACCAGAAACATTGAGAACTGCAATGTCTGTTGCGAGCGGTCAGGGCAAATCGGCGCGGAGCACTGCAGACGATACGGTTTTTAGCGCGAGGGAACCCTTGATTTGCCGCGAAAAAAGCCTCACGGTACGAGATTTTTGTCACAAATTGGTTGCATTTTTAGCTGCAAGCGGTATCACTAAGACCCTCGTGCTGGGTGCCGCCATGCGGAGAATAGGGAATACGGTGTGAGTCCGTAGCTGTCCTCGCAACTGTAAGAGACCAGAGCGCGTAACGAGTGTGCCACTGCGAAAGCGGGAAGGCCTTACGCGGTTGTCTTGAGCCAGGAGACCTGCCCAACGTGTGTTCAGAATCAGGCGAGGAACCTGACAGGCTGACGAAACCGAAACACATCTCTATATGGTGGAGGCCGCTCCTCTGCTCGCCCCTTTGTTTCCTCCCGTCCGCTCGTTCCCGCTCCTTTGCAAAACCTTTTTGAATCTGCCGTGCGTATCTTGGTCACCGGTGGAGTGAAAAGTGGCAAGTCTCGTCACGCCGAGCAGCTGTCACTTGCGCTGTCACCTGACAGTAAGCCGATCTATTTGGCAACCACAGAGATCTACGACGCCGAGATGCAGCAACGCATCGCCGAGCATCAACAACGCCGCACCGACCGCTTCCAAACACTGGAAGAGCCGCTGCATGTGGAGCGCGTGCTGCCAGTATCGCGGCAAGTCGTGCTCGTGGAGTGTGTGACGATGTGGCTCAACAATATGCTCTATCACGGACTGGACGAAGCGGTCGCGATGGAGAAGCTCGAGGCGCTTTGGAAAATCCCGCATGACTTTGTGTTTGTGCTCAACGAAGTCGGGCTCGGCGTGCTGCCTGAGAACGCCTTGGCTCGGCGTTTCGCTGACCTCTCCGGGCGGGTTGGGCAGTGGCTCGGCTCCCGCTGTGATCAAGTGTTTCTGTGCGCGGCTGGCATCCCTTTACAACTCAAATGAAGCAATCGCATGATTGACGTGCAACAAGACTTTGGACTTGTCATCGCTGGACACGGTAGCCGTGACCCTGACGGAACGCGAGAATTTACGGAGGCGCTGGAGCTGCTCAAAGCTCGCTATCCGCAGCGTGTGATCACACACGGGTTTTTAGAGTTCGCCGCTCCTACGATTGATGAAGCGGTGCGCGCAAACATCGAGCGAGGTTCCAAACGCATTGTGATGGTGCCTGGGATCTTGTTCGCGGCGAGTCACGGCAAAAACGATATGCCGGTCGAAATGCTCAGCATGAAGCCCGAGTTCCCTGAGCATGAGTTTCACTACGGCGGCCCGATGGGGATTCATCCGCTGCTGCTGCAACTCTTCCGTGAACGGATTGTTCAAGCCGAGGCGGAGTCGGCGCGGCTCATTCCTCGCCAAGAGAGCCTGCTAGTGGTGGTTGGGCGCGGTACAACCGACCCAGATGTCAACTCGAACGTGAACAAACTCGCTCGCATGATCGAAGAAGGCATGGGGTTCGGCGGATCTTATGTCTGTTACTCTGGCACCGCAAAGCCGCTCGTTGGAGATGGGATCGCTTATGCCGCACAGCTTGGATTTAAGCGCGTTGTAGTGATCCCTTACTTTTTGTTCACCGGAATTTTGATCAAGCGAATCTATGCCGCTGTTGAACAAGCGCAAGAGCGGTTCCCGCAAGTCGACATCCTCAAAGCCGGATACTTAGGGGTGCACACGCAAGTCGTCGATGTGTGGATGGAGAAAGCCAAAGAAGCCTTGGACGGGATTAATTCGTCGAACTGTAGTTTGTGTAAGTATCGAACCCAAATCATTGGCTACGAAGCGGAAGTGGGCAAAGTGCAGGAGGCTCATCATCATCATGTCCGTGGCCTGCTGGCGAAAGATTCGGCAGAAGCCACCGAAAGTACTACCCACGGTCATTCTCACAGTCACGGTCATTCCCACACTCACGGTCATTCTCACACTCACGATCATTCTCACAGTCACGGTCATTCTCACAGTCACGGTCATTCTCACAGTCACGGTCATTCTCACAGTCACGGTCATTCCCACACTCACGGTCATTCTCACAGTCACGGTCATCCACCAGAGCCCCTGCGACCGTATGAACCGCATCCGATTGAAGCAGAGAGTTTTCGCCAGATCGAAGAGGCTCATGACTGGAGCGGGTACGAAAACGCGGAGAAAATGATTTTGCAGAGGATCGTGCACACAAGCGGCGATTTTGAAATTCTCAGTGATTTCCGTTTTTCGCCGACTGCGACTGAGGCGGGAGTCGCCTCTTTGCTCGATGGGGTGACGATTGTGACGGACGTGACCATGGTCCAGAGCGGACTCAAGCGCTCCATCTTGAGCACACTCGGGCTTGAGACATGGTGTGGTGTGCACGACGAAGAAACCCACTTGCTGGCAAAAAATGCAGACCTCACTCGCTCAGCAGCTGGGGTACGTCGGGCTTTTCTGCGGTTTGGAGATCAGGTGCTGCTCGCCATTGGCGACGCGCCTACAGCGATTCGAGAAGCCTTGCGTTTAGTCGAACAAGAAAACTGGCGCCCGCGTCTGATAATTGGGCTGCCCGTTGGTTTTGTCGGAACTCGTGAATCTAAGCAGGAGCTGCAACAGTGCACTCAGATCCCCACGATCACGAATCAGGGAACACGCGGGGGCTCCAATTGGGCCGCTGCCGCGGTCAACTCACTCCTGATCCAAGCGCTCAATCGCAAGGCCAGCGAAAGCTTGAACTGAGGACAGAGTTCGATCTCAACGAGCTGGCTCCCAACGGTCTGCGTCGAGGAATTACGACCGGAACCTGCACCGCTGCGGCGGCTCAAGCTGCGTTGCGAGTCCTCTTGCACGAAGCGCCACCGCAAGAAGTTTGCGTGGATCTGCCCGAGTCTCCGCAGTTTGTGCGCGTAAAGATTGATTCTGTCGAACAGATCGGGAGCCGCAGCGTGCGAGCCTGTGTCGTGAAAGACGCGGGGGATGATCCCGACGTGACGAACGGGTGCCGCATCCAAGTAGAGCTGTCTCGGTGTGTAGACCATGGTGTCCATTTCCTCGCGGGGGAGGGAGTCGGTACGATCACCAAGCCTGGCTTTGCGCTGCCAGTCGGGGAACCTGCGATCAACCCAGTGCCGCGAAAAATGGTCGAACAAACTCTAGCGTGTGTGCTCGCGGAACATGGCATTCGAGAAGCTCAGGGCTGGCAAGTCCGAGTGAGCTGCACCAACGGCGAGGCACTCGCGCGCAAAACGTACAATCCTCGCCTCGGCATTGTTGGTGGCATCTCTATCTTGGGGACAAAAGGAATCGTAGAGCCCAAATCGTTGGATTCATGGCTGGCCTCTATACAGCTCTATGTGCGGATCGCGCTCGCAGATCAAGCCCGCGAAGTTGTGCTCGCGCCAGGGAATATTGGACAAGCCTTCGCCGAGCAAGAGCTTGGGCTACCCAGTGAACGAGTGGTGCAGATGGCAAACTTTGTGGGCTTCACCGTCGATGAAATAGAAAAAGAGCTGGGCGCTCAAAGCCGGACCTTGCCACAACTTTGGGTGGTCGGGCACCCAGGTAAATTGGCAAAGCTGTTGGAAAATCAGTGGGATACGCACTCAGGGGTGAGCCCGATGGCCATGCGAGGTGTCAGCCGGGTGGTTGCCGAATTTGGATATCCCCAAAAATTAGTCGAACAGTGCCAGCAAGCGACAACGGTCGAGAGAATCATTCAGCTGCTGCGCGCGGTACCAGGGACCGAGCGCGTGTGGGTGGAAATTGAAAAACGTGTGCAACGCTCGCTCAAAACACGGTTGCCCAGTGTCCAGAAGATTCACGTTGTTATGTTCGACATGAAAAAGCAAAGAGTGATTACGCCGGTCGCAGAGTCGGTCTATGCCTGAGAAACCAACTGGGATGTTTTATGGCATTGGCGTGGGGCCAGGGCCCGCCAAGTTTTTGAGCGTCGCCGCATGGGAAGCGCTACGGAGCTGCGCTGTGGTGTTTTATCCTCGCGCGACTTCTCAAGAACGTTCGGCGGCGCTGCAGGCTCTGGACGGTTTGTCGCTGCCACACGTCCAGTGGCACGAAGTCCCTTTCTGCATGAACCCCGACCGCAATGTGTTGCGCCAGCACTACGCTGATTTAGCGGAGACGGTTCGCGAACCATTGCAGCGCGGAGACAACGTCGCTTATTTGACGTTAGGGGACGCCTTGACGTTTTCGACGTATGGCTACCTGATCGCGGCCCTGCGAGAGGGGTTCCCACAGCTGAAGCACCGCACTTATCCCGGCGTGACCAGCTTCGCAGCCCTGTCTGCTCATTTTGATTGGCCGCTCGGAGAGGGCAAAGAGCGGGTGTTGATTCTGCCCTGTCCAGATGACATGGGAGCATTGCGAGCAGACATTGAGACGCACGATGTGGTGGTCTTGATGAAAATTGGCAGACGCCTGCCGCGTGTGCTGGACGTGTTGAGTGAGCTGAAAATTGCTGAACACTGTGTGTTTGCGCGTCGATTGGGATTTGGTGATGAGCTAGTCAGTGACCGAGTGGAGCAGTTGTCACGTGCGGAAGAAACCGGCTATCTCTCCACAATGTTAATTCGTCGAACAGAACGAGAGGTTCGGCATGAGCCAAAAGGATGAACGTGGCGAAAGTATATTTTATCGGCGCCGGGCCTGGGGCGGCGGACTTGATCACTGTCAGAGGAGCGCGGCTTCTAGAAGTGGCTGACCTCGTGATGTATGCCGGCTCTTTAGTGAGTGAAGATATTTTGCAGTATTGTCGAGCGGATGCGGAGGTCGTGAATACAGCAGGAATCCACCTTGAGCAGCAGATGGAGTGGTATGTGCGCGCCCAACAGCATGACTGGAGCGTCGCGCGCGTACACTCTGGAGACCCCGCGATTTATGGAGCGACCGCAGAACAAATGCGGCGATTGCGTGAGCTGAAGATCGCTTACGAAGTGATTCCGGGGGTCTCCTCCTTCTCTGCCGCGGCGTCTTGTTTTTCTGTCGAACTCACCAAGCCTGAGATCGCCCAGTCGATCATTCTAACGCGCACGACTGGACGCGCTTCGGCGGTTCCGGAACTAGAAGCCTTGGATCAGCTGGCGGCTCATCAGACCTCTCTGTGTATTTTTTTATCAGGCCCTCATCTCGCCAAAATGGTCGCAGATCTCAGGCAACACTACGCCGCCGACACCCCGATCTTGATGGTTCAGAAAGCAACGTGGCCTCAAGAAAAGCGACATCAAAGCACTTTGGGACAAGTGTTAGACGAGGTGAATCCGCAGGAGTGGGCGCTGTCGACGATGATTCTGGTCGGTGACGCGTTACGCGATGAAATGCCCGTTGAATCGCGCCTCTACTCTGCGGACTATACGCACAAATTCCGCCGAGCTGGAAAAACGGTCGATGCCTGAAGTGGCTGCGCTGGGCATTTGGCTCATTCGAGAAGAGGCCCGCCCCTTGGGAGAGCTGCTCGCGCACAAGCTCGATGGAGTTTTGTGTTCGACTGAAAAAGGGGAGAACCGGCGCGTGTTTCAAGCGCGATTCTCTGAATTTAGGCAATGGGTCTTTATCGGAACCACGGGCATCGCCGTGCGCTACGTGGAGAGTTTGCTAGCATCGAAGCGGAGTGACCCTGCGGTCGTTGTGGTAGACGAAGCCGGCAGACACGCGGTGGCGCTGCTCTCAGGGCATGAAGGGGGCGCCAATGCGCTGGCGTATGGTGTGGCAAATGCGATCGGCGCGACGCCTGTGATTACAACGGCTACAGAAGCTCTGAAGCCGCTGATTCTGGGGATCGGCTGTCGAAAGAATGTTTCTGTTGAACAAATTGATGCCGCCGTCAGACAAGCGCTCGCGGCCTCTCAGAGAGCGCTCGCGGACGTTCGAGAAGTCGCAACGATTGATCGTAAGAGAGAGGAAATGGGGCTGCTGAAGTGGTGCGAGGAACAACGATTACCCTTGCGGGTTATCTCAACGACTCTGGTGCAACAGAGGCCGTGGGTCACACGGTCGTCTGACTGGGTTCGACAAAACTTGGAGGTGGACGGAGTTTGCGAACCGTGCGCGCTCCTGACGAGTCACTCCGGACAAATTTTGGTGCCAAAGACCACCCTTAACGGAGTCGCAGTGGCACTTGTGGAAGATGGTGGCTGGCAACAACGAGAAGGTGCATGGGGAAAGTGATTTTTATTGGAGCAGGCCCGGGCAACCCTGAGCTGCTCACGCTGGAGGCCTATCGGCATCTGCAATCCGCCGACATCGTCCTCTATGATGCGCTCGTGGGGGAAGGCGTGTTGGGGTTGATCCCAGCGCATATTGAGCGCTTGTATGTGGGCAAGCGCGCGACTTGTCATCACAAAAAGCAGAAAGAAATCAATGAGTTGCTGGTTGAAAAGGCACAGCAGCATGGCCGTGTAGTCCGTCTCAAAGGCGGCGACACGCTGATTTATGCTCGCCTGACCGATGAAATCACGTCATTGCAACAGGCTGGCATTGGGTATCAAGTGCTGGCGGGGGTGACGACCTGTTCGGGAACTGCCGCGGCCTTAGGGATTCCCTTGACGTCTCGAGATTGTGGTTCAGAGCTGCTCATCACCACGGTCTCGAGTTATGCCTCTGCGGAAAATTGCCAAGCGATTGCCACTCTATTGAATCAAAACGCAGGCGTCGCGATTTACATGCCGACGTTTCGAGGCGAGCACGTGCTGCCAAATTTGTTGGAAGCCGGCGTGAATCCGAACTTGCCGCTTTTGTTGGTCGTGCACGCTACGCTGCCGCAGCAGCGCCTGTGGACTACGACGTTGGGAAACACGCGGTATGAACAGTTGAGAGAATTTAGCAATCGAGATCCCACAATTTTCCTGCTTGGAGCCCCTTTCTCTGCCTATCTGAGCCATGCGGAATCACAGTCGGTAGATGTGCATGTCAACTGAACAAAGCGCCGTCGGACAATTATTTCTGGTCTCCGTTGGGCCCGGCTTCGCGGAGTTAGTCCCAGAGAAAGCGCGACAGGCATTGTCGAACAGTGACGTAATCGTCGGTTATGACCTCTACATGCGGTGGGTCGGGCCTTGGATTCAAAAGAAGCAGATTGAGACATTCCCGTTGACGCAAGAACGCCGCCGCGCAGAGCGCGCCTTGGAGTTGGCGCGGCAAGGCAAACGGGTGAGCTTGGTCTCAAGCGGAGACATCGGCGTGTATGCGATGGCGACGCTCGCCTTTGAATTGTTGGAGGAAGCAGACTCTTTTCCAGTGGAAGTGATCCCCGGAATCTCAGCGGCTAACGCCTGCGCTGCTCTGCTAGGAGCCCCGCTTTCCCATGACTTCGCCACGCTCTCCCTCTCTGATTTGTTGTGCCCATGGAATTGGATTGAAGAGCGCGCGCGCCATATCGCTCGAGCCGACCTCGCGGCAGTGCTCTATAACGTGCAGAGCAAAAGTCGGCAGGAGGGGGTCTATCAGATCTTGGAGATTTTCGCTGAACACAAATCCCCTGAGACGTGGTGTGGGGTCGTACGGAACGCTTATCGCGAAGAGCAGTCAGTGCAACTGTTTCCGTTGAATGAGCTGCGCGCACAGCGCTTCGACATGCTGACTTCGATTGTGATTGGCAACCGTTTTACACAGCGCAAGCAGCACTTCTTATTTACGCCACGAGGCTATCAGGGGTGGGATCCGCTTCCACAACGCGACCTCCCCCACCACGCGGTCTGGGTCTTTTCAGGAACCAGCGATGGCAACGAAATCGCTCGCCGCCTACAAGCCGAGGGAGACGCGGTCGTCGTATCTACAGCCACCGATTTAGGGGCCACTCAAGCCGAGCTGCGGGCGCTGCCGGTCGTGTCAGGGCGTTTAGGAAAAGAGCAACGAGCTGCTTTACTCCAACAACATTCAGCCCGTGTGATCGTCGATGCTACCCATCCATTCGCCGCACAAATATCCCGCCAGCTGTTGGAACTCTCAGCGCAGTTAAAGATCCCTTACATACGCTATGAACGCCCCTCGGCGCTGACAGAAGCCTCCCTACGGCACATTGAGGTGATTTGTGAGGCCGTGGACGTCGCAGCGCAGGCGGCGATGCAGCGTGGAAACCGTATTTTTTTGGCGACAGGGAGCCAGAGCGCGAAGCGCTTTGTGCAGTGTGATGCAGACCAGAAGCACGAGTGGTTTGTGCGCTGCGCGCCTAGTGTCGAGTCTCTGCGCGCATTGGAGCAGTCTGGAGTCCCTGTCAAAAATGTTTGCGCGCAGCAGGGGCCATTTAGTGTTGAACAAAATCTCGCGCTTTGGCGGCAGTGGGCTATCGAAGTTGTTGTCACGAAGGACTCTGGGGCCGCCGGAGGATTTGTGGAAAAACTCGACGCGGCTAAAGAGCTGCGCCTCCCCGTGATTGTGTTGCGCCGTCCTCCCATCAAATATCCTCGGCATTTGGCAGACATCTCACAGCTTTGTGCTTGGGTCAAAGAAGGTCG
Source organism: uncultured bacterium (assembly GCA_965662845.1). GTDB lineage: Bacteria > SAR324 > SAR324 > SAR324 > NAC60-12 > JCVI-SCAAA005. The sequence continues at coordinate 40,881 of CBFIJD010000001.1, read as the reverse complement.
ATATGAATGAATTAGAAAAGTTCGACGAAAGTTCTGAGCCGGAAGAACCGAAGCGCCCACCGATCAAGCAGGGAGCGTTTCAGATTTACACGGGGGAAGGCAAAGGCAAGAGCACCGCGTCGCTAGGCTTGATGTTACGCGCCTTGGGGGCCGGGTTTCGGGTGTATTACTTGCGGATGCTCAAGCCTCGCTGGAAGACAGGGGAGCTGAAGCTTTGCCCGGATTTGCATCCTAATTTGACGTTTCGCAACGTCCCACACTACTGGGCGCTGTGTGTGAGCAAGAAGGTTCCCCAAGACATCGAGCGGATGCGCGCGGAATTGAAGCCGGAGGTCGCGGCGCTCAAAGAGGTCGTGTGTTCCGGTGAGTATGACCTCGTGATTGCCGACGAGATGAACTACTGCGTTCACCGCAATTTGATCGACTTGGAGCAAATTTTGGATTTGGTCGACAGTCGCCCGCCTGAAGTTGAGCTGGTGTTCACAGGGCGTCACGCGCACGCAGAGCTGGTTGAGCGGGCTGACGTGGTGACTGAGATGCGCAAAGTCAAGCATCACTTTGACCAAGGAGTCCGCGCCCGCCTTGGGATTGAATTTTGACGCCGGAGGGGCTGGTGCTGGCTGGTATGCAAAGCTCCAGCGGCAAAACTGCTGTGACGTGCATGCTGCTCGCAGCGCTGCGGGAGCGAGGCTTGGCGCCTCAGCCCTTCAAGGCCGGGCCGGATTATATTGATCCGGCTTATCATCAACGTTTTGCTGGGCGTCCTTCGATCAATCTGGACGCTTGGATGATGGGCCACGCGGATGTTCAACGCTTAGCGCGGAGCTATGGAAAGGGCCGCTCTAATCTGCTGGAAGGGGTGATGGGGCTGTTCGACGGTTCTGATCCACAGAGTCATGCTGGCAGCACATTAGAGATCGCACAGTGGTTGGGGTGGCCGATTGTGCTGATCGTCCCGTGCGCGAAGGCCGGGCGCTCTCTCAAAGCGGCGATCCGGGGGTTTTTGTTAGACGCAAAACCAGCTCAGATCGTCGGGCTCATCTTGAACCAAGTCAATGGTGCGGCTCACGCGGAGTACCTGGGGCGTGCGTTCGCAGAGTTAGAGCTTCCCATTTTGGGAGTGGTTCCTCAGCTGGCGGAGCTAGAGTGGCCAGAGAGACATCTGGGGCTGACGGCGAGTGCTGAGCTGGAGTTCTCCTCTGTCCAACGGTTCGCGGCGCTCGGCGAAGAGCATTTGCAGGTGGAAGCCTTGCTTCAGCTCCAGCTGACGTCGCAGGAGACGAGCGCTGCTGAGGCTCCCTCCCCACATCCTCGGCTGCGCATCGCGGTCGCCCAAGACGAAGCCTTCCACTTTTACTATCACGAGAACCTGGAGTGGTTGCGCCGTCGTGGCGCCGAGCTGGTCGCGTTCTCTCCGCTGCATGACCCAGCGCTGCCTTTGGCGACAGACGGCGTGATCCTAGGAGGCGGTTTCCCCGAATTGTTCGCCGCCGAGATTGCGTCCAACAAAAACTTGCTGAAGTCGCTGCATGACTTCATAGAGCGCGGTGGAGCTTGCTACGCCGAGTGTGGCGGGTTGATGTTGTTAGCCGAGCGCCTGCGCTTGTTAGACGGCACCGAGTATGAAATGGCCGGAGTCGTGCCGGAGTCGGTGGAGATGACGGAGCGGTTGCAGCACTTTGGTTACTCCCAAGTGAGCGCCCCAGATGGGTCTGTGCTCAGAGGCCACGAGTTCCATCACTCACGCTGGTTGGGCGAAGACCAGCACGCGAACCTGTGGAATGTGCAAAAAGTCTCGCGCAAGGCGTCGCGTCGTGAAGGTTTCCGCTATCGCAACCTGCACGCGTCGTACGTCCATCTCTACTTTCCGCAAGCCTCGAATTTGTTCGACAACCTCTTTTTTCAGCAGACAACATGATTATTGGTGTGGGCATTGGCCCAGGCGACATGAACTATCTCACGCAACGGGGCGCGGCATTGATCCGTGATGCGGAGTGGATTGTAGGCTTCCGCACGGTCAACGAGTTCGCGCGACCGTTGGCGTCGCCAGCGGCAGAGTTCGTTCATTTGACCTACAAAAACCAAGTCGAAGAGCTGGAGCGCGCGGCGTCTGCCCATCACGAGGGAAAAAATGTGGTGGTGTTGTTTATGGGAGACCCGCATTTCTCAGGCTTTCAGATGATTGAGCGCGTCGAGAAAGCCTGCGGACATCGCGTGGAAGTCATTCCGGGCATCAGCGCTGCCCAAATTTTGGCGTCTAAGGCGAAGGTGTGTTTTGATGAGACGACGTTTGTCACTTTTCATCGGCGCGGTGATTTGGAGCCGTTCAAGCGCCATCTGGTGCACGTGCTGCGAGATGACCGCAACGCGATTGTGATTCCACACACGTGGGATTTGATGCCCAGCGCGGTCTGTCGCTATTTATTAGAACAAGGAATCTCGGGAGAACACCCTGTGGAAGTTTGGGAAAACCTCACCGGCATGGAAGCCACTTGGTCAGGCACCTTGGCGGCCTGCACTCAAGAGTTTAGCGATATGAGCATCATGCTAATTCGCGCTCTGCAACCGATGCCGAGTCAGGTCTAAATGCACCGCGTCGCTACTGAGTCGGGGCACCTCGACCACGAACACCCGCAGCATGAAATTGAGCAAACGCCCGCCGAAGTGGTGTTTCTGAGCGCGGCAGACACAGACTTAGCCGCCGTTGCCCAGACGTGGTTGCCGCTGTTGGGAGAACGCCTGAGATTGCTGCACGCGGCGCCGTTGCAGCACCCTGAGACTGCGCAGAAATATGTTCGACAAGTGGTGGCTTCTGCACGAATCGTGGTGATGCGCTTGCTGGGCGGGGACGGCTACTTCCCTCATCTGTTGGATGAACTGCGGCATCTGCGCTCGCATGGCGCTCAGACGCGTTGTCTGTTGATTCCGAGCACAGACCAGTGGGACGCGGGAGTGTTGCCTGATAATGACTTCGCAGAAGAGGTCGTTCGACAGTGCTTTGAGTATTTCCGTGAGGGGGGACTCTTTAACGTCGAACAGGTGGGTCGCATCGCCTTGCGAGAGCTGGGCGACGCGCAGCAATCTCCCGCAGAGCTACAGCCCATGCCGCGTTTTGGCTGGTATGGCGACCCTGTGAGCAACGCCCCTCAAGCGGATAATGTCGTTTGGATCTGCTTCTATCGCGCTTGGTACCAGACCGGTGACGTGGCTGTGGTGGACTCCCTGCGTGAAGCGCTGACGCGACGGGGACTTCAGGTGCGGTGTTGCTACGCTTACTCCTTGCGTGACCCTGACGCGCAGGCTCAGCTGTTACAGGCGGCAAAGCTGGAACCTCCGCAAGTCGTGCTGACGACGCAGAGTTTCTCCGTCTGCTTACAGGAAGCGTCACAACGCTCTTTTTTAGAGAAGTTGGATTGTCCGGTGTTGCAAATTCCGGTGTCTCTGCGCGACGAGCACACGTGGGAGCACAATCCGCGGGGACTCTCGCCTTCAGAAGTGGCGATGAATGTCGCTCTGCCGGAAATGGACGGGCGTGTGCTGGGGACGTTGGTTGGGTTCAAAGAAGACGCGCAGCGCTTATCCAATGCGCAGTGGACGTTGAAACGTCTGCAACCAGCGTTGCCTCAGATTGAGTTTGTTGCCGAGCTGGTGGGCAACTGGCGAAATCTGCGGCGCAAGACGAACGGCGAGAAGCGCATCGCGCTGATTTTAGCGAACTACCCCAACCGAGACAGCCGTCTTGGAAACGGAGTGGGGCTCGATACGCCAGAGAGCGTTGTTCGGTTCTTGGCGGTGTTGGGGCAAGAGGGCTATCAATTGCCAGAGACGCTGCCTGCGAACGGAGATGCCCTCATCGAGCGCTTGCAAGCCGGGATCACCAATGACCCAGAGGGCAACTACGGCAAATACTTAGACCACTGGCTTGCGCGCGAGCAGTTCGACCAATTCATCCGTAGCTTGCCCTCTACGCTGCAAGAGCAGCTGAGCGCATATTGGCCACAAGCGCTGCCCGAGCACTTCCCAATTGCTGGATTTTGTTTGGGGAACGTTTTTATTGGCATTCAGCCTGCGCGCGGATTTGAAGTCCAAACCCAAGCCATCTATCACAGCCCTGAGCTGCCTCCGCCTCCTCACTACTTGGCTTTCTATCACTGGCTCCGCGCAGAATTTAAGGCGGACGCGGTCATTCACTTTGGCAAGCACGGGAACTTAGAGTGGCTCCCCGGGCGTAGTGTGGGGCTGGGCCCCGAAGATTATCCTTGGCACTGCCTTGGCCCCCTGCCCCACCTCTATCCTTTCATTGTCAACAACCCAGGGGAAGGAACCCAGGCAAAACGTCGAACGTCTGCGGTGATTGTAGATCATCTCACCCCACCGCTGGCGCGTGCGGGGCTCTATGATGAGCTTCAGCAGGTGGAGCGTCTGTTGGAAGAGCACGCTCACTGCGAGACGATGAACCCTGAGCGGGCGCACGAGCTAGAGCATCAGATTGAGCACCTTTTAGAAGAAGCGACCTGGCGCGACGAGCTTCCGCCAGACGAAGACTGGTTCAATGCGCTGAGTAACTTTTTGTGCGACATCAAAGAGAGCCAAATTCGCTCTGGGTTGCACATCTTTGGGGAGGTCCCGCAAGGGGAATTGCGCACGGATTTTTTGTTGAGCCTGTTGCGGATGGCGACTCCTCAAGGGCGGGGGTTGCTGCACTGTCTCGCGGATCGTCCTGCCGAGTTCGATTTGGGCGCTCTCCCGATTGAGCAGCGTGATGCTCTCCACCAGCGAGCTCGGGAGTGGATTGCAGCTGCGGCGCAGCCAGAGGCCACAGACGAGGAAAACGCAGAGCTGCAAGCGCTCCATATTCAATTGCGCGACGTGCTGCTGCCTCGCTTAGAAGCGTGTGCGCAAGAGACCACACAGCTGCTACGGGGCTTAGCGGGGCGTTTTGTGGAGCCGGGACCCGCCGGAGCGCCCACGCGGGGGCGCTATGATGTGTTGCCGACAGGACGAAACTTCTATGCCGTCGACCCACGCACGATTCCGACGCCGACCTCATGGAAGTGTGGGCAACAAATCGCGGAGCGCTTGCTGGAGCGTTATCGTGACGACCATGGAGACGACTTGCGGCATCTCGCATTAGTCATTTGGGGCACTTCTAACATGCGCACCGGTGGCGACGACATCGCCCAAGCTCTGTGGCTGTGGGGCTGTGAACCCGTTTGGGAGCGCACGTCGGGGCGGTTGGTGGATTTTGAGATCTTGCCGTTGAGCGTGCTGAGGCGTCCACGGGTGGATGTGCTGTTGCGGGTCTCGGGGCTGTTCCGCGACGCCTTTGGAGAGACGATGCGCTTGCTCGCCACGGTCCCCAAGCGTTTGGCCGAGCTAGACGAACCCGCCGAGCAGAACCCGATCCGCGCGACCTGGCTGCAAGAACAGGAGCGCCTGCGAGAGCAGGGCGTTGCCTCGGAACGGGCGCAACAGTTGGCGCACTTGCGGGTCTTCAGCGCGGGACCCGGATGCTATGGCTCGGGGTTGTTGCCGCTGATAGACGCTGGAAACTGGGAGAGCAAAGAAGACCTGACCCAAGTCTTTCTGAAGTGGGGCGGCCACGGTTACGCCGCAGACGGTAGCTCAGTAGAAGACGAAGACGTGTTGCGCCAGCGCTTGGGGGAAATTGAAGTGGTGCATCAAAACCAAGACAACCGCGAGCACGACATTCTGGACTCCGACGACTACTTCCAATTTCACGGAGGGCTGCACGCAGCGGTCGAACAAATCCGAGGCCAAGCGCCCGCGACGTATCACGGAGATTCGAGCAACCCAGATCAAATCAAGGTGCGCACCTTGCGGGAGGAGTTCAATCGAGTGTTCCGCAGTCGTGTGCTGAACCCACACTGGCTCGAAGCAATGCGTCGCCACGGTTACAAAGGAGCGTTTGAAATGGCCGCCACGGTGGACTACTTCTTCGGGTATGACGCCACGACCAATGTCGCGAGTGAGGCGCAATATAGCGACCTCGCGAACAAGTTATTGCTCGACGAAACACAGCAGCAGTTCTTCAAAAAACACAACCCGCTGGCCTTGCGAGATGCGACGCAGCGGATTCTGGAAGCGCACGAGCGCGGTATGTGGGAGAACGCAGATCCAGAGCTGCTAGCGCAGCTGCAGCACAACTTACTAGAATTGCAGGGAAATTTGGAATGAGTACACAATTCCCGTTCGTCGCGATTGTCGGCATGCAGCAGGCGAAGCGCTCGCTGATCTATCACGCGATTGACCCTCGCCTCAATGGCTCGCTGCTGATGGGACATCGCGGCTGCGCTAAGAGCACCCTAGCCCGCGCTTTCGCTGAGATCTTGTGTCGGACGGATGGCTCGCCAGCGCCGTTTGTGGATGTGCCGCTTGGCACTACAGAAGACCGGCTCTTAGGTTCCGTTGACGCTGCCCAGCTTGTTCAGGAAAACCAGTGGAGCGCGCAGAGAGGACTGCTGGCCCAAGCTCATGAGGGCATCCTCTACATTGACGAAGTGAATCTGCTTCCCGATCACCTCACCGACTCTCTGCTGGATTCGGCCGCGAGCGGAGTGCATCGTGTCGAACGCGATGGCATCTCGGAGCAGGTCGCCGCTCAATATATGCTGATTGGCTCCATGAACCCCGAAGAAGGCGAGCTCCGCCCGCAGCTCTTCGATCGCTTCGCTCACAAAATTCATGTCTCTGATCACTTCAGCGTGGAAGAGAGAACCGAGATTGTGCGCTTGCGGATGGAATTTGACGACGACGCGCCAGCTTTTGTTCGACGGTTCGAGCGCGAGATCGCCCAACTGCAACACCGAATCGCTGTCGCTCGAGAGCAGCTGCGGAACGTCCAGATCTCTGATGGGCTCCGAACGCAGGTCGCAGAGCGGGCAAAGGCGCTGCAATTGGAGGGCGTCCGCACCGAACTCGCGGTCTTGCGTACCGCACGCTGTGCAGCGGTTTGGAGCGATGTTGTGACGGTGAACGAGCAGCACCTCGCCGAAGCTTGGGAACTTTGCTATCCCCAGCACCAGCCCAATCAACACGCGACGCCTCCCCCGCCTCAAACGGCTAGTGAGCCGCAGACCAAGCCACAACCCCGCTGGCAGACGGCTACCGCGCCACGACGAGCCCAATCCCAATCCATCGCGCTCCAAGATCCACAGGCGGAGCACTCGTCGCCATCTGTGGAAGTCTCTGCGAAGCGTCGTCCATCGCAGGGAACTCCCCCATTCTCTGTGAGTTCACAGCCGCATCTACGGATTGATTGGCGACAGTCGCTGCTAGCTTCGCGTCGGGACGGTGGTGACTGCGTGGGGTGGCAACTTCGGTTTCAACACAGTCGCAGGCGCCCACAGTGGTGGATTTTGCTCGACACGAGCCGTTCGACGGGGGCATCGGGGCTCTTGCAAGCTGCTCGTGAGCAGCTCACGAGCTTGGCAAGCAAGCACAAGCGAGTCCGCTTTTCTTTGCTGGCGTTTCAACAGGAGCAGCCCAAATGGCTGGCGCGGAACACGACGTCTCATCAAATGGTGCTTGCGTTACAGAGGGTGCAAGAAGCCTCTGGAGAGAGCCCTCTGCCGGAGCTTCTGCGGGAAGGGCGACACCATTGGCGTCGTAGAGGAGCGACCCATCAGGATCGGTGGATTTTTTGTTCGGATGCGTTGCCTACCGTGAACTCGACAGCTTCGCTGGATGAACGACAAGCTCAGCTGCGTCGCGAGTTTCAGCACGTTGCGCGTAGCGATATGCGTTGCGCTTGGTGGCGGCCTGCTCAGCTGCGCGGAATGTGGCAGTGGTTTGACGATTTGCTGCGTGGTTTGACGATACAACAGCGCGAACTAGGCTAACGGCCATGAAATCTGAGAATCTGCATGGCGGGAACATTTGGGCGTTGGCGCAAACGCGGGGAGTCGATCCCCAGCAAATCTATGACTTGAGCAGCAATGTTGCGGAGTTCAATGCGGTGTTTGACGATGACCGCTGGTTGCAGAGCGAAGCTCTCAGCCGCCTGCCCGAGCCGTTTGCGCTGACCCTGCGACAACAAATCGCAGAACACTACTCCTTGACGCTAGAGCATGTCTGGTGTGGCAACGGGAGCACAGAGCTCTTGCACTTAGTGTTCGACTATTTTCGCCAAACCTCGGTGTTGCTCTTTCACCCGTCCTACAATGATTATCGCAAGTATGCTCGGCTGTGCCGACTACGCGAGGTCTCGATTGTGTTACGAGCCGAGGAAGAGTTTCGCGTTGATCTGCAGCAACTACACGACTGCTGTCACCAAGTCGCTTTGGTTGTTCTCTGCAATCCCAACAACCCGACGGGGGGTCTGCTGCCGAGGTCAGAATTGCTCGCCTGCGTCGCGGATCATCCTTGGACAGTCTTTCTGGTCGACGAATCGTACCTGCCATTTCTTTCCAATGAAGCGGAGCTTACTTTGCTCGCGGAATCTTTACCTAATTTGATCATCCTGCGTTCTTTCTCGAAAATTACGGGGCTGCCTGGGATTCGTCTGGGGTGGATGCACACGGGCAACGCAGGCCTGCTGGAGTTTGTGGAAAGCTGGCTCTCGCCGTGGTCGATCAACGGTTGCGCGCAGGCGCTAGGCGCGAGGCTGCTCAGGCAAGACTGTTCGGCGATGCAGCGACAAACGCAGCAGACGAGAGACGACTTTTTGCCCCAACTTCAGAGTTTGTCGCAGGTGAACGTCTTTCCAACAGAGGCCAACTTTGTGTTGCTACAACACAAAACGCTGAAAGCCGATGAGATCGCGCGACGCTGTGCCACCCAGAATGTGCTGATCCGCGAAGCTCACAACTTCGTCGGCTTAGACGACTCGTATTTTCGGGTGGCATTTCGTTCGACAGAGGGACTGTCCCGTCTCCTGAGCGTGCTCCGTGAAGCCGAGACCGCGAGTTGACTCCTGCGTTGATGCTACAGGGAACCGGCTCTGGCGTCGGTAAGAGCCTCATCAGCGCGGGATTCTGCCGACTCTTAGCGCGTCGGGGCGTCAAAGTCGCGCCGTTCAAAGCGCAGAACATGGCCTTGAACTCCGGCGTCACGCGAGATGGCCATGAGATGGGGCGCGCTCAAATGCTGCAAGCCGAGGCGGCGGGAGTCGAGCCCGATGTCCGTATGAATCCTATCTTGTTGAAACCACAAGGGCGCGGCCAGTCGCAGTTGATTCGACTGGGGCAAGTGGTCGCGACGTATGCGTATCGTGACTATTATCAGCACGCAGATGAGAACTTTGCGGTCGTGCAGCATGCCTACGATGAGTTGGCGCGAGGGTATGATCTGATTGTCTTGGAAGGCGCAGGCTCCCCGGCTGAGATCAACTTACAGCGGACGGATTTGTCGAACATGAGGATGGCTGCGTATGCTCAAGCCCGCGTCTTGCTGGTGGGCGACATTGACCATGGTGGCGTCTTCGCTTGGCTCAAAGGAACCTATGATTTCATTCAGCCTGAGTATCGCTATTTGCTGCATGGCTGTTTGATCAATAAGTTCCGGGGCGATTTCGCGTTACTTCAGCCAGGGATTCGCCTGTTTGAAGAGCAAGTCCCGCTGCCTGTTTTGGGCACCCTGCCCTATGACGCCTTTGCCTTGGACGAAGAGGACTCGCAACACATTCGCTCGACTCCACGGGCGGGGGCTGCGATTCGAGCTGCGGTGGTGCGCCTGCCACACATGTCAAACTTCAGCGACTTCACTCCCCTACAGCGCCTGCCTTTTGTCTCCTTAGAATACGTCGAACGACCTGAGGACTTGGAGCTTCCCGACATTCTGATCTTGCCCGGCAGCAAGAACACGCTCGCTGATTTACAGGCTTTGCGAGAGCGCGGTTGGGAGCGCTGGATTGCTTCGCGGTTGGGACAGTTTCTGCTGATTGGCATCTGCGGCGGGTTCCAGATGTTGGGAGCGCGCATCGCAGACCCACAGGGAATAGAAGGGGAACGCCAGATCGCGGCAGGGCTCGACATTCTGGCTCTGACGACAGAGATGGCTCCCCGCAAACAGCTGGTGCGGCAGCAATATGAGGGCGTGGGTGCTTTCGACGGCTTGCGCATAGAAGGGTATGAGATTCACGTGGGGCGCTCAGAGCTCCAGACCACCCGGGTGAGTGATTTGGTTCGACCGAAAGGTCTCTGCGTTTGGGACGCTGAGCGGCGCGTTTTGGGAACCTATCTGCACGGCTTGTTTGACACCGGTCAAGTGACACAGACCATCTTGGCGTGGACGGGGCAGCCCGTAGGAAAAATCGCGAATCATCGAGAGGAAACGCTGCGCGAGCTGGATCGACTAGCGGATTTGATGGAAGCTAACTGTGACGTGTCGAGGATCTTGGATGGTCTTTGTTGAGCCGCTCTCTTTCCTCGTGTTGATGTGGGGCTTCGTCGCCCTCGACGGTTGGTTGGGGGATCCCGTCTATCGCTTTCATCCGATTCGTTTGATCGGGGACGCGTTACTTCGTCTGGAAAGGTTACTTTTTCGAGCAGGGCTGGACGGTACCTTTGGGGGTGTCGTGCTGGGCGTTGGTTTAGTTGCGCTGGCCTTGGGGTGCTATGGCGGCCTGCGCGAGCTGTTCGGGTGGTTTCATCCTTGGCTGTCGTGGAGTTGGGATCTCTGGATGGGCTATAGCTTGTTTGCCCTGCGGGACTTGGAGCGGCATGGACAGCGCGTTTTGGAGGCGACGGAGGTGGGAAATCTGGCTGAGGCGCGTCACGCGGTGAGCATGCTCGTTGGGCGTGATGTGGATCGGATGGATTTGTTCGACTGTAATCGGGCGACGGTGGAGAGCTTGAGTGAAAATGTGTGCGATGGAGTGATCGCGCCGCTGTTTTGGTTCGCAGTGGGGGGGATCCCTGCGATGCTCGTGTTCAAGGTGGTGAGCACGATGGACTCGATGGTGGGCTATCGCAATGAGCGCTATTTACATTTTGGCTGGTTGGGGGCGAGGGCCGACGACGCAATGAACTTCCTCCCCGCTCGGTTGACGTGGGTTCTCTTGAGCGTGGCCGCATTGGGTTCGCCCCAATTTTCCGGGAGAGACGCGTGGAGAGTGGGGTGGCAGCAGCACCAGCGGTTGCCCGGGCCCAACGCAGGCTGGGCGCAAGCGGCGGCAGCGGGGGCGCTCCAAGTGCGCTTGGTAGGCAATAAATGGAAGCGAGGAACGCTACAACTGAGCGCTTGGGTGGGACGTGAGACCGATCCGACGGATGTGACCTCGGCGCAGCTGCGACAAATGATTTTCCTCAACCGATGGGTCACACTTTTGCTACTCACGTGCCTGACAACTCTGCGAGTTGCTTTTTTCTAGCGTATTGCGCGCGTTGCTGAGCAATCCATTCGCTAACAGGAGGTCTGATGGAACTGAAGATGTTTGTGGAGAAGTTGCAGGAGTGGGAAGAACTGTTAGAGACCCATCGGCAGCAGCTCGAACAAGATGAGTGGAATTCGCTACAGCAAGTCCCTGAAGCCAAAGAAATGTGGCTAGACCCTGAAGAGTTGGAAGAAGCGGCGCGGACGCTGCGTCGAGAACGCACCAAGGTCTTGCCAAAGGTGCAAGGCGCCTATCAGCGCGCGCTACAGCGTGTGGAAGGCCAACTAGGCGTTCTGTATGCTGGTTTTTTGCAAGATTTCCAAGCGGAGCTAGAGAAGCTGCCGCGCTCGGAGTTGCGAAAAAATGTGTGCGAAGAGCTACGCCGCGACTCGATCCAGTGAGATTTGTCTGTTTATTACCTTTTTCAGATAGAGCTATTGCCTTGACCTTGCGCTTGAAGCCCCCTAACAACGGTGCTCACTTCAAAACCGAGTGTTGCACTTTCCCATACTTGAGCCTTTCCACCGCAACGCACGAACCACCCAACAAGGTAGCCGGACAGAATCTTCCTGTTTCTAACCGCGCCGATTTAGTCACCTCATGACCCGTAGGAATGAACATGGCTGAACGTAAACTGATGCGTCCTTCTGCACGTCGTACGCGAACAGCGAGTGACTCCGCTGGGAGTGCCCGTGCTGAATCCGTAGCCGAATCCTTCATGCAAAATCTTCGTGAAGTCGCATCAGCGGCCAACGAACTCAGCGTTGAGATGAACGCGATCACCGACGATGCGAACGCTTCCACCAATGCTGCAGAGAAGAGCGAAGTCGCGCTGAAGGCGCTCCTGCAACCGATTAGCGAGATCCGTCGGCAGACCCAGGGCAACGAAAAATTAGTGCACAAAATTCGCGATCAGGTGCAGTCCTCTACGACAGGGATTGTGAAGCTGCTCAAGGGGGTGGACGCAACTGCCGAACAGAACATGCGCGCCGTCTCTCTGATGCCCCGCCTGCAGGAACAGTCTGAACAAATCAGCCAAGTCTCCGAAGCCGTCGCTCGAATTGCGGATCAAACGAATCTGTTGGCCCTCAACGCGGCAATTGAAGCTGCGCGCGCGGGCGAGCATGGACGCGGCTTTGCGGAGGTCGCAGACGAAGTGCGCAACTTGGCGGATGTCAGTGAGCAGAGTGCCCGTAGCATTGACGAAATTGTTGGGGAAATTCGGGCTCGGGTGCAGGACTCTTCAGAAGAGATCTCACGGATTGGCACACAAACCCGAGAAGAGATTGAGCGGGCCAACTCGATCAATGCCGAGATGGGGCTGATTACGACGAATGTCTCGCAGGGGCTGCATGAGTCTACAGAGATCGCCAAACGCTCGCAGCAGGCGGTTGAAAAAGCAGAAGAGTTTTTCAAAGGCCTTTATCAAATGGCCCGCGCGTGTGAGAGCATGGTGGAAGCGTGTGAGAGTATGCAGGGGGCGACGGCTTCTCAGCGCAAGCTCTTGCAGGTCTTTGAAAAGAGCGCGCCGGAGCTAGGAGAGCTTTCTGAGCAAATCAAGCGGGCGCGCAATCCTCAGCAGGCGCAAGAAGAGTTAGCAGAAGTCATCGCAGACTTATCGAAAGACTTCGAAGGCTTGGCAGAGCACAGCAACGAAGTCGCCTTGGCCCTAGCCGCGATCATTCGGGGAGCGGGGGTTCAAGAACGCGGTGTAGAGAACTCTGTCTACTTGGGAGAGTATCTCGATAAGCTCGTAGAAATTATACAAATGCGCGCAGAGCGCGGTGTGTCTCGCACGGAAACCGCTATGAACCTGCTCGTGCAGAGCCGCCAAAATGTGGGACGCCTCGCCGAGAACATCCGCGCTTTTGGGAGTGACCTGCAGCGGTCGGCAACCCAAACTCGCGAGTTAGCGGAGCGAGTCCGCAGCATTGAGAAGGTGGTTGAGCGCATCACAGGTGTGATGCTGCAGATCAATATGCTCGCGATCAATGGCGCCATTGAAGCGGCACGCGCTGGAGAGTTTGGGCGCGGGTTCTCTGTGGTCGCGGCAGACATCCGCACGCTGGCCAACGAGTCTTCAGAGAAAGCCGACCAGATTAAGGACGCGGTGCTCTCCATTCAGGTGCAAGTGAGCACGCTTTACAAAATGATCCGCGACAGCGCCAAGCTATCGGAAGATCAGGCCAAGCAAACCGAGAAGGCTCACGAAGATTTGCAGCGCTTAAATGGGCAAATTGAGCTGCTGATGAGCGGAGGCTCAGAGATTCGCGATGCGCTTGTGGCGTCCTTGCAGTCTTTGCGTGACATCAACCGTATTGCCGGGCGCATCCGCCCAGCGGACATCGAAGAGAGCCGCAACATCGCGGGGCGCCTCTCTCATGCGTCCCAAGCGATGGCCCAAAATTTTGCAGAATTGTATGTGACGGCAGAAGAGAGCGGCTATGAATTGCCAGAGTTGATTGAGCCAGAAGCCTTCGCGATTCCTGACAACTATGCCAACGTGCGCTTTGACCGCAGCGACCTAGAGAAGGTGATGCGAGAGATGAACGATGAAGAGATCGATCAACTCTCTTTCGGAGCGGTCAAGTTGGATGCGAACGGCCGCATCCTGCGCTACAACGCTGCAGAAGGTAGCATTACAGGGCGCAACCCTAGGTCTGTGATTGGGGAGAACTTCTTCGAGACCGTCGCGCCGTGTACCAACTACGACGACTTTCGCGGGCGTTTCAATACGGGAGTCAAGTCGGGCAACTTGGACGATACCTTCGAATATTACTTCACCTATCAAATGAAGCCGACCAAGATCCAAGTGATCATGATGAATGACCCTCAAGATTCTCATGCGTATTGGGTCTTTGTGAAGCGGATGTTCGCGGCTGGTACGGAAGAGGCTCCCATGCCAGAAGATCCAGAACTAGACTTGAACGCCGCAGAGGTGATCAGCATGGAAGACGAACAAGGCGGCGATGAGTTTGAGGCGGGCAAGGTCTCGCGGCATGTCTCCGGTATGGATGATGATGACCTCGACCAGCTCTCCTACGGAGCGGTGAAACTCGACAAAAACGGCAAGATTCTGAAGTACAACCAAGCTGAAGGGGACATTGTTGGGCGAGACGCGCGTGCGAGCATCGGTCTGAACTTCTTTGAGGAAGTCGCCCCGTGTACGAAGACCTCGAACTTTTATGGACGCTTCCAGAAAGGCGTGCGGTCGGGTTCCCTAAATGAGTCTTTTGAATATTTATTTGAGCCCTCCTCGGCGAACCCGCACCTGAAGCCGACCAAAGTGCAGATCATCATGCAGAATGACTTGCGAGAGCGCGACGCCTATTGGGTGTTCGTCAAGCGTATGGACTCTCGAGGTGGCGCGAACCACCGCGCTCGCAGCGCACAGAGCCAAGCCACAGGTCGCGGAGATTTCAGCGCACAAAGCATCGCGAGTCAGATGCGCAACATGCGGGACGATGAGATTGATAATTTGGCTTATGGCGCGGTCAAGCTGGACGCCAGTGGTCGGATTTTGAAATACAACCAAGCCGAAGGCGACATTGTCGGGCGGGATCCTCAGGAAACCCTCGGGAAAAACTTCTTTGAGGAAGTCGCGCCCTGCACCAAGACCTCCAACTTTTTCGGGCGCTTCCAGAAGGGGGTACGCTCGGGTTCTTTGAACGAGTCTTTTGAATACTTGTTTGAGCCTTCTTCGGCGAACCCGCACCTGAAGCCGACCAAAGTGCAGGTTATTATGCAGAACGACCTACGTGACAAGAACGCCTACTGGGTGTTTGTCAAGCGCATGGACGGACAAAAAGACTCAGGAGCGCAACGACCTGCGGCGCCCAAAACCTTGCCGAAGAAAACCTCTTTCTCCAAGCAAGACATTGAACGTCAGCTGAGCAACATCAATGAGACCAACATTGATGAGCTCGCCTTTGGCGCGATCAAGCTCGACAAAGAAGGGAAGATCCTGAAGTACAACCAAGCCGAGGGCGACATTGTCGGGCGTGACCCACAGGGAACCATCGGGAAGAACTTCTTTGATGACGTCGCGCCCTGCACCAAGACCTCGAACTTCTACGGTCGTTTCCAGAAGGGTGTGCGCGCGGGCTCGTTGAATGAGTCTTTTGAGTTCTTGTTCACCAAGTCGGCGGCCAACCCCGACCTGAAGCCCACCAAGGTGCAGGTTATGATGCAGAATGACTTGCGTGAAAAGGACGCCTTCTGGGTGTTCGTCAAGCGTATGTAAACTCCCTCTGTTGACACGGCCTCCTGTATTGGGGAGGCCCCTCCTTGCTCGCTCTGCTCCTCTCGCTTGTCATCCTCCGAAGCCTTCTCTACGCTGAATGGATTATTTATCTACTTGTGCAGAAGGCGAAAGATGTCTCACAAATTTTCAATGGGTGTATTGCTGCTAAACGGCGTGATTTTCGTGCTGTTGGGACTTGGGTTTTTGTTCGACCCGATGGGGATGGCGGCAACGATCTCGCTGGAGCCGACCAGCGCCGCTGGTATGGCGGAATTGCGCGCTGTTTATGGTGGGCTGGAGCTGGGGCTTGGGGGCTTCTTCTTATTGGCGTTGCGCTGGGAGCGGTTGCAAGAGAGTGCACTATGGTTGTTGCTCATTGCATACGGAGGCATCAGCGTGGGACGAATGGGAGGCGTGCTGCTGGATCAGCCCAGCGATTCAATGACCTATCAATTGTTGGCCATTGAAATCGTGGGGGCCGCGCTGGCTGGGGCTGCGCTGTGGCGAAGACGTTCGTGATGTGGCGGCTTCTCTAACCTGAGGGGAAGGAAAAGTGTGACCGCAAGCGCACAAAAAACTTGCTAACCCTTCAGGTTCTCACTACCTTGGCCGATTGTTTTTGACCTATCCTTGTGACTCGACCTCACTGCATAGTGGACTTCGCTGATCCTACCAACCGCTGACGGAATCTTCGCTTTCGATCCCTCCCTCTCTGTGGTCCATGGTTCAATTCTTTTTTCAGCTATGAACGTGTGGCCCGTAGTCACAACCCAACCCCTACTCCTTTTTGGTACACAAAAAAGTTATGGACGCGGCAGCTCAGAAAATCATTGAAAACACACGCAATATTGGAATCTCGGCGCACATCGATAGCGGCAAGACGACGCTCACTGAACGCATCCTCTACTACGCGGGAAGAATTCACAAAATTGAAGAAGTCCGTGGGGGTGGCTCCGGAGCCACGATGGACCACATGGATCTGGAACGTGAAAAAGGAATCACGATCACTTCGGCGGCAACCACGGTTCACTGGCAAGACAAGAAGGTCAATATCATCGACACCCCTGGCCACGTGGACTTTACCGTTGAAGTGGAGCGCTCACTGCGCGTTCTCGACGGCGCGATCCTTGTCCTCTGTGGTGTGTCTGGGGTGCAATCGCAGTCCATCACCGTAGACCGTCAGATGAAGCGCTATCGAGTGCCCCGCTTGGCATTCATCAACAAGCTCGACCGCATGGGCGCGAACCCATGGCGTGGGATTGAAGGAATTCGTGAGGTGTTGGGGCTAAACGCGGTTGCGATGCAGCTGCCCATTGGCATCGAGGAAGACCTCACGGGGGTGGTCGACCTCGTCACCATGAAGGCGTACTACAACGAAGGGGATAAGGGCGAGACGGTCCGTGAAGAAGAAATTCCAGAAGACATGAGAGATGAAGCGGAAGAAAAGCGCCAAGAGATGATGGAGGCGATCTCTATGTTCGACGAGCAGATGATGGAAGATCTGCTGGAAGAAAAAGAAATTTCATTGGAGACGATTCATGCCGCGATTAAGAAGGGAGTGCAGTCCTTAGAACTCGTCCCTGTGTACATGGGGTCTGCGTTCAAGAACCGAGGCGTGCAGAAGCTCCTTGACGCCGTAACCGCCTACCTGCCCTCTCCGCTGGAAGCGGAAGCGAGCCAAGCAACTGTGTTGGCACGCAGCGGCGATACGGAAGCCACGGAAAAAATGAGCCTGAAGTGTGACCCTGACGAGCCAACGGTAGCGATGGCCTTTAAGCTGACAGAAGAGCAGTTTGGGCAGTTGACCTACACCCGCATCTATCAAGGAAAAGTCACCAAGGGCGAGCAACTCGTGAACTCGCGTACCGGTAAAAAGATGCGCGTGGGGCGCATGGTGCGGATGCACTCCAATGACCGCGAAAACATTGACGTCGCCGAAGCCGGCGACATCATCGCGATGATCGGTGTGGAATGCGCCTCTGGCGACACCTTCTGCGGCGGAGACCTCCGCGTCGCTTGTGAGTCGATCTTTGTGCCAGACCCGGTGATTTCCTTGGCCGTCAAGGGCAAAGACAACGACGCGCACATGCGCATGAGCAAGGCGCTCTCTCGCTTCATGCGTGAAGACCCGACCTTCCGTGTTTCGTCGGACGAAGAGTCGGGCGAGACGATCATCTCCGGAATGGGCGAGCTGCACCTCGACATCTACATTGAGCGCATGAAGCGCGAGTATAACGCGGATGTCGTCGTTGGTGCGCCACAGGTGAACTACCGCGAAGCGATCACCACACCCTCCAACTTCGACTACGTCCACAAGAAGCAGACCGGCGGCTCTGGCCAGTTCGCAGGGGTGGCTGGAATCATTGAGCCACTGGAAGAATCCGGCGAAACTGAGTTTGAGTTTGTGAACGCCATCTTCGGTGGCTCGATCCCAGCCGAACACATCCCCGCATGTGAAAAAGGCTTCCAAGACGTCATGGAGAAAGGCCCCTTGGCCGCGTTCCCAATGGTGAAGATCAAAGTCACCCTGAAGGACGGAAAGTATCACGACGTTGACTCCAGTGACCTCGCTTATCGCCTCGCCTCGCGCCAAGCGATGAAGCAGGCTGTCAACAAAGCAAACCCCATCCTGCTGGAGCCGATCATGAAGGTGGAAGTCGAGACACCAAGCGACTACCAAGGCTCAGTGATTGGCGACTTGAGTTCACGCCGTGGCGTGATCTATGGGACGAACGTGAACGGCGACGAGACCGTGATCTCTGCGGGTATCCCCTTGAGTGAGATGTTTGGGTATGCCACAGAGCTGCGCTCAATGACGGCTGGAAAAGCTCAATACTCCATGGAGTTCGAGAAGTACTCCGCCTGCCCTTCTTTCGTCCAAGAAAAAGTGATGAAAGAGCGCGCCGAGAAGCTCAAAGAAGACGAAGATTAATTCGCGCACCGGAGTCGCAAGACTCCTGCTGGAGCGGCTGCGGTCGCTCCTCCCTTCCTCTGCTCCCCACTTCCCCGCTTCCAACACCAATTCACATCGGAGAATCACAATGACGGTCAATACCCGCGACATTTTTGACATTGTACATCAGCAAAACCAATGGCGTCGTCAGGAGTGCATCAACCTGATTGCGAGTGAAAACGTGCAGTCCCCAGCTGTGCTGGAAATTGAAGGCAGCGACTTTATGGGGCGCTATGCGGAAGGTCATCCAAACACACCAGAGGCAGACAATCGTTATTATGAAGGCACCCGCTACATTGATGAAGTCGAGGCGCTGGCGGCGCGTGAGATGATCGAATTGGCCGGTTGTCGGCAGGCGGATGTGCGCCCAATTAGTGGAAATCAGTCGAACACCGCTGTGGCGCTGGCGATGTTGCGGGGCGGTGACACCGTGCTCTGTAACTCCATCGACGCGGGAGGGCACATCAGCCACAACCCAATCGGTGTTTTTGGTCGACGCATTCAGGTGCGGGGCCAAGTGCTGGCGCTGAACAAAGAAAACTCGATCCACATGGGCTTCTGGCCAACGACCGCAGATGGCTACCATCTGGACGCGGCCAAATGCGTGGATCTCGTCGAACAGAACAACCCAAACTTGGTCATCCTAGGCAAGAGCCTCTTTTTGTTCCCTGAGCCGGTCAAAGAAGTCGCTGAGGTCTGCCGCGCGAAGAACATCCCGCTGCTGTATGACGCCGCACACGTGCTCGGCTTGATTTTGGGAGGCAAGTTCCAGAATCCCTTCGCAGAGGGCGCTCACTTCATCACGGCGAGCACACACAAGACCTTCCCTGGACCACAGCGCGGCGTGATTTTAGGGAACTTAGCGACCGAAGCGGAGTTGAAGTGGTGGACTAGCGTTGACCGAGGCGTGATGCCCGGCTCGTCCAGCAGCCATCACCTGCACACAATCCCAGGCCTGGCGGTCACGATTCGTGAGATGAAAGAGCACGGCGCGGCGTATGCCGAACAGACGGTGCGCAACGCGCAGGCGCTAGGACAAGCGCTCACAGAAGCGGGGGTGACCGTGGAAGCGAAAGAGTTCGGGTTCACACAGAGCCACCAAGTGGCGATCAATGTGTCGAACTTTGGCCCCGGAAAAGACATCGCCCGACGGCTGGCAAACAACAACATCATCTGCAACTACAACATGCTCCCAGGAGACCAAGACCCGCGCAATCCGACCGGTCTGCGCATTGGGGTGCAGGAGATGACTCGCTGTGGCATGCGTGAAGATGAGATGGGGGCTCTCGCCGAGCTGATGCGCGATGTCATCGCCCACGACAAAGACGTCACGGCCCCAGTCGCGCAGCTGCGGCAGCGCTTTACTACCGTGCAATTCTGCTAGTTGGGCTCACCGCTCGCCGAGGTTGATCGACCTCGGCTTGTCTCCGCTCCTTCCTCTGATCAATCACAGCTCTTCTGCTGTCCGCAGCAGATCTTCATAGGTCTCCATACGACGGATCAGGCGCACCTCGCCCTCTTGGACTAAGACTTCTGCCGGACGTGGGCGCGAGTTGTATTGAGAACTCATCGCGTAGCCGTAGGCGCCAGCATCCCCAATCGCGAGACAATCTCCGACCCTCACACGCGGAAGCTCCCGCCGAATGTCGCCGTTGTCCACGCTGAAAAAGTCTCCGGTCTCGCACACATTTCCCACAATCACGACGGTCTCTAACTCGCTATCCATCTGCGAGGCGTTCCAGATTTTGTGATAAGCGCCATACATTGTTGGGCGCACAAGGTGGTGAAACCCCGAGTCGGTGCCCACGAATTGATATTCCGGTGTGCGTTTGCGCATTGTGACGGTGGTGAGCAACGTGCCGCACTGGCCCACCAAATAGCGCCCGGGCTCAATCTTCATGGTGAGGTCGCGTCCGTAGTTTTCACAGAACTCGTGGAAGCGCTGCGTCATCTGTTGCCCCAAATTCGCGACGTCCATCTCCTGTTGGTCGGGACGGTAGGGAATGCCAAAGCCGCCCCCGAAGTCAATGAACTCTAGGTCTGGGAACGGCTCTGCGACGTTGAGGATCATGTCCATGGCCGTCAGCATGGGGGCTGCGGAGAAAATCCCTGTTCCGATGTGAGACTGAATGCCGACGATGCGCAGCTGATAGCGTTCAACGATGCGGCCAATCTCGCCAAGTTGGTCGTGATAGATACCGAATTTAGAGCGCGGCCCGCCGGTGATGCAGTGCGCGTGATGCCCAGCGCCCACGCCGGGATTGATCCGCAAGGAGATCGCTGATTGGGGGAACTTCCGGCCATATTCTTCCAGCCAATAGAGCGACCCCACGTTGAAGCCAATCTGATGGGCGCGGCAGTATTCCACCTCTTCGGGGGTGACGCTGTTCCCAGTAAACAAAATCTGCTCGGACGCGTAACCACAGGCCCGGGCCAAGCGGATCTCAAAAGGCGAGACCGCGTCGATGTGAGCCCCTTCGGCGCGCAAAATGCGCAACAGTGTGGGGTTGGAGTTCGCCTTCATCGCGTAGTGAATTTGTAGCCGTTGCGCGTCCCACAGCTCCCGAAAACACTCTTTGAGTTGTCGAAATTGTCGCCGCAGCCGCTCCGCTTCATAGACATAGAGCGGGGAGCCAAATTGCGCGCGCAGGTCGTCTACACTCACACCACCGAGGTGGAGCTGATTGTTGCGAATATCCATAAAATCTCTGAGAAGAACGCCGTGTCAGGCAGTGAAAAAATGAGGGGGTGATGGGAGCGGCCTCTGTCAGCCGCGAACTTTTGCCGCAAAGAGGGGCTCGGGCACAAGCTCGTGTCCGCGCACAAAGTAATGGAGGGGCTCGCCGGTGGCGAAGCTCGCTCGGATCTGCGCTTGTAAGTGCCGGTCGAGCTGCCACTGCTCGTCCAAAAATCGTCGAATGCCTGCCGAGGACTGCGTGGGTTGTAGCTCGCCGTCCAGCAGACCGAGCGACAGGCCGGTAATGCGGCGTTCGTTCGGCAGGTGATGTAGCAACGCTTGCGAGAGTTGGATCGGGCCCGCAAAAACGCCGAGTAGCTGGGCGGGTTCAACAGACAGAAGCAACACATGAGTGGGCATGAAGGCGCCAGGAGTGAGAGGCAAAAATTAGGGCAATTGGAGGTCTAGCCACACCAAGCGATGATCGGAGCTGGGCCGGAGCCAGTCCGCTTTTGGGTCGCTCGATTTGGGCCAGAAGACGCCGGAGTCGAGGACCTCTAGTTCGCGCGCGGGGAGCACATAATCGACGCGCAACCCCCAGCTCGCGGTGTCTTCGGCGGGATCGCCTAGGTGCGCGGGTTGTTTTGTTTTTTGTTCGGCGCCGCCTTCGCTGCGGGGAACCCGTCGATCGCCGAGGACGCTAGGATGAATGCGTTGGTGGTTGAGTAATTGCCGAATTGCCTGATCAGTGCTGTCTCCATCGACGGGATCGGCGTTCAAATCGCCCAGCACCACGAAGAGCTTCTCTTCCCCCAGCCCACCGCGCTTGCCGTTGTCATCCCGCAGATAATGGGCGCGTTCGTCGGCGTGAAGATAGTCTGCCCACAGACGAATCTCGTCATGATTGCGGAGTCCATTGCGGTCTTCTGGGCCATCGAACACGGGAGGCGTGGGGTGAGCCGCCAAAATGTGAAGGGTTTGCCCGTGGACTTGTAGCGGAAGGTCAATATGGTTTTTAGACGATAACCGCAACTGAGACAGCTCTTCGGGAGTGTACCAAGGCTCGCCAGCGGCGGTTTGGGGCAAGCGGGCGTTCGGCATGTCGCGCCACAAGAAGTTCCGAAAACTGCGCACCTCGCGCTGTTGAATTTCAAATTGGGAGAGGAGCACAAAGGCGTATTGCCCCGCGTAGGAGCCATAGCCAAAGGCATCCCCCGCGCCGTCGAGCCTTCCATCGTGATCTAAATCCATTCCGCTGGGGACGCCCGTGTTCGACGGAACCACATAAACGTGCGGATAGCGAATGGGTTTTTGTTCGCGCTGAGAGATGGCCAAATAGTTCCTCTGGAATTGTTCGACGATCTCTCCAGAGGCGTCATAGTCCAATTCGTTGAGGAGGACGATGTCAGGGCGCACATGCTGGAGAATGGCCGCGATGTTCTGGGCTTGCAGGTCATGTGGGGTTGCGAGGCGGTTGCGAATGTCACCCGCCTGCTTGCCAGACAAAGAGACGTTGAAGGTGGCGACGCGAATCGTGAGGGGCTCGGTTTCGGTGAGCTGTAGTGGTAACTCCATGTGTATCCCAATCATGATGTTGCCCTGCATTCCGCGACAACCGAGGAGGGCCAGCCCGAACACACAGCCGCTGAGGAAGAGCGCAGCGCGGCGGCTCATGTGGTCTCGTCAGTTGCGTCCGCCAGCTGATCGCCGCCCTGCATCTTCTGCAACATTTGCCATTTAAAGGCGTCATAGCGCTGCTCTTGAATGGCGTTGCGCGCGTTGCGGACGAGCTGTAAGTAAAAGTGTAAGTTGTGCAGCGTGTTCAGGCGCGTGGAGAGGATTTCTTTGGACAAATACAGATGCCGCAGATAAGCGCGGCTGTAGTTGCGGCAGGTGCTGCAGTGACACTCTGGATCGAGTGGTTGTTCATCGTCGCGATATTGGGCTTGCTTGATGACGACGCGACCTCGTGAGGTGAAGAGGTTCCCGTTGCGCGCATTGCGCGTTGGCATCACGCAGTCAAACATATCAACTCCGGCTTCGATGCCCGCGAGCAGGTCTTCTGGTTCCCCGACGCCCATCAAGTAACGCGGGGTGGACTCGGGCATCTGATGAGCGACTTGATCAAGTACGCGATACATATCCTCTTTCGACTCTCCGACACTCAAACCGCCGAGGGCGTAGCCGTCAAAGCCAATCTCCACAAGTTGTTCCAGACTCCGCATGCGCAGCTCCACGTCGACCCCTCCTTGCACAATGCCAAACAACGCTTGATCGGTCGTGCGGGCCGCTTTGGAGCGTCGCGCCCACCGCGTCGTCAACGCTAGCGACTCGAGAGTCCGTTCTCGGGTGGCGGGGAGCTCTAAACACTCGTCGAACACCATCATAATGTCAGAGCCGAGGTTCTCTTGAATGCGGATGGAAACTTCTGGAGAAAGAAAGATGGGGCTGCCGTCAATGTGACTTTGGATGCGCACGCCCTCTTCAGTGCGCTTTAAGAGCTTCGCGAGAGAGAAGACCTGAAAACCACCGCTGTCTGTGAGCAGAGGACGACTCCAGTTCATGAAGCGATGCAGGCCGCCGAGCTGGGCCACAAGGTCGTCTCCAGGGCGCAGATGCAAGTGATAGGTGTTGCCCAGAATGATCTCTGCGCCGATCTCGTGAAGCTCTTCAGGGGTCATGGCTTTGACGGTCCCCAGCGTGCCAACAGGCATGAAAATTGGGGTGTGGATTGTCCCCCGCGGAGTCCTGATCCGCCCTGCGCGAGCGCTCCCGTCGCGAACCTCTTGTTGAAAATGGATCATAAGTTGTGATGGTCTTTCCGTAAAATTACTTGTTGTTTTGGTGGGATGTCTTCATCCTGCTTACCTTTTTGATTCCACCGCGTGTCTGCGGTCTCTACTCCCCCCGACTGCTAAATTCATGACGTCTGAAGCTCCCTCCACGCTGCACTACTTCATCACGACCTACTTTACATTTTATCACGTCAGTCTCCTGTTCTTTCTGCTGTCAGGAGTGATTTTGTTGTGGCGCGTCTTCCGCCGAAGGCGCTCGGCGAGTTTTGGGGATCGACCGACCTATCTCAGCTTTCGCTACCTGAACGAGCGGTTTGACAAAGACTTGGACGCGTTGCATCGCGAGCTGCACAAGCGCCCCTTTTTGCCTAAAGCAGCGCGCAAGCTGTTGCAAAAGGCGCAAAAGAAGGAAGACAAAGCCGAGACCAAAGAGTCGAAGGAAGAATCGCAAAGCGTTCTAGCAAAAATCAAGGAGCAACTGTCGAGCGGCAAGAGCACGGAGGATGTGATCGGGGAATATTCCAACCGCGTCTATGTGCTGAGCTTCAACGGAAATATCATGGCGAGCGCCGTGGAACAGCTGCGGGAAGAGATCTCCTTTTTGCTGCATGTGGCGCTGCCGTCGGACGAGATCGTGGTGCGCCTGACGAGCCCTGGGGGCGCGGTCGCGCAATACGGCTACGCAAGCGCTCAGCTCTTGCGCCTCAAGCAGGCCGGTTTGAAGTGCACGG
Source organism: uncultured bacterium (assembly GCA_965662845.1). Taxonomy (GTDB): domain Bacteria; phylum SAR324; class SAR324; order SAR324; family NAC60-12; genus JCVI-SCAAA005. The sequence continues at coordinate 16,147 of CBFIJD010000001.1, read as the reverse complement.
TCTGTGTGGACACGATCGCGGCTAGCGGTGGCTACATGATGGCTGTCGCGGCGGAGAAGATTGTTGCGGCGCCGTTTGCCTTCATTGGCTCGATTGGCGTCGTCGCAGGGTTGCCGAACTTTCATCGTGTTCTGCAGAAAAACGAGGTGGACTACTTCTTGTTTACTGCGGGCAAATACAAGCGAACCGTCACGCCATTTTCTGAGGTCACAGAAGAGGGTAAAGAAAAATTTCAGGCAGATCTGGGCGCGATTCACGATGCCTTCAAGGCGCACGTCGCTGAAAACCGCAAAGATCTCGCGATTGATGAGGTCGCGACGGGCGAGTATTGGTTGGCGTCGAAGGCGCTGGAATTGAAACTGATCGACCAGATTCAAACGAGTGATGACTATTTGTATCAGAAGATGCAGGAAGACAAGGACGTGATTGAAATTCGCACGGTCGAAGAAAAGCGCCCGGTCGAGCGCTTGTTGCAGCAAGGGGCCAGCGTGGTGCAGCAGGCGTTGAACACTCGGTTGCCGCTCCCGCTGCCCGATCAAAACCCTATGGATGTGCGCGAGTACTACCGCTAACCACTACCAAAAGCTCTCATGCGGCGTGTGATCTTCAATCAAAAGGGCGGAGTCGGGAAGTCTACCATCGCCTGTAACCTCGCGGCGCTCGGCGCTTACTCAGGTAAGCGCGTTCTGCTCCTCGACCTCGATCCGCAGGGAAATTCCACGCACTACTTGTTGGGAAAGTTAGCCTCTGAGGTGTCCCCGACGGCCTACGACTGTTTCAACGATTGGTTGCACTTTTCCACCCGAGAAGACGGAACTCGCCCCTTTGTGCACGCGACGCCGTTCGCCAACCTCGACATCCTGCCCGCGCACCCTGATCTGGAAGAATTACAGGCCAAGCTCGAGTCACGCTATAAAATGTTCAAATTGCGCGAGTCGCTCGAAGCATTGCAGGAGTATGACGAAATTTATATCGATACGCCCCCTGCGATGAACTTCTATACTCGCTCGGCGCTGATCGCGGCGCAGACCTGCCTGATCCCCTTCGACTGCGACACGTTCTCCCAGCACGCGCTCTATTCCCTGCTCAAGCACGTGCTAGAAATTCACAATGATCACAACCCCGCGCTGCTGGTGGAAGGCATCATCGTCAACCAATTCCAACCGCGCGCAAAGCTCCCACGACAGCTCGTTGATTCTTTGTTGGCAGAAGGCATGCCCGTGTTGAAGACCTATCTCTCTGCCTCTGTGAAGATTCGGGAGTCTCACCAACAGTGCGCCCCTCTCGTTTATTTAGACCCGCGCCACAAAATGTCCCAAGAGTTTCAACAGCTTTACCAAGAACTGCAAAAATCTCCCGTTCCGAGCACAAGCTGATTTTTCAAGTTTCCTGAAAAATGAGTGTAACCCTGATTATCTGAATTTAACCAATATCTTCCCTGCCATGGCTCTCAAAACTCCTCTCCGCTGGCTTAGCGACTTTGTTGAACTCACCGTCTCCCCAGAAGAATTAGCCGAAACCCTGACGATCGCCGGACTTGAAGTGGACGGCACAGACCGTATTGGTGCGTTCTGGAACGACGAGACGGTCCGCATCGCTCAAATCATTGAGGTGACCTCGCATCCAGACGCGGACTCGCTCTGTTTGGCAAAATTAAAATATGGGCCGACCGAGGAACTCACCGTAGTGACGGGCGCTCCCAACATCTTTGCGATGAAAGATCAGCTGCCACAGCCAGCGCCTAAGGTGCCGTTAGCGCTTGTCGGCGCCGAAGTCATCGACGCTTATGGGGCCGAGCGTAAACTCAAGCAACTGAAACCGACCAAAATTCGGGGAGTTGAGTCGCTAGGAATGGCGTGTTCCGCCTTGGAGCTTGGGCTGAGCGAAGAGCATGAGGGCGTCCTGATTTTGCCAGAGGATGCTCCCGTCGGGCGGCCGCTGCGCGAGTATCTTGGTGACACCGTGCTGCACTTTGACATCAAAGGGGGGTTCAGCCACTTGCTCTGCATCTTGGGCATCGCGCGCGAAACCTCGGCTATTTATGGCAGCGCACTGCGCAAGGACTTGCTGTCCCTGCCATCGCAAACGCAAGAAATCGTTGAGCAAGCGCCGTTTTTGCGCCTACAGATTGCGGATCCTGATTTGTGCGCCCGCTACACGGCCTTTCGCATTCGGGATGTCGAGGTGAAGCCTTCGCCCTTTTGGATGCAACAGCGCCTGTTGCAGTGTGGAATGCGTCCGATCAACAACATCGTCGATATTACCAACTACGTGATGCTGGAGCTGGGACAGCCGCTCCATGCCTTTGACTACGAAGCCCTGTGTAAACGTAGCCAGCAAGAACAACCGCTGATTTGTGTTCGACGAGCGAAAGCCGGCGAGAAGCTCACAACGCTGGATGAGGTGGAGCGTGATCTGGATCCGCAGATGCTGCTGATTACTGACGAAGGCGGGCCCATTGCTATCGCGGGGGTAATGGGAGGAGGCGACACGGAGGTCTCTGATCAAACCAAGGACATTTTGTTGGAAGCCGCGAACTTTGAATTCCTCAACAACCGACGGACAGCACAAATCCTGAAACTCCGCACTGAAGCGGCAGAACGCTTTGGCAAACGGATAGACCCTGAGCTAACGCTGCTGGCTGGTTGGCGCGCCGCGACATTGATCGCAGAGTTGAGCGGTGGCACCGTCGAGCCTGTGATCGGAGACTTGTACCCACGCCAGCCAACACAACGCGTGATTGAGCTTGATCCCAACGACATTCGACGCCTGTTAGGGATCGAAATTCCACAGGATGAGATTCTACGCATCTTGCGGGCTCTTGAGTTTGAGGTGGCGTTCGACGGAAAATATCAGGTGACCGTCCCAACGCACCGCATGGACGTCAACATCCCAGCCGACTTGGTGGAGGAGCTGATCCGCATTTATGGCTACCAGAACCTGACGCCGAGCGCGATTGACGATGTGATGCCCAAGCAGGAAGCCAACCCCCGCTTTGAAGGGACAGAGCACATTCGCCACCTGATGGTGAGCTTGGGGTTGAATGAAGTCATCACGTACTCGCTCACCAACCCTTCGGAGGAAGGCAAGCTCCGATTAGAGCAGAACCCCAATCTTTCAGGATATCTTGGGTTGCTCAATCCGCTCTCTCAAGAGCGCAGCCACCTCAGACAAACACTGGTGACCCATCTGCTGCACACGGCACATAGCAACCTGCGTTTTCTGAAGCGTGTGCACATTTTTGAGATTTCACGGATTTTTATACCGAATCCCACAGAGGAGCTGCCGGACGAGCGGTTGCGACTCGCGGTCTTGATGACCGGCCCCGTGGTCGACGCCTCGTGGCACCCCGAACGCAAAGAGGTCGAGACGGTGGACTTCTTTAACATCAAGGGAGTCGTGGAGGCTCTCTTGGAACGTCTACACGTCGTGGGGCTCGTTCAATGGGAGCGAGCGACAGACCTGCCCTATCATCCAGGGCGCAGCGCGAACGTCTTGGTTGATGGACAAAGCATCGGCTACGTCGGAGAGCTGCACCCAGCGGTCGCGATGGAATTTCAGCTGCCCGATCAGCGCTTTTGCATCGCCGAGCTGGATATGGAAGTGTTGCTGAAGCTGTGGAATCCTCACTTCCGCATTGCAGACCTTTCGGCGTTCACGCCGATTTACGAAGATCTCGCGTTTGTGGTTCCGCAAGGAGTCAAAGCGGGAGAGCTGCAAGAGGCCATCTTGCGGGTGGGGCAGCCGCTGTTGCGCTCAGTACAGCTGTTCGACGTTTATCAGGGCGATCAAGTCGAGGCTGGATCGGTGAGTTTGGCCTACGCGCTGACTTTCCAAGCGATGGATCGGACGCTCAAAGACAAAGACGTCGCTAAAATTCGACAAAACATCGTGCGCGAGATGGAGCAAGCCTTCGGCGCCCGCCTGCGCTAAACGACCTTCTCACCCGAACGGAGCTTTATGATTCTGGAGATTGAGAACGTCACGCAATCCTTTCCTCATCCGAACGGACGTGACACCGTGGAAGTGTTACGAGGCTTACAGTTACAGGTCAAACAGGGCGAAACCGTCGCCATTCTTGGGCAATCAGGCAGCGGCAAGTCTACGCTGCTGTCACTGTTGGCAGGGTTAGATCAAGCCACCTCTGGTTCCCTGCGTGTGCGAGGACACGACTTGAGCACTATGAGCGAAGAAGACCTCACCCGTTTCCGTGCGGAGAACATTGGCATCATCTTTCAGCAGTTTCACTTGATGTCGCACCTCACCGCCCAAGAAAACGTCAGCCTCCCGCTGGAGCTCTTTCAACGTCCCGGGCACGAGGTCCGCGCGCGCGCAGCGCTCAAGCAGGTGCGGCTCGATCATCGTGAGACGCACTTCCCCTATCAGCTCAGCGGCGGTGAGTGCCAGCGGGTCGCGATTGCGCGAGCGATTGTCGTGGAGCCGGCGATCTTGTTAGCAGACGAACCCACCGGCAACCTAGACACGGAGACCGGTGAGCAGGTCGCACAGCTCCTGTTTGATTTGGTCGCACAGAACCAAATGACGCTCGTGATGGTGACGCACAACCGAGAGCTTGCGGCGCGGTGTCAACGACAGGTTGTGTTGCAGCAAGGGCAGCTCCTAGAAGAAGCCGCATGAACGCCCTACAGCGCGGTTCGTGCGTGATGACCGCGGTGTTCCTGTTGAGCGCGGCAGTGCAATGGAACGACGCTGACCCGTTGCGCTGGATGCTGATCTACAGTGGAGCGGCGGCCTTTTCGCTCTGGTTTGCGCTGCGGCCGCTCCCGTGGCGACTCCCAGCAGGCTGGGCGACCCTGAGCATTTTGTGGAGCCTAACGCTGAGTGTTGCCTTCGCAGAGGACGATTCGGAGTTTGCGTGGGGCGCGTTCTGGGGATCAATCGCAATGAAGACAGAGTCGGTCGAGTTAGGCCGAGAGATTGGCGGATTGCTGATCGTCGTAGCGTGGATGACGGTCATTGCTCGTGCCTGCTACCGCGCACGGTAACGAAAATGGAGTGAAAGGAGACCAACATGAACGTCCGAGAAAATTTTGTGGATGCTATTGGCAACACGCCGCTGATTAAGCTGCGCAGAGCCTCTGAACTGACGGGCTGTACGATTCTTGGCAAAGCTGAGTTTCTCAACCCAGGCGGCTCGGTCAAAGACCGCGCGGCAAAGGCGATCATTGAAGACGCCGAGAGGCGAGGGGCTCTTCAGCGCGGTGGTCTGATTGTCGAAGGCACGGCAGGGAACACGGGGATTGGGCTGGCGCTCGTCGGGAATGCTCGTGGCTATCGCACGTTGATCGTGATCCCTGAAACACAAAGTCAAGAGAAGAAAGACACCCTGCGCCTCTGCGGCGCGACGGTCAAAGAAGTCCCCGCAGTGCCCTACAAAAACCCTGAGAACTACATCCACCAGTCTCGGCGCCTCGCTGAAGAAGCGGCACAACAAGAAGCCAACGGCGCGATCTGGGCCAATCAGTTCGACAATCAAGCCAATCGCGACGGTCACTATCGCACAACTGGCCCAGAAATTTGGGAGCAGACGAACGGAACGATTGACGGCTTCATCTGCGCCGTTGGAACCGGTGGCACACTGGCGGGGACTGCGATGGCGCTCCGCGAGCGCAAGCCGGACATCGTGATCGGCTTGGCAGATCCTCTCGGGGCGGCGCTCCATTCGTACTACACAACAGGCGAGTTGAAGTCAGAGGGCTCCTCAATTACTGAAGGTATTGGTCAGGGGCGCATCACCGCAAATTTAGAGGGCCTGAAAGTCGATGCGTCTTTTCAAATTCCTGACGCAGAGGCGCTGCCGATTTGTTTTGATTTGCTGAAAGAAGAAGCTCTGTGCTTGGGTGGTTCCGCCGCTCTGAATGTGGCCGGCGCGATCCGACTGGCCCAGCACCTCGGACCAGGCAAAACGATCGTTACCATTCTGTGTGACTCGGGCATGCGCTATCAGTCAAAATTGTTCAACCCTGCCTTTCTCAAGTCTAAGAATTTGCCTGCGCCAGCGTGGATGGAGACAGCATGAAAACGCGGGTCGGGCTATTGTGTGGAGGACTGAGCGGAGAGCACCAAGTCTCGTTGATCTCGGCTCACAACATCTTACAGGCGATTCCGCGAGCTTGGTATGAGGTGACCCTGATTGGGGTTCGCAAAGACGGCACGTGGTGCTGGCGTCCTGAAGGAGACCTGCTCTGCGAGACGGATGACGTGCGCACCGTGCGCTTACACTCTGAGAGTGTTACCTTACATCCGCACCCTGGCGGGCTGCTTCGCGACATGCGAGGCCACGAGCAATCATTCGAAGTCTTTTTCCCGATCACTCATGGCGCGTATGGCGAAGATGGGACCTTGCAAGGTTACCTGCGCTGGTTACAGGTGCCTTTCGTGGGATGTGACGTGTGGGGCGCGGCGATTTGCATGGACAAAGATGTCACAAAGCGGCTCTTAGCCCACGCTGAGATTCCTGTGGTTCCGAGTGTGACCTTACGTCAGCAGAGTCAACTCAGCTTTGCGGAAGCGAGTGATCGGCTGGGATTGCCCTTGTTTGTGAAGCCAGCTCGAGAAGGCTCCTCGCTAGGAGTGGCAAAAGTCCGAACAGAAGCAGAGTATCACGCGGCGTTGGAAGCGGGGTTTGGTTTAGACCGCAAAGTCTTGCTGGAAACCGCGATTGTCGGGCGAGAGATCGAGGTTGCTGTCTTGGGCAACGCAGCGCCCAGCGCCTCAAGCGCCGTGGGAGAGATCATCCCGCGTCACGACTTTTATTCATACGAAGCGAAGTATGTGGACGCAGAGGGCGCCGCCCTCAAAATTCCTGCGGAGATGCCCGAGGCGGTGCGCGAACAGATTCGGGAGTATGCTGTCAAGGCGTATCAGGTGACAGAGTGCTTGGGGATGGCGCGCGTGGACTTCTTTTTGACAGAAGATCACCAGATTTTTTTGAACGAGATCAACACTTTGCCTGGGTTTACGAGCATCAGCATGTATCCCAAGTTGTGGGAAGCCTCGGGTTTGGAATACTCGGAGCTGTTGCACCAATTGCTACAGTTGGCAGTGGAGCGAAGGCGATAGATGAGGCAGTTTGAGAACCCTCCGCTCAACGTGGTGTTGGTAGAACCGCAAATCCCTCCTAACACAGGGAACATTGCGCGTCTCTGCGCTGCGACACGCTGTCATTTGATTTTAGCCGGAGAGCTGGGGTTTGAGCTGTCCGACCGAACGCTGCGACGAGCCGGACTCGACTATTGGGAGTGGGTGAGCTGGGAGCACATCCCCGACTGGGAAGAGTGGTTTCGACAGCTTGCGCTGCGCGACTGCCATTTTCTCTCGACGCACGCGACCACTCACTACAATCAGATGAACGCGCAACAGGGAGATTACATCTTCTTTGGGAAAGAGACGGCTGGGCTGCCAAAGTGGACTTGGCAAAATCACCCAGAGCGGAGTTTTACGATTCCGATGTGGGAGCCAAAAGTGCGGAGCTTGAATTTGGCATCTGCGGCTTCGATCGTAGTTTATGATGCGTTGCGACACATCTTGGAGTTTTGAGCCAGAAAATCCCTTCATTTTCCCCCTTTCAGATTCTTGGTGCTGTGCTACATTGTGCCACCATTTCCAAGCGATAATGCTTTTCCTTTGACGAACGACACGGAATCCATGAACCAACAGACGAAAATCTGGGCTGTCGGAGGCGGCAAAGGCGGTGTGGGCAAGAGTTTTCTGACGACCAACATCGGCGTGCTCTTAGCTGAGCAGGGGAAGCGAGTTGTGCTGATCGACTTGGACTTGGGAGGTGCAAATCTTCACACTTGCTTAGGGGTGACGGATTTGGATCGCAGCGTGTCGGACTTCTTGCATCGCCGCTATGAAACGTTGAGTGAGGCGCTGACGTCGACCGAAGTAGAGAACTTATATCTCCTGAGCGGCGCGCAGGACAGTTTGAACGTGGCGAACCCCAAGTATGCGCAAAAGATGCGTCTGCTGCGCGAGCTGAAAAACTTAGACGCTGATTACATTTTGATGGATTTGGGGGCGGGGACTTCTTTCAATACGCTAGACTTCTTTCTAGCGGCCGATACCCAGCTGCTCGTGGCGGTTCCAGAGCCGACCTCGATTGAGAACGCGTATCGCTTCATCAAAAGTTCCTTCTATCGCTTGATTCGGATGTACAGTCCGACTCCCAAGCTGAAAGCGTTTGTGGAAGAAGCAATGGATCGCAACAATCAATATGGGATTCGGACGCCGCGAGAGCTGCTGGTTCAGCTAAGAGCGATGGGAGAAGAGGTGGAGACCTTCGCGAATCAACTGGTAGAGCGATACAAACCACAGCTGGTGCTCAACCAAGTGAGGACCGCGAATGATATTCGGGTGGGGACTGCGATGGAGAATGCCTGCTTAAAATATTTTGGGATCTATATTGAGTATCGAGGCTATCTTCACAATCACGACGCGGTCCGCAAGTCAGTGTTGCAGCGCAAACCACTGATGACGCAATTTCCAGAGGCGGAGATTGGTGAGGATCTGAAGCGCCTGTTGGAGAACATCCTACAACAACAAAAAGTAACCCCCTCATGATGTCGGAGTCCGAAATAAGCCGGGTTCTGTGCTCCGGTGGAGTCATGATCATTTATCTACGATGGCCGTTACCAACCACCTCTAGCGTCCTACCCGATCGCCAGACGGGCCGTCTGAACACGATCCTACTTGGACTTGCAGCGGATGGGGTTTACCCTGCCAAGTCTGTCACCAGCCTTGCGGTAAGCTCTTACCTCACCTTTTCACCCTTACCTGTGTCAATGACGACCATCGGCGGTGTATTTTCTGTGGCACTTTCCATCGGCTCGCGCCGCCTGGCCGTTAGCCAGCACCCTGCCCTGTGCTGCCCGGACTTTCCTCTCGCGCTACAGGTTGCATGAGAGCTACCTGCATCACCAGCGATCATGTATCGGACTCCGAAGGGAGCGGTAAATATCACGCCTACTCTTTGATTGCTATTCTTTTCCTCCTGCCTTTTCCGCCTTGAGATCCAAATGAATTGCGTTTTGGTGCAGCGTGGGGCTTCCCGTCGCTGTGATTACCGACTCTTTTTCAGATCCTTATGTTTCTGCTGATTCTGTATGTTGTGTTGGCTCTCGGTTTTTCGTTTATTTGCTCGATTGCCGAGGCCGTTTTGTTAAGCGTGACCCCAGCTTACGTTGCGTTATTACAAGAGAAAGGCAGCCGAGTTGGAAATCTGCTACACAAGCTCAAAAACGACGTCAACCGCCCACTCACCGCGATTTTGACGCTCAACACGATTGCGCACACCGTAGGCGCCGCGGGGGCTGGGGCTCAAGCTGCTTTTGTCTTCGGAGATGAATCGTTAGGGATCGCCTCTGCGATTTTGACGCTCCTCATTCTGGTTTTCTCTGAAATCATCCCTAAGACCATCGGGGCGGCATACTGGAGATCGCTTGCGCCTGCCGTCGGATATTTCCTGAAGTATCTAGTGTATATTTTGTACCCTTTTGTGTGGCTCGCCGAGTTCCTGACGCGGGGCATGCAGCACAGTGAGCTGACGGGCTTTAGCCGAGAAGAGTTTGCTTCGATGGCCGACTTGGGCACAAAGGAAGGACAGCTAGAAGAGAGCGAGTCGCGCATTCTCAAAAATCTCTTCCGCTTTCGGACTTCGATCGCTGAGGACATCATGACGCCCCGGACGGTCGTCTTTTCTCTGGAAGAAAATCTCACCGTGGACGAATACTTTGTGCTGCACCCGCAAAATCCGTTCTCAAGAATCCCGATCTATCAGAAACACCCTGACCAAGTCAGCGGATATGTGCTGAAAAACGACATTCTGATGGCCCAAGCTCACGATCAGCAAAATACGAAGCTGGTCGACTTGCGGCGGGATGTGTTAGCGACTCGCTACAACGCGACGCTCGCGGAAGTCTTTGATTTGCTGGTCAGTCGTCGCGAACAGCTCGCCCTAGTCGTAGATGATGACTACGGCACGATGGTTGGCGTCTTGACGATGGAAGATGTAGTGGAGACGTTGCTGGGGCTGGAGATTGTCGATGAAGATGACAAGAGCGATGACATGCAAGCGCTCGCAAGACGTTTGTGGGAGAAACGGGCAAGAATGATGGGGTTACAGTTACAACCAGAAGCAGAGAACAACTCTTCCGCAGAGAAAGAGCCTCAGGGGGCATCTAGCCTCTGACCCGACATCCTGTCAGCAGAGTTACCTGATCAACACCAGTGGCCTGTAACTCTCGTGTCACCCTGAGACCTCGACTACCTTAACGATCTTCAAACAAATTTCAAGAAAGAAGCATCTTTTTGATTATTTTTTTTAGCTAAATAAAAAAGGTAATTTGAGTTACCAAAATTCTTGTGCTGGAAGCACAGAGACCATCGCCTCTGTTGCACTCGCTACCCTCACCTCAATACGTTTCTCCTATGCAACTAGATAGTCGAATTTATGTGGCGGGCCATAGAGGTCTCGTTGGTTCAGCGCTGACCCGAGCTTTACAGACTAGCGGATTCCACAACTTGCTGTTGCGCACTCGCCAAGAGTTGAATCTGTTGAACGCCGACGCCGTGCACGCCTTGTTTGAGGAGGAGCGACCGCAGTATGTGTTCGTTGCGGCGGCGAAGGTGGGAGGCATTCACGCGAACAATGCGTATCCGGCAGATTTTATTTACGAAAATTTGCAAGTTCAGAACAATCTTTTGCACGCTGCGTGGCAACACAAGGTAGAGAAGCTGTTGTTCTTGGGAAGCTCTTGCATCTATCCCAAACATTGCCCGCAGCCCATTAAAGAAGAATCTTTGTTGACGGGGCCACTAGAAGAGACCAACTCTCCGTATGCGATTGCGAAGATTGCAGGGATCGAAATGTGCCGAAGCTTCCAGCGTCAGTACGGAGCGCGGTTTATCTCAGCGATGCCCACCAATTTGTATGGAATCCACGACAACTTTCATCCGCAAAATTCGCACGTCTTGCCGGCGTTACTGCGTCGCTTTCACGAAGCCAAGGAGGCTGCGAGCCCAGAGGTTGTAGTCTGGGGAACTGGAACGCCCCGTCGTGAGTTCTTGTTGGCCGATGAGCTAGCCGAAGCGTGCCTCTTCCTGATGGAAGCTTACGAAGGAAGCGAGCCAATCAATGTGGGCAGAGGAGAAGATGTGACCATTCGCGAACTCGCCGAGACGATCCAAGAAGTGGTTGGCTATCAAGGTGAGCTGCGTTTTGACACGACAAAACCGGATGGCACTCCCCGCAAGGTGCTGGATGTGAGCCGATTGCGCGACTTGGGATGGGAAGCCAAGGTCTCCCTGAAAGCCGGCATTGAGCAGGTTTATCAATGGTATCAAACCGAATATTTGGCGCATGAAACCTCATGAGCACTGGATGCGCGAGGCGATCAAAGCTGCGGAGCAAGCTCAGGGAAAGACAGGAGATAACCCAGCGGTAGGCTGTGTGCTGGTCGCTGAAGATCAAGCTTTAGTGCGGGGGTGGACTCATCCACCAGGGGGCGATCATGCCGAAGCTCATGCGATCCGCCAAGCGAGAGTACAGGGGATCGATCTGGAGAGAGTGACGCTCTATTGCACATTGGAGCCCTGCGCTTTTGTGGGGCGAACTCCCGCTTGCGCCCTTACCATTCGAGACGCGGGGATTCCAAGAGTGGTGATCGGCGTCCGTGATCCACACCCGCGCGTGAACGGGGCCGGAGTCCAGATCTTGAGAGAAGCTGGCATTGAAGTGCTGGAGGGAGTGTGTGCTCCAGATGTAACTGTCAGTTTGCAGGACTGGTTACATCAATTTGAGCCGCAGAGCGAAGACGGGCAAGAGGGCGAGTTTCAGGACGAAGGTGTGCCGAGCAGCCCTGTAAGATAGCCGGCCACGCCCGCAGCACAAACCCCGCGAAATGCGATACATTTAGCTTTCCCCAAAGGCTTGCCATCCCGCGCATAGACATAGACCCAAAACGAAGACCAGTCATAAAACGCGACGAGCTGCCCCTCCATATTGTAAAGCCGCTTATTCGCGGCGCGTCCTCCCAGCGTCTTCTGCGCGTCGTCTCTCACCAGCAAGATCTCATGCGACCCTTCCCGCAACACAAAGGCGACCTTCCCCATTGGTTCCTGAGCCAAATCCAAGATCTCCACATAGTCAATGTAGAGCAGCGCTGTCCCTAGCTCTTCGTCGTTGGCGTTGTAGATGGGAGCCTTGAGAGGCAAAGCCGAGGCTGCCCCCGCTTTGAGCAGGAGCACGATCAGCAGCGCGAGAAGCGAACGATGCATTAGAAATTCCCTGTGTCTTCAATATCAAAGTTGATCAGCTCTTGGCCTGGTGAAGAAGCGGCGGAAGGGGCCGCTGGTTTGGGAGCCGTTGGGCGCGGTGTGGGTGCTGGTTGTGGAGGTGTCTCCTCGGGCGGAGGCAAGTCAATTCGCGGTGCTGGAGGCGTGACTTTCTGTTGAGAGGCTGCGACGAATGGCGATTTGTGAGGAGTTGTCGCTGGAAAGTCGACTTTGGGCGGAGCGCTGAAGCGTGGGGGCGCGGCCGGAACAGGGGAGGCAGGGAGCGCGCTAGAGACGGGCGCCTCCGGAGGGAGCAGCATGTTCCCTGCTCCGAGTGACTGGTTCTCCAGAGTGAAAGTCTCGACAACGCGTCGCAGGCGCTCTGCTTGCTCGCTCAGTTCAGCGCCCAAATTCGCGGTTAGGTTTGCGGTGCCCGAGTTGGCTTGGGTGACATCATTGAGTTGGTTCAAGCCCGCCGTGATCTCTTGCACGCCGCGTGACTGATTGTTGCTCGCTTCGGAGATCTCATTGATGAGCACGTTCACTTTCGCGGTGCCGGCGACAATCTCTTGGAGAGAGGCTGCGGTTTCATTGGCGAGCTGGGAGCCGACCTCAATTTTTTGAGCGGTGTCCTTGATCAAATCGGTCGTCTGGCGGGCAGCGTTGGCGCTATTTTGAGCCAAGGAGCGCACTTCCTCGGCGACGACAGCGAACCCTTTGCCGTGAGCTCCGGCTCGCGCCGCTTCGACCGCTGCGTTGATGGCGAGGACATTGGTTTGGAACGCGATCTCTTCAATGGTCTTAATGATGGCGGAGATGTTTTTGGAAGCGGTTTGGATTTCATCCATTGCCGAGAGCATGTCCTGCATCTGCTGATTACTCTCATCGGCCTTCACTCGGTTGCTGTCTACGAGTTGATTGGCCTGCTCGGCTCCTTCCGCGTTTTGTCGAATTTGTTTGCCAATGTCTTCCATAGAAGCAGAAATCTCCTCCAGCGCTGCGGCTTGTTGGGAGGCTCCTTGAGAAATTTGGGTGCTGGAGTTGGAGAACTCTTGGGCTTTTTGGGAGAGGGTTTGGGAAGTCTCTGAGACTTGGCGGAGCTGGTTGTTTAGAGAGGCCACCATCCGCTGCTGTGCAAGACCGAGGACGTCTTGATCGGAGGAGACTTGGATGACTTCGGCGAGGTTGCCTTGGGAGACCCGCTCAATGCTCTGTACCTTGTGGCGCAACTCTTTGATCATGTGTCGGAAGGAGTCGGAAAGCTGACCCAGCTCATCATTGCGCTCGATGTGAATGTCAACGTCAGTGCTGCCGAGCGCGAGTCGTTCAGCGCCGGCTTGAAGCGTGATGATCGGAGCGGTGAGCGAGCGCGCATACCAGAGGGCGTAGACCACAATAGAGATGAGCAGCACGAGGGCCACCAACACCAACTGCAAGAGCAAGTTATCCGTGATGGCGCCGACTTCATCCTCTGACATCTCTAACACGAGCGCCCAGTTCAAGTCGTCAATGCGGAGAGGACGCACGGCGCCAATCGCGTGCATCCCGAGGTCGTTTTCAAAATGAATGATCGACGTTTCTCCGTTGATGGCAGCGTTGGCGGCGACAGACTGCACTTGCGAGATTCCCACTGGACTGAGGTTTTGCAGGCGCAGGATTTGTTCGTCGGTGTAGCCAAAGTTGCGAGCGAAGGCGATGTAGCCTTCTTTGTCGTCATAAGAGCGAGGGACTGTGCGCATGAAGCCTTCTTGGTTCAAAACGAAGATGTCGCCCGTGCGACCGAGCCCTTGCCAGCTTCCATTGCCTGAGGTGACGCTGTTCAAACGATCCTCAGAGATTTGTAGCGCAACCACCCCAATCGTTTGCCCATTGACAACGACGGGGGCTGCCATGAAGCCCGCTTGTGCCAAATACGAAGGCGCGTAAGGGGCGTAGTCCACAGTGCGGGCCTGTCCCCCTGCCGAGCCTTTTGCCAGGCGGAACGCCTCGGCGAGGTTACTGTTGCGATAGGGACCGCGCGCCAGAGAAGTGGCGAAGTCTACCTCTTTGAAGACCGAGTAAACGACGTAGCCCGCCATATCGATCAGAAAGAGGTCGTAGTAGCCGTGCTGCGCAAGATATTGTTGAAATGTCCCATGATAATCGCGATGGGTGTTGTCATAGGCCGTTCCATTGCCCGCGTAACGGAGCCGATCTTTAGAGCCGAGCGGGTTGGGGTTGGAAGAAATATAAATGTCTTGCAGCAAGCGAGAGTTCGATTCCGACGGCCAGTATTGGCGATAGCCTTCTTTGCGGGTTTGGTTTGCGTTCAAGCGTCGTAGAAATTGACTTTCGTAGTAGCGCTTCAGCCGTTGGTCGACGTCGGCTGCGGAGAGCCCGGCTTCTTGTTCAAAACGTTGAAAGCCACTGCTGAAGTCTTGCATCGCTTCGCCCACTAATTTGCTCGACGCGAGCCAAGTGATGTGGCCTCGCATGGCGGTGAAGATACTCTCAATTTCGCGAGCCTTCTCGTCACGGACCGCGGCCAAGTTTTGGTCGGTTAAGCGTGAGAGAGAGCTGGCAGAGTTGAAGTAGCCGATTGCACTCGTCAGCAGAACTCCAAGAAAACCTACGCCGCAGAGCGCGGCAACCAACTGAGAACGCAAGCTAGCAAGCATGGAATATCCTTCGGAAAGGGGTGACGAAAGATCAAATCATGGGTGACGAGGAAAACAAGGATCATTCCACGGCAAAATACTTCTAAAGTTTTGCGGTGATTTGCCGAAGATAGGAGCAAACAAATCCTTTTTTCGGAGCAGTGGTATGCGACATAAAAGTTACATCCGCAAGTTTTTGGTGGCAAGCCTCGCGAGCTTTACGCTGTGGGGAGCCGGGTGGGCTGGAGCCCAGACAACCGCAAATTCAGTGAACTTGTTCTCGCGTTGGGTCAAGCTCTCGTTGATGGGGTTCAATCAGTCGGAGATTGAGGCCACGCTGAGCAGCTACACGCCGGATCAATTGCAGGAAGTCAAGCACCGTCTGCGACGGAATGTGATGAACAACCTCCTGAACGGCAATTTGCAGCAGGACATTGAGCTGAGCACTACAGAACAAGAGCTGCGCTACATTCGCGAGAAGATTCGCACAGAGATCCGTTTTGCCGGCCTAGAAAACGACCGTTACATTCGCCGGATGATCCGACATCAGTTTGGCATCATAATGGCGGACATCTAAACAAAAAGACCTTGCGTTTCTTGAAAAGAAGCGTATTTTCATTCGTTTTTCTGTGCGGGGTGTAGCGCAGTCTGGTAGCGCGCTTGTTTTGGGAACAAGAGGTCGCAGGTTCGATCCCTGTCACCCCGACCAGAGAAAATCCAGCCCTTACGCCGGTTTCCTCGGCCCACTAGACGATCCCCCTCAAATACTAGCCAATCCGCCTATGTATTCGGGCACGCTGTGCGCGGGCTTCCCGTCCTTGCCTGAAGATCTTGGCCGACTTCTGACGTGATCTGTCACTCTGCACCCAATCCCTTCCGTTTTGTGTCTAAGCCGCTTCATCGTGACCTGCGAGACACCACCTGAGCGCATCGCGTTTTGGTGACTTGTGTGCTCGACATGTTTTCAAGCGCAGTCAGAGAGAGCTGGCTGAGAAGTGCGCTGAAACGACGCGGTGTTGGCTGTTTGAGAGGCTAGTGAAGGGAGGCAAAAAGGCGTGATTTTGGGGGATTTTCAGAAATTTTTCTCCACCACCAGTCCCACCATTAAAGATTTGGTGAGTGCTGTGTAAACCCGCAAACCCGCATGGTTGCTGGCGCGCCCACAGGGACTCGAACCCCGAACCTACTGATTAGAAGTCAGTTGCTCTATCCAG